>DASZIQ010000037.1:0-28259 GCA_035948945.1 Solirubrobacteraceae bacterium
ACTCAAGCCAGGAGTCGATCAACTCCTGAAAGGCACCCAGCTTCGGCGCAGGCCGGCTGACCGGCGTCCGCTTGACGGGCGGCAACGGCGACGCCAACGCCTGACGCACCGCCCGGCGATGAACACCGTAACGCTCCGCCAACGCCCTGATCGACAAACCATCCCGATCCCGGTCTCTCCCGATCTGCTCGAACGTCTCCACTCGTGATCCCATCCCTTTCGCCGCCTCCCGCTCAAGCTCGATGAGCACCGAACAGTCGGCAGCAAGTCAGACGGAAGTCGGGCCAGTTGAGACCGCCGCAGTGGGGCCAGATCAGACCGCCGTTCCCAGCAGAGTCGAGGCAGTAGCCGATCGGCCTCTTCAGGGGGCTTGGAGGGAGGCGGGGGCGGCGAGCGGACTCGCGGGCGGCTGGCGGCGGCGCTGCTGCGCCAAAGCTCGCGCCAGTCTCGCGCCAGTCGCGCTCTGAAATGACCGGATTTAACCGGACCCAACCGGATTCGCCGATCGGATGAAAGTCGTGTGTTGAGGCCAGATCTGGCTCTATTATTGGCGATCGGACGCAGCCCGTCCCACAGTTCGAGTCCCTGTCCCGGAGTAGCAGGAAACGGCTTGGATAAGCCAGATGCGGCGGGATCGCCACCTGCTCACGCCAGTTCTCGCGCCAGTCCCGCACACGAGCTGCCTATTCGGCGCCGCCCCGGCGAACGCCACCGCATGAGGCGCTACTGTGCGCGTTCGTGCCCAAGGATCGTCGCCGTCGACGCCGTCTCGTTGGGGATGTGAGCATCGTGATCGAGCGCACCAGCTCCCATCCGGTCGAGTACGCGATCATGCTCATCGTGCGGCGCGGCGGCCACTGGCATACGGTGAGGACCTTCGACAACGCCCACGATCGGCAGGAGCACCACGAGCACCGCTACATCGGATCCGAGAAGCAGCCGCCGACCGTCACGCACGGGCCTGTCAACGAAGCGATGTACGTCGCCGAACTCAAGCTGCTGGATGGCTGGCGCGATATCGTTGAGGAGTGGGAGCACACACGGTGAGCACGATCAGCGAAAAGACCGACAAGCTGTTCATGGCCGCGTCGCACAGCGACGACGACCTCGGCTACCCCGCCGATGTCGAGTTCGTCCCCGCCGATGAGGAGTGGGCCGACGAGGTGGTGTGGCAGAACCTGACCGCAGGGCAGGCGACTGTACTGGTCGGCGAGGAGATCGAGCTGCTGCTTACACCGCTGCGCCGCGGGCCGCTAGACCGCCTCCGCGGCCGTGTGCCCGTCAACGTCTCCCATCGCGTCCACGGCCACGCCACGCCGTACGCGACCCCCAGCCGCCTTGGGCGTCATCCGGTGCGGCAGATGCGCCAGCTCGCGCACGCGTAGTCCGCCGCGCCGGCTCCAACACGCGGCCCGTTCGAGTCCCCGAGTGGTGCCACTGCGGCAGTACGAGCCGAGGGTTACGGCACGTTGGGGTCGTGCGCTTCGACGGCTGCTGGAATAGCTCTTGTATGCCGACGTGCGTGCAGGTGCTCACGTCGCGGAAGCTGGCCGACCCCGCCTGGGGCGCGCCTCAATGAGGTTATCCCGGTGCGTTCGCGTTGCCAGAGGTCGAGATGTGCGAGAGCCCTCTCGGCCTGCTGGCGTTCGTCCTCCACGTGCAACTCGGCGGCATTCACGCTGGCCTCGTCCACCCGCTGGACGAGGACTTGGGCGAGCCGTTGACGACCCCAACGCCGACCTTGGAGGTCGAGTCGTGCATGAAGTCGTCCACGAATACGAACCCGTGACCACGGCGCTGATCGCCGTCGGGGGGACCGTTGCAGGTGTGGTGCTCGGCTGGCTGCTACAGGGGTGGTCGAGTCGGCGCGTGCGTGCCGAGGAACGCCAAGAGCGGCGAGATTGGGCGCGACATGGGCGCGAAGTGGAGGCGGCTGAACGGCTGGACGAGGCACTGGTCAAGGTGTTTTCGGCATTCCAGGGCCAGCGCGATGGGCAGGCATATATGGACGCGTTCAACGACTGGAGCGATGCCTGGGTCGCCTACGCTCTGCGCATCGAGAATGTGGAGCTGACGGAGCGTTATCGGTCGGTCGCCACGATGCTCATGGAGCTGATCGACGCGGAACAAATCCACGGCGAGCAACGGCCGCCGACCCGGCACGTCGTGGAAGCGATCCGCAACGCTCGGGTTGCGCTGGCGCACTTCATCAGGGATCAGGGCGAGCTTCCGCAGTCGTCGTTCCCTGGGCCTGTCGACCTGGTCAAACTGCTGAACGAGGGCGAAGGTCAGCGGGACAAGCTTGGGCCGCTGCGGGCGTGGTTGAAGGAGCACGGAGGTGCTAACGCGGTGCAAACATCCTCCAGGCCGTCCAGCACCTCTGACCCCGAGCCCGGTGGGTCCCAATCCAAACAATAGAGCCAGCCTCAAGCCAAATCGTTGATGCGATGGCGTGCACGCTCTCAACGCTTGCGCTGCTCCTTCTCGCTGAGATCGGGGCTCTGGCCCAGGCCAGGACTGCGACAGACGCTTACGTCGCGCAGCTTGCCGATGGCCGGCGGCTGTCGCTGGTGGCGTGAAAGCTCGCGCCAGTCTCGCGCCAGTGGCGCCCCGAACTAGTCGGATTCAACCGGACCCAGTCGGATCAGCAGACCAGCCGGAACCGTGTGCTGGAGCTAGATTTGGCTCTATCACTGAAGATCCGGCCGGGACCTTCACACGGTTCGAGTCCCTGTCCCGGAGCTGTAGGCTGTCCGCGGTTTGCCGGCGCGTAGTGGATACGAGAAGGTCTTGGCGATCGTGCTTGTCGCTGCGGCCGTCTATGCGGCAGCCCCAGGCATTGCGTCGGCCGGGTCGCCCCGTGCCGCGGGCACTCCAGCGGACCGCGCTGCCGTGCACGCGTATCTCCTCGATATCTACGGCTACGCTCAGGCCATCGTTGCAGCCGCGCCGGCTCTGGTTGGCGCATACGAAGGTGCCGCGAGCAGGATCGCCGGCGAATGTCCAGGTGTGCTCGTTGGAGCTCCGCAAGGAAACGAGATCGAAGTCGGCCCGTCGATCCCCCAGCGCACGGCGCGTCAGCGTGGTGAAGAAGCGCGGCAGAGCACGCAGCTGAGCGATCTGGAAGAGGAGCTTGCTACGGAGCTTCGCTCCGCGGAGCGGGAAGCACGGCGACCGGCGGAGACGGTCCTCCTGGCCAAGCTGAAGGCGTTGCCGCAGGGAGGGGCGGCGTTGTCGCGGGTCGTCCATTCCCAGACGATCGGATTGGAAGAAGAAGAAGACCCGAAGGCGCAAAGCGCAGACGTATGTGCCGACATGGAGGCTTGGGCAGGTAGCGACTACCGCACACTCTCCCAGGCCAGCAGGGCGATCGCGCTGAAGCGCGAAACCGAACTCGAGAGGCTCCTGAGGGACCTCCCCGCACACCCCGCGAGCGAATCGACTCTCCCGGAAACTCGCGCTGACAGGGCGCTTGTGCGCAGGACCGTCCAGCTGGAGTTGCGGACGGCAAAGACGATTGCCAACTCCATGGACAGCGCTCGCCAGCGCGTCGAAGTCGCGCTTGGCCTGACGGTCCGCGCAAAACGTGAAGAAGAAAGACTCAAGTCGACCTCGCACGAATCCAAATCCTCTATCAAGCTCGGCGCGGGACGCACGGCGGCTGGGACCAGCTACACGGTCTGGCTCGAACGCACAAAGGGCGGCCCCGCGGGTGCGTGCAAGTCGCGCGTGGAAGTGAGGAGAGCCGGCCAAACCAACCCGGGAATCTTGGAACTGTTCGTTGGCGCTGGGTCGGAGGTCTGCCTGGCGCCCCACCAGAAGCGTTCGGAAGAGCCCAGCGTCAATTGCCGCGAAGGACTTCTGACGATCGAGACCGAGGTGCCGTCAGCCACGCGCACGGTGGACCTGCGTATGAGCGACGGTACTCATATCGTCTCCCGTCCGGTGTTCGTGCCGCGCCGGTTGGGCGGCCCAGGCGCCTTCTACTACCAGGCGGTGCGTGGTCCCTCTCCGGTTCCCGTGTCGTTGACCGAGCGTGACGCTCACGGACGCACATTGCGGGTGCTGAAGCTGCGCCGGATCGTTGGCTGCTCCAGGCACCCCTTGAAATACCTGCGAGGTGGGAAGCGCACGCTCGTCCGCGGGAGTACGCCCCAGGGTCCGAGCTTCTCGATCGTCGGCGAACGGTACCGGCTCTTCGGTCGGGTCCACATCGAGCTGAAGCTGACGACGGGGGAAGGGTTGGTGAGTTCCGATGAAGACGAAGAAGAAGAACCAAACGTCGCCGACGGTCTGATCGAATCGGTACCCGTGAGGCGCACGACGCCGCTGGACTCGGAAATCTCCGCCGCCTGTCATCCGCACGAATACTCGATTTTCTACGGTTTGCTCAAGCAGCCGCGCGACACGGTGCTGGCAAAGATCGCCGGCAAGCTTGTTCCAGTGCTCCGCGTTCGCATTCCGAGCAGCCTGCATACCGGCGGGCTGCTGGTCTACCTGGCTTCGGTCAGCCGACCTGAAGAGCTCCTCGTGCGCTCGCCGAGCGGCAAGATCGTTGTGAACGAAGATCTCAGCCGCGCCGCAAGAGAAGGCCGTGAAACCTGTGAAGGCGAATCGGAAGGGGCCGGCCCGCCGCCGGGTGGCTTTGGTGGCGGGATAGGAGAAACGAGCAGGATTGCACTGAACGGCTAGTCCTGTCCCGGAGTGGCTGGAAACCCTCTCCGACCCCCGTGCTGGCGGGCCGGAGGGGCTCCAACGTCTGCGCTACGAGCCAAACTGCTGGCCTTGCCAGTGGCCTCCCGGGCCCCACGGCTGCCACGGCGACCTGAAGCCGCCGGGATTCCACGGCAGTAGGTAGGCCCGGTAGGTGTTCACCCCGGCCGGGAACTCCGCATTGAAGATGAGGTTGCCCTGCGGGTCGAACTCCGAGAAGTACGGCAGCGCTCCCCAGCCCACGAAGAGATCTCCGTTGGCGGTCGTCTGAGCGTTGCCCTGCGATGCTGCCGACAGGCCCTCGGGCTGGTTGTCGGAGGACAGCAGCGTGGCGACGTGCGTCCACGGATTCAACCTCACCGTGACGGCACGGCTGTAGGGAAGCAGCGGTGCGCCGGAGGACTCGTTGTCGAAGAACGTGTACACCCCGTTGCCCAACGCCTCGGGGTCGTGCTGCCAGGCGAAGATCTCGCCCGCGCTGTCGAGCACCTGCCCCGGGGCCGCCTGGAGGGTGAAGCTCGAGTCCTTGCCGCCCAACTGCCACACGATGTTCCCGGTACGCGGGTCCACCTCGTAGGTCGTCCACGTGTCGCGGGCGTCGATCAGGAGGTCGCCGTTCGTATCGACCTTCACCGCGTTGATGTGAAACCAATCCCACGGCGTGTTGGCCGACGCCGGCAGTGGCTGCTCGCTCTGGCTGTAGGGCACGTGGTCAGCGCTGTTCCACTGGAACAGCACCTGGCCCGTGGCGATGTCGATCTCCTGCACGACGCCGTTGATCACGGTCTGGTCGGCGGGGCCACCGATCGAGGTGAGGTTGGCGGTGGCGGTGGTGTAGGAGAGGATCAGCGCCGTGTTCCACGGGGTGATGAGGAACTCGTGCCCGTCCGCGCTGAGCCCGTTGCCGGCGTTGACCGTGGCGATCTGCTTGTAGTGGTCGTTGTAGATGTAGTCGGCGCCGCTCGAGAGGCCGCCCAGCCCGGTGCCCTGCCACCACGTGAGGACGGGCTGGCCGTTGTAGGTCTGGGTGCGGAAGTCGCTCGCCTCCTCGCCGGCGGGGACTGCCTTGAACCAGACGACGTTGCCCTGCTGGTTGAGGATCTCGGGTCCGTTGGCATACGTGCTGGCATCGCCGAATGGAGAGATGAAGATGTCGCCGCGGCTGAGGTTGGGCTGCGAGGTGAGAATCGTGACCGGAGGAGGCGCCGTGGGTGTTGCCGCCTCGGCGAAGCCGCCCGGAGCGCTTGCGGTGGCGCCGAGGACGACGGCGGCGCCGAGGGCCAATCGACGCCATCGCCGCCAGCCGCTCAGGGATGTCGTGGGAGTGGTGATTCGGGGCATGGGACTTCCTCCTTGCAATAGGTGGGTCTTGGACTTGGCAGGGCTTGGCGATGAGGGGATCGTGGACCGCCCGGGCCGGCCTGCGGCGAGCACGTTAGGACATAAACCTCATAAAGTCAACAGAAAAAGTGATCTTTCTGTAAAACCTTGTCGATACGGGCGGTTGAGGCACCGGTACCTGCTTGGTGAGCCGTCCGGATCACCCTGTGGCACCCTGTGGGGAAGCCGAGCTCGGGTATCGGTGCTGGCGACCGGACGATTCTCCAGCGGGCCGTCCGGATCGCCAACCGGAGGGGCTGAGGGCCTACGCTGCGGCCTGCGCGGACCAGTCGCGATACAGGGCGTGGTAGCGGCCCTCGGCGGCGATCAGCTCGTCGTGGGTGCCCTGCTCGACGATGCGGCCGTGTTCGAGCACGACGATCCGCCCGGCGCGGCGGATCGTGGAGAGGCGGTGGGCGATCACGATCGCGGTGCGGCCGGCCAGCAGGCGGCGCAGGCCGGCCTCGATGCGGCCCTCGGTGTGGAGGTCCACGTTGGAGGTCGCCTCGTCGAGGATCAGGATGCGCGGGTCGGCGATCAGCGCGCGCGCGAAGGCGATCAGCTGGCGCTGGCCGGCGGAGAGCTGCGCGCCGCGCTCGCCCACCTCGGTGTCGTAGCCGCGCGGCAGCGCCGCGATGAACTCGTCGGCGCCCACCGCGCGCGCGGCGTCGCGGATCTGCTCGGGCGTGGCACCGGGGAGCCCGAAGGCGATGTTCTCGGCGACGGTGCCGCTGAACAGGAACGCCTCCTGGGGGACGATCCCCATCTGCGAGCGCAGCGAGTGCGCGGTCACCTCGCGCAGGTCCCGCCCGTCGACCAGCACCCGCCCCGCGGTCGGGTCGTAGAAGCGGGCGACGAGCTTCGCCATCGTCGACTTCCCGGCGCCCGTGGCGCCGACCAGCGCGACGGTCTGTCCCGGGGGGACGTGCAGGTCGATCTGGTCGAGGGCCAGCACCTCCGGCGCTGCGCCATTGTCGTTGGAAGTCGCATCGGACGGGATGCTGCCCGGGCTCTCTGGCGCCATCGCAGCTGCCGTGCCGCCGCCATTGCGGCTGGCACTTGCCCGTAAAGCTGTGGCACCATCGTTGCCAGGATTGGCAGTAGTCGCGGACTTACGCCGCCGGCGCCGCGGATTGTAGGCGAAGGAGACTCCGTCGAAGTGAACATCGCCGCGGATCGTGCCGAGCGCGGGCGCGCCGGGGCGGTCCTCCAGGGTGGGTGGGGTGTCGAGCAGCTGGAAGATCTTCTCGAGCGCCGCCATGCCCGACTGGTAGGTCGTGTACAGCTGCGAGAGCTGCTGGATCGGTTCGAACAGGAACGACAGCGTCGCGACGAACGCGACGACGGTGCCGGCGGTGATGTGGCCGGCGATCGCCTGGTAGCCGCCGTACAGCACGATCAATGCAAGCGCCACGCCCGAGAGCATTTCCACAGCCGGGAAGTAGGCGGCGTTGAGCCTCACGGTCACCATGTTCGCGTCGCAGTTGTCGCGGTTGAACTGCGCGAACTGCGCCTCGTGGCGCGGCTCCTGGCCGAAGCTGCGCACTACGCGGATGCCCGAGAGCGTCTCCTGCAGGTAGGCGGTGATCGCCCCGATCGTCTCGCGGGTGCGCCGGAAGGCGCCGGCCGACACCAGCCGGAACCAGATCGAGAGGCCGGCGACGAACGGCACGATGCAGAACGTCAACAGCGCCAGCCCGGGGTCGAGGTAGAGCAGCACGGCGATCGCCCCGAACAGCGTCAAGCCGGCCTGCACGAGCGTCACGACCGAGTCGGTGACAAGGCTTTCCAGGGCCTCCACGTCGTTGGTGATACGCGAGATCAGCACCCCCGCGGGGCGGCTCTCGTAGAAGCCGATCGGCTGGCGCTGCAGGTGGGTAAAGATGCGGATGCGCAGGTCGGCGAGCGCGCGCTGGCCGACGAGGCCGACGAGGTAGGTCTGCAGGTAGGTCATCGCCCACACCACCAGCGCGGACACGAGAAACGCGAGCACCACGAGCACGAGCGTGCGCGTGTCGTGGCGCTCGATCCCTTCGTCGATCGCCACCTTCGCGAGCAGCGGCGGCGCCAGCGAGGCGGCGGTGCCGACGATCAGCGCCGTGAGCATCGCGGCGACGCGCAGCCGGTAGGGGCGCAGCAGCTCGAGCAGGCCGCGCAGGTTGCGCGCGCGGCTTTCCTTGCTGGCCCGCTGGCCGTCCCACTGCGCGCCGCCGCGCCAAAAGCCCGGCATCGCCATACGTCCGCCGCCGCCACGTCCGCCGCCCATGCCTCCGCGGCCGCCGCCGAACCCGCCGGGGCTCACAGTGCCACTCCCCGATCTCGCTCGCGCGTCTCCTTCGTCAGGAACACCTGCTCGGGCAGGCCCTTTTCCACGATCTCGCGGTAGAGCTCGGAGGCCTCGAGCAGCTCGTGGTGGTCGCCCTGGGCGACGATCTGACCGCCGTCCAGCACGACGATCTCGTCCGCCAGCGCGATCGTCGAGAGGCGGTGGGCGATCACGAACGTCGTGCGGCCAGCCATCGCCTCCGCGAGCGCGAGCTTGATGCTCTGCTCGGTGGAGGCGTCCACCGAGGAGGTGGCGTCGTCGAGCACCAGCACGCGCGGGTTGGCTAGCAGCGCGCGCGCGATCGCGATGCGCTGGCGCTGGCCGCCGGAGACCGTCAGGCCGCGCTCGCCGATCTGCGTCTCGTAGCCCTGGGGCAGGCGACTGACGAAGTCGTGCGCCTGGGCGCGGCGGGCGGCCGTTTCGATCTCCTCGATCGAGGCCTCGGGGCGGGCGTAGGCGATGTTCTCGGCGACCGAGGCGGAGAACAGGAAGGGATCGTCGCTGACGACCGCCACCGCGGAGCGCAGCGAGCGCAGGCTCACCTCGCGGACGTCGGCCCCGTCCAGCAGGACGCTGCCCGCGGAGGGGTCGTACAGCCGCGAGATCAGCGCCACGAGGCTGGTCTTGCCCGAGCCCGTCGCCCCCACCAGCGCGACGGTGCGCCCCGCGGACACGTCGAGGTCGATGTCGTGCAGCACCGCTCGCGCGAGCTGCGGCGCAAGCTCACTATCTGCCGGGGTGCCGTTGGATGCGGGAAGGGTCTCCTTCTGCGCGAATGGGGACTCGGCCCCCGGGGGATTCGCCACCGCCGGCGCGGCACCGTCGTTGGCAGCTCGCCGGCCCGCCGTGGAGGAGCCGATCCCAGCCAGCTCGTCGTGGGGATCCTCATAGCGCAGCGTGACGCTGCGCAGCTCGACGTGTCCGTTGCCGGCGGGCAGCGGGGGCGCACCGGGGGGCTCGGCGAGATGGGGCTCGCGGTCGAGCACCTGGAAGATGCGCGCGCCCGAGGCGGTGGCGCGCTGGGCCAGGTTTAGCGTCACGCCGAGCGAGCGCATCGGGCTGATCAGCATGTTCAGCAGCAGGTAGAACGTGGTGAACTGGCCGAGCGTCAGGTGGGCGTGGATCACAGACTCGCCCCCCACCAGCAGCACGGCGGCGAGGCCGAGCTGGGGCAGGAAGCCGATGATGGGGTTGTAGGTGGCTTCCAGGCGGGTGGTGACCATCGCCTGTTCGAACACACGCCCGGAGCTGCGCTTGAAGCGCTCCAGCTGCCGGGGCTCGCGGGCGAACGCCTTGACGACCCGCACCCCGGTGATGTTCTCCTCGGCGTCGGCGGTGAGCTCGCCGATGCGCTGCTGCACCTCCTGGATCGCCGGGCGTGCACGGCGGCCGTAGCGGTAGGAGATGACCACCACGAACGGCACCGGGGCGAGCGCGATCAGGCCCAGCTCGGGGTTGACGACGACCATCACGACGCCGGCGAGCACGATCGTGAGGATCGACTGCAGGATGAACACGAGGCCGTAGCCGAGGAAGAAGCGCACCGCCTGGAGGTCCACGGTGGCGCGCGACATCAGCTGGCCGGTCTGCTGGTGGTCGAAGAAGCCGAGCTCCAGGCGCTGCAGATGGCCATAGACCCGCTCGCGCAGGTCGTATTCGACACCCAGCGACACCCGCCCGGCCACCATCCGTCGCCAGTACATCGCCCCCCAGCGCAGCAACACCACCGCGAGGATCGCGAGTGCCAGCGTCAGCAGCGTGTGGCGGTCGTGCGCTCGCGGCGCCGTCTGCTGGCGCGCGGCGGCGTGGGCACCGTGATTGATCGCTTCCACAGCGTGGCCGGTGAGGACCGGGAGCGCGACGGTCATCACCATTGCGAGGCTGGCGAGGATCCAGGAGACGGTCAGCCCACGCCGGTAGGGGCGCAGGAAGCCGAGGAGTCGGTAGAAGGTCGCCATAGTTGCTTAGTCAACCATTATTGCAGGGTTGGTCACTCTGCGTCGGAGCCCGCCCGCAGCTCCTGATGGCTCGACTACGCTGGGTCGATGTCCTCCGCGACGGGATCGACCGCGTCCCGCCGCCAACCGGCGGCCGGGCTGTGCGACAGCTGCGTCTTCCAACGCGTGGTGCCCAACACGCGCGGCTCGGTCTTCTCGCTGTGCAACCGCTCGCGCGAGGAGCCGGCGTATCCGCGCTATCCCCGCCTGCCGGTGCTCGACTGCCTGGGGTACGAGCGCCGAGCGCAGTGACCGCACGCGAGGTGCACCCCGCGCCGACGCCCACGGTCTGCGCACGCGGGGCTACCCGGCCCCAACCCCGGCCTCGACGCCGACGGGCTCGCGCGCGGGCGCCTCGGCGGCCGGCTCGGCGGAGCTGACGAAGTCGCGGCTGCGCACCAGCACGAAGGCGCACACCGCGCCGGCGAAGGCGACGGCGGCGGCGATCGCGAGGATCGTGGTGAAGGCTTCGGTGAAGCCGATGCGGTAGGCGTGCTCCAAGGCGGCCTGGGGGCCGGGGGGGAGGGCGTGGAGGACCTTGCCGACTTCGCCGGACTGCAACAGCTTCGAGAGATGCCCGTGGGCGGCGCTCTGCACGGCCTGTCCCTGCCCGCTCGCGGCGAGGCGGGAGTCGACGGTGTGGCTGACCTCGTGGGCGAAGATCGCGCCGAGGCCGGCGATCCCGGTGACGATGCCGACCTGGCGGAACGTGCTGTTGATGCCGGAGGCCATGCCGCTGCGCGAGTAGTGCACGACGCCGATCGCCGTCGAGGCGAGCGGGGGGTTGATCATGCCGATGCCGGCGCCCGCGAGCACGAAGCCGGGGATCAGCACGGTCCACCCGGAGGTGGCGTCCACCGCGGTCATCGCCAGCAGGCCGCCGCTCACCAGCACGAGGCCCCCGCCGAGCAGCAGGCGCACAGGCACGCGCACGGTCAGCCGCCCGGCGATCGGGGCGACGATGAAGGAGAGCATCGTGATCGGCAGAAAGCGCAGGCCGGCCTGCAGGGCGCCGTAGCCGAGCACGTCCTGGATGTACAGGGTGAGATAGAGGAACATCGCAAAGATCGAGCTGGAGAGGGCGAACGCCACGATGTTGGCTCCCGTGAAGGCGTGGCGGCGGAAGAGGGTGAGGTCGAGCATCGGCCGCTGCTGGCGCAGCTCGGCGATCAGGAAGGCCGCGAGCAGCAGCACGGAGGCGATCAGCAGGGCGACGATCTTGGTTGAGCCCCAGCCGGCTTCGTTGCCCTGCTCCAGTGCGTACACGAGCAGGAACAGCGACCCGGAGAAGGTCACCAGGCCGAGCCAGTCCACCCCCGTCGCGTTGGGGTCATGCGACTCCGTTACGCGCATGAGGGTAAGGGCGACCGCGGCCACGCCGATCGGGACGTTGACGAAGAAGATCCACTGCCAGCCGATGCCGGTCGTGATGATCCCGCCGACGACCGGCCCGACGGCGACGGCGGCGCCCGTGACGGCCCCGAAGACCCCGAAGGCGATCCCCCGGTCGCGGCCCTGGAAGGCCTGGGCGATCAGCGCGAGCGAGGTGGCGAACATCATCGCCCCGCCGACCCCCTGCACGGCGCGCGCGAGGTTGAGCATCAGCGGCGAGTCGGCGAGCCCGCATACGGCGGAGGAGCAGGTGAACACGATCAGGCCCATGGTGAACACCAGCCGGCGCCCGAACAGGTCGGCGAGCGATCCCGCCGTCAGCAAGAAGGCGGCGAGCGTCAGCGCGTAGGCGTTGACCACCCACTGCAGGTCGGCGAAGGAGGAGTGCAGTTCGCGCTGGATCGAGGGCAGCGCGACGTTCACGACGGTGATGTCGAGCAGCAGCATGAAAATTGCGATCGACACTGCGATCAGGGTCCACCACTTGCGATCCATTGGTCTGGGCCTCCTTTTTGCTCGCGAGTCGGGCTGCCGGTCCCATCAATGTAGGACCCCTGCCGGTGCGGCTACTGTAGGAACTCGCCGTCGCGGCAGGCCCGAACGCTCGAGCGACGGCCACTGCGCGCATGACCTCGCCCGACACAAACCGCACGCATCCAACCCTGATCCTCGTCGTGCTCTCGCTCGCGGGGCTTGCGTACGCGATGCTGAGCTCCTCGGTGATCCCGGCGCTGCCGACGATGCAGCGCGCGCTGCACACGAGCGAGACGGGGATCGCGTGGCTGCTGACCGCCTACCTGCTCTCCGCCTCGGTTGGCACCGCGATCATCGGTCGCCTCGGCGACATGCACGGCAAGGAGCGTCTGCTGCTGTGGACGCTCGTGATTCTCGCTGCCGGCACGCTGCTTGCGGCGGTGTCGAGCTCGCTGGGGGTGCTGATCGTGGCGCGCTTCATCCAGGGCGCGAGCGGTGGAATCTTCCCACTGGCGTTCGGGATCGTCCGCGATGAGTTCCCGCGCGAAAAGGTCGCTGGGAGCATCGGCCTGCTCTCGGCGATCCTGGGGGTCGGCGCCGGCGTGGGGATCGTGCTCTCGGGCGTGATCGTCGAGCACCTCAACTACCACTGGCTCTTCTGGATTCCGCTCGTCGCGGTGCTGTTCGCCGCGGTCGCGACGTGGCGCTTCATCCCCGAGTCGCCGATCCGCGTTCCCGGGCGGATCAACTGGCTGGCGGGGGCACTGATGACGATCGGCATCTCGCTGGTGCTACTGGCGATCAGCGAGACGACGACGTGGGGCTGGGGATCGGCGCGGACGCTCGGTCTGATACTGCTCGGGCTCCTCTTCTCGGCCGCTTGGATCGCGGTGGAGGTGCGCAGCGACAATCCGCTGATCGACATGACGATGATGCGAGTAAGGGGCGTGTGGACGACCAACCTCGCGGCGTTCCTGCTGGGCGCGGGCATGTACGCGTCGTTCATCGTCTTTCCCCAGTTCGCGCAGCTGCCGACGAGCACCGGCTTCGGATTCGGCGCCTCGGTCGTAGTCTCCGGCCTGTATCTGCTGCCCTCGACGGTCGGAATGACGATCCTCGGCATGTACGCCGGGCGGATCTCGGCCCGCTTCGGCTCGCGTGCCGCGCTGCTGACGGGCACGGCCTTCACCACCGCCTCGTTTGCGCTACTCGCGGTCGCCCACAGTCATCCCTACGACCTGCTGATCGCCGCGGCTCTGCTCGGCGTCGGGATCGGCCTTGCCTTCGCGGCCCTCGGCAACCTCATCGTGCAGGCGGTCTCCAACCACCAGACCGGGGTGGCGAGCGGCATGAACACCGTCATGCGAACGCTCGGCGGCGCGCTCGGCGGGCAGCTCTCCGCGACGTTCATCGCCGCCAACGTGGCGCACGGACAGCCGACCGTGACGGGCTTCACCGAGACGTTCGCGATGGCCACCGGCTTTCTGATCGTGGCCTTCCTGGCCGGGCTGCTGGTGCCGAAGGTTCAGGCGCAGGTGCAGAACGAGGAGATAGCGGCGGACGCCACCCACGGCGAGGCCACTGCCGCGGCGCTCGAAACCGCGTAGGTGCGCCACTTGATCGGGGTGGTGAGAGCAGTGGGAACGCCTGCGTCCCACGGAGCCTGACGACGGGTCTCAGGCGGGCAGCGCCGCGGCCGGCGCGTGGTCGAGCTCGCGCAGCTTGCGCCGGACCCGCGCGCGCGTCTGCGAGAGCTCGTCCTTGAGCTTGGCCAGCTCGGCGGAGCGGTGCTCGACCAGCTCCAGCTGGCGGTCGATGTGGCCGAGCGCCTCCTGCAGCAGCTCGTAACGGCGCTCGGGGTGGACGTCATCTCGGCGCAGCTGCGCGCGCACCTCCGCGCGTGCCTCCTCGGCGGAGAGCAGCGTCTTGAGCTCCTCGAGCGTCACCCCGAGCAGGCTCTTCAGGCGCATCACCTCGCGCAGTCGCTCGACCTCGGCCTCGGTGTAGGTGCGGTGCTGCCCGGACGGCCGCGCGGGCGCCTCGGCGAGCAACCCGATCTCCTCGTAGTAGCGGATCGTGCGCGGCGTGGTGCCGACCAGTCTGGCGACGTCGCCAATGCGCAGGGGGGCGCTCACGAGCGCGCTCCAACCGTGGCCGGCCGATCTGCGATCGCTCGCTCCTCCACGTGGCGGGGGCGCATCAGGCATACGCCGGCGCCCACCAGCGAGGTGGCGGCGAGCACCCACAGCGCCGTGTGCATGTTGTCGATGAACGGCGCCAGCTTCTGCGAGGAGAGCCCTTTGGCGAGGCCGGAGAAGACCGCGAACAGCGTGGGACGGGGGACCGCGGAGGTGACGATCGCCATCACGAACGCGATCGACAGCACCGCGCCGGTGTTCTGCAGCAGCGTGCGCGCGCCCGCGGCGATGCCCCGTCGCTTGGCCGGCACGGTGCCCATCATCGCGGCGGTGTTGGGGCTGTTGAACATCCCCGAGCCCACGCCCACCGTCAACAGCCACAGCGTGCTCTGCCAGTAGGGGGTGCCCACCTGCAGCGTGGTCATCGCGGCGAGGCCGGCGGCGCTGACGAGCATCCCCAGCGCCGCGAGCCCACGGGAGCCGTGGCGGTCGGCGTAGATGCCCGCCAGCGGCGAGGACACCAGCATCCCCAGCGCGAGCGGGATCAGCTTCACGCCGGCGTCGATCGGGCTGTCGCCCTGGGCGCCCTGGAAGTAGAAGACGAACAGGAACATCAGCGCGAAGCGCGCCAGCCCGTTGATGAAGGCCGCGGCGGTGGCGGCCGCGAACAGGCGGTTCTTGAACAGCGTGAGGTCGAGCATCGGCGCGCGCGAGCGGCTCTCGATCGCCACCCACAGCGGCAGCAGCACGAGCGCCGCGAGCAGTCCGCCGATCACGATTGGGTCGTTCCAGCCGCTCAGCCCGCCGCGCGAGACGCCCAGCACGAGGCCGGTGAGGCCGAGGATGAAGGTGATGTTGCCGAGCACGTCATACCCGCGGATCTCATCGGGCTTTGAGAGCTCGCGCAGGATCAGCGCCCCCCACGCGGCGCCGGCGAGGCCGAGCGGCACGTTGAACCAGAAGACCCAGTGCCAGGAGATGCCGACCAGCACGCCGCCGAGCACCGGCCCGATCGCCAGGCCGATCGCGGCGACCATCGTGTTGGTGCCCATTGCGAGACCCAGCTCGTCGTGGGGGAAGGCGTCGGTGACGAGCGCGGCGGCGTTGGCGAACAGGAAGGCCGAGCCGATCCCCTGCAGCACGCGCCACACGATCAGCACTTCGGCGTTGGGCGAGAACCCGGCCCCCAGCGAGGCCAGCGCGAACACGATGAAGCCGCCGATGTAGGCGCGCTTGCGCCCGAACAGGTCCGACAGCCGGCCGGCCATCAGCACCAGCACGGTCGCGGCGATCAGGTAGGCGAGGATCACCCACACGAGCGCCAGCAGCGAAGCGTGCAGCGAGCGCTCCAGGTCGGGCAACGCGATGATCAGCGTCCCCGAGTTGGTGGCGGCCAGCAGCATCCCCAGGCTTGTGCAGGAGAGCGCCCACCACTTGTAGTGGGCGTGGCCTTCGGCGACCCCCAGCCGACGGCGGCGGGTGGCGGTCTTGGTGCTGGTCTTCAGAGCTGCACGGGCCAAGTGGCTGCCTTTCCGGAGGCGAGGGTGACGGGTCTCACACAACTTGACGTGAACGTAAGGATCACGATAGCAGGCCGCCACGCTGCCCGGGGCTGCCCGGATGCAACTCACGGACGCTGCCGGCGGGTGCTACAAAGAAGGATATGAGCGACACGCCGGTGGCCAAGTCCGAGCAGGAGTGGCGCGAGCAGCTGACGCCCGAGCAGTACGACGTGCTGCGCCGCGCGGGCACCGAGGCGCCGTTCACGGGGGCGCTGCTGCACAACAAGCAGACCGGCTCCTACACCTGCGCCGGCTGCGGAGCCGAGCTGTTTGGGTCCGACACCAAGTTCGACTCCGGCACCGGCTGGCCCTCGTTCACCGAGCCGGCGATCGCCGAGGCCGTCGAGCTACGGCCCGACAACGGGCTCTTCATGCGCCGCACCGAGGTGCGCTGCCGCCGCTGCGGGGGGCACCTTGGGCACGTCTTCGACGATGGCCCCGGCCCCACCGGCCAGCGCTTCTGCATCAACTCCGCAGCGCTCGCCTTCCAGGGCGGCGAGCGCGCGGATGGCGACCCCGGGTCGGGCGCCGCGGCCGAGGACGAAAGCTCCGGCGTGTCCTTGCCGTCCGGGGATCCCGCGCCACCGGGCGACTCCCAGCGCTAGCCTTCCCGATCCGATGATCATGATGGACCAGTCCCGGCGGCTCTCCGAGCCGCTGCGGTGGGGCCGGCGCGAGCGTACCGTCGCAGTCGTGCTGCTCGTGTGCGTGGCGCTGGCCGCCGTCGGCCTCGGCGTCTTTGCCCTGTCGAGCGGCGCGCCCGCTCGCAGGGACTGCATCGAAGTGACGTTCGCCTCTACGCTCGGCGCTGCCGTCGAGCACGCCTGTGGGGCGCAGGCTCGCACCGTGTGCGCCTCGCCGAGCGCTGCCAAGAGCATCGGCGAAGAGCTGCGCGCCGCCTGCGTGCGGGCCGGCTTCCCGTTCGACCCACGCCGCTGACGGGGCGGACATGCCTCCCGCCGATCTCCTCGCGCTGACGGCCCGCAGCGGGTTTGATCCGCGCCACTGATACCGGCCATCCGGCGCTGCGAATTGCCAGGCGCCATCGCGGGGTTCCTGCGGCACGTCTATACAAATGTCGAAAGACCTCCCCAAAGTGTTGGCCACGGTGTCCCTGGCGAGCGCCCTGCAAGACGGATTTCATAAGAAATCGCAATTGGCGCACTTCGCCGGGGGCGGGGTTGGCGCTGTCAACCGATCCACAACGACAGGGAATGGAGGCACATGACCTGGCTGTCATACCCAAGTTGGCTGAACGCAGGTGACAACGCCTGGCAGATGACCGCCGCCACGTTCGTCGGGCTGATGAGCTTGCCCGGCCTGGCGGTTCTGTACGGCGGCGTGATGCAGAAGCGCTGGTCGGTCAACAGCATGATGCTCACGTTCGTCGCGTTCTGCGTGACGCTCATCGTGTGGTGCCTGTGGGCATTCAAGATGGGCTTCGGCTATCCGATCGCTCACAGTGGCGGGGGCATCTTCGGCACGAAAGGCTTCTTCGGGACGTTCCTCGGCGAACCTGGCAGTGTGCTCAGCCATACCGGCGAGGAGGGTCAGGCGCTGATCCCGTCGATCACGACCGGTCCGCCGTTCCACTTCCCGACCGCGTCGCTCGTGTACTTCCAGTTCGTGTTCGCCGCGATCACCCCGATCCTGGCGCTCGGCTCGGTGCTCGGGCGGGTCAACTTCAAGGCGTGGATTCCGTATGTGGCGCTGTGGATCACATTCGTGTACACGGTCAACGCCTTCCTGTTGTGGGGCGGCGGCTACTTCGCGGCGCATGGCGCGTTGGACTACTCCGGTGGTTATGTCATCCACCTCTCCGCCGGGATCTCAGGGTTCGTGTTCGCTTGGGTGATCGGGCCGCGATTGCAGCGAGATCGCGAGGTCGACGCGCCCAACAACCTGCTGATGCTGGCCTGCGGCGCCGGGTTGCTGTGGCTCGGCTGGAACGGCTTCAACGGTGGGGACTCCTACTACGCCGGCGCCGACGCCTCCGCGGCGGTGCTCAACACCAACCTCTGCACCGCGGTGGCGATGATGGTGTGGATCGGCTGGGACTACATCTACCGCGACAAGCCATCGATGATCGGGGCGGTCAACGGCATGATCACCGGCCTCGTCGGGATCACGCCGGCCGCCGGGTTCGTCAACGGGTGGGGTGCGATCATCATTGGCATCGTCGACTCGACGATCGTGTGGATGGCGATTCGCTACCTCAGCCGGACGCGTCCGTTCCGCAACGTCGACGACACGCTCGGGGTGATCTACACCCACGGGATCGCCGGGTTGTTCGGGGGCCTGTTGGTGGGGCTGCTCGCCGACCCTGCGGTCGTCGAGTACATCGGCGTGAAAAGCACGGGTGCGACCAACCTGCCGGGGGTTTCCGGCCTCTTGATCAGCGGCAGCTGGACGCTGCTGCGCTGGCAGGCCGAGGCCGCGGTGTGGGTGATCGCTTACACCGCTGTGGCGACGTTCATCATCCTCAAGGTCGTCGGGCTCGTGTTCCCGTTGCGGCTCACCGACGAGGAACTGGAGATCGGCGATCACGCGATCCACGGCAACGAGGTGTACCCCTCGGATGTGCCCACCCTTGGGGGTCCGCATCCGCCGACGTGGCAGCCCACTCCGGCTGCGGTGGGCGGAGCGACGTAGACGTAGGCAGGGATGCCTCCGGTGGAGCACGCCATCCTCTGGGCGTGACTCCTCCACGACGCGATAGGAACTGCGGCCCCGCTTCGGCGGGGTCGCAGTTGTATCCCGTCCCAGGGCTTGAGTACAATGCGGTGCAGAAAGGTGCAGCGGTGTGGTCACCGCAAGCGGTTGATACCCGCATTTCCGGAGTGACCCTTCGGATGGGTTCGATTCCCACACCTTCCGCAGCATTTCGTCGGACGGCAGAGCAGGCAGCCACGATCATGCGCCGAGACGGGTTAGTCGCCGTTGCGCTCAGTTGTCCGACATATGCTTGCTCACCTGCTAGCATTTTTGTCGGGTATCAACCGCTTGCGAGACCGGCCCGCTTCGGCGGGCCGCGCCGTCTTCTTCGTGGCGGAAGCGATCAACCGCTCGCGGCGAGCCCGAGTGGGCAGCTGACCCCGGTGCCGCCCAGCCCGCAGTAGCCGCCGGGGTTCTTGGCGAGGTACTGCTGGTGGTATGCCTCGGCGTAGTAGAACGGGTGCGCCGGGGGGCCTTCGATCAGCTCGGTGGCGATCTCTCCGTGCCCGGCGGCGGAGAGCATCCGCTGGTAGGCATCCCGCGAGGCCTCTGCCTGCGCGCGCTGGGTCTCGCTCTGCCACACGATCGCCGAGCGGTACTGCGTGCCCACGTCGGCTCCCTGGCGCATGCTCTGCGTGGGGTCGTGGCCCTCCCAGAAGAGCTTCAACATCTCCTCGTAGCTGGTGGCGGTCGGGTCGAACACGACCAGCACGGCCTCCGTGTGGCCGGTGCGCCCCGAGCACACCTCCTCGTAGGTCGGGTTGGGGGTGATGCCACCCGCGTAGCCCACCGCGGTGGTGTACACCCCCGGCGCCTGCCAATAGATCCGCTCCGCGCCCCAGAAGCAGCCCATCCCGAAGACAGCCTGCTCGAGGCCCTCCGGGATCCCGTCGCCGTCCACACGCAGCGGGGTGCCGAGCACCTCGTGGCGCTCGGGCACCTCAAGCGGCTCACTGCGCCCTGGCAGCGCCGAGGCGGCATCGACCATGGTGGGTGTGCGGCGCCCGAAGAGCATCCATCCAGGCTAGCGCTCAAGCCGGGGGCGGGTCGATCCGAAGAGACGAGCACATGTCTCGTCTGCGTTTCCCGAGCGTCTCCCGCGGTGGACTCGGGTCGCTGGTCCACGGGCGCCCGCCGATGGTGTGGGCCGCCGCGCTGCTGTATGTGTGCCGTGGCGCGGAGTGCTTCGCGGCGGTGGCCTTCCCGCTCAACGGCCACCAGCCGGTGCGCCTGGAGCTCGCCGTCGGTTCGCTCGCGCTGCTGGTGGGCGCCGGGCTGTGGCTCTTCGCGCGGAACCCCTCGATGCTCTTCATGCAGCTGCTGATGGCGCTGAGCGCGGTGACGCTGAGCGTGATGGTCGCCAAGGCGCATACGACGGGCGGGGTGATGCTGGCGGCGTTCGCCTACCCGTGGACGGCGATGTACGTGGCGCACTTCTTCTCCCGCCGCGCGCTCCTCGCGCAGGCGCTGCTGATCTCGGTCGGCTTTGCGGTCGGGCTGATCGCGAGCGGGCTGCCGCACATGGGGATCGTGTGGGTGGTCGTGACCGGCACCGCGTGGTCCACCGGCCTGGTGCTGGGCAATCTCAGCGAAAGCTTGCGCCAGCGCGCCGACACCGACCCGCTCACCGGCTTGCTCAACCGCAACGGCTTCCTCGCGCTCGCCGCCCGCGAGCGCGCGATCGCCGACCGCACGCGCACGGCGCTGACGCTCGCGGTGCTCGACCTCAACGGCTTCAAGCTGATCAACGATCGCCTGGGGCACGCCGCGGGGGACCGGGTGCTGGCCGAGCTGGGGCGGGAGTGGCGGGCTCGCCTGCGCGCTGGTGACATCCTCGCACGCCACGGTGGGGATGAGTTCGTGCTGCTGCTGCCCGCCACCTCGCCCCCGGAGGCCGGCGGGGTGCTCGATCGTCTACGTGGGGACGGGGAGGAGTTGCCCGTCGATTGGTCGGTTGGGGTCAGCGGCTGGCTGCCGGGCGAGCATCTGGATGCCTGCCTTGCGCGCGCCGACCGCAGCCTCTACCACGTCAAGCAGTCACGCGTCCCCTCTGCCCCCGGGGGCCTGCCCGCGGAGGGCCGCCGCGCGCCGTCGTTGCTGCCCTCGACGTAAGCGCTCCCGCGGCCGCATGCAATGCCACAATGCCGCCCCGCATGCAATGCCGCGGCGGCATGCAATGCCGGGCTCCGGCGGTTGCCACTCAATGTAAGGGCATATTCCAACAACTCCAAAGTGGACAAATCCATGTTTGGGTTTGAGCCATCCGGGCAATATACGCACGAGGAGCATCCCTCCCTCATTCCCTCCCTGATCGGCCCGCTGCCCCCGGCGGGCCGATCCCGTTAAGGGAGGGCCTCGAGCCCGTTACCCCGGGGCCGATCCGTCCAAAAGGCTCGGTAGGGGCGGGCGCGGATGCATCTCCGGTGGGCACGTGGGTGGGAGGTGCAGGCAGGTGATCAGGCCTGCGGTGGCCAGGCGATCGGGCCTGCGGTGGCCAGGCGATCGGGCCTGCGGAGGCGCTACCGCGGGCGCGAGGAAGGCAGGCCCAGCCAGCTCTCCAGCGGCGCGGGCGAGCCGAGGTGGAAGCCCTGGGCGTAGTCCACGCCCAGTTCGCGGAGGATCGCGAACGTGGCCTCGTCGCCGACGAACTCGGCGATCGTGCGCTTGCCCATGCCGCGCGCGAGCTCGACCACGGCGCGGATCACCAGCCGGTCGGTGGGGTCGGCGGTGCAGTTGCGCACGAACTCCCCGTCGATCTTGATGAAGTCGAAGGGGAGGTGCTTGAGGTAGTAGAAGGAGCCGAAGCCCGCGCCGAAGTCATCCAGCGCGAAGCGGCACCCCAGCTCGCCGAGGCGCTCGGCGAAGGTGCGCGCGGCGGCGATGTTGCCGATCGCGGTCGTCTCGGTCACCTCGAAGATCAACTGCGTCGCGGCCACACCTGCGGCGCGCAGCTCGCGGCCGATGTGCAGCGCCAGCTGCGCGTCGCCGAGCGAGTGGGCGGAGAGGTTGATCTCAACCGTCGGCCGGCGGCCCTCCGCGCGATGCTCGCCGAGCATCCTGATCGCGCGGGTCACGACCCACCGGTCGATCTCGCGGATCAGCCCGAAGCGCTCGGCGACCGGCAGGAAGCTGCCGGGTGGGATCAGATCGCCGTGGACGTCGACCATCCTGACGAGCAGCTCGTGTTGCGTGGTGCGCCCGGTGGCGGTCTCCACCACCGGCTGGGCGTGCAACACCAAGCGGTCCTCATCGAGCGCCGCGCGGATCCGCTCGGCCCATTCCAGGCGCGCCTCGATGTGCGCCTGCCCGCGGCCTGTGCTGCCGTACACGACGGTGCGGTCGCGGCCGGCCTCCTTGGCGTCGTACATCGCCAGGTCGGCGTTGATCAGCGCCTCCTCGGCGCTCAGCTCCTCGACTCCCTCCAGCGGCGCGACGCCGATCGAGGCCGTGATCGGACGCTCGCGGCCGCCCGGCTCGCGCGGGGCGCGCTCGTGGCGCACCACTTCGAGCAGCGAGTCCGCCAGGCTCTCCGCCTCGGTGCGCTCCCCGGTGGGCGTGAGGATCGCGAACTCGTCGCCGCCGAGGCGCGCCAGCGTGTCGCTCTCGCGCAGACGGCTCGCCAGGGCGCCCGCGACGCGCACGATCAGCTCGTCGCCGGCGCTGTGCCCAAGGGTGTCGTTGACCTCCTTGAAGGAGTCGAGGTCCAGCACCATCACCGCGCCGGCGTGGCCGTAGCGCTCGCCGCGCGCCAGGTGCTCCTCCAGGCTGCGCTCGTACGCGCGGCGGTTCAGCAGGCCCGTCAGCGGGTCGTGATCGGCCATGTGCTTCAGTTCGGCCTCATACCGGCTGCGGGCGAGCGCTTCCTCGCTGCGTGCCTGCTCGAGCGCCCGCTCGGCCTTGTCGCGCTCGGCCAGGCGGCGTGCGACAAGCGCCTCCGCGTAGCGCTCGCGGCGGCGCGCCTGCACGCCGAGGGTACCCACCATCAGCGTCAGCGTGGCGCCGACCAGCAGGATTGCGCCCGGCAGTGAGAGGGCGGGGGAGGGCTCGCCGACGGCCAGCGTCCAGATGCTCCCAGCCACCGCGATCCGCGAGTCGGTGGCGTTCGCGGGGGAGCCCTCGGCCATCAGCCGCACGCGGCCCTCCTTCAGCGAGAAGGCCGTGCCCGGCGGGATCGTCCGCAGCAGCGCGGGCCGCAACAGCGCGTAGCTGTAGCCGATCGACGCATACCCGCGCAGTGCGCTGAGACGCTGCGCCGGCGTGCGCAGGGGCGAGGGGGTGGGCCGGTACACCGGCACGTACAACACCGTTCCGAGCCGGCCGCTGCTCATCAGGCGCACCGGCGGCGTCGCGCGCGGCCGTCCCGACCTGGCCGCCGCCATCAGCGTTGCCAGGCGTGTGCTCCGCGCGCCGATGTCCAATCCCACGTTGCTGGGGCCTCCGGCGCTGCGGGCGCTGTTGAGCACGACGAAGTAGGTGCTCATCGTGGGCGCGGCGCGCAGCGCGCCCCCCGGGCCACTCGTCTCGATCGGCGCGACCCGACGTTCGAAGCTGCTGCGCTGAGCGGCGCTTACGACTTCCATCAGCCCCACGCCGTTGATCCCCGGTTCGCGCTCCAACCCGCGGGCGACGGCGGCGAAGATCGCGGTGTGCGCATTCCAGGCGGCGCCCGCGCTCGCCGCCAGCTCGACGGTGCCGCGGATCGCCGCGTCCACCGTATCCACCGCCTGCGTGCGGATGTTGGTCGCGAGCGTGGCGCGCTGCGCTTGCGCGTTGTGCTGGGCCTCCCTGTACGTCACGTAAGCGCCCCCGAGCGTGAGCGCCGCGACGCATATGGTCACGGCGGCTGGCAGCCATACTCGCTGTCGCTCTCCCCGGGCCACGTTGTCCATATCGGCGCATACGGGACGGACCTGAATATCGAAAGAGTCGAGCCGCGGCGAGTCGCCCGTTTGTGCTACGAAGGCCCGCAATGCAAGCAGCCGACGTGGCAGCGAAGCGCAAGGGGGCATCGACAACCGCGGCGGGCTGGCGGGTGGTCGCGGCGTACGGGTTGGTAGCTGCCGCCACCCAGATGTTGTGGCTGACCTACGCGGCGATCACGACCGAATCCGCTCACCGCTACGGGGTGTCGGTTGGCGCGGTGGGGTGGCTGGCGGAGATCTTCCCGCTGTTGTACGTGGTGCTGGCGATCCCCGCGGGCGCGCTGCTCGATCGCTGGTTTCGCCCCTCGCTCGCGCTTGGGGGAGCGCTGGTCGCCGCCGGCGGGCTGGTGCGCCTCGGCGGGCTGACGTTCGCGTGGGCGCTGGTGGGGCAGTCGCTGGTGGCGCTCGCCCAGCCGGTGGTGATGAGCGCGGTGGCGAAGCTCCCCGGCGAATACCTGCCCACGCGCTCGCGCGCGCTCGGGATCTCGCTCGCCTCCGCCGCCGGCTTCGTCGGGATGCTCGTCGCGCTGCTACTCGGCCCGCTGCTCGGCGCCTCGCGCCTGGAGCTGCTGCTGGAGATCCAAGCCGCCGTCGCCGTGCTCGCGGCAGCGGCGCTCGCGCTGGCGCTGCGCCGCCGTGGCAGCGGGGAGGGGGAGCAGACAGCGATCGAAGGGGGCGTCGCGCGGGCGCTGTGGGCGCGCCCGGAGATCCGCGTGATCTCGGGCCTCGCGTTCCTCGGCTTCGGGGTGTTCGTCGCGCTCTCCACGTGGCTGCAGACACTGCTGCACCCCTCCGGCATCTCCGAAACCGCCGCGGGCGCGCTGCTGGTGGGGATGATTGTCGCGGGGGTCGTCGGCTGCGCGGTGCTGCCCGCGGCGATCGCGGCCCGCGGCGCGGAGCGCCGCTTCATGGGGGCGGTGATCGTCGCCGGCTGCCTCGGCAGCGTCGCGTTGGGGGTGCTGCCGGGGATCGCCGGCAAGGCGGTGGTGATGGTGGCGATGGGCGCGATCCTGCTCCCCGCGCTGCCGGTGCTGATGACCGTCGCCGAGCGACTCGCCGGCCCCGCGGCGGGAACGGCGGGGGCGATCGTGTGGATGGCGGGCAACCTCGGTGGGCTGGTGGTGGCGCTGCTCGTGCAGGCGCTCGTCCACCACCCGCTGGCCGCCTTCCTGGCGATGGCGGTCGTCGTCCTGTTCGCGATCCCGCTGGCCACGCGGATGGTGACGCTGCGGGGGCTGGCGGATGCGGTGTCCGGGGTAGGGGCGTCCGGGGCGGGGGCGTCAGCGGAGGGGGAGGCGGATCGCGCGCCGGAGCCGGGAGAGCTCGCCGCGGTGCGGTCGACGGGATCCTGAAGCGGCTGGTCCGCCAGCCAGTCGAGCTCGTCGGCGAGTTCCTATATCGGCTGGTCCGCCAGCCAGTCGAGCACGTCGGCGGGGTTGCGGTGCGGCGGGAACACCGGGTAAAAGACCTTTGCGATGCGCCGTTGATGGGCGATCAAGGTCAGGCGCCGGTAGAAGCTCCGCCCGGCGGCCTCGAACGTGGGCAGCCCGAGCATCTGCGCCAGCTGCAGCTCGGGATCGCTCAGCAGCGGGTAGGGAATGTGCTCGCGGCCGGCGAACTCGCGCTGCTCCGCGTGCGGCTGGGTGCTCAGGCCGAGCACCGAGGTGCCGTAGGCCGCGAGCTCGAGCACGTGGTCGCGGAAGGCGCAGCTCTGCGGCGTGCAGCCGCGGGCCCCCGGGATCTCGTCCCACCCCTCGGGCAGCGGCTCGCCGGGCACACCCGTGCGGGGGTAGACGTACACCACCGTCAGGCGCTCGGTGGCCGCGGCCAGGTCGAGCCTCTCGCCGAGCGTCGAGCTCAGCGTCACGCTCGGCACCTCCATCCCGCGCAGGTGGTCGGCGGCCCCGTCGTCGATCGGCACGGGAATGTCGGTCGGGGGCTGTCGATAGCTCTCTGTCATCGTCGTCATTCTTCCAAAGGACGGTGGTTTTTTGCTCCCTGGGGCTTTGATTTTTGTTCCATCCATCGTGATTGGTATGGGCAGGATGAATCTTCGCAGGCATCGGATGATTGAAATGCCAGCTTGAGCTTTGTGTCCAGCGCCAGCAAGTGTTCTACCCGCCGATCTGCCCTGCGCCGCTCGACTTGCCGGGCCACCCGCGGGCGCTCGACCGGCCTACCCGCCGGTGCTGCCGAAGCCGCCGCGGCTGCACTCCTCGGGGTCGTGCACGCTCCACCGCGCCCTACCGGCGCGCACGAACACCCCCTGCGCGATGCGGCTGCCCGCGGGGATCGTGGTTGGGGAGGCGGTGAAGTTCAACAGCTGCAGCCTCACCTCGTCCGCGGGGCCGCGATAGTCCTCGTCGATGACCCCCACGGCGTGCGGCTGGATCACGCCGAACTTGCGCGGCGTGGAGGAGCGCAGGCACACCAGCAGGCACCAGCCGGGCGGCGTGGCGAACACCAATCCGGTGCCCACCAGCGCGATCTCCCCGGGCGCGATCTCCGCCGCTTCGGCGGTGCACAGGTCGAAGCCGTGGGAGCCGGGCGTCGCGTAGCGCGGCGGCTGCGCGGCCTCGTGCAGCAGGTGGATCGGCACGTCCATCGGTCGCTCCCGCGAGTCTTCGTTGTCGCCCCCGTCGGGTCCGGGGTGTAGCGGGTGTGTCGGCGCGTCCATCGGTCGCTCCAGGGTTGGGCGCGGCGAGCGCCGCGGCGTTTCGCCGGAGCCTACCGGTGGGGTGGGCTGCACAGCTCGCGGTGGGACCGCCTGCGAGCCATGCCGGTGGAGGTTCCCCGTGCGCCGCTACTGCCCCTCCCCGTCGGCCGTGGGCCGACGGGGAGAGCGATCGCTCGCGCCCGGTCCAGAGCGCCGCGCGACGCTTGCCAGTCTGTAGCGCCGTATCCGCGGCCCCCGCCCGGGGGTGGCGAGCGATTCCTCGGGCAGCAGCAGGAACCGTCGTGGAGTGCTGGGCATCGAGTTGGAGAGGGAGCGGGTCATGGGATCGATATTGGCCCATCGCGCCCTTCGCGCCTTTGGACCGCGGTCCAAAATGTGCCGCCGGCGGGTCTCGCTGATGACCCGTCTACCATGAGCGCGTGTTGGAAGTCACCACCTACCTTCCCGGCCACGAGCTCGTGCGCGAGGGGCTCGCGGATCTCCGGGTGGGCCGGGAGAGCGAGTCGGCGCTCCTGGTCGCGATGGCGGCGCCGCGCCTGCGGCGGCTGGGCTTCGACGTCCCCGTATACGGGGGCGAGCTGCCGTCGCACCGCCTGTATGAAGTGATCTCCGCGGACACCCACCAGGGGGCGCACAGCCGCTACAACGCGCTTGTGGGCCGCATGGTGAGCTTTGCGCGGGCGGCGGAGCATGCGTCCTCCGGTTGACGAGGATCGCATTCGCGAGTTGGCGCGCAGCCTCGGGCGGGTGGCCGGTACATCGACGCGGATCTACCTGACGGGCGGGGCGACGGCCGTGATCGAGGGTTGGCGAGGCTCGACGATGGATGTGGACCTACGGTTCGAGCCCGACGTCGACGAGTTGCTCCGCGAGCTTCCCGCCCTGAAGGAGCGGCTCGGGATCAATATCGAGCTGGCCTCTCCGCCCGACTTCATCCCCGAGCTGCCCGGCTGGCGTGAGCGCAGCCCCCTCGTCTTTCGGGAGGGCAACGTCTACGTCCACCATTTTGATTTCTACTCCCAGGCGCTCGCGAAGATCGAGCGAGGCTTCGACCTTGACCTCGAGGATGTGCGCCGAATGATCGGGCGAGGGCTGGTGCAGCCGGTGCGGCTGGAAGAGCTGTATGAGGCGATCGAGCCCGAGTTGTATCGCTACCCGGCAATCGACCCGCCTGAGTTCCGTCGCAAGGTGAAGGCGACGCTTGGTTGAGTCGCTCGGACAGCGCTGGCCTCTGCAGGCCGCTTACGACTCGTTGTCCGTCGGTTGCTCGATGTGCGCGAGCGTATCCCGATCAAGCCACAGACCGATCGTCGAGCCACTCGACCAGCTGCTGATCGGGGACGCGCTGCATCAGCCCGGATAGGACATTCGTGTCGAGCAGGATCACTGCTCGAACAGAGCAGGACGGGACGGGCTGGCCGCGGAGCTCGCGGGTCTCTCCTTCGAGGCGAAGGCGCCTGACCATGCGTCCAACCCCGCTTGCGCTGTTCAAGCGCGGCCAAAGTAAGCCGATTCTCACGCCAACAAGAGCCAGGTCGAGGTCTCAGGGCAGAGCGTGGATCGGATCGCGCGTGACAAAGCCGGCGACTCCCTTGAGTCGATTATGGGTGCCGTATCGCTATCTGGAGCGATGAGACCGTGGGCTGGTGCCCAATAACCGGATCCAAGGAGGATCAAAATGCTGTATCGACTGCGCCAGCGCACAGGCGATGAGGGTGGTTTCACGCTCATCGAATTGCTGGTTGTCATCCTGATCATCGGCATTCTTGCCGCGATTGCGATTCCCGCGTTCCTGAGCCAGAAGGCCAAGGCTGTGGACTCCGGGGCGAAGACCCTTGCCAGCACCGGTGAGACGACCGCGGAAACGTATGCGTCCGATCACAATGGCGAATATACGGGCATGAAAGTCTCAAATTTGAAGGAATACGAAGCATCGATCAACACGGCGAACTGCGGTACGGGT
>DASZIQ010000038.1:0-16574 GCA_035948945.1 Solirubrobacteraceae bacterium
GTTCTCCCCGGACGGCACCCCCAGGGCGATCGCGCTGACCTCTCCCAAGCTCGACGAGCGCGACGTCGCGCTCAAACTCCTCGCTCGCGCACGGCGACGCGGCGGAGAGACCGTGATCGGCGATAAGGGCTACGCCGGTAAGGAGTTCGCCAAGCGGTGAGCGACCTGCACGCCACGATCGTGCGCCCCCGACGCAAAGACGAGCCCGGACGCGGACCACACCTCGCGCCCATACGCCAAAGAATCGAGAGCATCTTCTGGACCTGCAAGGACATCCTCACCCTCGAGCGCCACGGCGCCCGCACCCTCCCCGGCCTCCGCGAGCGCATCCTCCAACGCTTGCTGTGCCTCGCCGCCGCAGTCTCCCTCAACCACCAACTCGGCCGGCCAAGCCGCGCACTCGTCAACTACTGCGCCTGATCCCGCGGAATCAATCATCTAGCAAAATGGACGCGCGCCGACTGCGCCGCCGCGGTTGCCCGCTACCTCGCGCAGCTCCCCAACGGCGAGCGCTCCACGGAGCGCGGCTACGCTGACTGGGCCGCGACACAACCCAGTGGCACCGTGCCCGCGATGTCCACGATTCTCTCCCTCGGCGGCTGGGAAGCGGCGAGGCGCAACGCCCAACCGACAGGAGCGGGCCGCGGTCGTCGGGAAGCTGCCGCTCACGCCGACGTGGTGCCCAGCGGAGGGACTGTTGCAGACCTTGCGCACGCGGGCCGCGATGCCGTATAATGCTTGCACGGGATCGGTGCCCTCTTGGGAGTGGCATTGATCGCGTGCCGAGGCTCGGAGCCTAAAACCTCCGGGCCTTTGGCCATTCTAGGGCTCAATTACGTGGTGATCCGCGTCGTCGCCAAGCGTGATCAGTCGCTCGCCCACGAAGCCCTTCAGCCAGCCGGGGGCCGTCGTAAAGGCCCGTGACCCCCCCGGAAAGCGACTCGTGTGTCCAGCGAACGCGATTAGATCCGCCAATTGCACCCGGCGATCGTCACGCGAGTCGACAAACACGTGGGGAATAGCGCTGGAACCGGACACGCGAGCGTATTCCTCGATCCCCGCTGAGTAGTGAGAGGGGTGGCCGTTGTCAATGCACGCGCGACGCACGCTCACGCCATGAAAGGCGAGCGCGGAGAGGGCGAACTGCACAATACGCCTAATGCGGTAGCCACTCATGCCTTCAGCGCCTTGCTCCGGGCCGGTCCAGCAGTACGTAACGGCGAGCGCGCCGGCTGCGGGCATTTTGCGAATAGCGGCGAGGCACCGTGCATAGACTGCTTGTCGTTCCTTGTCGCTCAGTAGCTCTCCGCGCCCGATCGCGCGTCGCTCCCTCGTAGTGGCCGCCGAGCGGGCCAAGAGGCGGCCCTTCCACTCCCCGCCGTACGTTGCAGCCGCAAGCGCCGGAAAGTCCTTACAGAGCTGGGCCGCCAACTCGCCCAGGTGGCTACTCGCGGCGGCGGCTAGCTCGCTCGAGACGATGAAGACTCCGAGCGTGCACGTGCCGTCAGCGCGCGGCCCAGACTCGTCCACGAAAAGGTCGGTTGGACCGTACAACCTGTGATCACAGAAGGCGTCCTCGGGCCAACTGGGCAACGCAGTCATAAGACTGGGACCGTACAGACCACCTCTGACGAGGCGACGCGGCCACGGAAGCGCGCCGCGTAGGGTTCGCGGGCCTAGCCAGCTTGGAGCGCCAGGCGAGACGGCGCCGACTGCGGGGCCACGCGGGTGAAGTCCCAACCGGTGTTCGTCAACTGCACGCGGTACAGGACCTCTACCTTCTTCATGTTCGCGCCGACGAGCAGGCCGACGCACCACCCGGCGAAACCACAACCCCGCTCGTGGAATCAATCATCGAGAGTGAACGTCGTCTGGAACGGGTGCGATCGCCCAGCCAAGCTCGATCGACTGATCCGGTCGCGGCGGGCTCACGGTTCGAGCACATCGTATCCGTAGGCGATCTCTGGAGATCGTCACGCGGGGCCGCTCACCGCCGTCGCTGGACAGGGAGGTCCAGCGCCCACGCGCCCGGGATGCCACCACGTCGCGCGGACGATCCCCCTACTACTCACCCATAGCATTCCCAGCACAATGACTATCGAGCGCTTCCAATGGACCCACCACGCCGAACAGCGCCTCGGCGAACGCCGGCTCGTGCGCGGCGACGTTGAGCAGGCGATCCGCTACGGGCACGGCAATCGGCAGATCAATTTGGGGCGAGCCGACTGGCTGCTCACCGGGACGACCGCGGACGGAGTCCCGTTCGAGGCGGTCTACGACCATCCCGCCCACGGAGACGCACGCACGGCCCGCGTCGTCTCGGCATGGCGGCTGGACTAGCTCCAGGGCGCTGTGGGCAGTATTCTCATAAGTATGTCGTTTGCCTATTACGACCCCGACGCCGACATAGCCTGGTTCCCGACCGGGGAGTCCCAGAATGTCGTCAGCGAGCGCGTGCCCGGCGGGCTGCGCGACTATGACCGAGACACGCGCCAGCTCGTTGCGATCGAGGTCTGGGACGCCAGCACCAGGCTCCCCCGCACGCTGCTCGAAGCGTTGCCCGAACCCAGAGCGCCGCACAGCGCCGTGGCCTGAGCACTGAGTCGACCAACATCGCGCGATACCTGGCGCATTGGCGCGCAAGCGGTCGGGGCGGGGAGGTATTGTCCCCGGCATCGTGGCAAGGCGACATTCATGGGAGGCTTCGCGTGGCTGAGGTCGAGGCTCACATCACCGGCACCGTCTGGAAGATCGAGTGCGAGGTGGGGGATCGGATCGAGGAGGGCGACACCGTGGCGATCCTCGAGTCGATGAAGATGGAGATGCCGGTCGAGGCCGAGGACGCGGGCACGGTCGCCGCGATCCTCTGCGCGGAGGGGCAGGCGGTCAACGAGGGCGACACGCTGGTCGTGCTGGAGTAGCCGTCACCCGGGCGCGGCCCGCCGTGAATGCGTCTCTTCTGAACGGGCCCGGCTGGCGCAGCCGCTAGCCTTCCTGCCGATGCCCTCCAGCGCCCCCCCGCGTGACCCGCGCGAGCTGGCCGACGGCAAGCTCCTGGTCGATCGGCCGTCCGAGCACGTCGTCCGCCTGACGATCTCCAACCCCGCCAAGCGCAACGCGCTCGATCACCCGATCCTCGACGCGATCACCGCGACGCTCGCCGAGCTGGCGGGCGGCGGCGAGGCGCGCTGCGTGATCGTCACCGGCGCGCACGGCATGTTCTCGGCCGGCTATGAGATCGGCGGGATCGCCGACGACACCCGCTTTCAGGAAGAGGCCGAGCGGCTCGTCGCGCACCCCTTCACGGCCGCGATCGAGGCGCTGGCCGACTACCCCTACCCCACGCTCGCGGTGCTGCCGGGGCACACGATCGGCGGCGGCCTGGAGCTGGCGCTGGCGTGCGACCTGCGGATCGGCGCCGAGGGGATCCGGCTGGGGATGCCCCCGGCGAAGCTCGGGCTGGTCTACTCGCACACCGGCCTGCGCCGCTTCCTCGACGCGATCGGCGCCGCGCGCACGCGCGAGCTGTTCCTGCTCGGCGCCTACATCGACGCCGCTGTCGCGCTGCAGTGGGGCCTCGTCAACCGGCTCGCCCCGGCCGGCGAGCTCGAGTCCGCGGCGCTCGCGCTGGCGCGGGAGCTGGCCGGCAACGCGCCGCTCTCGCAGACGGGCAACAAGCGCGTGATCGCCGCGCTCTTGCGCGCGCAGGGCACGCTCCCCGGGGAGGTCGAAGCGGAGCTGATCGAGCTGCGCCGCGCCTCGTTCGCCTCGCGCGACCTGCGCGAGGGGATGTCCGCCTTCGCCGAGAAGCGGTCGCCGCGCTGGCGCGGGGAGTAGCCGCCCCGGTCAGGGGGCCGGGTCCAGCGCGCTCAGCCACTGCTCCACCGCCCGCGCGGTCCCCTCGACGCGATCTTCCATCATCGTGAAGTGATTGCCCGGCACATCGATCGCGGTGTCACAGAGGCTCCACGTGGTTCGCCACTCCTCCCCGGAGGTCGAGTCGACGAGCGGCTCGGCGGCCCGCAGCAGCAGCGTCGGCGCGGCCGTCTCGGCGGGCTGCCATTCGGTGAGCAGCCGGGCGTAGGCGCCCATTGCGGTCAGACGATTGTCGCTGATCGGCACGACCGCCCCGTCGCGCTCGAACATGCCGCCCATGGCTTCCCACAGGACGCCGAGGAACGACTCATGGCCGGCGAGATACGTGTCGATCAAGACGACCCCCGCCGGGCACACGCCGGCGCGCTCCAGATGACTCGCCAGCGCATGTGCGAGCGACCCTCCGGTGGAGTGTCCCGCGAGCACAAAGGGGGCGCCCGCGGCGACCCGCAGGACGCTCTGCGCGTGGGCCTCGATCGCAGCCCCGATCGTGGCTGGCAGCAGCTCGCCCGCGCCGAAGCCCGGCAGCGGCAGCACGGTCACGTCCCTGCCGCCGCCGATCGCACCGGCGAGTTTCAGATATTGATGAGGCCCGGAAATCGCGAGGATCGAGGGGAGCAGAATCACGCCGGGACGCCGATCGCCCGCGGCCAGCCGGATCGGCGCGGGCGTCTGATCCGCGCCGGGTGGGGCGTCGAACGCCGGGCGGAACCGCGACGCGGTGGACAGCAGCTCCATGAAGTCGTCGATCGTCCCCTGCGCGCCCGCGTGCCCGAGGAGCGCGCCGAGGGTGCCCGCCGAGTCGCCGTCGAGCGGCGCGAGCTGGGGCGTCGCGGCGCCCGCGGGCTCGTCTCCGGAGCCGCGGCTCTCGGCCAGGCCGGCCACCAGCAGGTCGGCCAGCGCCGCCGCGTCGGGATGGTCGAACACCACTGTGGCCGGCAGTCGCAGCCCGGTGGCGGCGCTCAGCCGGTTGCGCAGCTGCACCCCCGCCAGCGAGTCCAGCCCGAGCTCGACGAGCGGCTGCCCGGGCGCGACCGCGGCGGTTGAGCTGTGCCCGAGCACGCTCGCCACCTCGCTCCGGACGAACTCCAGCACCAGGCCCGCGCGCTCCTCCCCTGGCGCCCCGGCCACGCGCGCGGCCAGCCAGCCGCTGGTGTCCGTCGCCACACGGCGCGCGGGCGTGCGCACCAGCCCGCGGAAGATCCCCGGCAGGACACCGGCGCTCGCGAACCGGCGCAGCCCCTGGAGATCCAAGCGCATCGGCACGAGCAGCGCGCGGTCGGTCGCGAGCGCCGCGTCGAGGAGCTCGAGGCCCTCCGCGGCGGTGAGCGCGGCGACCCCGGCGCGCTCGATGCGCGTGATCGAGGCCTCATCGAGCCCTGCCGTCATCCCGCCGTCCTGCTCCCACAGCCCCCACGCCAGCGACCCGCCCACGAGGCCGTGCGCGCTGCGGTGCGCCGCCAGCCCGTCGAGGAACGCGTTCGCCGCGGCGTAGCTGCCCTGGCCGGGGCTGCCGAGCGTGCCCGCCGCCGAGGAGAACAGCACGAAGCCGGCGAGGTCGAGGTGCTCGGTCAGCTCGTGCAGGTGCCACGCCCCGTCGATCTTCGGCGCCAACACCTGCTCGACCCGGTGCTCGGTCAGGGAGTCGATCACACCGTCGTCGAGCACCCCCGCCGCGTGCACCACGAGCTTCAGCGGGTGCTCCCGCGGCACGCTCTCCAGGAGCGCGCGCACCTGCTCGCGATCGCTCACGTCGCACGCCACCAGCCGCACGCCGGCGCCCATCCCCTCGAGCTCGGCCGCGAGCTCCGCGGCACCCGGCGCCTCCTCGCCGCGCCGGCCGGCCAGCACCAGGCTGCGCACCCCATGCTCGTGCACGAGATGGCGCGCCACGAGCGCGCCGAGGTTACCGGTGCCGCCGGTGATCAGCGCGGTGCCGCGGGGGTCGATCGCCGTGGGCGTCCGCTGCGCGATCTCGCTGCCGTCGGGGGCCTGTTGCACGGTCTCCTCGCCATCGGGGGCCTCCCGCACAGTCTCGCCGCCGTCGGGGGCCCGCTGCACGATCTCGCTGCCCTCGGGGGCCTCCTCCACAGTCTCGCCGCCCTCGGGGGCCCGCTGCACAGTCTCGCCGCCGTCGGGGGCCCGATCCGGAGGCTCGGCCGACGGCGTGGCCGGCGCGTTCGACGCGCCGCCGGCCCTCACCCGCGCCAGCCTCGGCGCGAACACCTCGCCCTTGCGTACCGCAAGCTGTGTCTCCTCCCCGGCGAGCGCCGCATCGAGGACGGCCCACGAGGTCTCGGCGCCGTCAACGTCGACGAGCACGAAGCGCCCCGGATTCTCCGACTGCGCCGAACGCACCAGACCCCACACGGCCGCGCCCGCCAGGCTCGAGACGTCCTCACGATCGCGCACCGCCACCGCGCCGCGCGTCACGATCGCCAGGCGCGCGCCCGACGGCGCCCCCTCCGCCAGCCGCGCCTGCAAAAGCGCCAGCACCCGCCCCACCTCGGCGCGTGTCCGCGCGGGTGCGCCGCCGGGTCCCGACTCGGTCGGCACATCCAACCCCGGCTCTACCGCCGTCCGGCCGGACCCCAGCTCGACGGCCGTCCGGCCCGACCCCGACTCGACCTCCCCGTCCGGCCGCGGCCCGTCCGCTCCCGGCTCGCAGTCCACGAACACCAGCTCGGAGCCCTCCACGCCCGCATCGCGTGGCACGTCCACCGCAACCCACTCCACGCAGAACAGCGACTCGTGGCCGTCGCCGCGCGCCCGCGCGAGGTGCGCCGCAGACGCCTCGCGCAACGCCAACGATCCCACCGACGCCACCAGCCCACCGGCCTCGTCCGCGGCCACCAACGACACCGCGCCGTGCCCCGCCGCGGCATCCACCGACATGCGCACCCGCAGGCTCGCCGCGCCCGTCGCATACAGCTCCACCCCGTCCCATGAGAACGGCAACAACACGCCCGCCGCACCGTCCCGATTCGCGTGCGTGCCATCCAACCCCAAGCCGCTCGCCTGCAGAACGGCGTCGAACAGAGCGGGATGCAAGCCGAACGCGCTCTCCCCCAGCTCGCGGCCCTCCGGCAACGCCACCTCGGCGAACACCTCGCTCCCCCGGCGCCACGCACGCCGCACACCCCGAAACATCGGGCCGTATTCCAAGCCCATATTGGCCATCCCCTCATAAAAACCGTCGAGCGGCACCTCCGCCGCCTCCGGCGGGGGCCACGCAGTGCCGAGCTCTCGTGCGCGGGTCTCCAACGCGGCCCGCTCGTGCGACCCCCGCTCGTGTGACCCCCGCGCCTGCGATGCCCGCGCCTGCGATGCTCGCGCTTGCAATGCCCGCTCGTGCGATCCCGGCTCGTCCGCGACGAGCATGCCGCCGGCGTGGCTCTGCCACTCGCCGCCCTCGTCGAGCCCGCCGCCCTGTGCGTCCTCGGGACGCGAGTGGATGCTCACCGGCCGCGCACCCGACTCGTCGGCCTCGCCCACCGCGACCTGCAGCTGCACGGCGCCCTCCTGCGGGAGCGCCAGCGGCATCTCGATCACGAGCTCTCCCACCGTCGGGCATCCGACCTGGCCGCCCGCGTGCCACGCCAGCTCCACGAGCGCCGTGCCGGGCACCAGCACCGTGCCCACCACCACGTGGTCGGCCAGCCACGGATGCGTCTCCAACGACAGGCGACCCGTGAACACCAGGCCCTCCCCATCCGCAAGCGCCACCGCGGCGCCCAGCAGCGGGTGCTCCACCCGCTCCAGGCCCGCCGCCCGCGCATCGCCCGCGCTCGCGCCCGGCGCAAACGCCTCGAACCAGTAGCGCTTGCGCTGAAACGCGTACGGGGGCAGGCGCACGCGCGTGGCACCCGATCCCTCGAACATCGTGCCCCAGTCGACGCGCACGCCCCGCACCCACAACTCCGCCAGCGCCGACGTCAGCGAGCGCGTTTCGGGGCGATTCCCACGCAGCAGGGCGACGAGGACCGGGCGATCCGCGTCCCGCTCGAGATCGTCGCCGTCCTGCTCCAGAGCGCCGCCGTCCCGCGTGGAGGCGGCCCCGTTCCGCGCGAATCTGCCCTGCGACCGGCCCCCGCCCAGGCAGTCGTCGGCCATCGCGCCGAGCACGCCGTCCGGGCCGAGCTCGACGAAGCCGCGCACGCCCTCGCCCTCCAGCCAGCCGATGCCGTCCGCGAACCTGACCGGCTCGCGCACATGCCGCACCCAATACCCGGCGTCGCACAGCAGCCCCTCCGTGGCGAGCTCCCCTGTCACATTCGAGACGACCGGGATCCGCGGCTCCGCGAAGGACACCTCCTCGGCGACCCTTCGAAACTCCTCGAGCATCCCCTCCATCCGCGGCGAGTGAAACGCATGGCTGACCCGCAGCCGCTTGACCCTGCGACCCCGCGCCTCCCACGCCCCGGCCAGCTCCAGCACCGCGTCCTCGTCGCCGGAGAGCACCACCGCGGAGGGACCGTTGACCGCCGCGAGCGCCACCCTGTCCTCGCAGCCCGCCAGCGACTCCCGCGCCTCGCCCTCGCCGGCGGCGACCGCGACCATCGCACCGCCGTCCGGCAGCGCGTCCATCAGCCGCCCGCGCGCCGCGACCAGCCGGCAGGCGTCGGGCAGCGAGAAAACCCCCGCCACGTGCGCCGCCGCCAGCTCGCCGACAGAGTGGCCGATCAGGAAGTCGGGGCGCACACCCCATTGCTGAACCATCCGGTTCAGTGCGATCTCCAGCGCGAACAGCGCCGGCTGCGCCAGCGCCGTGCCATCCAACGCCGCCATGCTCTCGCCGGCGAGAGCCCCGGCGCTCTCCCCCGCGGGCTCGCCCGCGCCGAACACGACCTCCCGCAGCGAGCAGCCAAGCTGCCCGTCGAGATGCTCACACACCTCGTCGAACGCCGCCGCAAACACCGGGAACGCCCGATACAGCTCCCGGCCCATACCAACCCGCTGCGCGCCCTGGCCGGTGAACAGGAACGCGACCCGCCCGGGGTCCCGGCTCGCCGTGCCCCGGATCACGCCGGACTCCCTCTCACCCGCCGCCAGGGCGCTCAATCCGCGCAACGGATCCTCGCGCCCCGGGGTGGGTGGGAGCTCGGAGCCGTCGGGCTCGATCAGGACGACCGCCCGATCTTCGAACGCCGCACGACGCGTCAGCGAGAACGCCACGTCCTCGGCCCGCATACTGGCATCGGCGGCCACCCGCGCGCCCAGTCGCTCGGCCTGAGCCCGCAAGGCGGCCTCGCCCTTCCCCGACAGCACCCACGGCACCACCGAGAGCGCGGGCGCCGCGCCCGAGCCGGCCGGCGCCACATCCGAGCCCCCGGGCGCCGCGCCCAAGTCGGCCGGCGCCACGCCCGAGCCCCCAGGCGCCACATCCGAACCCCCGGGCGCCGCGCCCAAGTCGGGCTTGACCCCATTCACGACGACGGGCGCCCCGCCGGCCTCCCCCTCCGCCTCCGCCTGCGGATCGGGGGCCTCCTCCAGGATCACGTGCGCGTTGGTGCCGCTGATCCCGAACGAGGAGATGCCCGCGCGGCGCGGCTCGCCGTTGCGCGCCCACGGGGTCGCCTCGGTCAGCAGCGAGACCGCGCCGGCCGGCCAATCGACCTTCCGCGAGGGCTCGTCCACATGCAGCGTCTTCGGCAGCACCCCGTGGCGCATCGCCATCACCGTCTTGATCACGCCGGCGACTCCCGCGGCGGCCTGGGTGTGCCCGAAGTTCGACTTGATCGAGCCCAGCCATAGCGGGCGCCCCTCCGTTCGCGCCTGCCCGTAGGTGGCGATCAGCGCCTGCGCCTCGATCGGGTCGCCAAGCATCGTGCCGGTGCCATGCGCCTCGACCGCGTCCACCTCGCCCGCGGATAGGCCCGCGTTGGCCAGCGCCTTGCGAATCACCCGCTGCTGCGAGGGGCCGTTTGGCGCCGTCAGGCCATTGCTGGCGCCGTCCTGGTTGACGGCGCTGCCGCGCACCACCGCCAGCACCGCGTGGCCGTTGCGCCTGGCGTCGGACAACCGCTCCAAGACGAGCGCGCCGACCCCCTCGGAGAAGCTGGTGCCGTCCGCCGCGTCGGCGAACGACTTGCAGCGCCCGTCGGGCGCCAGCCCCCCCTGCAGGGCGAACTCGGTGAACGCGGCCGGCGTGCACAGCACCGTCACACCGCCCGCCAGCGCGAGCGCGCAGTCGCCCGCGCGCAGCGCCCCGCACGCCAGATGCAGCGCGACGAGCGAGGAGGAGCACGCGGTATCGACCGTCATCGCCGGGCCCTCCAGCCCCAGCACGTAGGCGACCCGGCCCGACACCAGGCTGCCGAGCGCCCCGGTCATCATGTAGCCGGCGAGCCCCTCCAGCGAGGCGCTGTGGGAGAACGCCTCCATGTATTCGTGCGAGCTGATCCCGGCGAACACCCCGATCTGCGCGCCCCGCAGCGATCCCGGGTCGATGCCGGCATCTTCGAGCGCCTCCCACGAGGCTTCCAGCCACTGCCGCTGCTGCGGGTCCATCGCCAGCGCCTCGCGCGGGCTGATCCCGAAGAAGCCGGGGTCAAACCCGGCCGCGTCGCTGAGAAACCCGCTTTCACGCACGACGCCGGGCCCCAGCGAAGCGGGATCGGAGCCGTAGACCTGCTGCCAGCCGCGGTCCGTAGGCCACGCCGAGAGCGCGTCGCCGCCGCGCGCGACCACCTCCCACAGCTCCTCAGGCGAGCCCACCCCGCCCGGATAGCGGCAGCTCATGCCGACGATCGCGATCGGCTCGCGCCCCCTCTGCTCCGCTTCGCCCAGGCGCAAACGCGTGTCGTGCAGATCGATCGTGACCCGCTTCAGGTAATCGCGCAGCCGCTCGTCACTCGCCATCTGGACCCCCCTCGCGCACGCCAGCGCCCGGGCGCTCCTGCCCGCCGCCCGCGGCGGCCGAGCCGAGCTCGTTGTCGATGAACCCGAAGATCTCGTCGTCCGAGGCCGCTTCGATCTGCTCCGCGACGCCGGCGCCGTCCCGGGGCTCGCGCGTGCCGTCCAAGCGCTCGATCAGCGCCCGCAGGCGCGCGGTGACGCGCCGGCGCTCGGCCTCGTCCTCGCCGATCGAGGAGAGCGCCGAGTCGAGCCTGTCGAGCTCCGTCTCGAGTGGGGGCATGCTCGCGATCCCATCCTGCGCGATCCCGCTCTTCGCCATCCTGCCCACCAGGTGCTCGACGAGGCTAGTCAGGTTGGGGTAGTCGAAGATCAGCGTCGCCGGGAGCCGCAGACCCGTGACGATCGCCAGGCGATTGCGCAGCTCGACCGCCGAGAGGGAGTCGAAGCCCAGCTCTTTGAATGCCCGGTCGGCATCCACCGCGTCGGGCGAGGTGTGTCCGAGCACCGCCGCCGCCTCGGCGCGCACGACCTCCAGAGCCGTGCGCTCGCGCTCGCCTGCCGGCACACCGGCCAGGCGCGCAGCCAGCGAGCCCGCGCCGGCGTGCGTGCGCCGGGTCGAACCGCGGATCAGCCCGCGCAGCAGCGGCGGCATCGCGCCGATTCCCGCCAGGGCGCCCAGCGCCCGGAGGTCCAGACGGGCCGGGATCACGAGCGGCGCGTCGATCCCCAGGGCGAGGTCGAAGAGCTCGAGGCCCTGCTCGGTGGGCAGCGCCTTCACGCCGAAGCGCTCCATCCGCATCAGGTCCGCCTCGCCCATCTCGCCGGTCATCGCGCTGCGCTGCGCCCACAGGCCCCACCCCAGCGAGCTGGCCACCAGCCCGTGCGCGCGGCGATGCGCGGCGAGCGCGTCGAGCGATGCGTTCGCGGCGGCATAGTTGCCCTGGCCCGGAGCGCCGAACACGCCACCCATCGAGGAGAACATCACGAACGCCCACAGATCCATCTCCCTGGTCAGCTCGTGCAGGTGCCACGCGCCCGCGAGCTTGGGCGCCAGCACCCGGTCCACCCGCTCGGGCGTGAGCGTGTCGATCACACCGTCATCGAGCACCCCCGCGGCGTGCACCACGGCGCCCAGCGGATGCTCCGCCGGCACCGCGGCGAGCAGCTCGGCGAGCTGCCCGCGGTCGGCCACGTCGCACGCCGCGAGCCGCACCTCGGCGCCCATCTGTTCGAGCTCGGCCACCAGCTCCACGGCGCCCGGCGACTCGCGCCCGGAACGGCTGGCGAGCAGCACGCTGCGCACGCCGTGCTCGCCCACCAGATGGCGCGCGACATGCGCCCCCAACACCCCCGTGCCGCCGGTGATCAACACGCTGCCACGCGGGTCGAGCGCGCGTGGCACCCGCAGCACCAGCTTGCCCGTATGACGCGCCTGGCTCAGGAACCTGAAAGCCTGCGGCGCGCGACGCACATCCCACTCCGTCAGCGGCAGCGCCCGCAACGCGCCGCGTTCGAACAACCCCACGAGCTCCTCCAGCATCTCCCCGATCCGCGCCGGGCCCGCTTCCAGGAGATCGAACGCGCGGTACTCCACACCCGGATGACGCGTCCCGACCTCCTCGGCGTCCCTGATGTCGGTCTTGCCCATCTCGATGAAGCGCCCACCGCTCGGCAGCAGCTCCAGCGACGCGTCCACGAACTCCTTGGCCAGGCAGTCGAGGACGACGTCCACACCACGCCCTGCGGTCGCCTCCAGGAACCTCTCCCTGAAGGCGAGCGTCCGCGAGGACGCGATGTGCGCCTCGTCGAGGCCCTGCGCTTCGAGCGTCCCCCACTTGGTGGGGTTGGCGGTCCCGAACACCTCGACACCCCAATGCTGTGCCAGCTGCACGGCCGCCATCCCGACCCCGCCAGCCGCTGCGTGCACCACCAGCCGCTCGCCCGGCTGCACGCCGGCCAGATCCCGCAGCCCGTAGAAGGCCGTCAGGAACGCGATCGGGACCGTCGCGGCCTGCGCGAACGACCACCCGTCGGGGATCCGCGCGAGCAGCCGCCGGTCGGTCACCCCGACCGGGCCGAAGCCGCTGCTGACCAGACCCATAACCCGATCGCCGGGCACGAGATCCTCGACCCCCGGGCCCACCTCGAGCACCTCGCCGGCGACCTCGCCACCGACCTGCTCACCAGCGAGGCGCACCTGCAGCGCGATGATCACGTCGCGGAAGTTCATCCCGGCGCAGCGCACGGCGACGCGGACCTCGCCCGCCACGAGCGGCCGTTCCATCTCGGGATACTCGACGAGCGCCATGCCGTCCAACGTGCCGCCGCCGCCGACATCCAGGCGCCACGCCTTTGGTCCCGGCGGCACCATCAACGCGCCGTCGACTCCCGCCCGCGCCAGCCGTGGCGCGAACACCTCGCCCTCCCGTATCGCGAGCTGTGGCTCCTCGCCGGCGAGCGCCGCATCGAGGACGGCCTGCGAGGCCTCGGTGCCGTCCACGTCGACGAGCACGAAGCGCCCCGGGTTCTCCGACTGCGCCGAGCGCACCAGACCCCACACGGCCGCGCCCGCCAGGCTCGAGACATCTTCACGATCGCGCACCGCCACCGCGCCGCGCGTCACGATCGCCAGCGGAGCGTCGGTGGAGGACGCATCCGCGAGCCGCTCCTGCAGCAGCGCCAGCACCCGATTCACCTCGGCGTACGCCCGCTCAACCACTCCAACCGGCCCCTGCCCGAGGACCCCGTCCGACCCCGGCGCAGCCCCATCCGACCCCGACCCGAGGACCCCGCCCGACCCCGGCGCAGCCCCACCCGGCCCCGGCCCGAGGATCCCACCTGACCCCTGCTCCGCCACCACACCTGACTCCGGCACGATCGCCGCCGGCTCGCACTCCACAAACACCAGCTCGGAGGGCTCGGCGCCCGCATCCGCAAGCCCCTCAACCGCGACCCAATCCACGCAGAACAGCGACTCGCGGCCGCGGCCGTGGGCGCCGCCGAACTGCGACACGGAGGCCTCCCGCAATACCAACGACCCCACCGACGCGACCAGCCTGCCGGCCTCGTCCGCGGCTACCAACGAGGCCGAGCCACGGCCCGCGCCGATGCCGGCATCCACCGACAAACACACCCGCAAGCTCGTGGCGCCCGTCGCGTGCAGCTCCACCCGATCCCACGAGAACGGCAGCAGCACTCCGCCCGCCGCGCCACCGTCGCCATTCGCGTCTGCGCCATCCAACCCCGCCACGATCGCGTGCAGAGCGGCGTCGAACAACGCCGGGTGCAGGCCGAACGCGCCCTCCCGCAACTCTCGATCCTCGGGCAGCGCCACCTCTGCGAACACCTCGCGACCCCTGCGCCACACGCCTCGCATACCCCGAAACGCCGGCCCGTACTCCAGGCCCAGCGCGGCCATCCCGTCATACAGATCCTCGACCCCGACAGCCACGGCACCGTCGGGAGGCCACGCAGCCCCCAGCTCCCGCGCGCGGGCCGCCAACGCCACCCGCTCCTCCGCCCCCCCATCCGGCCCCTGCCCGTCCGCGCCCCGCCGATCGGCGACGAGCACACCATTCGCGTGGCGAACCCACGCACCGCCGCCGTCCAAGCCGCCACCCAGCACGCCCTCGGGGCGCGCATGGATGCTCACCGCGCGCGCGCCCGCCTCGTCGGCTCCCCCCACCACGACCTGCAACTGCACCGCGCCCTCATCCGCGAGCACCAGCGGCGTCTCGACGACGAGCTCTCCCAGCGTGCCGCACCCAACCTGCCCGCCCACGTGCAACGCGAGCTCCACGAACGCCGTGCCCGGCAGCAGCACCGTGCCCATCACGGCGTGGTCGGCCAGCCACGGGTGGGTCTGCAACGAGATGCGGCCCGTGAACAGCAGGCCCTCCCCATCCGCGAGCGTCACCGCGGCGCCCAGCAGCTGATGCTCGACCCGCTCCAGGCCCGCCGCGCGGGCATCGGTCCCCGCGCTGGAGGAGCCACCCATCCCCAGCCAGAAGCGCTCGCGCTGAAACGCGTACGACGGCAGCTCCACGCGCCTCGCGCCCGAGCGGGCGGGGCTCCCAAAAACCCGCGCCCAATCCACCTCCACACCCCGCACCCACGCCTCCCCCAGCGAGAGCAGGAAGCGCTCGAAGCCACCCTGCTCGCGCCGCAGCGAGCCGACGACGACCGTGTCATCCGCGACAGCCCGCGACACGCTCTCCGCGGTCTCCTGCACCCCGACCGTCAACACCGGGTGCGGACTCACCTCGATCAGCGCTCGATAGCCCTCCTCCAGCAGCGCCCGCGTCGCGCGCTCGAACTGGACGGTCTCACGCAGGCCGCGGTACCAATACTCCGCGCCCAACTGCGCCGTGTCGAGCACGCCACCCGTCACCGTCGAATGGAACGGCACATCGCCAGAGCGGGGGGCCACCGGCGCCAGCGCCTCGAGGATCTCCTCGCGAATCTCCTCGACCTGCGCCGAGTGCGAGGCATAGTCGACCGGGATCTCCTTGGCCCTGACCTGCTCGCTCGCGCACACTCCCAGCAGCTCGGCGAGCACCTCGCGCTCACCGGAGACCACCACCGACGCGGGCCCATTCACCGCCGCGAGCGAGATCCGGCCATCCCAACGCTCCAGCAGCGGAGCGGCCTGCTCGGGCGCGAGCGCGAGCGACACCATCCCGCCCCTGCCCGCCAGCTTCGCCAGCACCTGGCTGCGCAGCGCCACGACCCGCGCCGCGTCGTCGAGCGACAGGCCGCCCGCGACATATGCGGCGGCGATCTCACCCTGGGAGTGGCCGACCACCACATCCGGCCGCACGCCGCAGGCGCTCCACACCGCGGCCAGCGACACCATCACCGCGAACAGCGCCGGCTGCACCACATCGACACGCTCGAGGGCGGCGCCCTCGCCGTCCCTCAGCAGATCCGTCAACGACCACTCCACGTACCGCTCGAGCGCCTGCGCGCAGGCGCTCATCTGCTCGGCGAACGCCGGCGACTGGTCCAGCAGCTCCAGCGCCATCCCCTGCCACTGCGACCCCTGGCCGGGAAACATGAACGCGACCCGGCGCGCCTCGCCGCTCGCGACGCCCTGCACGACGCCCGCCGCCGGCTCGCCACTCGCGAGTGCGCGCAGGCCGCTCGACAGGGCGGATCGCTCTCCGCCGACGAGCACCGCGCGATGCTCGAACGCCGGGCGGCTCAGCAGCGAGCGACCGACGTCGGCGACGTCCGGCCCCTCGGTCCCCGACACGAACCCGAGCAGCCGCTGCGCCTGACCGGCCAGGCCCGCGGCGCCTCTGCCCGAGATCACCCACGGCACCACACCCGCATCCGATACGCCGGACATGACCGCTCCCGCGGTGGCGCTCGCCGTTCCGTCGGACGCCGCCTCGGGCGGTGCGACGTCGCTCGCCGTTCCGTCGGACACTGCCCCAGGCGGTGTGACGTCGCTCGTCTGGTCTTCGATTGCGGGCGCTTCTTCGAGGATCACGTGCGCGTTGGTGCCGCTGATCCCGAACGAGGAGACCCCCGCCCGGCGGGGGCGCCCGTTGCGCGGCCACGGCTGCGCCTCGGTCAGCAACGCCGCCTCGCCGGCCGACCAGTCGACGTGCGTGGAGGGCTCATCGACGTGCAGGGTCTGTGGCAGCGTGTCGTGGCGCAGCGCCATGATCATCTTGATCACCCCGGCGATCCCCGCCGCCGCCTGCGTATGCCCGATGTTGGACTTGATCGACCCGATCCACAGCGGACGGCCCTCCTCGCGGCCCTGCCCGTACGTCGCCAGCAGCGCCTGCGCCTCAATCGGATCGCCGAGCGTCGTGCCCGTCCCGTGCGCC
>DASZIQ010000039.1:0-140881 GCA_035948945.1 Solirubrobacteraceae bacterium
ACACTCCCCGGGCTCCGCGAGCGCATCCTGCAACGCCTACTGTGCCTCGCCGCCGCAGTCTCCCTCAACCACCAACTCGGCCGTCCAAGTCGCGCACTCGTCAACTACTGCGCCTGAACTCATGGAATCAATCATCTAGGCGCGCCTGCGCCACACCACGCGCGTGCCTTCGGCCGGCACCAGTGTGATCGCGCGGCGGCGGATGCGTTCGCCCTGCTCGAAGTGGCGCCCCCGCGTGACGGCGTGCAGGCGTCGCCGCGGTGAGTCGTGCGGGAGGGAGGGCTGCAGCTCGGCGAGGATCGTGCGCAGCATCAGCTTCATCTCCAGCAGCGCGAACGACGCCCCGATGCAACGCCTGATACCGCCGCCGAACGGGATCCATGCGAACGTCTCCGGCTGCTGCCCTATGAAGCGCTCGGGGCGGAACTCGCGTGGCTGCTCGTAGGCGCGCGGGTCGCGGTTGGTCAGCCAAATCGACGGCGCCACGCGCGTCCCTGCGGGCAGCTCGTGCTCGCCCACGCGCAACGGCTCCTCCAGGGCCCTGATCACCAGCGGCACCACGGGGCGCACGCGCATCGTCTCGTGGACGACGGCCTGCATGTACTCCTCGCTCTCGCCCTGGTCGATCTCCGCGGTCAGGCGCGCCAGCTTGTCGGGGTGGCGCACCAGGCGCTCGATCGCCCACGCCACGGAGGTCGCGGTCGTCTCGTGCCCCGCCAGCAGCAGCGTCACCAGCTCGTCGCGCAGCTCCGCGTCGCTCATCGCCACGCCCTGCTCGTCGCACGCCTGCATCAATAGCGAGAGGATGTCGGTGCGCTCCCCGAGATCCTCCTGCCCGCGCCGGCGTGCGAGCTCTGCGTAGATCACCTCGTCGAGGTGGTCCAGCGCTCGCCCGAACCCGCCCTTCGGGCGCTCCAGGGTGGGGCGGCTGAGCGCCACGCGCAGCAGCATCGGCAGCGTCAACGGCGCGAACAGCGCGCCCACCGCCTTGCGCAGTGGGTCCATCCGCTCCGCCTCCACGCCGAACACCGCGCGCAGGATCACCTCCAGCGTGATCGCGCGCGTGCGCTCCTGCAGCGCCATCGGCGCTCCCGTCGGCCACTGCGCCGTGTCGCGCCGCGTCGCCTGCACGATCGTCTCCTCGTACTCCTTCATCCGCTCCCCGTGGAACGGTGGCAGCAGCAGGCGCCGCTGGCGGATGTGCTCGGGGCCGGTCAGCGTCAGCACCGAGCTCGGCCCCATCACCGCGGCGATCGGCGAGCTTCCCGCTGCCGAGGGTGCCACGTCCGGCGAGGCCGTGAACACCTGCTTGACCAGCTCCGCCCCGCTCACCACGACGATCCGCCGCCCGCTGGGGAAGAAGCGCATCGTGAACATCTCCCCGTAGCGCTCGCCGCAGCGGTCGAGCATCCACGGCAGCGACACCGCCCACGCCACCGTCTGCGCCAGCGGCGGCCACCGCGGCCCCGGGGGCAGCGAGGTGCTCCTCGGCTGTTGGATTGCCGGCAGGGTGCCGGCGGCGCTTGCCATACCCAAGAGACTACCGCGGCGGCGTGGTGGGCTTCTCGGCGCGCCGGTGGTCTCTCAGCGTGGCGGCCGGCGGCCAGGCTCTCAACGCGGCGCCGGCCGGCCCTCGACGAGGCGCCGGCGCAGGCGCGCGGGACGCGTGGGCTCAAGCGACTGCGCCAGCGCCTGCGCCAGGCGCGCGTGCGCGCGCTCCACGGCCCGCTCGTCCAGCCGCTGCGGCTGGCGCTCCACGTAGCCCGGCAGCATCCGCGCCGGCACCACGCGCACGCCCTTGCGCCGGCTCAGCGGCCGGTCGACCCACGCGCGGCTGAACACCACCAGCGGTTCCACGTGCTCGGCGACGATCCCCTCCACCGCCTTGCGCTGTGCCTGCGCCTGGCCGAGCAGCGAGCCGTGCAGGCGCCCTACCCTGATCGGGCCCGGATGGCTCTTGGTCTCCACGGTGAACACCCCTCCCGGGCCGATCAGGATGTGGTCGACGTTGCCCCTGCCGAAGCTCGCGTCGTGCACCACATACCACCCCCGCTCCGGCAAGCTCTCGAGCAGTCGCCCCACGTGCTCTTCGCCCGTCGCCCCCCGGTCGTGACGCTCCACCAACGGCAGCACCCACCGCGAGATCGCGAAGATCGCGAGCAGCAGTCCCACCTCCGCCCCCAGGAAGCGCGGGTCCTGCCAGCCGAAGCGCCGGCCCATCACGGTCGTCGCCGCCGCCAGCGCCCCCAGCGTCAGCAGCGTGCGCATACGCAGCCGCTGCACCAGCGAGCGGGTGTGCTGTCCCGGCGCGCGGGCCGTCGGGTCGCGTTCGAAGGCCACACCTTCGACATCGGTCCACCCGCGGCCCGCCTTTAGAACGACCTCCCCACGACCCGTCGAGGTTTAGCGCATGAACGCCTGCGAGCATCCGCCAGACGTCACCCTGCTGCTGCGCGCCCACTCGGAGCAGCGCTGGCTGAGCCGCGAGGTGATCCCCGTGGTGCGCCAGATCGAGACCGGAGAGTGCCTGCCCGAGGAGCAGCTCCCCGCGGCGGTCGCCTACCTGGAGGTGATCTGGGCCGAGGCGGTCTGCCTCGGGCGCGAGAGCGACGCCGCGCTGCGCCAGCTCGACGGGCTCGACCTCGCCCACCAGCCGCTGCTCGCCAGGGCACGCCGCTACCACGCCTCCGTGAGCGTGCTGCGCGAAGCCGTCGCCCAGCACGTGACCCCCCTGATCGCCGCCCCGCCGGACGCCCGCCTCGACGGGCCTGCCACGGACGATCAGCCGAGCGCCGCGGCGCGGCGGTAGAGGCGCAGCGCCAGCGGCATCGCCACCGCCAGCATGCCCACGCAGAAGGCCAGCGCAACCCAAGCCGTGGAGCCCGCGGGCCGGCCCAGCATCCACGCGCGCTCGGCGTTGACCACCTTCGTGATCGGCTGGTTGTTGGCAAACGTCTGCATCCAGCCGGGCATCGTGGCGATCGGCACGAACGCACTGGAAGCGAAGGTGAATGGGAACAGCCAGATCACACCAGCAGCCTGAACCGCCTCGGGGTTACGCACCGCCAGGCCGATCGCGGCGCCCACCCAGGAGAAGGCGAAGCTGAAGATCAGCAGCAGCCCCGCCGCTGCCAGCCAGCTGAGCGGGCTGCCCTGGGGACGGAAGCCCACAATGCAGCCCACCACCACCATCACCACCACGGTGAGCGTGTTGCGCGCCAGATCCGCCAACGTCCTGCCCAGCACGACCGCCGTCCGCGACATGGGGAGCGCGCGGAAGCGGTCCATGAACCCCTTCTGCAGATCGTCGGCGAGACCCACGCCTGTCGGGCCCGTCGCGCCGAAGGCGACCGCCTGCACGAAGATACCCGCCATCAGGAAGTTCACATAGGAGACCTCTCCGCCCACGTGGATCGCACCGGAGAAAACGTAGCGGAACAGTACCGTGAACATCACCGGCTGAATCAGGGAGAACGCCAATAGCTCGGGGACGCGCGTGGTGTGGCGCACGCCGCGCCCGGCGATCACCCACGTGTCGTGCGCCATCCAGTACAGCCGCCCCCTCATGCCTTCGGCGCCGCCTCCAAGCCGCGACCGGTCAGTGCGAGGAAAACGTCGTCGAGGGTCGGGCGGCGCAGACTTAGGTCGTCCAGCTGCACCTCCGCGGCATCCAGGTCGCGCACCACCTCCGCCAGACTGCTCGCCCCGCCCGGCGCGGGGACGCTGACGCGGCGAGCCTCCGCATCGACGTGCACCGCCTCTCCCGCGGGGGCATGCCTGCCAAGCACCTCGCGTGCGCGCTCAAGGCTCCCATGGCGTGGGACCGCGATCTCGATGCGCTCCCCCCCAACCATCCGCTTGAGCTCGTCGGAGGTGCCGTCCGCGATCACCCTGCCATTGTCGATCACCGCCACGCGGTCGGCCAGCCGGTCGGCCTCCTCGAGGTACTGGGTGGTGAGCAGCAGCGTGGTGCCGGCAGCGACCAGTTCGTCGATCAGCTCCCACATCCCCAGCCGGCTGCGAGGATCGAGGCCGGTGGTCGGCTCGTCGAGGAACATCACCGGCGGCGAGACGATCAGGCTCGCCGCGAGATCCAGGCGCCGGCGCATGCCGCCCGAATAGGTTTTCACCATGCGCGTGGAGACGTCGGCAAGATCGAAGCGCTCCAACAGCTCCAGCGCGCGCGAACGTGCTCGCGTGCGCGAAAGGTGGTAGAGGCGCCCGAACATCTCCAGGTTCTCGAAGCCCGTCAGATAGTCGTCGACAGCTGCGTACTGCCCGGTGAGCCCGATGCGGCCGCGCAGCCTGCTCGCGCGGCGCACCACGTCCAGGCCGGCGACCTGCGCGCGCCCGCCGTCCGGCTTCAGCAGGGTCGTGAGGATCCGCACCGCCGTCGTCTTGCCGGCGCCGTTGGGCCCCAGCAGGCCCAACACCGTGCCCGCTTCCACGCGCAGATCGAGGCCGTCCAGCGCGCAGGTCTCCCCGAAGTGCTTGCGCAGCCCTTCGGCAAGGATCGCGATACGGGGCACGACGAAGGCGCTCACGCCCGGCACGCTACACCTCGCCACCCTCCCATGTCTGCTTAATGTCAGACCACCTCGCTGCCCGCACCCGCCAGCAGCGCCTGCAGCCGGTAGGCGAGCGACTCGAGGGCGAGCTCCTCGGAGACGTTGAGCGTCAGCCGCAGGCGTGTGTCGCGCACGAGCTCCACCGCCTCGCGCAGCCGCGCAGGGGAGCGTCCCGCGGCGTCGCGCTCCAGCTCGGGGCGGCGGTCGAGCGCATACACCAGCTCGCCCGCGCCCTCCGCCACGCACCATACGTCGCGCAGCCACAGCTGGGCGAGGCGTAACGCGAGATCGAGCGCGCCGCCCCGCGCGCGGCGCTCGGCGCGGCGCTGGGCATCGACGGCTTCGCGCTCGTGGCGTTTGCGCTCCTTGGCGGGCAGCAGCTCGAGCTCCCCCGCGACGCGCGCCGCCAGCTCCTCGCCGGCGCTCGTCCCGGCGTCGCGGGCCGCCTGCAGCAGCTCCAGCCACGGACGCCCGGCGGTGTCGCCGCTCACCGCGCCGCGCACGAACGCCTCGACGCGCTCGCGCAGGCGGCTGCCCCACTCGCCCGCCAGCCGGTTGGCGAGGCGCGCGTCGCCGAGCCCGAGGCGCGCGCAGGCGGCGAGCGTGGCGTCATCCGCCCCGAGGCGCTCCTCGCGCAGGCGCTCCTCGATTCGCGCGGGTGGCAGCGGATCGAAGCGCACCTGCTGGCAGCGCGAGGCGATCGTGGGGAGCAGCTCGCGAGGGGTAGGCGCGAGCAGGATCAGGTGTGCGAACGGAGGAGGCTCCTCGAGCGTCTTCAACAGGCGGTTGGCAGCCTGGTCGTTGAGGGTGTGCGCATCCTCCAGCACGAACACCCGCCGGCGCGACTCGAACGGAGTGCGGGCCGCCGCGGCGACGACCGCCTGGTCGATGTCGCCCACCAGCATTTCCCCCGCACCCGAGGGCGTGACCCACGTCAGATCGGGATGCGCCCCGCGCTCCACGCGCCCGCGCACCTCCTCGGGCGTGGGCGCTCCCGCGGCGAGCAGCGTCGCCGCGAAGGCGCGCGCGACGGTGCGCTTGCCGACGCCGGGCGGGCCGTGGAAAAGGTAGGCGTGGGTCGGACCCCGCCCGCCCCCGCCCTCTCGCCCGCCCGCGGCGGTCTCCTCCTCCCCTTCGAGGAACCTCAGCGCTGGCAGCAGCACCGCTTGGGCGTGCGGATGGGCGTCGAGGCCGGGGAGGCTCACATGGCCCATCGTAGACGCGTGGAGTCGATACCGTCTCGGCGATGCCGCCCGGCACGCTGATCACGATCGAGGGGCTCGATGGCGCGGGCAAGACCACGCTCGCGGAGGCGCTCGCACGGGAGATCGCCGCGCGCGGGGCGGACGGGCGTCCGGTGCGCCTGCTGCGCGAGCCCGGTGGCGTGCAGCTCTCCGAGCGTATACGCGATCTGGTGAAGGATCCCGCCCTCACGGTGGGGGCGCGCGCGGAGGCGTTGCTCTACGCCGCAGCGCGCGCGCAGCTGGTGCAGGAGTGTCTGCTGCCCCTGCTCGAAGCTGGCGCCCTGGTGCTGCTGGATCGCTTCGTGGACTCCTCCCTGGCCTACCAGGGCGCCGGCAGGGAGCTGGGAGTGGAGCAGATCCGCGCGATCAACCGCTTCGCCACGGGAGGCCTGCAGCCCGACCGCACGCTGCTGCTGTGCATCTCCCTGCGGTCCGGACGCACACGGCAGGGCACGCGCGCGGGAGATCCGGACAGGATGGAGTTGGAGGGGGAGGAGTTCTTTGCGCGGATCGACGCGGCCTACAGGGATCTCGCGCGAGCCGAGCCGCGGCGGATATCGCTGCTCGATGCCGAGCTGCCGCCGGATCGGGTGCTGAGCGATGCGTTGGCGGCGATCGAGGATCTGCTGTGATCGGCCAGACGGTGCGCCCAGCGTGGAGCGGCGCAGTCGGTGCGAGGTCGATGGCCGGCTCCCGCCGCTCGCGGCGCCTCTAGCATTGGGTGCAATGCCCCTCGGCGCCTTTCCCGCCCGCGGCCTGCAGCTGGCGGTCACGATCACCACGCAAACCGCGCCCGTCGTGAAGGCCGCATCCACGACCAAGCTTTCCACCGGCGCGATCGTGGCAGCGGCGCTGGCGGCGCTATTGATCGTGGCGTGCCTCGCTTGGGGAGCCGCGCGCTGGTGGGCGTACGAGCCCCGCTGGTGGGTGTCGCTGCGCCACTGCATCGCGGAGGCGAGCTGGCGCCTGTCGGGCGCCTGGGAGGAATTCTCGGACTGGGCCAGACTCGGCCGCTGAGCATCCTAAAATTCAAGGGACCTCCCTCTTTTTCCGTCCGGCCCGAGCGGGATGCTGTTTGGCCCACCAAGAAGAAGGAGCGAGGCCGATATGAGCACGATGTCCCACCCCACCATCGAGGAGACGACGCCCGGACAGGCGCTGTCGATCGAGCGTCTTTTCACGTCCCCCGGGACGCACCCCTTCGAAGCGGTGGAGTGGGAGCTGCGCGACGCGCGCATCGGTCACGGCGACCGCGTGGCGTTCGAGCAGCGCGACGTTGAGTTCCCCAAGAGCTGGTCGCAGAACGCGACCAACATCGTCGCGCAGAAGTACTTCAGGGGGCAGCTGGAGCACCCGGAGCGCGAGCGCTCGGTCAAGCAGATGATCGCGCGCGTGGCCGGCACGATCGCGGCGTGGGGGGGCGAGCGCGGCTACTTCGCGACCGACGAGGACGGCGAGGCCTTCGAGGCAGAGCTCACGCACATCCTGCTGCACCAGCTGGCGGCGTTCAACTCGCCGGTGTGGTTCAACGTGGGCTTCGAGGAGCGCCCCCAATGCTCGGCGTGCTTCATCCTCTCGGTGAAGGACACGATGGAGTCGATCCTCGACTGGAACACCAAGGAGGGGATGATCTTCCGCGGCGGCTCTGGCTCGGGGATCAACCTCTCCAACATCCGCGGCTCGATGGAGCCGCTGGCGAAGGGCGGCACGGCCTCGGGGCCGGTGTCGTTCATGCGCGGCGCCGACTCGTGGGCGGGCACGATCAAGTCCGGCGGCAAGACCCGCCGCGCGGCGAAGATGGTCGTGCTCGACGTCGACCACCCCGACATCCGCGAGTTCATCCAGTGCAAGGCCAAAGAGGAGGACAAGGCGCAGGCGCTCAGGGACGCGGGCTTCGACATGTCGATCGACGGCGAGGGCTTCTTCTCGATCCAGTACCAAAACGCCAACAACTCGGTGCGGGTCACCGACGAGTTCATGCAGGCCGCCGCGGAGGATCGCGAGTGGCGCCTGACCTCGCGTGTGACCGGCAAGCCGGTCGGGGAGCCGGTGTCGGCGCGTGAGCTGATGCGCGAGATCGCGCAGGCGGCGTGGCGCTGCGCGGACCCGGGGGTGCAGTACGACACGACGATCAACCGCTGGCACACGTGCCCGCGCTCGGGGCGGATCAACGCTTCGAACCCGTGCAGCGAGTACATGCACGTGGACGACTCGGCGTGCAACCTGGCGTCGCTCAACCTGATGAAGTTCCGCCGCCCCGACGGGACGCTGGACGTGGAGTCCTTCGAGCACACGGTCGATGTGATGCTGCTGGCCCAGGAGATCGTGGTCGGGCCCTCGAGCTACCCGACCGAGGAGATCGCCGTCAACGCCCGCGCCTTCCGCCAGCTCGGCCTCGGCTACGCCAACCTCGGGGCGTACCTGATGGCGGACGGGATGCCCTACGACTCCGAGCGGGGCAGGGGCACGGCGGCGGCGATCACCGCGCTGATGACCGGCCGCGCCTACCGCCGCTCGGCCGAGGTCGCGGGTGCGCTCGGCCCGTACGAGCGCTACGCGGAGAATCGCGAGGAGCACAACGCGGTGATACGCATGCACCGCGACGCCGCCCACGCGATCCCCGATGAGACCTGCGCCGACGAGGGGCTGCTCGCGGCCGCGCGCCGCTCGTGGGATGAGGCGGTGAAGCTCGGCGAGCGCCTCGGCTACCGCAACGCGCAGGCCACCGTGCTGGCGCCGACGGGCACGATCTCGTTCCTGATGGACTGCGACACGACCGGCGTGGAGCCCGACTTCTCGCTGGTCAAGTTCAAGGAGCTGGTGGGCGGCGGGCAGATGACGATCGTCAACCGCACCGTCCCGCTGGCGTTGCAGACCCTTGGCTACTCCGAGCCGCAGATCGAGCAGATCGAGGCGCACCTCGCCGAGCACGGCACGATCGTGGGCGCCCCGGGCCTGAAGGAGCAGCACCTGCCGGTGTTCGACGTGGCCGTGGGAGAGCGCGCGATCTCGCACATGGGCCACCTGAAGATGATGGGCGCGGTGCAGCCATTCATCTCGGGGGCGATCTCGAAGACGGTCAACCTGCCGCAGAGCGCGACCGTGGAGGACATCCAGGACGCCTACACCGAAGCGTGGCGGCTCGGGATCAAGGCGCTGGCGATCTACCGCGACGGCTCGAAGACCGCCCAGGCGCTGCGTACCGACGCGCAGCAGGGGGAGCCTGCGGCCCAGGTCGATGTGGACGCGGTGGTCGCGCAGGCGGTCGCCAATGCGCTCGCGGAGGTCGGGCCGAAGCGCAAGCGGATGCCGCGCGAGCGTCAGTCGATCACGCACAAGTTCTCGATCGGCGGCCACGAGGGGTACATCACCGCGGGCATGTACGAGGACGGCAGCGTGGGGGAGATCTTCCTGACCGACATCGGCAAGGAGGGCTCGACGCTGCGGGGCATGATGAACTCGTTCGCCACGGCGATCTCGATCGCGCTGCAGTACGGGGTGCCGCTGGAGACACTGGTGCAGAAGTTCAGCTACATGCGCTTCGAGCCGGAGGGCATCACGGGCAACCCGGAGATCCCCTTCGCAAAGTCGATGCCGGACTACATCATGCGCTGGCTGGCCTCGCGCTTCCTCGACACCGACGCCCAGGAGGAGCTCGGCATCCTCACCCCCGAGGTGCGTGCCCGCAAGGCCGCCCAGGAGGCAGCCCAGTCGATGATCGCCTCCGATACCGCCGGTCCCAGCCAGGGCGACCACATCGGCGCAACCCCCAGGGCGTCGGGCGGGAACGGGGGGACGAGCGCCCCCACGAGCGCGTTCACCGACACGCCGCCGGTGGTGCCGGCCAGGCTACAGGGGCTCGACCTCGGCCCGGCATGCAGCCAGTGCGGGGGCATGATGCAGCGCACGGGCTCCTGCTACACGTGCAGCAGCTGCGGGAATAACACTGGTTGCGGTTGATACCGCGACGGAGCCCGCGAAAACCTGATTGCATTAAGTGCATGGGGAGTAGAGCTGTTGCGCCTGCGGCGCTCGCCGCGCTGATTGCGCTCGCCGCGCTCACGGGCTGCGGGGGTGCCACCAAGACGACGACCACCGTGGTGACCGCTGCCGGTCAGGCCGGCAGCGGGGCGCCGGCCACGCAGGCTTCGGTTGGCGAAACGGTGGCGACAGTGGAACGGACGCCGATCACGAAGGCGTCCTTCGAACACTGGACGTCGGTGACCGCCGCCGTGAGCCACTCCAAATCGCACAGCCGGGCAGCGCGCGCGGCGCTCAAGAACCAGGTGCTCGGCTTCCTGATCACCTCGCAGTGGGTGCTCGCCGAAGCGGCCCACATGGGGATTCACGTGAGCGAAGCGGAAGTGCGCCAGCGACTCCACCAGATCACGGTCAAGCAGTACCCCAAGGCGTCGCAGCTCAAGCGCTACCTCGCCTCCATCGGCGAGACCGAAGCCGACCTGTTGATGCGCGTCAAGGTCGAACTGCTGGAGGCGAAGATCTCCCAGCATGTGACGGCCGGCAAGACCGCGACCACCGAACCCCACCTGCTGCTGAGCGACTTCCAGAAAAGCTTCGAAACGCGCTGGCGCGCCAGGACAAGCTGCCAGCCCGGCTATGTGGTGGAAGATTGCAGGCAGTACAAAGGCACCCGGCACTCGCCGGCCGGGAGCAGCTCGTCATCGCCGGCCACGTCCTCCTCCTCCTCGTCCTCGTCCTCTTCCTCGCATTCGGCATCGACCAGCGCGCGCTCGAACGCTAGCGGCGAGCTGCCCTCGATCCCCGGGGCGATGGCGATCAGCAGCCCCGCATTTGAACGCAACGGCACGATCCCCACGCAGTACACCTGCGACGGGGCCAACACCTCGCCGCCGCTGCAGTGGCAGCACCTGCCCGCCCACACCAAGGAGCTCGTCCTGTTCATCATCGACGACAGCTCCGACGGAGCGGAAGGCGGGATCCGCTGGGTCGTGGCCGGCATCGAACCGAGCCTCTCCGGGCTCTCCGCCGGGCAGCTGCCGGCGGGAGCGGTCGTGGGCCTCAACGGCTCCGGCAAGGCCACCTACGGCGGCATCTGCCCACCGAAGGGCAAGTCCGCCGCGATCGAATTCGTGTTGTGGGCGCTGAACAAAACGATCCCACTCAGCAACGGCTTCATCCCGGCAGTCGCCGAGCACGACTACAGCCACAGCGAGCTGGCGTCCGCGATCACCTACGCGACATACACCCGCCCCTAAAAAGGTTCCTGAGGCCCGAGAGCCAAGCAGATCAAGGACGCAGGGAGCGAAGTGTGCTCTGCACACGAGCGACCGAGGACGCCGATATGCGCCGGCTATCGGGCCTCAGGAGGTCAGCAGGTGGTCGCCGGCTGCACGTTCCGCCACGGCAGCGCCATCCTCGGAGCGGCCAAGCATGCTGATGAAGACGGCGGCGAAGGCGATGCCGAAGACGAGGAACTCCATGAAGCACATGCCGGCGCCCGCGAGATGCTGGTCGTTGATCGGCGAGAGGCCGAAGGCCCGCGGGGCGTGGATGTAGAGCGGGTACTCCGGCTTTGCCAGCCACGTCAGCGGCAGGCAGACGGCTGCGCTGGCCAGCCGCGAGAAGCCGAGCAGCGCGAGGCGCTGGCCGCCGGGGCGCAGGCGCGCGCGAGGCAGGGGGTCGACGATCAGCCACCACAGGGCGAGGCCGGTGTAGAAGAGCGTGGCGTGCTCGAAGGCGTGCACGGCTGAGTGTTCGGCGGCGTAGTCGAACACGCTGGGGATCGCCCACACCCAGGTGGTCATCGCCCACAGCGGGATCGCCACCCACGGCGAGGTGAGTCGCGCGAGCACGCGCCCGAAGCGCCCCCCGCCGGGCGCGACCGCGAGCAGCGCCCCGCGGGAGAGGCCGAGCGGCAGCAGCGGGCGGCGCAGCCCGAGCACGAGCAGCGCGGGGGCGATGTCGGAGAGCAGCACGTGCTGGGCCATGTGCGCGGAGAGCAGATAGCCGTCGCCGATCGGGTCGAGCGGCGAGAGCAGCGCGATCGCCACCACCACCAGCCCGGCTCCGTAGGGCACCCAGTGGCCGGCGCCGACCGCGGAGTCAGATCCCGCCCGCCCGGCGGCGCGGCGGTAGGCGCGCGCGTACAGCACCGCCGCGAGCCCCAGCGCGACGATCACAACCGGGTTGAAGGTCCAGGAGCCCCAGCCGGGGATCGAGGTCATCGTGCGCCTCCGGTGGCCGCTGCGCGGGTCGTGGGGTCAATCATGCGCGGCATCCTATCGATCCCCGTCCCGGGGGTACGCGTCAGCTGGTTTCATAGGACGCTGGCGGGGGCGCATCGTCGCGGATCGCGGCGATCTCGCTGAGCAGCTGCGCCCCGCTGGTGCCGCCGAGCACGCGCAGCCGCGGCAGCCGATCGGGATCCCCTCCGGGCTGCGCCCAGCCGGGGACTACGGTGGTGGAGCCCCGGTAGCCGGCGGCCTGCACGGCGGCGACCACTGCGGCGTTGTACTGGCCGGAGGGGTAGCAGAACCAGTTCACGGGCACGTGATACAGGCGCTTCACTTCGGTGCGGGCGACGGCGACTTGGTAGTGCAGCTCGGAGGGGTCGAGGGTTGCGAGGTCGGCGTGGCTGAAGCCCTGGGTGTCGAGCTCCCAGCCGGCGGCGATCAGGCCATGCACCTGTTCGGGGGACAGCCCGCCCTGGGAGGGGGGCAGGCCGGTGAGCTGCAGGTTCTCGACCCCCTCCCAGCCGAGCCGGCGCAGGACCGGGAGAGCGTTGGTGTACTGCGATTGGTAGCCGTTGTCGAAGGTGAGCACGATCGGCTTGCCCGCCGGCAGCGGCGCGCCTTCTCTCCAGCTGGCCCACAGCCGATCGAGCGTGACCGCGCGAAAGCCCGCGTGCGCAAGCGCCTGCATCTGTTCGGCGAACTCTTCGGTGGGGACGTACAGACCGGGGTAAGGCGCCCCCGCGGGCGGGGGATTGATGACGTGATACATGAGGATCGGCACCGCCTCGGTGCCGCGCGGGCCGTCGACCGCCCGCCGGCTCACGGTCCCCGATCCCGCGACGCCGCTGCCACCGGCATTTGAATGTCGCTCCTTGGCCCCTGCTCCGGTGGTGCTCGCAACGAAGGGCGCCGAGGAGCCGCACGCGGCGAGCGCCGCCACCGCGGCGAGCGCCGCCAGGCCCAGCGGGGGAAGCGTACGCCCTTTCAGTTGAGGCGGCTCTTCAGCGCGCTCGCAGCAGAGAACTTTGCCGCCTTGCTCGCGGCGATGCTGATCGTGGCGCCGGTGGCGGGGTTGCGTCCCTGCCGGGCCGCGCGGTGGCTGACGCTGAACTTCCCGAAGCCGGCGATGGCGACCTCGCCGCCGGCGGCCAGCTCGTCGGAGACGGTCTCGATCGTCGCATCCAACGCCTGACGGGCCTGGCTGGGGGCCAGCCCTGTGCGCTCCGCGACCTTCTCGGCCAGATCGTTCTTGGTCATGTTTGGCACGCCTCCCTTGTGTGGGGTGTGATTGCTTAAAGACGGCAGGGTAGCGCCCCGCCAGGACAGATATTCGTCGATTCGGGCAGATTCAGGCCGAGACGTGTACCGGCGGGGGGGCTTCGCGATGCTCCCGAGCCGCGTCCAGGGGCTCCGGGAGGGCCTCGGCGAGGCGCCCGGCGGCATAGGCGGTCCACAGCGCTGCCAGCCAGCAGCCGCAAGCTAGGACGACGTGGACCCACACCAGCTCGGTGGGCAGGTGGGTCTCGTACTGGTCGAGTCCGACCGCGCCCTGCAGGGCGAGCAGGACGCAGAGCACGGTGGTGCAACGGCGCACGAGCTCCTCGGCGGCGCGGCGGCGCGCCAGCCACCACACGAGCACGGCGAGCAGCCCGAATGCCAAGGCGATCTCGGCGTGGCGGTGGATCACGAAGTCCATCGTGCCGCGCCCGTCGAAGTCGAGGCGGTTGATGCGTTCCCCAGGGTTGCCCCCGGCGTGGGGCCCGGCGGCGGTGGCGGCAGTGCCGGCGAAGATCGTCAGTGCGCCGAGCACGACGAGCGCGCGAGCCGACCACACAAGCGTGCGATCGCTGCCGCGGGGGCGCTCGCCGGGCTCGTGCGCAGCCCGCCACGCGAGCGCGGCGGCGGCCACGAGGATCAGCATCGAGAGCGCAAAGTGCCCCATCACCCAGCCGTAGTCGAGCTTGCCGCGCACCGTGAGCCCGCCGAGCACCGCCTGGGCGAGCACCCCAAGCGGCAGCAGCCCCCCCAGCCAGACGAGGTCGCGACGGTAGGGCCGCCGGCGCAGCGCACCAACCCAGGAGAGGCCCGCGGCGAGGCAGACGGGCACGGTGATGAGGCGGTTGGAGAACTCGATCAGCGCGTGCGTCTTCAGCGGCGGGTAGAGGTTGCCGTAGCACTTCGGCCAGGTGGGGCAGCCGAGGCCGGAGCCGCTCAGCCGCACGGCGGCGCCGGTGAGCACGATCAGCGTGAGCGCGCCGAGCGCGAAGTATGCCAAGAGGAGGTATTGGCGGGACGTGACGGTGTAGCCGTTGGTGCGCTCGCGCAGAGACGGCCGCGGACGGTTGGCGGGCATCGGGAGGAAGTTTGCCAGCTCGGGATGGGGGGGCGGGCAGATCGGTCCCTCCGAGCGGGCGATCGCCCTAATCGGCGGGTCAACCCCCGGCCGCTTTGGTCGATGGCTCGTACACGAACGGCAGCTCGTCGGCGAGCTCGCGCAGCGCGGGGGCGGCGGCGTCGCGGGCGGAGACGATCGGCTCGATCTCCGCCGGCCACTCGATCGCGACCTCGGGGTCGTCCCAGGCGATGCCGCGCTCGACGGAGGGGTCGTAGTAGGCGGTCTGCTTGTAAAGGACGTCGGCGACGTCGCTGAGCACACAGAAGCCGTGGGCAAAGCCGACGGGGACGTAGAGCGCGCGCATGTGCTCGTCGTCGAGGTCGACGGCCTCCCACTGGGCGTAGGTGGGGGAGCCACGCCGGAGATCGACGATCACGTCGAGGATCCGCCCGCGGGAGCAGCGCACCAGCTTGGCGACGCCGGACCCGATATGGAAGTGCATCCCGCGCACGACGCCGCGGGTGGAGCGGGAGTGGTTGTCCTGGATGAAGCGCTCCTGGGGGGGGATCCCGACGGAGGGGTGCCACTCCAGGCGGTAGGTCTCGCAGAAGAAGCCGCGCTCGTCGGGGAAGACTCGCGGCTCGAGGATGATGGCCCCGGGGAGGCGGGTGGGGATGGCGTTCACGCGGCGGAACGGTACTGCAAGCGACGGTCCGCGATCCCCGATGGTCGCGGCCAGCGCGGGACCGGCGGGGGAGGAGCCATGAGGGCTGGGTGGCTGCCGCGAGGCGGGCTCTAGCGGTGGTGCCTGCGGGGCAGGCGGTGGTAGATGACGATGCTGGTTTGGGTGGTGTTGCGAAGCTTGTCCACCGCGATAAACGTGAGGATGTTGCGCCCCGGCCGGATGTGTGCCGCGCCGTGCCAGTGCAGCGCCCCCGCGAGCGTGCGGGGGAACGCCTGGTTGGTGTAGTTGCGGATCAGCTTGCCGTCGATCTCGAGCGTGATGCGCCCGACGCCCTCGGGATCGCGGGCGGAGACGCTGATCGGCAGCGTGCCCGCGTAGGTGGTGTGGTCGGCGGGCGCAGCGACGTCGATCCGGGGCCCGGAGAAGGACCCGCACGCTTCGGAGAGCTGATCGCCGTGGTGGGCGTAGGCCTGCATGGCGGCGAACGAGGGCTTGCGCGAGCCATTGGCGCGCAGCAGGCCGGACACGTCGGCGCCCTGGTCCTGGAGGGGGAACCAGATCGCGACCTGGACGTAGGGGTCCTGCGCGAGGCAGTGGTAGGCCTGGGTGAGGTAGGTGGCCTGCTGCTGTTCGGTGACGCCCTGCGCCTTCTGCCCGGCCCACACCCCTTCTGCACAGGTGGCGGAGGTGGTGCGCCAGGAGAGCTCCGTCATCCAGATCGGCTTGTCGTCGCCGTTGGCGAGCATCACGTTGTGCACTTCGCGGTAGGCGAGGAACGAGTCGGGGATCATGTGCCCGTCGTTTTCGCGCAGGAAGCTGTAGGGGGAGACGATGTTGCAGGCCGTGTCGGTGTGGACGGCGACGGCGTCGAAGTAGCCCTTGGCGCCATCCTGGTAGAGCTCTTGGAGGAAGGGGTAGTCGTTGCCGGTCAGCCCACCGACGAGCACGGTGGCGTTGGGTTCGGCGGCCTTGATCACGGGATAGGAGGCTTGCAGCAGCGCGGCGTAGGCGGCTGGGTCGGGGGCGCCGACCCACCAGCTGGGAGAGTCCTCCTCGTTCCACAGCTCGTACGCGGCCACACGTGGGCCGAAGCGCTGGGCGAGGCCGCCCACGAACGCCGCGTAGTCCTCGGGGTTGGCGGGGGGCGTGTGTTCGTTGGAGGAGCCGGTCTCCCACTGGGGGGTGCCGACGACGTCGACGATCACTTTCGTGCCGGAGGGGAGTTCGTGGAAGAGCCGTTCGTAGTTCGCGATCCAGTTGGCGGAGTAGTCGCCGGGGGCGGGCTCCAGATCCGGCCAGGTAGCGAACACACGCACCCAATGGGTGCCAAGGGCCTTGAGATCCCCGACGTGGGGGGCGAAGCTGTCGGCGAGCACGACCCCGGGTTCGGCCGCGGGCGCGGGGCCGGCGGTGACACCGAGCACGAGCACCACCAGGGCAGTCAGAAACACCACGGCAAGCGGCCGGCGCGTAGGGCGTTGACGCAGGGGCATATCCATCGCCCTCTGCATCGTACGTTTGCCGGCTGCGCTTTACGGCAGTCGCCGGGCTTCGACGGATGGCGAGTCAGCTCAGCCCTTGGCGGACGCGAGCTTCAGCGTGATCTCGTAGGTCTTCGTGCTCGACGGCTTGCCGGCGGCGCGCGTGGTGACCGAGGCCACGAGCTGCAGCGTCTTGTGGTGTTCGAGTTCCGTGAGGGCGCTCTTGGAGAGCTTGAGCTGCACGGTCTTGCTCGAGTGGGAGGCGATCGTGTACGCGGCTTCGGCGAGCACGACCGGCTTGGCCTTGCCAGTGGTGCTGCTGCCTTTGCCGGCAGTGCTCTTGCCTTTGCTCGGCGCACCGCCAGACGTGCCCCCCGCCCCGGCGCCCGCTTTCGTGGCGGTGGCGGGGTCGAGCGTGAGCACGCCCGAGATCGAGTAGCCGTTGGCGTTGGTGAGCTGCAGCGAGAGCTGCCCGGAGGCGGCGACGGTGAAGGACTTGCCCACCAGGACGGCTGTTTGGCCGCCGCCGCTGCGCAGGCGTTCTTTGGCTTGTTTTTCGGCCTTCTGCTTGGCTTCCTTGGCCGCCAGTTCCTTGGCTTCCTTTTCGAGCTTTTCGCGGACTTCTTTTTCGATCTTTTCGCGGGTCTGCGCCTCGGCCTTTTCCGCGGCTTCCTTTTCCGTCTTTTCCCTGGCTTCCCGTTCGGTTTTGGCCTGCGCTTCTTTGGCCGTGCGTTCGGTGGCTTCCTGTTCGGCCTTCAGCTTCACTTCCTGTTCGGCCTTTGCCTTGCCTTCCTGTTCGCCTTTTGCCAACCCTTCCTGTTCGCCTTTTGCGCGCCCTTCTCTTTCGCCTTTTTCGCGCCCTTCTCGTTCGATCCGTTCCTTTTCGGCTTTTTCTTTCTTTTCTTTTTCTTCTTTTTCTATCTCTGCCCAGGAGCGGATCTGTTTTGCGACGAATGTGCCCTGCTCTTCGTACGGTGTGCCGGCATCGTATATGCCCGCCCCGAACATTTCACTGCCCCCGTCGAGAACGTTGCCTTCGTTAACCACCATGAAGAACACACCGTCCGGAGTCTCGCTCTCAAGGACGAAAGCGGCCTTGTTCCCCGTGACGTGGGGCTTTTCTTTCGAGGTCAGGTTTTCTGTGAATTCACCCGGATATCCGTCGAAACTGGTGGTGCCGGAGAATTCGCCGGTTTCCTGGTCCATTTTCGAGATCAGCGCGGTGATTTCGAGAGTATTGCTTCCAGTTGGGAAGGTGCATCCGCAGTTGAGTTCGAACTTCCATTCCCCCCTCAGTTCATCGGTCGTCGAGGCGAAAGCGCCTGGCGCGCCGGCGAGGGCGACCAGCAGAACGCAGGCAAGCGACACACCCGTGACGAGCGAGCGTGGCCGCCGGAAGACTGCGAGGAGAATGGCCCGAGATGTACGCATGGTGACTAGTCGCGACCATACCGTCGCCGAGACGAAAACACAACCCTCTTTCTTCACTTGTGAGGAAGTGGCAGGAGCTCTTCAGCCGAGCTCGGCAAGCTCCCGCGCGCGGCGCAGGACGGCGTCGATCATCGGTGCGGTAAGTCTGCCGGTGAACGTGTTCTGCTGGCTGGGATGAAAGCAGCCGAGCAGCGCAAACGGCCCCGCAGCGTGCTCGGCTCCGTGGCCGAAGCGGGGGCGCGGCCGCGGCAGACTCTCACCAGTGGCGCTCGCGCGCAGGCGCAGCGCGGCGTCCCACGCGAACGCCCCCAGGCAGAGCGCCACGCGGATGCCACCCAGCAGCGCCAGCTCCGCGGCGCCCCACCGCAGGCAGGCGTCGCGCTCGGCGGCGTCGGGGCGGTTGGCAGGAGGGGCGCAGCGCACCGCGGCGGTGACCCACGCGTCCCGCATCCGCAGACCGTCGTCGCGGTGGGTCGAGGTCGGCTGATTGGCGTATCCGGCGCGCCACAGCGCCGCGAACAGGAAGTCGCCCGAACGATCCCCGGTGAAGATCCGTCCTGTGCGGTTGCCGCCGTGCGCGGCGGGCGCCAGCCCCAGGATCAGCACCCGCGCGGCGGGATCGCCGAAGCCGGCCACGGGGTGCGCGGCGTAGCGCTCGTTCGCGAACGCCGCCCGCCGCTCGCGCGCCACCTGCTCGCGCCATGCGACCAGCCGCGGGCAGCGCCGGCAGGCTTCGATCTCTCCCGCCAGCGCCGCCAGCCGTGCCGACCGGGCGTCCTCTTTGCGCCCGCCGTCACTCACGGGTGCGGATCTCGGCACGGCCCCGTCCCAGGTCGGCGTGCCCAGGCTCGTCTCCCCTCGGTTCGGCCGCCGGCTCAATCACGCCTCCGGCTTCAGCCCTTGATCGCGGGCGAAGTCCCCAGCACCGCCCCGGAGGCGCTGAGCGCCTGGACCTGTACGTATGCCTCGGGGCCGGGCGTGACGATCGCCGTCTCAAAGCCGCTGCGCGCGGCGCTGGCGACGGGGGCCAGCTGCGTGGATGAGGACCCACCCGCCCCCGCGAGCACTCGCCAGGAGGCGATCTCGGTCGCTCCGTTCCAGCTCGCATACACCGTCACCGGCCCCGAGGAGCCGCTGGCGCTGGCGGCGATCGCCGGCGCGCCCGAGGGCGTGCCGGTCCAGGGGAAGCGGTAGGTGCGGTAGGACTCGTCGCCCGGGGGCATGTGCGCGTCGTACAGCAGCTGGCCGGAGGTGCTGAATTCCGAGAACCACGGTTCGGCCCCCCAGCCGATGAACAGGTTGCCGTTCGGCAGCAGCTGCACGTTGCCCTGGCTGCCCGCCTTCAGCGCGGTGCCGGGGTGCTCGAACTCGGACACCAGCGTCTCGGTGCCGGTCTTCTGGTTGAGCGCCACGAGGATGCCGCGCGACTGCGGGTGCACGATCGGCACGCCGCCGTTGTCGAACACGGAGATCAGGCCGTTGGGCAGCAGCGTGGCGTCGTGCTGGAAGGCGGTCAGCGTGCCCGAGCCCATCTTGATCGTGCTGTGCTTGCCGCCGGCCTCCGCCTGCACCTGTCCGGTCTGTTCGTTGACCTGATACAGCGCCCACGTGTTGCGCGCGGAGATCAGCATCTCCCCGCCGGGCTCGGGGTCGAGCGAGTTGGCGTGGAAGTAGTCGAACGGCCATTCGTCGCTGGCGCCGTAGGGCGTTGAGTAGGAGCTTTCCAGCGACACGTGGTCGACGCTGTCCCACTGGCGCCGCACGAGACCGGTGCGCAGGTCGATTTCCTGGAAGAGGCTGTCGTTGACCGCCCCGTCCTGGGGCCCGTGGATGGCGGTGAGGTTGCAGCGGATCGGGTTGAACACGGTCAGCAGCGCGGTGTCGTTGGCCTCGAGGTGGAAGTCGTGGAGGTCGGCCGTCAGGCCGTTGCCGGCGTGTACGTGCAGGATCTGCTTGTAGGAGCTGTTGGCGATCACCTCTTCGCCCTCGCCGAAGCCCTGCGGGGGGATGTACCCCTGCCACCACGTCAGCACCGGCTGGCCTTCGAAGCTCTGCACCTGCAGGTTGGTCCCGTAGGTGCCCTTGGGGAGCGGATCGAACCACACCAGCTGGCCGTCGCTTTCGGTGATCATCGGGCCATCGCCGCCCGGTCCGGAGTAGGGCGCGCTGAAAATGTATTCCGCGGCGTTCGTGCCGGCGCCGGTGTCGACCTGGATCGAGGGCGCGTCAAGGCTGGGCGCCGAGTGGTAGTCCTGCACCTCGCCGGGCTTCGCTTGGGGTTTCTTCCCCGGCGGCTGGTTGGGAATCGGGTCGGGCACGGAGACCGTGAAGTGGAAGGCGAACGGCTCCCAGTGCCCGTGCGCGAGCAGCTGGCCGTGGACGGTGACGGTCTCACCGGGCTGGAAGGGCGCGGCGGGCAGGAAGCTGGCGCCGTCGCCCTGGGAGTAGGCGGCCAGACGGCCGGGGTGCACGCCGGTGGTCGACCCGCTGACGGTGACCTGCTTGAGCTGCTTGCCGGGCACTCCCAACAGGCTGATCTGGGTGTGCGGCGTGGCGTCCAGGGAGTCCGGCAGCGGCGAGACCCGCAGCTGCGTGCCTGGCAGCAGGTCGCTGCGGTTGAGCGTCGTGGGCACGCACTGTGGCGCCGCCGGCCCGCGGAAGGCGGCCTCCTCGGCCATGATCCGCTTGCCGCCGTACGTGAGCGCGCCGGCGCTCGTGGCGAGCACCGCGATGCCCCCGAGCACGAGCCCGCGGCGCAACCAGCGGTGGTGCCCATGCGCCCTGCGGGCAGGCTTGCGCCCACCGCGCGCCCACACCCGCATGGGCGTCCATGACCCCTCCGAATGTTTCGGCGCGGCTCTCAAGGAGCTTCCAGCCTATCCCACGTTAAGGTTGCATACGCCGATGCAACGAAACGACCTCATCGCGGCGCTCCCGGCGGTGCTCCTCGCGGCACTGCTCGCCGTGGCGCTCGGCTCCTGCGGCGGGAGCGCGACCTCCGCCTCGATCGCGCTCGGCGATCCGGGCGCGGTTGCCGCGGCGGCGGCCAACCCGGTCACGGTCTCGCCGCTGCCCGGGACCCCCGACGCCTCGCCGACCACGCAGATCAGCTTCCTCGGCGGCGCGGGCACGACGGTCGCGAACGTGAGCGTGGTCGGCTCGCGCAGCGGGGCCCACCCGGGGCACCTGCATGCGTACTCCACCGGCACCGGCGAGAGCTTCATCCCCGCCAAGCCGTTCGTCGCGGGCGAGCGCGTCACCGTGCATGCGCTCGCCGGGGCAGGCACGGGGGCGGGTGGGGGAGCGCCGAATCAAGCGGTCACCACCACCTTCACGATCGCCCACCAGGCGAGCGTCAGCCAGGTGCAGTTCCCGCTCAACCCGGGCGACCCGCACGCCGTGCAGCACTATCTCTCGGCGCCCGAACTGACTCCCTCGACCGTCACGCTCACGACACCGGCGAAGGCCGGCGCGGCCGGCGGCGATCTCTTCCTCGCCCCCTACCAGGGCCTGGGGGCGCCCGGGCCGATGATCGCCGAACAGAACGGCGCGCTGGTGTGGTTTCACCCGCTGCCCCCCGACGACTCCGCCACCAATTTCCAGGTGCAGACCTACGAAGGCAAGCCCGTGCTCACCTGGTGGCAGGGCCGCATCATCAAGGTGGGTTTCGGCGAGGGCGAAGACGTGATCTGCAACAGCTCCTACCAGCAGATCGCCACGGTCCGCGCCGGCAACGGCTACCGTGCCGACCTGCACGAGATCCTGCTCGCTCCCTCGGGCACCGCCTGGATCGACGCGTTCGACCCGATTCACATGAACCTCTCCTCGGTGCACGGCTCCGCCCACGGGATCCTGCTGGACTCGATCATCGAGGAGGTCGACATCAAAACCGGCCTGGTGATGTGGGAGTGGCACGCGCTCGGGCACATTCCCCTCAGCGACTCGCTCAACCACGTCTCCTCCGGTGAATACCCGTGGGACTACGTTCACATCAACTCGATCTCGCCCGAACCGTCGAGCGTCGGGGGCGCCGACGCCGGCCAACCGGGCAACGTGATGCTCTCGGCGCGCAACACGTGGACGTTGTACGACGTGAACATGCACACCGGCGGCTACAACTGGCTGCTCGGCGACGGCGGGCATTCGAGCTTCAAGCTCGGACCCGGCGTGCGCTTCTACTGGCAGCACGACGCCGAATTCCAGGCGGGCGGGCTGATCTCGTTGTTCAACAACGCCTCCGACCCGCCCAAGGAACGGGAATCGAGCGGCCTGCTGCTGCGCCCCAATTTCTCTTCTCACACAGTGACGCTCGTCAAGCGCTTTGCCAACCCCGGCAAAACGCTGCTCGCCTCCAGCCAGGGCGACACGCTCAGCCTGCCCGGCGGCGACTGGCTGCTCGGCTACGGGGGGCTGCCGAACTTCACCGAGTTCGGCTCCTCCGGCCACGTGCTGCTCGACGGCACGCTCGGCAAGAACGTGCAGGACTTCCGCACCTACCTCTTCCCGTGGAGCGGCCAGCCGACCACAGCGCCGGCGGTCGCCGTGCAGGCCACGGCGACCGGAGCCACAGTCGAGGCGAGCTGGAACGGCGCCACCGACGTCGCCTCCTGGCAAGTGCTCGCCGGCAGCTCGCCAGCAAGCCTCGCGCCGCTTACGACGGTGCCCCGCAACGGCTTTCAGACGACGATCCCGGTGAGCGCCTCGGCCGGCACCTACGTCGCCGCGCGGGCGCTCTCAGCGACGGGTCAGGTACTGGGGACGTCCGCCGCGCAGAGTGTCCCCTGAGGCCGCGAACGGGCTCAGCGGCCCGTGTTCGCCTTCCTCGCGGCGCAGCCTCGCGGCGGCGGCCCCCCGCGCCGCTTTCTTGGCCGTGAGGAAGTAGTTCTCCAGGCCCAGCCCGTGCGCGTCGGCCAGCTGGCGGGGCAGCGGGCCACGCAGCTCCTCGCGCAGCGCGCGTTCGTACAGCCCGATCAGCTGTCCTTCCCGGAGGCTGGTGCCGGCGCCGTTGTCGAGCTCCAGGCGCCCGGAGCGCGTGCGGTAGTCGTACAGCTCGCGCTCCTGCCCCTCCTGCTCGGGCTCGATCCCTTCCGTGCTCCAGTTGGAGTAGGTCGCGAACTTCGCGTTCGCCGTGCGCATCGCCACCACGTGCAGCGGCGCGTCCGCCGCGTACGGTTCGGTCGCGAACTCGGTCACGATCTCGTCGGTCGCGTGCAGCACGTACTGGCGCCCCCCCGCGCGCGGGTTGGCGAGGATCGCCGCCAGGTCGGCGCGGTCGGCGATGTGCGCGTAGCGCTGCTCTGTCCGCCAGGCATCCGAGCCGCTGGCGATCCGCAGCAGCAGCGGCGCCACGTCCACGCTCGATGTCAGCTGCGTGCGCGGCCGTCGGATCGCCGAGGTGAGCGCGCCGCGCGGGTCCTTGACGATCAACGGCACCCTGATCGCCTCCTCGTAGGCCCCCCCGCCCTTGCCGCGCAGGCCGTGCGAGGCGCCGTACTCGCCGTGGTCGGAGGTGAACAGCACGACCGTGTTGGCCGCCACGCGCGGATTGCTTTCCAGGGTCCGCAGCACCTGGCCGATGTGTTCGTCCACGTTGCGCTGCAGCTTCACGTACAGGTCCATGAACTGCTCCCATTTCGCGAGCGCCTCCGGGCCCGTGAACGGCACCGGCCCGAACGAGGCGGCCGCGGTCTGCTGGAAGGAGAGCTGCAGCAGCGGCTTGTGCTGGGCTTCGAGCATCTCCGGCGTCTCGTAGTTGGGGGGCAGCCCCCGCACCAGCGCCGGGGCCGTGCGCTCGGAGGGGACCCGTTCGCTCCACTTGTGCCACCACGCGATGTCGTGCGGGTTGACGAACGACACGGTCGTGCACCACGGCTGGGCGGAGTCGCCGCTTTCGGAAAACCACTGTTCGAACTGATTGGCGATCAGCGGGTCCACGCGCCAGCCCTGGCCGGGGCCGCCGTCGGGCGAGGGGTAGGTGCCGCCGGCGAAACCGTACGGCTCGAGCGCCCCCGCGTTCGCCAGCAGCGTCCACTTGTTGTCTTTGTGCGTGAGATGCCACTTGCCATACCACCAGGTGTCATAGCCCTGTTCGCGCAGCATCGTCCCCCACGTCGGGAAGCCCGGGTCGAGCGTCGAGCCGCCTGTGATCATGCACCCGGTTTGGTGGGTGTAAAGGCCGGTCAGCAGCGTCGAGCGCGCCGGCGTGCAGTCGTTGGAGGCGGTGTAGTGGCGCTCGAAGGAGACTCCTTCTCGGCGCAGGCGGGAGATGTTCGGCAGCATCCGCGCGAGCGCCGGCGAGGCGGTGAACCACTGCGGCGTGCGCAGCTGGTCGACCACGATCACGAGGATGTTCGGCTGCGCGGAGCGCACCGGCGCCCGGCGGGCCGGCGGCGGCGAGCCGAGCGCCTGCTCGGGCACCGTCGTCGTGGGCTGCCGCGCGCCTGCTTGGGGGTGTCCAGGCGGGTGTGGCGCGGGCGCCGGCGCCGTGGGTCCTGCGACCTCTTTGGCGACGGCCGCCATCGCGGTGCCGCCGAGCAGCGCCCCGCCGGCCACCACTCCCCCCTTGATGAAGGTGCGCCTGTCGATCCGTCGGTCGGGCATCGGCCCCAAGGTATTTCACCGAGCCCTAAGCGCGGGCAAAGGTCAAGTTAAGAGCGCGTTGGGATCGTGGAGGCGTGAGGTTGAGGCGTGGGGGTTGCGTCAACTTTTCAGACCCCATATACTTCATTTTGTGAAGTAGTCCGCGCAGATGAGTGCTTTATTTTTCGGACCCATATACTTCACTTTGTAAAGTGTTCTGGGGTCTTTTTTAAAGACATCTCCACCCCCTCCTCAGAAGACGGGCGTCTCCGTGTAATCGCCGAACACCTGCTGCAGCGACTCGACGATCTCGCCCTCGGAGGCGCAGGCGCGGGCGCATGCAAGCAGTGGCTCCATCAGGTTGCGGTCGGGCTGCGCCGCCGCCTCGCGCAGCGCGGCGAGGGTGCGCTCCACCTGCGCGCCGTCGCGGCTGGCGCGCGCGGACTGCAGGCGGTCGAGCTGCTTGCGTTCGAGGGCCTGGTCGATGCGCAGGATCGCCAGCGGCTGCTCGTCCTCGAGCACATGGCTGTTGACGCCGACCACCACTCGCTCGCCGGCGTCGATCTGCTGTTGCAGCTCGAACGCCGCGTCGGCGATCTCGCGCTGGGGGAAGTTGCGCTTGACCGCCTCGACCATCCCGCCGAGTAGCTCGATCTTCTCGAAGTACTCGTAGCAGCGCGCCTCCATGCGGTCGGTCATCGCCTCGACGAAGAAGCTGCCCCCAAGCGGGTCGGCGGTGGCAGCCACGCCGGTCTCATGGGCGATCACCTGCTGCGTGCGCAGCGCGATGCGGACCGCCTCCTCGGTCGGCAGCGCGAGCGCCTCGTCGTAGGAGTTGGTGTGCAGCGACTGCGCGCCGCCCAGCACCGCCGCGAGCGCCTCGACCGTGGTGCGCACGATGTTGTTGAGCGGCTGCTGCGCGGTCAGGCTGACGCCGGCGGTCTGCGCGTGGAAGCGCATCAGCCACGAGCGCGGGCTCTTCGCGCCGAACGTCTCGCGCATCTCGCGCGCCCAGATGCGCCGCGCCGCGCGGTACTTGGCGACCTCCTCGAAGAGGTCGATTTGGGCGTTGAAGAAGAACGAGAGCCGCGGCGCGAACTCGTCGATGTCAAGGCCGCGCTCGACGGCCTGGCGCACGTAGGTGAGGCCGTCGGCGAGCGTGAAGGCGAGCTCCTGCTGCGCCGTCGCCCCCGCCTCGCGGATGTGGTATCCGGAGATCGAGATCGGGTGCCAGCGCGGCATCCTGCGCGTGCACCACTCGATCATGTCGCCACACAGGCGCATCGCCGGGTCGATCGGGAAGCACCACTCCTTCTGCGCGATGTACTCCTTGAGGATGTCCGCCTGGATCGTGCCCGACAGCTGCTCGGCGGGAACGGGGCCGATGCCGGACGCGCCGCCGTCGGCGGTCTCGCCCGATTCCGCCGCCGCCACGTAGAAGGCGAGCATGATCGCCGCGGGGGCGTTGATCGTCATCGACACCGACACCTCGCCGAGGTCGATCCCCGCGAACAGCGTGCGCATGTCCTGCACCGTGTCCACCGCCACCCCCTCGCGCCCGATCTCCCCGAGGCAGCGCGGGTTGTCGGAGTCGTGTCCCATCAGCGAGGGCATGTCGAACGCGGTCGAGAGCCCGGTCTGGCCGTGCGCGAGCAGATAGTGGAAGCGCTCGTTGGTCTCCTCGCTGGTGCCAAAACCCGCGAACTGGCGCATCGTCCATAGCCGCCCGCGGTACATCGACTCGTACACCCCGCGCGTGAACGGGTATTCGCCCGGGCGCCCGATCGGGTCTGCGCCCCGCAGCGGCGGCGCCCCCAGCGGGTCGGCGCCGGCGACGAGGTCGGCCTCGGTGTAGAGCTCCTCGACCGGTTCGCCGGATAGCGTGCGCCCGTCGGCCACGTCCGCCTGCGGTGGGGAGGTGGCGCTTTTCACGATGACTGCAAGATACCGACACCTGGCGGCGCTCATTGCGGCGGTGGCGCTTGGACTTGGCGGATGCGGCTCGACCGGAGGCCCAAAACCGCTCCCTGGCGCGCTGGCGCACCCAACCAAGGCCACGCTGATCCTCGACTTCACGCCGAACGCAGTGCACGCGGGCATTTACCGCGCGCTGGCGGCGGGGTACTACCGGCGCGAGCACATCGAGCTGCAGGTCCTCGCCCCCAGCGCGACCGTCGAACCGCTCAGCCTGGTGAGCGCCGGCCGCGCGCAGTTCGGGCTCGCCGACGGCAGCGACGTCGCCACCGCGATCGACCACGGCGCCGGCGACGAGGCGGTGATGGCGCTCGTGCAGCGCCCCGTCGGCGGGCTGATCGCGCTCGCCTCCGAGCACCTGAAATCGCCCGCGCAGCTGCAGGGCCGCACGGTCGGGATCACCGGCGTGCCCTCCGATCTGGCGGTGCTCGACACCGAGGTGCGCCACGCCGGCGGCGATCCGGCAAAGGTGCATGTGGTGACCGTCGGCTTCAACGGCGCGCAGGCGCTGCTCGCCGGCCGCGTGGCGGCGTTCACCGGCTTCATCCCCGACGACGGCGTCGGCCTCGAAGTGGCAGGGCATCCGATCACGGCCTTCTGGCTGGACCGCAACGGCGGGCCCGCCTACCCCGGGTTGGTCGCGTTCACGAACAGCGCGCTGGCGCGCTCGGACCCGGCGCTGGTACGCGACTTCGTCACCGCCACGGTGCGTGGCTACGAGGACACGGTGCGCGATCCCGCCCGCTCGCTCAATGAGCTGCTGCACGCCAACCCCGCACTGCCGCGGGCGCTGACCGCCGCCTCGCTGCGCGCCTACCTGCCGCTGTTCGACGCCGGCGGGGTCCCGGCCGACCGCCGAGCGGTCGGGACGATCCAGCCGGCGCACATCGCCGAGCTGTCGCGCTGGATGCTCGCCAACCACCTCAGCTCGGCGCCGCTCCCGTTCGCGCGCTACGGGAGCGACGCCTTCCTGCCCGCCTCCTGAGGGTTCCCGACGTCGGTTCTAAGGTTGGGCATTTCTTGACATGTGGCATTTTTACATGTCCTTGATAAGGACGTACATAGATGTATAATGAGAAGCGCGATGCGCGGCAGGGGAATGCGGCGCCGCGGGGGTTGGCAGGGAGAGGAGCGGTTCGGACGACTTGACGATTGGGCCCCATACGGGAGGTCGCGATGCGGCTGCTCGTAACCGGCGTCAGCGGCCTGATCGGCTCGAACGTCGCCGCCGCGGCAACCCAGCAGAGCTGGAGCGTCCTCGGCACCTGGCGCGAGACGCCCGTGAGCGTGCTCGGGGCGCGCACCGCGCAGCTCGACGTGGCCGACCGCCACGCCTGCGTGGCGCTCGCCGAAGAGCTCGAACCGGACGTCGTTGTGCACGCCGGCGCGCCGAGCGGCGCAGGGCGCCTGGAGCGCGAGTCGCAGTTGGCCGAGGAGGATCGGCTCGGCACCGAGAACACGCTCGCCGCCGCGCGCGCGGTGCGCGCCCGCTACGCGCTGGTCTCCTGCGAGCACGTCTTCAGCGGGGCGCGGCCCTCCGGGGAGTGCTGGGACGAGGAGGACGCCACCGAGCCGGCCACGGCGCTGGGGCGCTCGCTGCTGGCCCGCGAGCAGCTCGTGCAGAGCTTCAGCGGCAGCTGGCTGATCACCCGCCCCGCGGACGTGTACGGGGTCAACCTCGCAATCCCCGCGTCCCCCTCCGACGACGACGCCGAGGAACGCGCGCGGTACGTGTGGGAGCGCTCCGGGCAGCCGCTGCGCTGGGTGACCACGCTGCGCGCCGGGCGGCTGCTGCTCGCGCCGCAGGGCGTGCGCCGCTCGCCGACCTACGCGTGGGACTACGCCCAGCGCCTGTGCGAGCTGATCGCGCAGGAGTGCGAGGGCCTCTTCAATACCGCGGGCCCGACGATCATCGGCCGCCTCGCGCAGATGCGGCTGCTCGCGCGCGCGTTCGGCTGCGAGATGGAACTCGTGCGCGACGGCGGGGCGGGTGGGATCGAATCCCCGTCGCTGCCGGCGAACACCGCGTTGTGCGACAGCAAGACAAGCTTCGTGGTGGGCCACCCCGCGGTCGACCCGTTCAGCGGGTACCGCCTGATGCGCCGCCAGCTGGAGCGGCTGCTCGGAACCGCCGATTCCCCGACCGCGTCACCCGCTTCGCCGCTGGTGTTGCAAGGTCTGATTTGAATGGTCGAGGGGCCCAACCGAAGCCGGGGGACACGCGCCTCCGGCGCTGGCCGATTCGGGGATGCGAGCGGAGCGAGTGTCCCCCTAATCGGCCCCCGTTTCGGCCAGCGGCCTCTAGGCTGAGATGGTGAGCACGCTCGCCGACACCACGCTGTTGCAGGCCGAGCTCGCAGGGGTGGTGGGCCCCGAGCACGTGCTGGCGCCGCCCGACCCGGGGGAGGGCGCAGCACGGGCCGCAATCGGGGGCGAGTGGGGCCAGTACAACCACGACGCGACCCGCAGCCGCGGGCTGAACGGCAGCGCCGACCTCGTGGTGCGCCCCGGCAGCACGGCCGAGGTGGCGGCGGTGATGGCGCTGTGCTACGAGCGCGAGGTGCCGCTGATCCCGCGCGGCGGCGGCACCGGGCTGGCCGGCGGCGCCGTGCCGCTCGGCGGCGGCGTGGTGTGCACGTTGGAGCGGATGCGCGCGGTGCGCGAGCTGGAGCCGGCGCTGTGGCGGATGACGCCCGAGGCCGGCGTGCCGACGCGCCACGTGCAGCGGATCGCGCGCGAGAACGGGCTGTGCTTCCCGCCCGACCCCGGCGCCTCCGAGCAGTCGCAGATCGGCGGCAACGTGGCCACGAACGCCGGCGGGCCGCACGCCTTCAAGTACGGCGTGACCGGCAACTGGGTGACGGGCCTGGAGGCGGTGATCCCGCCCGGGGAAACGATCGCGCTCGGAGGAGCCTACCGCAAGGATGTCGCCGGGTATGACATCAAGAGCCTGATGATCGGCTCGGAGGGGACGCTGGGGATCGTCACCGCCGTGCGCCTGCGGCTGATGCCGGCGCCCGAGGAGGCGCTGCCGCTGATCGCCTTCTATCCAACTCGTGCCGGGGGGTGCGCGGCGATCCTCGATGTGCTCGGCGCGGGGATCGTGCCCGCCGCCCTGGACTTCGTCGACGGCGAGGCGCTGCGGATGGCGGCCGGCGCGTGGGCCGGCGGCAACGGGACGGCACTGCCGGTGCACGCCGAGCTCATGCTGCTTGCCGAGGTGGACGGCACGCGCGAAGCGGCGCGCGCCGCGCACGCCGAGCTGGCGGCGGTGCTCGGCGGCAGCGCCCTGGAGCTGCGCCGTCCCGACCGCGCGGCGCTGTGGGAATGGCGCGACCGCGTGCCGGGCGCGGTCAGCGCAATGCGCGGCGGGAAGGTGAGCGAGGACGTGGTCGTCCCCGTCGAGCGGCTCGCCGAGGCGCTGGCGCGCTTCGCGGAGATCGCCACGCGCCACGGGCTGCGCTCGTGCGCGTGGGGGCACGGGGCCGACGGCAACGTACACGCCAACCTGCTCGTCGATCCGCGCAGCGAGGCCGAGCTCGCGGCCGCCGCGGCGGCCACCGACGAGCTGTTCGCGCTCGCCGTCGAGCTCGGCGGCTCGATCAGCGGCGAGCACGGCGTGGGCTGGTGCAAGAGCGGCCAGCTCGCCCGGCAGTGGCCCGAGGGGGCGCTGCGACTGCACGAGGAGATCAAGCGGGCGTTCGACCCGAAGGGCCTCCTGAACCCGGGCAAGAAGCTCGCCAGGCCCGCCTAACCGGCCGCGTCGCTGTCCCACCGAGACGCCTCGCAGGACCCCCGCCGGCGACGCGGCCGGCTCTACCAGAGACGCCAAATCCTTTCTGGCAAGCGGTCTTTCCGCCGATAGCGCTAGTCTGCGCGCCTTGCTCGTTATTTGATCCAACAAGATGGGCCCGGTTCGCCGGCCTCCGGCCGGCTGCGCCACCCTCTCCACTCGAAAGGAAACACCAATGAACAAGACGCAGCTCGTCGACGCGCTGTCCAATGACAGCGGTCTCTCCAAAGCCGACGCCTCGCGCGCGCTCGAGGCGTTCGTGACCACCGTGGGCAAGGCGCTGAAGAAAGGCGACGAGGTCGTGATCACCGGCTTCGGCAAGTTCTCCGTGGTGAAAAGGGCGGCCCGCCAGGGCGTCAACCCGCGCACCGGGGAGAAAGTCAAAATCAAGGCCTCGAAGGCCCCCAAGTTCACCCCCGGAGCGGGTTTGAAGCACATCGTCCACCCCAAAAAATAGAGTGGACGCCCGCCGCGCGAATGCGGTGGCGGGCAACCCGCGGATGGGCGCATCCACTGCCGCGGGCGGGAAATCGGGGACGAGGGATGTGACGCGCCGCGCGCGGAGGCCGCGCGTGGTAGCGTCGCCGCATGCCGCGCGTGGATGAGCTGGAGCTGCCCACCCTCGACTACACCGACCCCACGCTGCGGGGCGAGCGCTTTCACGCCGCGATGCGCGAGCTGAGCGCGGGCGGCTGGCTGGCGGCGGGGCCGTACGGCTACGCGGTGCTCGATCGCGAGGCGGTCGAGTTCTTCCTGCGCACGCGCGCGGCGATCTTCCCCGGCATGACGATCGCGCAGATCTTCGACGTGCGCGAGGGGCCGTTGTACGAGGAGATGCGCCGCAACATCCTGCACATCAACGGGCCCGACCACACCCGCCTGCGCAGCCTCGTCAACCCGGCCCTGTCCCCGCGCGCGGTCGAGCGTCACCGCCCGGTGATGCGCGAGCTGTTGGAGGGGATCTGGGATGGGATGAGCGGCCCGGCCGGAACGGCCGGCCGTGGAGGGGGGGTCGTGGAGGGTGCCGGGACCGCGGACGATGGCCCTGCCGATCGCGCGGGGGATCCGGCGGTGCAGGCCGTGGCGAGTGCCGTGTCGACGCCCGCGGCGCCCCCTGCGCGTGGACAGGACGGGACGAGAACCTGCGAGTTCGTGCGCGACGTCGCCAAGCCATACCCCTCGCAGGCGATCGCGCACGTGATGGGGGCGCCGCTCGAGGATGCCCCGCGGCTGCACCACTGGTCGAACTGGATCCAGCGCCAGTTCGACGCGATCTCGATGACCGAGCAGAAACCGGCGATCGAACAGGCGGTGTCGGAGTTCTACGAGTACGCATGGGGGTTGGTGCGCGCCCGCCGCGAGCAGCCCGGCGAGGACCTGATCTCGCTGCTGATCGCCGCCACCGGCCTCAACGAGGCCGGTCAGCAGGTCGAGCGGCTGTCCGACGTGGAGTGCGTGAACCTCGTGCTGAACATCCTGATCGGCGGCGTCGACACGACCCAGAGCCAGCTCGCGCACGCGGTCAGGCTGCTCGCTGAACACCCCGACCAGTGGCAGCTGCTCGGGGAACGGCCCGAGCTAGCGGCACAGGCGGTCGAGGAGGCGCTGCGGTACGAGCCGATCACCCCCTTCACCGCCCGCATACTCGTCGAGGAGACCACCTTCCGCGACGTGACGTTCCCGGCCGGCACGATCGTAATGGTGTGCGCCTTCACCGGCAACCGCGACCTTCCCGGGGGCGACGGCACCGGGCGGGCGGGCGGTGATCCGGACGAGTTCAACATCGCCGCCGAGCGCGACCGCGCGCGCGTGCTCACGTTCGGCGCCGGCGTGCACTTCTGCGTCGGCGCCAACCTCGCCCGCGTCGAGCTGCAGGAGGCGCTCGCCTTCCTCGCCCCCAGGATGCCGGGGTTGGAGCTGGCGGGAGAGCCCGTCTTCGAGGGCATCACCGGCATCTACGGCCTCGCCGAGCTGCCGCTGCAATGGCGCGAGCACTGACAGCAACCCTCGTCGCAGCCATCGCGCTCGCCGCCCTGGTGTCCGTCGCGTGGGCGGGTGAATACCACGTGTATGCGTGTCGCACCCCCAGCGGGCAGGTCGCGCCGACGGATGGGTGGAGCCCTTCGGAACACCCCAGCTACGACGTCACCTCGAACACGTGTGAATCGGGAGGCGGACTGATCGCAGCGCTGGATGCTGGTTATGAGCGTGTCTCAGATTCAGAAACCGATATAGCCACGTGGGCTTTCAAGGCGCCCGAAGGGGAGACCATCGCAGCTGCGACACTATGGCGCGCAGGGAACACACCAGGCGGAAGTAATGGAGAAGGCTCGTATCTCTTCTGGCTATGGGGCGTTGCCCCAGTGGGCGCAAACGCTCAGACCTTCGATGAATGTGCAGCAAGACTCAAAAATAGCTGTGTGAGTCAAGGCAACCTGACAGAACCATTGGCCGAAGATAACCATGTTGTTGTTCCGCCAAGCGCACTCAACAGTCGCTATCTCGGTGTGAGCACATATTGCGGGTCGTTCGTTGTCACATCATGCCCCACCAACGAAGGCGGCAAAATCACCTACGACGCCGAGGTCGAGCTCTTCGCCGCGGACATAGTCCTCTCCCAGCCCAAGGGCCCCACCGTCTCCGCGGTGGGCGGCGGCCTCGCCGAAGACCCCACCGTGAGCGGGACCAGCGACGTGGCCTTCCACGCGACCGATCCCGGCTCGGGCATATATGAAGCGATCGTCGAGGTCGATGGCCAGGTCATCGAGCACGAGGTGATAAACGAAGAGAGCGGGCGCTGCCACAACGCCGGCGGCACCACCGACGGACTGCCGGCCTTCCTCTACCCCCAGCCGTGCCCGGCCGAAGCGAGCGCCGACCTGCCGCTCGACACGACCGCCCTGACCAACGGCGAGCACCACCTCGTCGTGAGCGTGACCGACGCCGCCGGCAACGCCGCGACCGTGCTCGACCGCGAGATCACGGTCGCAAACCAGCTGCCGAGCACCCCCGCCGCCTGCAGCGCGAGCGCCGCGGCGAGCGGCCAGGGCCCGGTCCTCACCGCGAGCTGGAAGGGCCACAGGGGCGCGCGCCTGCGCGCCCGCTACGGCCCCGCGCATACGATCGAAGGAACGCTCACCGACCCGGCGCGCGCGAGCGGAGCCTCCCCCAGCACGGCCACGCCGGGCAGCGCCGGGGCGGGCGGGAATCCGATTCCCAACGCGCAGTTGGAAGTCTGCGAGCTCCCCAACTACAGGGGCGCGCCCACCACCCTGCTCGCCGCCCCACGCACGGGCCCGACCGGCCACTGGAGCCTCGCCCTCCCCCGCGACCTCCCCTCCAGCGAGCTGCGCATCGGCTTTCGCAAGACGCCCCTCGAAGCCCAGCCCGCGGCGCTGAGCACGATGACGCTCACGGTCCCCGCCGCGCTGCGCCTGCACATCTCCCCGCGCACGGCGGCCTCAGCCGGCGCGATCCACTTCAGCGGCCGCCTGCTCGGCGGCCCGATCCCACCGGGCGGCAAGCAGCTCGTGCTCGAGGCCCGCTCCCCCGGCGGCCCCTGGATCGAGTTCCACGTGATCCGCACCCACGCAGGCGCGCGCTTCGCCTACCTCTACCGCTTCCACCTCCCCGGCCCCGCCAATTACCAGTTCCGCGTGCTCTCCGAAGAGGAGGCCGACTTCCCGTTCGCCACGGGGGTATCGAACGTGGTGGGGGTTTTCGAGCGGTAGGGGATGCCGTTATCTTGTTGCCGCTCAGGCTACTTTCCCATATGACACGTAGTTGGACCGCGTAGTTTCCCATGTGACACGTACTTTCCCCCTTAATGGGGTGCCGCCGGGGTGAGGTGTCCGGGGCGTCAGCTGAGCTCGACCCCATACTCGGCCAACCACTGGACGTAGGAGGCCGTGAAGCTCGGTAGAAGCTTCAGCAGGGCGTGCACCGCGGTGTGCACGTCGTCGGCGGCGACGTAGGCGTAGGCGTGACGCAGTCTGTCGCAGAGCTCCTTGAGCTGCACGAGTTTGTAGGTCTGCTCGCCGCTCAGTGCGCCATCGGCTCGTAGCGCCTCGATGTCGGCGTTTGCGCTTGGTCGGCGCCCGGCAGAGCGCAGTCCGGTCAACGTTGCCGCGAAGCGCACCAGCTCGACAGCGTTGTCCACGAGGGCGCGCAGATTGCCCGTGACCTGCACGACCAGGTTGTGCTCCTCGGCCGAGAACGCCTCGTATGCCGTCTGCCACACGTCGCGGTCGAAATCCGCCCCGAACTGACGCATCGCCAGCAGCAGCGCGTCGCGCTCCAGTGGCATGCGCTCCAGATGTCGCTCGATGCGTTCGCGGTCCTCCTCGGAGACGGGCACTTGGCGGCGGGGGGGTTGCTCGCCGGGGGAGTGATGCGCGTCGTCGCGTTTCCGGCTCATCTACGCTCCGGTCAGTTGCGCGACGGCGCGGACAGCGCGGGCGTGGCGCTCTGCGCGCGCCTGCGCCGCGACGCGCTCGATATCCCGGCGCTTGGCTATGAGTGCTGGCCAGGAGCCCTCGCGGTCCACCAGGGGGCGTCCGTCTCGCATGATCGCACCGAGGAGCGCCGGGTCGTGTGCGCGCACATGCGCTAGTGAGAGCACCTCGACGTCGCGCCTGAGCGCTCGCGTCAAGCGCGCGGCGAGGTAGGAGAGGTACATCGGGCGCTCCTCGGCGAGAGAGACCAGCACATCCACGTCGGAGTCTTCCCCCGCCTGCCCGCGTGCCAGCGACCCGAAGAGCACCGCCAGGCGAACGTTGCGCTCGGTCCTCAGCGCCTCCGTAACCGCGGAGATGGTCTTCCAGTGCTCGCGCAGGTACGCCCGCTCATCGGCCGCCAGCTCGAACTGTCGCAGGCCGGGACGGCGGCAGCGCACGGCTCCTCGCTGCACGGCTCGTCGCAGGGTTCGCTCGGGCACGTTTATGTCCCGCGCCACTGCCGGAAGGTCTGAGCGCATCCTCCCAGTATACGTCCGGTATGGCCGTTAGCCCGGTTTACGGGCACGCTGCGCAACGCCACTCGCCAAGCTGGGCAGCATGTTCGGCGCTGCCAGAGCACATCCGCCACACCCTTACGTGGGAGCATCTGGACTCGAAGGTGCTCATCTACGCATCGCAGCTCAGCCTCAAGGGCGACTGCTATATTGCACGCTACGTGCTTTTTCGTGTACGATCTCCGCATGGAGCGGCTGAACATCACACTCGACGACGAGCAGGCAGAGAAGCTGACGCGACTGGCCGAGCGCATGTACGTCCAGCCGGGAACAGTCGCACGCTCGCTGCTCTCCAGCGCACTCGATGACGTGGACCCGGACGCGCGCAGCGTCGTGGAGCTGCTGGATCGCATCCCCGGCGCGCACGAGCGCGCGCAGCTCGGCCTCAACCAGGCGCGAGCCGGTGAGACGATCGCGCTGGACGAGCTGTAGCCGGTGGCCCACGTCGAGCTCGCCCGCGCGGCGGCCGAAGACCTCGAAGACCTGATCCGCACGCACAGCCTGCCTGCCGACACCCGCGCCCGGGTAGCCAGGTCGCTGCGCGCCCTGGAGCGCTTCCCGCTCCTGGGACCGGCGCTGAGCGGACGCTGGGAGGGTCTCCGCTTCCTGCTCGGCCCGTGGCGCTGGCTGCTCCTCATCTACATTTTCATCGAGTCGGAGGACCGCGTGGTCGTCGTCACGATTCAAGACGCGCGCTCGTCGACCAGCGCCACGAATCACGTGGGCATGGCCGGGTTCCTGGCGCCGGCCGAGACGAGCCATGCAAGCAGCGAGCAGGGCGGGACCGACGGCAGACTAGGGCTGACTGTGGCTGATGTCCCAGCGCATGTCGAGGAACGGAATGGACTGCCGGCGATCGTGACCGACGAGCCGATGGCGCCGATGAGTCTCGCCGAGACGCGTGCGGCGATCGAGCGCGTCCGGCGACGGCAGGAGCTGCCGTACGCAGACCTTGGAGTCATGAGGATGCTCCGGTAGCCTGTATGACCGAGCGCGACCCGAGGGGCGTTCCGGGCCGGCACCGCACTTGAAGCTTGCAGCCGGCGCGCGCGGATCGATCCCGCGCGGCCGACAGGCTCAGGCCGATGAGCCTCGGCACGCGGCGGCACGCATGCGCCATCCGCCACGATCTAACGCGCTGCCATCACACGCGCCGCCGCGAGCCCGGCGAGCGTACGGCCCTCTCGTACCGGGTGCGAGCGCAGATCCCGGAGCACCCACCCCGCCCGCTCTCGCAGCACCGCCGCCCTTGCCTCCCGCTGCTCGCGCGGTGACAACGGCCGGTACTGCGCAGTGGCCCGGCGCGGATAGTCGGCCTCGAAGGCGGCCTGGTCGGCCACCCCCGGCATCCACTCGGGCGGGGGCGCCCCGGTGGCGAGCACCGCCTCGAACAGCCGCTCGAGCTCGCGGGTCAGGCCGGCCGGGTGCCATTGCGTCGCCTTCTCCGCCGCCGCGGCCCCGAAGGCGACTCGCCGCCGCTCGTCGCCGAGCAGGTCGGCCACCGCCTCGGCGAACGCGCGCGGATGGTTGGCCACCCAGCCGTTCATACCGTTGTCGACGACCTCGACCTGGGCGTTGTCCGTCCACGGCGTCGAGCTGGTAACGATCGGGACGCCGAGCGCCATCGCCTCGGCGATCGCCAGACCGAAGGACTCGCCGATCGAGGACGCGCTGGCGAACACGTCGGCGGCGCAGTAGAAGGCCGCCAGGCGTCGTGGCTCGTTCGTAGATGCCTGGCAGTGCACCCGGTCGAGCGCTCCCAGCCGGCGCAGCTGCGCACGGCGATGGGCGGTCGCGCCCACGAGCACGATCTGGACGTCGGGCACCAACTCGAGGAGATGGGGCGCCATCGCGACCAGGATGTCGCCCCACTTGCGGTCGTCATCGCGCCCCACGCGGACCACGGTGGGACGTCCCGGGTCGAGCCCGAGCAGCGCGTGAGCCTCGTCGCGCGTGGTCGCTTCGGCGCGCAGCGCGTCGGCATCGACCGGGTAGTACAGCGTGCGCTGGCGGCGGTGGAACGCCTCCAACTCGATCCCCGCCCGCTCGCGGTAGCGCATCGCACACATCTGGCTGATGTGCAGGTGCGCGCAGAATTGCGCGTCGTCCGGGCTGGTATCGCGCCGTCCGAAGACGTTGGTCTCGACCAACGCCTCCACCCCCGCTGCCCGACAGGCAGCCGGCACCAGCGGCTCGGCCGAGCCGAACCGGTGCACGTGGACGACATCCACGCCCCGCAACTGCCGCGTCAGCCGGCCGAGGTCGTCCCCGGCGCACACGACCTCGATCCCCTGCGCTTCGAGCTCCCCGGCGCGCACGCCAGGCTCAGTGAGGGCGATTGCCCGCGGGCGCACCCGTGCGCGGTCGTGGTGGCAGGCGTAGGTGACAGCGGCCTTGGCCGTGCCGCCCATGCCGAATGAATTGCACACGACTGCGAGCTCGAGGGGCATGCGCGCGCCAGGATAGGCCACCCGGTGTCGGGGGGGCAGGGCGGGCCCGCTCTGCCGTACCTGGAACAATGCCCAGGGTTGAGCCGTCCAGCCGTCGATCTCTGCGTCAACTGTTACGAGCGTACCTATCGGCAGGTGTTGAGGCCGGGCTTTTTCCCCGCGCTGCTGGCTGAACATCCATATCCATTCGCCCGGCGCACCGCGATCGTCAACAACGTGAGCGATCGTGAGGACGCCCGCCTCCGGGCCGAGGGCCTGCGCGAGGCGGGCGAGCTCGACGAGTGGTACTTCGTCGAGGACCACATCGTGCGTGCGCTGGCCACCGCCGGCCTCCGCGAAGCGGATATCGCCCGGGCGCCCCACTTCACCGATTGGGGGCTGGTGTTGGTGAGCGTTCCCGGTCCCGATTGGGTCGTGCACTGCGATCCCGAGGTGCGCATGCGAGAGCCGGTCGATTGGATCGCCCCCGCGATCGAGCTGATGTCGAGCGACCGTCGTCTGATGGTCGCAAACCCGCGGTGGCACATCGCCCCGCCGCTGCCCGACACCCTCCCCGGCAGCACGTTCGAGCGTCGCGGCGACTTCGCCATCGGACTGGGCTTCAGCGACCAATTGTTCCTCGGCCGTCGCTCGGAACTGGCCGCGCCGATCTACAGCGAGCGCTGCCTTGCGGCTTGGCGCTACCCGATGGTCGGCGTGACGCGCTCGTTCGAGGCGCGGGTCGACTCATGGATGCGACATCGCGAACGCCTACGCGCCACCTTCCTCGGCGCCACGTACATACACCCGGAAGAGATCGGCGGCGGCTACTCCAAGGGCCGCCTGCGGGAGCGCGCCGCCGCGTTCGCGGGGAGGATGCTGATCGCGACGATTCAGCGCTCGCCGGTCAAGCGCCGCTGCTGGCGTGCCCTGTGAGGCGGTCGACCCCGAAAGGGCTCCGCCGATGCCCCCCGAGGAACGCCGTATTGTCCGGGCGCTGCCCCTCTGCGGGCCATCTCGCCAACATGTAGATATCATGCGGAAAGCGGGTTTCCACCGCGCGCAGCTCCAGCCCGGCGTAACCGAGCAGCTCCAGGAGCGAGGCGGTGGTGAACGTGTGGTGGTGGAGGACTCGCGTGGTGAGGTTCTCGCGCCGCTTGGCTGCCCACGCCTCGTCGTCGCCCGGCTCACGGTCGCGGCCACGGTCGTGCAGCTTCAGCGTTTCCTCCAGATGTGTGAGATCGTCCTCCCCGACTCCGCGCTCGAAGTCGTCGATCATGTGGCGCAGCGTGGTGAGGGATCGGCGGTGATCGAAAGTCCCCGCCATGTGCGGGACGACCATCAGCAGGTAGCCGCTCGGATGCGTCACTCCTCGCCACGACGCCAGCGCGCGCAGCGGATTGGCAAAGTGCTCGAACACGTGCGAACAGATGACCGCGTCGTATGTGGAGTCCGCCAGCCCCGCGAGATTCGCGCCGTCGAACACGTACAACTCGCCGGTGCGGGCCCCTTCGGGTCGATAGCCCTGCTCACGATCGAGCTCGTGCCACACGGTGTGAGTGGCCCACTGCACGCCGTCCAGCCGGTCGAGCAGCGGATATACGGGGAGCAGGCCGCTCGCGCCGAACACCGCGCTGGGGCCGCCGATCTCCAACCCATGGGCGCCTCGCAACGGCTCGCGGAATGCCTGCGGCAGTGGGTTGGTGTAGTGGCCCGCGGCACGCCATCGCAGTTCGGTCAGCTTCTCCGAGAGGCCCATCGAGCGCAAGCGTAGTGGACACACATCAGCGTCGCAGCAGCAGATCACGCGCCATGAACGCCCCGCGCACCTTGAGCGAGTAGCCGGGGTAGTGGCGGATGCGTGGATCGGGCGCCGGAGCATCGGGAATCGAGTTCCAGCGCGTCGAGATCAGCTTCGTACGCTCGCTCAACAGCGGCGTCGGCGTGCCCGGGCCGATCGGGTCGAGCTGGTAGCCGAGCAGCCTGCAGATCGCCGCGTTCTCCCACCAGCGGTGGTCGATGAGGTCCTCCTGGGCGTAGACATCGTCGAGAAACGCGATCGTCTGCGCGCCGCCGCGCAGCAGCATCACCCCCGAGTTTGGCATCCGCCCCTCCTTGGTGACGTGCTCGGCCAGATACAGGAATCGCTCATCCTCCAGCTCGCTCGCGATGTCCAACGAGCGGTCGACGATCACGAGGTCGGCGTCCAGCCACAGCAACAGCTCGTACCTCCCAGCCAGCTCGCGCAACAGCGCGATCTTCGACCACGGCGCTGGGCGCGAGCGGTCGAGGATCTCGGTGCGGAGCTCGAGCGCATAGCCGTGACGCGCGGCGTACGGCCGGAACGAGCGGGCCGCGAGGCTCAGCAGTCGCGACTGCGGGCCGGTGCCGAGCGAGACGATCGCCTTGCTCATGGCGGCGTCCCTGGGGCCACGCCGGCAGCGGCGACCGGGGCGTCGGCCCACTTGGCCAGAAAGTGGCGGCGGTTGCGACGGTGGATCGAGCGCCAGGTCTCCGAGCGACCGTCCCACCGGGCCCGTGCCCACGGCATTTGGCGGCGGGAGACGCCCCACTCGTGCCCGCAGCTGACGCCGGCGAGCGCATAGCAGCGGCTCCCCGTCGCGCGTACGGCGGTGCAGAAGTCGACCTCCTCCCACGATGCCGGGGCATAACGCTCGTCGAACCCGCCGACCGCCTCCCACGTCTCCCTACGGCAGGCGAACAGGAAGCCCGAGACGACCTCGCACTCTGACATCTCACCGGCGGGGCGCCCATCCATTCTCACCCAGTCGCGGTGCTCCCCGCGCGTCAGGTCCCAGCGCGAGCCCACGGGCCCGACCACGCCGATGTCGGGCCGCAGCGCCAGGGCATCGGCGAGCCCGGCCAGCGACCCCTGGCCCAGCTCGACGTCGTCGTTGCAGAACACCAGCACCTCGCCGCGCGCCGCGCGCGCTGCTGCATTCCATCCCGGCGCGACGCCCCGATTCACACCCAGATCGACTGTCTGTGTAGCGGACGGTACGCCGGCGGCCTGCTCATCCACCCCATTGAGTGCCACGACGAGCTCGCCCGGCTGGCCGTCGAGCGCCTGCGGGAGCGCCGCCCCCAGGCCCGCGACATTGGGCGCGGTGTGAATTCGGTAAACCGCGACGCAGACCGAGATCATCGGCGCGAGGGGAGCGCATCGATCAGCTCCGAGGGGATCGCGCGCAGGAGCCACAGCGCCCCGAAGTAGACCGCGCTCCCGACGATCACCGCCACCACGGGATGCACGAGCAGCGCGAGCGCCCCGACACCGAGCCCCAACCCCACGGCGGGCACAAAACGGGCGAGAAAGCGCGGCGGCGGGCGGATGCCACGGCGGAAGAGAATAGCTATGTATGCGCCCGCGAGCCCCAGCTCCAGGGCCGCCGTGGTGATCGCCGCGCCGCGCGCGTGCAGAATGGGAATCAGGATCGCGCTCAGCGCGATCGCCAGCGTGAGCGCGCTGGCATTGGCCAGCACGAGCGCGCGGTGCATGCGCAGCGAGAGCAGCACGAATCCCCAGGAGGACACCAGGAAGGTGGCCGTGACCCCGATCCCCATGATCCGCAACACGCCGATCGCGGGCTGGCCTTCGGCTCCCGCAACCACGTGAATCGCGAAGCCTGCGCCTAACACAATCACGATCGCAAACCACCCACCCGCGATCACCCCGCCTTCGAAGACCCTGCCCGCCACATAGCGCAGGCGCTCCAGGTCAGTGGCGGCGGCGATGGCAAGGACGGGCAGCACCGACCCGGCAAGCAGCCACGGGATCCCGTTGACGAGTTCGACGATCCGGAAGGCGACCGCGTAGTAGCCGGTCTGATGCCCCGGATCGAGCAGCGACATCGTGATCAGCGCGACCTGGAAGTAGACGACACCGAGCGTGCTCGCCACGGCGTAGAGGGCAGTCTCGTGCAACAGATCGCGCCAGCGCGAGCGCTCGAACGCCGGGCCCAGGGGCACGTGGCGCCGTACGAGCAGCGCGGTCACGACGAGCGCCGAGCCCTGCACCAGCACGACCACCGCGTAGAAGCCGATCAGGCCGCTGCCGGCGAACACGAGCGAAATCAGAAGGATCGTGGTCAGGAGCGATCGAAGGGTGTCGATCCCCGCCAGCGCCGTGAGGCGCAGGTTGCCCGTGAGCGCCACCGAGTAGGAGCCCTGAATTGCGCCCATCAGGTAGCCGGTGGCCCCGAGCGCGAGACCCACGACCAGCACATGTTCGTAGCCCGCGAGCAGGCCAAAGCCGATCGCCGCCGCCCCGCCGAGCAGGCCGAGCACGATCCGTACCCCGGTGAGATTGGCGATCAGCGAGCGCCGCTCGGGCTCGCCGCTGGCGCTGTAAAGACGCACCGCGACGTTGTTCAGGCCGCCCTCCGTCACTGCGGCCACGACGAACATGACGCTGGTGACGGTCAGGTAGCGTCCAAAGTTGATCGTGTGCAGGTGGTGGACCACGAGCGGCGCGCTCACCGCCCCGGCCAGTACGCCGACGAGCGTGCCGACAACCCGCAGGCTGCCGCCGCGGATCACGCGACTACCGGCCTCGCCCGCGGCGTACGGCTCGCGGGCCACGGATTGCGCAGCGGGCGGGGCGGTGTCGAGCTCGCTCGTCAAGGTTGCGGGGTGGGCGCGGGCAGCAGGATCCCGCAGGCTCTGAGCAGCTCCTGCGCACGTGCAACCGTCGTGTTTGCCGCGGCCCACGCTAGCGCTCCGGCCTGGAGGGCCGCGTAACGCTGCGCGTCGAGCGCCTCGATCTGCGCCAGCAGGTCGTCGGTGTCGCTATAGGCGATGCAGTTGTCCGAGCCGAGGCCGAACGGGGCGCACGTCGCGGGCTTGCGCTCCAGCTGGCGGAAGCACGGAACCGCGCCACACGCGGCGATCTCGTAGTGGCGCAGCGCATCCCAACCTTCGCGCTTGGTCGTGATCCCGAAGCGTGAGCGCTGCAGATCCTCGCGGTAGTCGGCCTCGTCGCCGAATGCGTAGCCACTCTGGCCCCCCACGCGCGCGGCCAGCTCAGGGTCGACGATATGGCGGGGGAAGTCCTTGTCCTTGGCGGGGGGGGTGTCGAGCACCTTCTCGGCGGGGATCGAGAAGGAGATCGGCCGCAGCCCGAGCGTGCGCCCCAACCGCGGCGGAAGCATCAGATAGGAGGCGAACCACCGCGTCAGCGGCGTGAGCTCGCGCTTGAAGGATGTCGCACGGTTGTGTGCACGCGGCAAAAACCACCAGGCCGGCACCCGCCACCACAACCCCGCGTACGGATAGGGCTCCACGCGATCGGCGCCATCGAGCACGGCAAGCGGCACGCCGGCGGAGTGCAGCTGCGGGCCCCATTCCGCCCACGTGCCGAAGGTCCGCCAGATATCGCCGAAGACGACCAGGTCGAACTCGCCATCGAGCGCGCGGGGCAGGAGGTGGTCGCGATCGAGCGGCAGGTCTGGCAGCAGCCCGTACAGCGTGAACCCGCCGCCCCGCACCCTCCCAAGCACGCCATCGGTGACTGTGTCGTAGAGAAACTCGGCCTTCGGGTAATCCACGGCGTCGGCGCCGAGCAGCGTCCGCAGACCGTGGAAGACCCCGTCGGTCAGGTAATCCTCGTGGTTGGGGTTGACTACCAGAACGCGCGGCAAGGGACCAACCAGTCTCTCAGGAGCTTGGGTCAGACCGCCACCACCAGTCCGCGTGTGGAAGAGGTGAGGGGGTCACCCGGCCACGGCGCCCAGCACCCCCAGCACCCGCTCGGCGAAGCCCTCCCAGGTGAACTCCCGCGCCCGCTCCCGCGCGCGGCGGCCGAGCTCGGCGCGGCGGGATTCGTCGCCCAGCATGCGCTGCAGACCGGCCGCGATGCTTGCCACGTCGAGCGGGTCGGCGTACTCGACGGCCTCGCCACCGACCTCTGGTAATGAGGAGACGCCCGAGGTGAGCACCGCGGCGCCGGCGGCCATCGCCTCCAGCACCGGCAGGCCGAAGCCCTCGCCTAAGGAGGGGTAGCAGAAGACCGCACAGCGGCGGTACAGCTCGGCCAGCGCGGCGTCGGAGACGTAGCCGAGCGTCGTGCAGCGCTCCCCCAGCGAGCGCAGCGCGTCGAGCGTCTCGCCCGTCTGCCAGCCGTTCGCGCCGACGACGACGAGCGGGTGGCGCTCGGTCAGCTCGCCGTCGAGGCGCCGGTAAGCGTCCACCAGGCGCGGGAGGTTCTTGCGGGGCTCGAGCGTCCCCACCGCCAGCACGAAGCCCGGGGGCGGCAGCTTCGCGGCCTCGGCCGGGTCGAGCGGGGAGTCGAGCGTAGGCGCCACGCCAAGCGGCGCGACGACAGTGCGCGCGGCGGTGGCCGGGAAACGCTCGGCGAGCGCGTGCGCGGTCGCCTCGGAGATCGCCAGCAGCGCCGCGGCGCGGCGCGCGGAGTGCCCGAGCGTGAGGCGCTCGATCGCCGCCGAGCGGCGGTTGGGCAGCAGCGCGGGCTCGAACGGCACGAGGTCGTACACGATCGGCACGTCGGGGATACGCAGCAGCCAGCCCGTCAGGTAGGAGTTGGTCGAGAGGAACACGTCGCACTCGCGGTTGGCCGCCTGCGCGACGCGCACGTGCCACCACGGGTCGCGCGCGTCGATCGTCCGCCACTGGAAGCGCTCGTCGAGCGGTTGGGCGCGCCACGGTTGGCGCGCGTACAACATGTAGCGCTGCCGGCCTTCGTCCTCGCGCTCCGCCAGCGCCCGCAGCAGCTCGCGCACGACCCGCCCACGGCCGGCCGGCACCTCGACCGCGGCGCGCGCGTCGATCCCGATGCTCAGCGTACGCGTCGCGCGCGCGGGAGTCTGGCGAGGAGGAGCGAGAGTCGCGGTGGCGTCGGTCGGAGTGCTCATGGTGTCCTGCCAGTGGACGTTGCCTGCCTCTACAGGCTAGCCGCGCATGCCGACGGGCGTCGCACCGAGTCCCGCTTTCGAGCCCCACTGGATCGCATCGTGATGCAGGCGCGAGCTTTATCCCCCGCCCCCGGTGTCGATCAACCTCCGCTCGATCGCGTAGTGGACGAGCTCCGCGCGGGTGGAGATACGCAGCTTCTGCTGGATGTGGGAGCGGTGGGTCTCGACCGTGCGGACAGAGAGAAAGAGCTGCTCGGCAATCTCGGCGTTGGTGTGGCCGAGCGCGATCAGGCGCAGCACGTCGACCTCGCGCTCGGAGAGGTCGTCGGGGGGGCCGGGGGGCGGCTCGGAGGCGATGCGCGCACCGAGCCGGGGGTTGAGGTAGCTCTCGCCCGCGGCGGCTCTGTGCACCGCCTCGACGAGCTCCTCGTCGGCGGCCTCCTTGAGCACGTAGCCGAGCGCGCCGGCGCCCAGCGCCTCGCGCGCGAAGGCGGGCTCCTGCTGCATCGTCAGCACCACGATCTGCGTGTCGGGCGACTCCGCGCGGATCGCGGGGATCGCCTGCAGACTGGAACCGCCGGGCATGTTGAGGTCGAGCACCAGCACCCGCGGGTGATGCCCGCGCACGTAGCGCCGCGCGCTCTCGACGTCGGCCGCCTCGGCCAGCACTTCGAAGTCGGGCTCGCTGTCGAGCAGCATCCGCAGCCCGCTGCGCACCACGACGTGGTCGTCAGCGATGACAATGCCGATTGGCTTGATACCCCGATCGGTCACATGCGAGAAGTTACCGGCTGCTTTCATGGGATGCCGGGCGCTACCGGGGCAGTGGGGATCGCCGGGGCGTACAGCCGCACGAGCCGCTCCACCCCCGCGGTGCACACCCCGAGGCTGACCAACGCGGCGACGACGATCGCCGTCGCGACGTCGGCCGAGAGCACGTGCTCTGCCAGGCCCAGCGAGGCGATTGCGGCCGGCACCCCGAGCTGCGCGCTGGCCGCCAGGCCGGTGGCCACGGGGCGACGCACGAGCGCGACGGCAAGCAGGTGGATCGCTACGTTCAGCGCCGCCAGCACACCGGCGAGCACCAGCAGCGAGGGGTGCTTGACGAGGCCCCCCAGGTCGAGCTGCGCGCCGAGCACGACGAAGTAGAGCGGGATGAAGAAGCCGTCCGCGATGCCGCGCATCTGCGTGGAGAGGCGTTTGGGGCCGCCGATCAGCGCGACCGTCACACCGGCGCCGAAGCCCGCGATCAGGATGCTCGCGCCGCCCTTCAACGCCAACCACGAGAGCACGAACAGCACCAGCAGCGAGAGGCGCAGGTCAACCGCCCAGTGGCGCTGCTTGGAGAGGCGGCGCACCCTGCGCACCCACCCGCTGCCACCCAACAGCCGAGCCACACCGAGCAGCGCGAGCACCCCGCCCCCTACCAGCACGGCGCCGAGCGCTGCGTGCCCGACGCGCGCCGGCTGCAGCACGATCGGCACGGAGAGAATCGTGATCACATCGGCGATCGTCACCTGCGCCATCACCGTCATCACATCGGGCCCCTCGATGCCGGTCTCCTCCAGGGCGGGCAACAGCACCGCCGCTGAGCCCGAGGCGAGCAGCACCACGTACACCGCCGCGTGGCCCGTCCCCGCGATGCTCGCGGCGAGCAGCCCGCCGGGCAGCGCCAGCACGCACACGATCCCCGCGAGCAGGCCCCCGCTGCGCAGCGATGCGGGCAGCCGCTTGTCGCGCAGCGGCAGATGCACCCCCACGGTGAGCATCAGCATCGCAAAGCCGATTTCCCCGAGGAACGCGACCGTCCCATTCGCGGGGTTCACCGCATCGAGCACCGCCGGCCCAACGATCACGCCGGCGAGAATCTCGCCGATCACCACCGGCACAAACCAGCGCCCGGCAACCCCCAGCAGCGGCCCGCCGAGCCCGGCCAGCACAATCACGATCAGCGTCTCGAAGCTCACGGTGGAGGCCCAGGGTATGCGCTCGGCTGCGGGTAGGATGGGTCGCGACCCGGTCCACCCTGTCGAGGAGGCATCACGATGACTACACCCCAACTCGTCACGGGCGTCGACTTCGTCGGCTGCCCCACCAAAGACCTCGAGGCTGCCGTCGAGTTCTACGGCTCGACCGTCGGCCTGCCCCGCTCGGTGTATGTCAAGGAGCGCGGCTACGCGGAGTTCGAGACCGGCAACCTGACGCTCAGCGTGTACGACGCCGAGTCGATGGGGCTCCCGCACCACGCCAACCCCAATCCGATCGCGCTGCACGTCGAGGATGTTGCGGCGGCGCGCGCTGCGCTCCAGGAGCGCGGGGTTGCGTTCAACGGCGAGACGCTCGACACCGGCGTCTGCCACATGGCGTTCTTCGCCGACCCCGACGGCAACGCGCTGATGCTCCACCATCGCTACGCCCCGCGCGCGACGGGCTGACGGCTGCCGGCGGGAGCAGACCCGTCCGGCCGCGGGACATGGAGGACCGATCGGAGATCGACGGGATCTCCGATCGGCCAGCGCCCACGCGCGTGGCCTGACACTGCGCCGCGCGGACGATCTCGAGGCCCAACCTCACTGCCTGCCGCGCGCTTTTTGTTGATCGCGCGGACTCGGGCGTAGCCGTTTCTTCGTCTCTTGAATATTGATTACGCGGCCTGTGCCGCCAGCTCGCCGTCTGTCGCCATTTCGACCTCTTGGGGCCGAGCGGCCAGCGGTGGGCGCAGGATCAGGAAGGCGGCGAGGATCCCGAGCGCGACGCACACGGCAGCGACCACGTACGCGAGGTGGTATCCGCCGGTCAGCGCACTGGTCAGGGGTTGGCCCGCGGCGCTCAACGCCTTGGTGTGGTCGGTGGCAATCGTCCCCAGCGCGGCGAGGCCGATCGCACCGAACAGCTGCACGGAGACGTTGATGATCCCCGAGGCCAGGCCCGCGTCGCGCGGGGGTGCGTCGGACATGCCCAGCGTCAGCAGTGGCAGGAACGAGGAGCCCGCGCCGAGGCCGAGCACGAGAAACGCGAGGAACAGGCCGGGGAAGTAGCTTGCGTGAACACCCTGGAAGGCCAGCAGCACAAGGCCGGCGACGATGCCGAGCAGCCCGGCGGCGAGCGTCGGAATGGGGCCGAAACGCCCGACCGCGCGCGCCGCAATCCCCATCGACATGGCCGCGATCGCGATCGTCAGCGGCATGAACGCCAGTCCCGTGTCGATCGCGTCGTAGCCGAGCACGCGCTCGAGGTACAGCGCGCCGAGGAAGAACGCGGAGAACATGCCCGTGACGAGCAGGCCGCGGACGAGACTCGAGCCCATCAGCGTGCGCAGGCGCAGGATCCGCAGCGGCATGATCGGGTTGGCCACGCGCGCCTCCAGCGCCAGGAAGGCCCCCAGCAGCGCCAGCGAGGCGCCGCCCGCGCCGAGCGTGCGCGCCGAGAGCAGGCCGTAGTCGCTCGACTTGACGATCGCGAAGGCACCGAACATCGTCGCGAGCGTAATCAGCGCCGAGCCGAGGACGTCCACGCCGCCCGTGAGGCCGATGCCCTCGTTCTCCTCGATCAGGATCGAGCCGAGCACCAGCGCGAGCACACCGATGGGCACGTTGACGAAGAAGATCCAGTGCCAGCTCAGCGACTGCGTGAGCGCCCCGCCGGCGAGCAGGCCGATCGAGCCGCCCCCGGCGGAGACGAACGCGTACATGCCCATCGCCTTGGCCTGCTCGACCCGTTCCGGGAACTCGGTGACGATGATCGCGAGGATCACGCTGGAGGCGATCGCGCCGCCGACCCCCTGGATCAGGCGAGCGCCGATCAGCATCGCCTGACTGTCCGCCAGCCCGCACGCAATCGACGCCGCCACGAACAGGACGAGCCCGCTGAGGAACACCTTCTTGCGGCCCACGAGGTCACCGAACCTGCCGGCCAACAGCAGGAAGCCGCCGAACGTGATCAGGTAGCCGTCGATCACCCACGTGAGGTTGGCCTGCGTGAAGTGCAGTTCGCGCTGGATCGATGGCAGCGCGACGTTGACGATCGTCGCATCCAGCACCATCATCAGCTGGCCGAGGCACAGCACGGCCAGCGCGATCCAGCGGCGACGCTCGCGCCTGCCGGCCGCTCTCTGAGCGGTCGTCCCTGGCGTGGTGGCCTCGTCGGCGACCGGCCGCGGCGGCCGGAGCTGGGCCGGCCTGCCGGTGGCCTGCTCGCCGGTGCTCGGCAGCAGTGTCTCGGGGTGGTCTGATGCGGTGTCAGTGGTGCTCATCGAATGCTCCTTCCGGGGTGCGCGTAGAGAGCACCATAGCAGGGATCATCACTGGAGCAAGTATTATCGTTTTAAACGTGATGGTAGCTGCCACGTGGTATAATTTTGCCGTTATGCCCGACCACGTCCACCCATGCCCTCCCAACTCGATGGTGCTGCTGACCCGCCTGGCCAAGCAGGTCTACAGGCGCAGCAGCGAGGAGCTCCTGGGCATGCACATGCGTCTTTTGATGGCGCTCAGCTACGTGCGCGACCACGACAACGCCCCCCAACAGGAGCTGGCGGAGGCGCTGTGCATGGATGCCAACAACGTCGTGCTGCTGCTCAACGAGCTGGAGGATCTGGGGTATGTCGCCCGCCGTCGCGACCCCGACGATCGCAGGCGCCACCTGGTCGCGCTGACCGACGCGGGACTCCAAGCGCTGAGGAGCGCCGAGCGCGCGCAGGAAACGATCGAGGACGACGTGCTGCGGGCGCTCGACCCGAGCGAGCGAGCGATCCTGTGGCAGCTGCTGACCCGCGCCCTGCAGGGCGCCGAGCCGGATGCGCCCGGTGCGGGCCGCGCCGCGACCGCGTCTGTCTCCGCTTAGATCGAGCCATTGCCTTGCGCAGCACCGAGGGTCGGGTACTGCATGCCACCACATGATCGGCTCGATCTGGCGCGCATGCCGCTCGCCAGGGCGATAGAGGACGAACCACTGCACACCGGCGATTGGAGCCGACCTGAAAGTGCCCTACCCGATGCCCTATACTGGCAAAGATGCGTAAGACCAGCGTCTATCTCGATGAGGGTCAGGCCCAGCGTCTCGCCCGTCTGGCACGCGAGGAGGGCAGGTCACAGGCGGAGGTGCTGCGCGAGGCCATCGCCACCTACCAGCCCAAGCCATCCCAGGACCGGAACTTCGCATTGGCCGGCTCAGGGCACGGCGATGGCTCATCGATCGCGGACGTACCGCAGGAGGATCTGCTCAAGGGCTTCGGCGAGTGACCGTCGTTATCGACGCCGGCCCCCTCGTAGCCTTTGGCGACGCCAATGACCCGCAATTCGCTCGCATCGACGAGCTGCTGCGGACTGCCGATGGGCCGCTGATCATTCCCGCGCCCGTCACCGCCGAGGTCGACTATCTGCTCGGACGGCGACTTGGACGTGGACCCCGGCGAAATTTCATCGCCGATCTCGCCGCCGGACGATTTACCGTTGCCTGCCTGGAGCGCGAGGACTATGCCACGATCGGGAACCTCGACGCACGCTACGCGGATCTCGAGCTTGGGCTGGCCGACTGCGCGCTGGTTGTAATAGCGAACCGCTACGGCACCGATCGCATCGTCAGCTTAGACGAGCGCCATTTCCGTACCGTAACGCCACTTCAAGGCGGAGCCTTCACGATCCTGCCCTACGACGCCTGACGACTGACACCAGCGACGACGTGGGGCTTTGCGGATCATCGCGTCCGTGGCGGCGGGCGCTCGGGCCCGCCGCCGGACGACACGGCGCCGCCGCTACGGGCAGCTGACCATCAATGCGAAGGCGGTGTCCTTCAGCGTGGCGCCTTCGTAGGTGCGCACCGTGATCTGGTGTTCACCGGTCGCTGCGGCCTCCACGAAGTGCTGGGTGGCCGTTTCGTTGGAGGAGGCCACCACCGCGCAGGCGTTGAGGTCTTCGCCGCCCGCGAACGTCACCGTGTACTTGCCTTCGGATGTGTGCGTCACTTCGCTTGGGGTTTCGCCCACAACGTTCGTGGGGACGCCGCCGGCCGAGAACTTGTCGACCACGTCCAGGCCCGCCCCTCCGGGGCCTGCCGCACCGGTGGCACCCGTCGGGCCGGCTGGGCCGGTGGCACCGGTGGCACCCACCGGACCAGTGGCACCCGCTGCACCCGTCGCTCCCGTCGGACCGGCGGGACCGATCTCGCCGGCTGAGCCGGTGGCGCCCGCCGCACCGGTGGCACCCGTGGCGCCCTTGGCGGCGAGCAGCCCCCACGCGGCCGGGTCGCTTGCCGGGTCGTTGCCCAAATTGCCCGCTGTCAGCGACACATATGACGAGCCTCCAAACGACACCGCTTCGCCCAGTTCGTACATTTCCGCCGGGCTCCACGCACCGTTAAACGTCACCGGCGGTCCCTGCGGGCCGGTTGCGCCGGTGGCCCCGGTCGCACCAGTGGCCCCGATTGCACCCGCCGGGCCGGTCGCGCCGGTCGCGCCCGCCGGACCTGCGGAGCCGCTGGCACCGGTTGCGCCGGTGACCCCGGTGGCGCCAGTAAGGCCGGCGGGACCGACTGCCCCTTGCGGGCCCGTCGCGCCACGTTCGGCCAGCAACGCCCACGACGACGGGTTCGTCGCCGGGTCGTTGCCCTGGTTGCTCGGTTCGAGCGACACGTACGAGGAGCCATTGAAGGAGACCGCGTCGCCCACCGCGTAGATGTGCCCGTTTTCCCAGGTGCCCCTGAAGTCGACGGGCGGGCCTTGTGGCCCGGTCGCTCCAGTGGCACCGGTCGCGCCCTGGGCACCCGTGGCGCCGGCCATCCCCTGCGCGCCGGTGGCGCCCGTAGCACCTTGCGCGCCTGTGGCACCCTGGGGGCCGGTATCGCCCTGAGGGCCCGTGGCACCGGCCACGCCCTGCGGCCCCTGCGCGCCGGTGGCACCGGTCGCGCCCTGGGCACCGGTCGCCCCCTGCGAGCCCGTAGCGCCGGCCACGCCCTGGGAACCCGTGGCGCCCGCGGGTCCCGTCGCGCCCTGTGGTCCTTGCGGGCCCGTGGCGCCAGTCGCGCCCGTGGCGCCCTGCAGACCGGTGGCGCCGATGGGTCCAGTGGCACCAGTGACACCTGTGACACCCTGGGGGCCAGTCGCACCTTGGGGGCCGGTCGCTCCTGTCGCACCCTGGGAGCCAGTCGCACCGGTCGCCCCCTGCGGGCCGGCGGGACCGACGACGCCCTGCGGGCCGGCAGGGCCGGGTTGACCCTGCGGGCCGGTTGCACCGCGCGGCCCGGCCGGACCGAACGCCTGATCCGACTTCCCCCTTGGCTTCGCCTTCGCAGTACGGCCATGTGCATCGTGGTTGCCGTGCGACCGTGTTTTTGCCGCCTCAGCGGGGCCGCCGCCGAGCGCCAGCGCACCTACCACGCCGCCGCCCAGCACACGGACTCCCACCCTGGCCACACGCTCACGCACGTTGCTCGAGCTCATCTGTTCACGCACTCCTTTGAGGGGCTTTGAGTTATTAAGGGCTTGACTTTGCGTATACGGATACGCACTCGGTGGGACACAGCGGCGCGCGCTTTCTCACTGAAAATGAGCCCGAGTGGACGTAATGACCAACTGAAGCTTTTCGTGTTTATGGATTCCTCTATCGAGGTACAAGGTCACCCACAACCGCGGACATGGAGGTCCGATGCACATGCCGGGAGATCCGATGCACACACCAACCAGCCACCGCTCAGGCGCGGCAGCGATGATGATCACCGTCGCGCTGCTCGCGCTCGCGGCACTCGCCGGCTGCGGCTCGAGCGCCAGCACGGCCACGCTCGATACCGTCAAACTGGAGCGTGCGATCGCAGGGTCGATCCTCACCGGACACCACGTGTACACACTCGTCAACTGCCCTGCGCACGTGCCCCAGCGGCTGGGACACCGGTTTGCGTGCACAGCCAACCTGGGCGTGGGTTCCTACCCGGTGTACGTCACCGAGGTGGATGGAGGCGGGCACGTCAGCTATGGCGACGACGCCCCGCTGCAGACGCTGGACACACAGCGGGTGGCGCAGTCGATCGCCGCCTCGATCCACACCCAGCGAGGGTTGCGCGCACGCGTGACATGCCCATCGGAGGTGTTGCAGCAGCGGGGGCTGGCATTCACCTGCACGGCAGCGGTGGGCGACAGGCGCTACCCCTTTGCCGTCACCGAGAGCGACGGCGACGGTCACGTGCGCTACGTGGGGCGGTGAGCTCGATGAGCGGCGCACGTCCCACGATCTGTCTGTGCATGATCGTCAAGAACGAGGTCGGCGTGCTGGCGCGCTGCTTGCGCTCGTGCAGGGACCTAATCGACCGCTGGGTGATCTGCGACACCGGCTCCAGCGACGGCACGCAGGAGCTGATCGCCCGCGAGCTGGAGGGTATACCCGGGGAGCTTTATCAGCACGGGTGGGTCGACTTCGGGCACAACCGCAGCGCGCTGATGGAGTTGGCGGCGGGCAGAGCCGACTATCTGCTTTTGATCGACGCCGACATGACCGTCGTGCAGAGCGCGCCGCTGGTCGGGCTGACAGCCGACGCATACATGTTGCGCCAGGGCGACGAGCGCTTCGACTACCGCAACAAGCGCCTCGTACGCGGCGACTTGCGCTGGCGCTATGTGGGTGTCACCCACGAGTATCTCTCCTGCTTGGACGTGGAGCGCACGGTCGAGCGCCTCGACGCGCTGGTGATCGACGACCACGGTGATGGCGGCAGCAAGGCCGACAAGTTCGAGCGCGATCGCGCGCTGCTGAAGGCGGAGCTGCGAGAACACCCCGATAACGCGCGGGCCATGTTTTATCTCGCTCAAACCCAGCGCGATCTCGGCACGCAAACCGGCGACATCGGGGCGCTCGCCGCCGCGCGCGACCTGTACGAGTGGCGCGCGGGGATGGGCGGCTGGGAGGAGGAGGTGTGCTGCGCCTGGCGCCAGGCCGGGCGCCTCAGCGCCGAGCTGGGTGAATGGCCGCGCGCCAGCGCCGCGTTCCTGGCTGCTTGGGAGGCACGCCCGTCGCGGCTGGAGGCTGTGCACGATCTGGTGGCGGGACTGCTCGATCGCCGCCACCATCGCACCGCCCACCGCTTCACCGCGCTCGCGGCCGGCGTCGGCGGGCTGGCGGTACCGGAGGACATCCTGTTCCTCGAGCCGTGGGTTTACCGGTGGGGGCTGCTGTTCCAGCACTCCGTCGCCGCCTACTGGTGCGGCGAGTTCGACGCCTCCATCCGAGCCTGCAAGCGACTACTGGCGATCGAATCGCTCCCCGACGCGCACCGCCACCAAGCAGAGGTCAACATGCAGCTGGCGTTCAGCCAGAAGGCCCGCCAAGCGGTGGAGCGCATGCGGATGCCGGCGTGCACGCCCCGCCGGCTGGCGCACGCGGGCACCCCCACGCGCGGGCGCCCGGCGTGAACGGTTGGGGGGACGTTGGCGACCCGAGATAGAGCAAGCGTCCATCGTCCTGATGCTCGATCGTCATTGCGTGCCCCTCGCGTGTTCGCGCTATAGGCTGCCCGCCGTGAGCGCACGTCGATCCAAGCGCAGCCGGGGCGACTGATCGGTCGCGGCCGAATCACGCGCCGCGGCCGGCCAGGAGCTGCTTGATCGTCTCGACGAACAGAAGGCGGGCGGTCAGTTCAGCTGTGGTGCGAGCTGAAGCCCGACTCTATCTCGATCGCCTCCACGCGCGCGACAGATCGCGCCGCTCGCCGGCGCCCGCTTGACGCTCGGCCTGGATCTTGCAATAGATCTCGGCTCGGTGCACCGGGACCACCATGGGCGCCTGGATGCCCAGGCGCACCTTCACGCCGTCGTTCGACAGCACCGTGACCTCGATATCGTCGCCGATCATGATGCTCTGGCTGATCTTGCGCGTCAGGACGAGCACGAACCTCGACTCTCTCGGCTCTCCGTCCCGATCCGGCCGCGCCGATCACGCGATCGGCGCATGAACACCTCTCGTGATGTCATTATCTCAAGGGAGCTTAGCGCCGGAATTCAGATCAGGAGCCGCTAAATTCGTACGTGTCTGCAGCCAGCGAAGCCTTGACAGCGAACCATGATCACGCCGCTCGGGAATCCCCTGATGCCGTTGCCCTCCAAAGGTCGCCCTGCTCTGCGGTTGGTCGTGTCGCTCGTGTTCGCTGTCTCGCTCGTGTTCGCCGGCCTCCTCTTCGCCGTCGGCGCTCGAGCGCAGGGAATGAACACGCCCGAAGGCACGATGGAAGCGCCAGCTGGCGAAGTGATACCAGAAAGCGGTGTGCCTCCAGAACAAGCGCCGCCCACCACCGAACAGGCCCCATCCACCAGCGAACAGGCCCCCCCGCCAACCGAACACCAAACGCCAACTGCCTCTGAAGAAGCGGTCGCCCCGCCCGAACAATCGCAATCCCCAGCCGGACAATCGCCACCGGCCACTGGAGACCCTCCTCCCACGGGCGAACAAACACCTCCCACGGGCGAACAAACGACACCGGTAGCCGAACAGACCCCTCCCACAGGCGAGCAGGCGCCCACTGCCGAAGAAACTGCTACCGCTCACGAACAGGAGACCGCCGAAAAACAGGCCGGCAAGGCGGGTGAAGAAGCGAACTCGGAAGAGCGGGCGACCGAAGGGACCGGGAACCCGCAGACCCCCGCCGGCGCTTCGGGGTCGGACCACAAAGAACCGGCAAACGAAGTCGTGCCCGCTTCCTCGACCGTCGCGACGGCTTCCAACACCGCCACGGCAATGCCCGTCATCTCGATGCCCGCCGGGGAAAGTCAGGCGTCGGTCACGCTGCGAGCGCCGACGACCTCGGCACGCCATGCCCACCAGGTGAGCCGCGCGTTCGCCGCGTTCGAAGCATCGATGATCGCCACAGGCTCAGTCGGTCGCTGGCTGGATGCGCTGGGAACATCGGTCTCCACCATCGCCTTCGCCGCCATCGACGCGTCGCCGGCGGCGATGATCGCGACAGGTGTGCTTGCCCGCGATCGGAACGGTGGGTCGGCGATTGAGAGTCCTACCTCAGCCTCCGCCTCCGTCCCCGGCCCCGCACCGGGCGGAGCGAGCGGTGGATCGGCCGCAGGAGCGGGCTCGGGCGCCGTCTCCCCGGCGGCGTCCATGCTCGTGGATGCCCTGCTCCAAGCAGCTCCCAGTGTGATGCTGCGGCTGTACGTGTCCCAGCCATCGTGGCACACGTCGTTCTTCGCTCTGTTCCCCGAGCGACCGGGCTAGCTCCTTATCCGGTCTCTCAGCGCCACGCGGCCCGGATCACCCGATCCAGGCCGATTTGGCTACCAGTTCGAAGATCTTTGAAAGGAGCTGTACTTGTTATGAAACCTCATCTGACATCGTCGTCGACGACGATCACCGGGCATTTGGGCAACCAGGACAGGACGGCGGAAGTGCTGGTTCATCCAGCCGGCATCGGCGATCGTGCCGGCCGGGCACAGGCCGTGCACGCGCGTCCGCACCCGACGCTCGCAAGCGCCCCCGTCTGGAGGCACAAGCTGATCTTGGCAGGCAGGCTAGACCATCGCACGGTGGTCGAGCTCGAGGACGAGATCGAGTGTCTGTGCGAAGAAGGCGTGACGATCCTCACCCTCGATCTACGCCAGCTCGACGCGATCGACTCGGTCGGTGCCAGGGCGATCGCCTGTCGTGGCGCGGCGTGCAAGAAGCAAGGACGCGACTTCGCGGTGGTTGCCGGCTCGCCCGTCGTCCACCGTGCACTGGCCGAGGCGGGCGCGGAGAGCCTGCTCGCGGGTGAGTCGGGCAAGACAGGCGTTTTCCGTATCGTCACCAGTGCCTCAGACAGCTCGCCTCGCGACACGTCGACCGTGATGGTCAAGAACCTGTGATTGCGGCCAGCGTGCAACCCACGTGGTGGTCGAGCGGCGCCAAGAGCGGCCTCCAAGCCCGCCGATGGTTGCTTGTCCGCGGTTCTCGCCATAGAACCGCGTGTTCGAGGCCGCGACGGCGGGGCCGAGACGGGTCGTGCAGCGATGTTCGGCAATCTGCCGTACAATGACGGCATGGCGACCGTCACGATACGGGAGTTGGGCCGCCAGGTCAGCGGCGTGGTCAACGAGGTCAGAACCACCGGGCGACCGACGTTCGTCACGCATCGCGGCACCCCCGTCGCCGTCCTGCTGCCGCTCGACGCGGAGCAGTTGGAGGACTTCGTGCTCGCCAACGCGCCCGAGTACGTCGCCTCGATGCGCGCTGCCGACGAGGCGATCGAGCGGGGCGAGCCCGGCGTGGCGCTCGCCGACGCGACCACGGAGTTCGAGGCCGAGCACGGTCCACTCGACAACGAGGGCTGAAGTCACGTGGCGAAAGTCGCGGTCGAACTCGATCGCCAAGCGCAGCGCGATCTACGCAAGCTCCACCCCGACGACCACCGCGCAGCCCTGCGTGCGATGGCCGACGTGCTCACCCACGAGTCGCTGCCGGCCAACGCGAACGATCGCGCACTGAAGGGGCGAGCGCCCTGGCGACGACTGAGGATCGGCGAGCTGCGCATCTTGTGGCGAGCGGTCGGCAACGGCGAGCGCAGGCGCGTGGCGCGCGTCATTCACCGCCGTGACCTAGAGCGAGCGGTACACACGCTCGGCGACTGATCGACCCCGTGTCTACAGGTATTTGAGGATCCTGGAGACCGTCAAAGCGCTCGGCGTCCCAGTCGCGTCGCCGACCCCCGCGCGGACCAGTTCCACGAGGCATCCTGGCGCCTCGCGCTGCAGGCCGACTACGCGCTAGGCCTACGCGAGTCCATCACGCGGCGCTACGACGACCTCACACGCGCGCTCGATCAAGAGCTGGGCTGCAGCCCACGCGCGAGACCCGTATGATGGTGCGCCAGCTACTCGGACAGAGTTGACGGATAGGCAAGGCAGGCGACGACGTTTGTCTGCCACGGTGCCGCGCAAAAAAGACGATGGGGGCTCAAATCATAGAGGTTCGTCAGCGGGCTGACCCGATGCTACGACCTGGAAGGCGTAGGACGAGTCGGTGGGCGCTAGTTGGTGTGGTGTTGGTGCTGCTGACTGGGCTTGCCGCACGAGCGCCGACGGCGACGGCAGCGAGTCGCGCGTCCCGTGGGGCGATGGCGACCAGTCCGTTTGCTGATTCGATTAACCTGGCCACACTGAGTGACACCAACGCGCCTTACCCCCAAGCGGTGCTGGCCGATCACCCGACTGTCTACTACCGCCTCGACGAAACCGAATTCACCACTGCTGAGGACTCGTCCGGCAACGGGCTCAACGCGACCTACGTCAATTCTGGTGCGGGGCCTTACGAATCGCGGAGCGGCGCTCTCGTGGGCGATTCGGACACTGCGGTGCAGAGGTATCAGAACTCGGGTTTTTGCCCCGAATGCGCGGGGATGCTGGCGCAGAGCGGGAACATGCTTCCGGCTGGTAACGGTCCGCGGACTTTGGAGGCGTGGATCAACGAGGAAGGGCAGCCTCGCTACTGGAGCTACAACCTGTTCGAATACGGCGATGTGGCTGGCGGACACGGGTTCACGGTCAATGTGGGTGGCGAACCGCGAAGTACGATTACTGTCTCGGGGGCTACCCAGTCGGTCCATGTCGTCGTGCCTGGTGGTCTCGAAGATGGGGTGTGGCACCTAATCGACATCACGTATGAAAGCGGCGTCGTTGGGATCTACGTCGATGGCGCATTGATCGGCGGGGGCAGTATTGGCAACGCAGAAACCGTGACTCCCGGCCAGGGACTGAAGGTAAGCGGTGCCAGTGGCACCTTTGGCCTAGACGAGGTGGCGATCTACCCTAGCGCTCTTTCGCCTGAACGGATCGACGCCCACTGGACGGTTGGTCAGAGCTACCCGGGACAGCCTGCCTGCGCCGCGACTCCGAAAAGCCCCTACGCGAATGCAGTCCTGGCCGACGCACCAATCGCCTACTACCGGGTTGACGAGCGCGCCGTGCATCCCGCTGAGCGCGTCGCTTTCGACTCCTCCGGGCACTGCGCCAACGCAACCTATGTCGATTCTGGCGCGGACAAAGCTGCAACAGGTCCAGTGTTAGGTGATTCGGGTACGGCGCTGTCGAGATACCTAAACAGCCTCTTTGGATCGGTCTCAAGCGGCGAGATGCTTGCGCAGAACGGGAACATGCTTCCGGCGGGCAACAGTCCGCGGACTTTGGAGGCGTGGATCAACGAGGAAGGGCAGCCTCGCTACGGCAGCTATAACCTGTTCGAATACGGCGAAGTGGCTACCGGGCACGGGTTCACCGTCAACGTTGGCGGCGAACCACGAGGCACGATCACTGTCTCGGGGGCCACGCAATCGGTCCATGCCGTCGCGCCTGGCGGTCTCGAAGGTGCGGGATGGAAGCTAGTTGACGTCACGTATGACGGCAACCTGGTGGAAATCTATATTGATGGCCAGCTCATCGGTGGGGGCGAAATCGGCAGTGCCGAAACGGTCTCGCCTGGCGAAGGGCTCAAGATCAACGGCGCCTCGGGCACGTTTGGCCTGGACGAAATCGCGATTTATCCCACCGCACTTAACGCTGCGGCTATCCTCGCGCACTGGAAGGCGGCATCGGAAGCTCCCGCCGGAAGCTCCATCATCGCCGGGGAAGCGGTCATTGGTGGCGTAGGCGGCGCGGAAGGTGCCCGCATTCAAGCATGTCCGACGACGGGCGGTCCCTGCGAGGTTGATCCTTGGGCCGTTGAAAGCTCGGGGCGTTTTCACATGCTCGTGCCCGACGGTAGCTACACAGCCACCATCTTTCCTCCAGCCGATCTGAAGGATGCCCCACGGATATTTGGGCCTATGGGGTTGCCGCCGTCAGTCCTCAATCTGACCGCGACCTTCTCCCCTCCGGGTGGTCTACAGGAAGGCGTGAGTCTGTCATCGCCCGGTAGAGGTACACAAGAAAATGTTGTACCTGGCCTCAACTGGGGCGAACCGAGCACCGTGACGGATACGGGCTGTAAGAACGGCGTTGGTATTACCAGCATCGCGGGCACGAATATCGCCACCGGTCAGCCTGAAACGATATCGGCGCCGCTGCTCGAAAACCCGACAGGCTCGGGGACCTATCAAGCCGCCATACGGCCGCTCGCTCCGGTTCATGGTGGCGCGACCGGGACTGATGTTATCGATTGTCCAAGCAAGCTCGGGCTCGTCCCGAGCGGCGGCCCGCCAAGCGGTGGCACAACGGTGCTGCTCAATGCGCCAGGTGGCCTGACAGGTGCGACTGCGGTCGACTTTGGCACGACACCCGCCTCGTCGTTCACTGTACTGACCGAAAACTTCATCGTCGCTACTGCACCGCCGGGATCGGGAAGCGTTGCCGTCACGGTGACGGGCAGCGGCGGCAACATGGTGTTAATCGGAACCTATACCTATCTCCAGGTGGCGTCGCTCAGCATCGGCTCCGGCCCGGCGACCGGTGGGACGACGTTGACGATCACCGGACAGGGATTCCAGTCCGGCGATCAGGTGCTCTTTGGTTTGGTCCCATCGCCAAGCGTGACGTACATAAGCTCTACCCAGCTCGAAGTGGTCACACCGCCTGGGGTCGGTACCGTCGATATACAGGTGGTGCAAGGCAATAGTGTGTCCGCGCCGACGAACACCGCACTGTATGTCAACCAAGGCGGACCGCCCGGTACATCTAACCTCAATCAGAGCACAACCTCCCCGCAGGCGTACGCGCAAGACATATCCGAAGCATGTTCTGTGCCGGTGGGCGGCGTCACGCTCGTCGAGCAGGACGCGCAGCTTTGCGGTGCGGCTGATTTCGCCAAGAACGTGTACGGAGAGGGCACGGACGATCTGCGAGGCGCGCTCGCCGATCCGCTCGTCCAATTCCTGAAGGGTATGGTCGCATACGGATTGACGGATAACATCGCTAGCGGTGCAGAGCTGGCCAACCTTATCGAGTTCGGTCTTGGGGTGTGGGATGGTGTTTGGGAGGCGCAGTTCATGATCGACCTTGGCAACGATGCGTGCAAAATCCTGGTTGGCACTGACTGTCGCTGGGACTTCTGGAATCTCTTCATAGATCCCAGTGGCACCATCGTGGATACGCAGGGTAACCCAATCAGTGGGGCCACTGCGACATTGCTTGAACAGCCGCTGGCATCTGGTCCGTTTACACAAGTCGAAGCATCAAGCGGAGCGATCGAACCGGCCGAAAACCCCGAGACCACCAAGACGTCAGGGCAGTTCGACTGGAATGCACTAGCTGGCACCTATCAAGTGGAGGCATCGGCTCCAGAATGCCATGCGCCTGGAGAAGAACGCCAGCCAGACGTGTTCACCCTACCGTTTGTGCTGCCGCCACCCGCCGTGGGACTGATGCTGACGCTCGAATGCGCAGGCGGGACAGCACCCACGCCGAAAGTGACTGGCCTGTCGGTGTCGGGCGGCGCAACCGCCGGAGGAAACATAGTCGATATTCTCGGCGAAGGCTTGGCGGACGTGACATCCGTACACTTCGGTGGCAACGTTTCAGTCCACGTACAGTCGCTGTCGCCCTACGCCTTGGCGGCGGTCGCCCCGGCAGGGAGCGGCACAGTGGATGTCACGGTGTCTGGTGCAGGCGGTACCAGCGCAATGACGGAAGTCGACCACTATACGTATTCGACGCCGGTGGTGACTGAAAACAGCCCCGTGGTTGAATCGGTGACGCCCAGCAGTGGTCCACTTTCGGGAGGCACCGTTGTGACGATCAAGGGAAGCCACCTGGACGGAGCGTTCTCAGTTGCATTCGGCGCCACCTCGTCCACGCAGGTAACCCCAATATCCGCGAGCGAAGTGGAGGCTGTCGCCCCAGCCGCCGCTTTCCCCGCGCGAGTGGATACCACCGTGACAACGTCCTCGGGAGACTCCACACCCACGCTAGCGGACGGTTTCACGTATGGATCACCGCCTCCGCCCGTCACAACGAGCGTGACCCTTACACCATCGCCTAACCCCGTAACGGCCGGACAGGCGGTCGGGATGACAGCCGCCGTAGCTCCCACGGATGGTGGCGGGACCATTGCGTTCTACGCCGACGGGTCATCCATGCCGCTCAGCGGCTGCGGAGCACAAACACTCAGCCACGCGGGCGCGAGCTACCAGGCGACGTGCTCGACGACGACTCTCGCGGTCGGAAGCCACACGCTCAGCGCCGTCTACTCCGGCGATGCGAGCTACGCCGGAAGCTCCGGCTCGGCGAATCTGTCGATCGACAGCGTGCCGGAACCAACGGGTGGCGGATCGACCATCGGGAGCGGCGGGGGTAGTGGCGGCGGTTCGCCGGGGGCAAAGGGCGGTGTCCTCGGCAACCATAGCGCCAAGGCGTCCGCAGCTCAGATCGCGGCGCTGCTCGCCAGGCAACTCACCCCATCGGGAAGGGGGGCGAAGATCGCGGCGCTCGTTAGGCGCGGAGGGTGGGCTGAGCTATTTAGGGCACTGGAGGCTGGGACCGCCGTGATCGACTGGTACGAGCTGCCGAAGGGAGCTACGCTCGCCAAGAAGACGAAGGTGAGGCCGGAGCTTGTCGCAGCCGGTCGTCTGACGTTCTCGGCCGCCGGGACCGCGACCCTTAACGTCAAGCTCACCAGCACGGGTAAGCGACTGCTCAAGCACGCCAACCACCTCAAGTTGACGGCGAAGGGCACGTTTGCGCCGCCTGGCATGACTCCCATCGTTGCCACCAAGACATTCGTCCTCAAGCGGTAATCGCCGACGCCATGCACCCTGAGCAGCTTTCGACGAGTAGGTTCGATTCTACCCGCAGTCCTCGGTGTCGGACCGGTCACGCCGGCCGCAGCCGGTGCATCGCAGGGGCCAAGCAAGAAGGTGAGTGGTGGCAGTGGGTCTTCTAGCAAAGCGAAAGACAGCGGCGCAGATCGCGCCAGCTAGCCAGCCGTTGTCGGTGAGCGGTCTCTACGCCCTCCCCACCGTTGCGATGGTTCTCCGAGAGGCAGCCTGCTCGCTTGCCGTATCGGGGCTACGGCTCAAGTCGACCCACGAGCGCGGGAGGACGCCAGCGATTCTAGGTGCGGTCGGCTCCCTAAGTACGAGCACGATTTGGTTCGAAAAGGGCGACGGCCCTACCTGGCATCTCTCGCTCGGGCTTTCTTATTGCGGGCTGCGGTTTACCGATTGGACCCTGCAGTTTGCGGTTAGCGGCGAGGTTATGGCTATCACGACGTTGAATGCGCTGACCTCCAACGATGAGCTCGTGAACGCCGGAGGTCACGGATACATTCGTGCGCTAGTCGCCGAGAAACTGTCGGAACCTGACCCACGGCCCTCGGACGCTCAGCTCAAGGCTTCGGAGAACGGCCTTGCACATCACGACGGCAAGATAGCAACCGCCAGCCTAGCTCCGCACGACACACGCCTCAGCGGCACAACCACATTGGAATCGGACGCGCTTCGTGCGCGCCTCCTGGCGATACCCTTCAAGCGTCTTGACAGTGGAGAAGTGATCCGATGGCAAATTGGACTTGAGCCGATGTCCTGGGCGGAGGCACGAATAGAGGATGTCGGAACATCCCGCCAAATCAACGTCGATATCCATCTGGAGCACTCGCCGAACGAACTCACCAATGCGGTTGCCACACTGCAGGCGAAGGCGTTTGTCAGAACCGTCGTGGGATTCGTCAGCTCAATGGATGATGCCGCTGCATTCAGCGGCGCGGAGGAGGTCAGCAGCGTGGCGTACGGGGTATCTCTAGCATGAGCAACCCTGCTCCGTTTGGTGCGTCGCAGTCGATCCTCGCGCCAACATTGATCGTCCACAGTATAGAGCGGTACTTTCTCGCAGACATCGTGATCATCGCACAGATGAGCGTCCCGGAGACGACGAGGGACCTGCGTGTGCCACCGAGCAAGCGGGGCATCGTACGCTCGCCCATCGAGCGCGCACCACATACGCGGACCCTCATCGTGAGCAAGCTCGGCGAGCATGGAGTGCTTTGTCGCTGCTGCGACGTGCGGCCAGAGGTTGATACTAGGAACGAGGCGACACGCAAATGGAATTGGGACGTGCAGATCATGCCTGAAAACCCGGCGCGGTATCCCGGCCTGGCTGGTGCCGATGCTCGCGAGGCGGTGAACGTGGCAGTTACCCGCTTCCGACTCACAGACGGTCGCGTCGTGGCGGCGCAAGAGTTGGCGCTTTTTCGCCAGCGCCTCATCGATGGCTTCCGGGCAATCAGCACGGACCTCGTGGTACACGGCGGTAGTTGGGAGTGGGATATGTCATGGTGGCCAAACGCGGAGACTTCGTGATAACTGGACGCAGACGCGGACGAGTGCCCGCGAACTTTCCAGGCCGCCGCCACTGGACGGCGACAGTGGTCACATCGGTCGTCATGGCCGTTGGCATATTCGCCATCGCGGCGCAGGCGTCCAGCTCCCGTTCCCGATCCTGGTGATGGGCGATTCCTACTCGGCAGGTAACGGTGCGGGCGGCTACTTCGGTCCGAACGGTTGCTACCGCTCACCCAACAACTATGCGGCGCTGTTCGCCGACGCGCTTGAACGCCCACCGTACAACCAGTCGGCGCCTCTGACGGACGTTGCGTGCAGCGGCGCCACCACCAGTGCCTTCTTTACCAGCCAGTACGATCAGCCCCCGCAGATTTACGCGGTCAACAACGGGTATGGTCTCATCCTGCTCACCGTGGGCGGCGACGATGTGAACTTCGTGGCAATCGTCGAACAGTGCCTCATCTATGGCGTCCGTGACCCGACCGGATGGGCCGAAGAGGCGAAACTGCTCCTTGAAGACCCAAGCATCCCAAAGCATGGGCCAGCAGCCCGGCGCCGGCTCTGCCTGCCTACGGTCCCGTGCCTCTCTCGACGCTCTGCGCAAACCATGAAGTCCAGTTGCACGCTGTCAACGGATGCCCCTACCTCGGCACGAGCCAAATCGGATTCGACGCCTTTGAACGAGCCATCCTCATCGAAGACAATAACGAATCGGTGCTGCCGACCTACTGGAACCTGATCGACTTCCCCGCCACGAGCTGCAGCTCGATCAACCTGACATTCGGGATGCCAACGGACGGCTCCCAGCCGGGAGATACAGCATCCATCCAGGTAACTGCACAGACGCTCGCTCCACAGTCCGCGACCGTCGGCTATGGCCAGACCGCAAAACTCGAAGCCACGCTCGACGGCCACCCGTGGTCGCTGGAAAACGCCGCCACCAGCACCGACGACAAGATCGCGATCAACGGCGTCGCCTCCTGCTCCACACCGAGCGGGTACTGATAGCAAGCGCAGAGGAGCGATTTAGCGCCGTGAGCATAAAACCACCCAATGTGATTCGACGGGTAGCGATCTCGTTGCCGCTTGCCAGCGCAAGCGCAGTAGTGGCTGGTTGCGGTTCGTCGGTCTCAACCCCGAGCGCATCGGTAGCCAGTCCGCCACAGACGATGCAGGCGGTGACCACAGCAAGCAAAGCGACCACCCTGGCTGCAACGCCGACTGGTCCACCGGATTTCGTCCTAATTGGCAACACGTCACAGGGCGACAAGGTCAAGGTGGAAGGCCGGTTCGGGCCACCTATTCCAGCCAGCGGCTCGGATGTTACTCTTAGTGGCTGTCCCGAACCGTCTGACGACGGACGTGCCATCGTCGTCCCCATGATCCACATCCATCCGAAAAGTCACTCGCTGAACAGGATTGGTCCATCGAAGCTCCGTTCCCGTAGTCAACGGCACACCAGCGGAAACGCCCAACAGTGGGCGCGGGCATGAATCAACCATAGCGGGGCAGATCGTCCTCTGTGACAACGGTCTATATGCCAAGGTGTTTGCCGGCACTAGCAAGGAAGCCATCTGCGGGACTTAAGTGTGACTGCCGGTTGAGGCTGGTGCCGGCGAAGTCTCAGCCGCGCGCGGCTCATCGGATTCATAGAGCCGGCGAACCTCGCCGATGACCGCAGGATGCTGCCGGGTCCACCAGCTGGCGCGGCGACCGTCGAGGCAGTCGCACGCGCGGCGGGCAGCCCAGCGGTCTGCCGGACGATCGGCCGCTCGCGGTACTGGTGAGGCGATCAAGAGCAGGAGCGCCACAGTGACACAGGCCGCGAGAACCGCGATCCACGCCGTGCCGTATCTGCCGCCCAGTAGCCAGCGACACCAATTGCCCCGCCCGCCAGCGTCCACCTCATGAGCGTCTTGGCCCACTCGGCTGGCTTCGATCGCTTCAAGCTCCTCCCGCCCACGAGAGCTACGGTGTCGAGCGTGGCATCCGAAGCGACATCTTCGGCTGTCCACGGGCCGGGTAGGCGCTATTGACGCTCGCCCGGCCACACGATGTCTTGGGGCGGCAGAGCAAGAACCCGCGCCAGATCGGCAAGGCCCCCCGGCGGCGGGAAGTCCGTACGTGCGGCTACGGAAGTGCGCCAGGCGGGAGCATCAACTGAAGCTCCGAAAACGGCTCGACCGGCCCCACGCTTCCAAAACGCTTCCATACGGCGCCAAGAGCTGGCTCCGAGCACGATGGCCGCCGTCCGCAGCTCCCGCCAGAAACCGCTTATTCAAGCGGTTTCTGCGGGGACGGAGAGGGCGGGATTCGAACCCGCGATGGAGTGTAATCCCCATACTCGCTTAGCAGGCGAGTGCCTTCAGCCACTCGGCCACCTCTCCTGGAGGTCCGAGCCACCAGTGTAAAGCCTGGGATCGCCCCGCGGGAGCCCTCGGGGTCGGCTGGTGCCGGACCCACGCCCCCGCTCGCCGTCGTAGCATCTGTTCGCGACCTCATCGAGCGTCCCTTGGAAGGGTGGCAGAGCGGTTGAATGCGGCGGTCTTGAAAACCGTTGACGGCGGCAACGTCGTCCGGGGGTTCGAATCCCCCCCCTTCCGTTAGCAGAGCCAGATTTGGCTTGGGCAAGCGAGATTGGCGTTGGCTCGGACTGGGGTTCGAGTGGCGGTGCAAACCGCTGGGAGGGGCTGAAAAGGGCTCCTGAAGGGCGCTGGCTACCCCACCGCTACCCCGTGAGGCGAGGGTCTGGAGGGCAAGGAGGGGTCCGATGGCGTCCACCCGCGCTATAGTGTGACCACGAGGTGACCACATGGCGCAGATGAAGAGCGTAGGCGTGCGCGAGTTCCGCGACCACGCAACCAAGTACTTGGCAGGCCCAGAGACCGTTGCTGTCAACCGGCACGGGCGGGTGATCGGGTTCTACGTTCCGTTGAAGCGCGACGAGGATGAAGTACGTCGTGCGGTCGCGCAACTCGGGCAGGCCGTCGAGCGGGTGCTTGATGAAACGGGCATGAGCGAGGACGAGCTGGCTGGTGTCTTCGATATGCGTCGCCCCGCGCCTGAATGATCGTTGTTGCCGACGCCAGCGTTCTCGTTGGCGAGTTGCTGCGAAAGCGAGGTCGAGAGCTGTTTCTGCGTCCCGAGTTGCACGTCGTTGTGGCTGAGGATCAGTGGGATGAGACGGAGCACGAGCTGTCGCGGCGGCTTGGAATCATGCAGTCCCAAGGACGCCTTTCCTCCGCAGCACGCGAGGCGTTGGAGCGATCGGTACGCGCAATGATCGACGCGCACGTCATCGAGATCGTAGGTCGGGAGATGTACGCGACCTACGAGCACACGGCCCGACGACGGGTGCCACGCGACTCGCGGGATTGGCCGGTGGTCGCGCTCGCGCTCCTGCTCGACGCCGCGATCCTGACCGGCGACAACGACTTCCTTGGCTGCGGCTGTCCGACCTGGACCGTCGAGACCCTGCGCGACGAGCTGGACGGCCCAGAGATACGACCATAAAAAGAGGCGCATCCTCATCATTGGAACCTCACTACGGACCTAAGGAAGCTAACCCGTAAACGGCCCACCCGTTCTTTACGGCCTATGGGGGCAAACCCACTGCTCCGGGAGCATTGCGACAACGCAACGAGGAGCGATCGTGGGCTCGCGATAGGCTCCTGTGACCTTGCATCCATTCCTGGCCGAGCCGACGAGCGAGCAGATGAGCTTGCTTGAGATCATCTATCGAGGTCGTGGGCGGGCGAGTTCGACGGCCGGACTTCGATGGCCGATCTTCCAGTACGTCGAGCACGAGCTATACCGGCACCATGAGATAGACGCCATGTACGCGATGGCTGACTGCCCGGTGATCGGCGGTCCATCGAGCGGTGGGCAGTATGGATGGACGTGGTGTCAGACAAGACAGCCGGGCGATGAAATCGGGCTTACGGTGGCCGGAATGGCGCACGTTCCGGCCGCGCGCCACGAGGTAGACCTCTTCCTCCGTGTCCTTGCTGTACTTGTTGACACGCAGCGCTCATTCGAGCCCTCGCCAACGGACGTACAGACGGTCACGATCACCGCCCAGGAGATAAAAGATTGCTTGCTGCCTCGTACGGTGAGCAAGGCTGCGCTCGCCGACCTGACCACCGTGCTTCGCCACGAGCCTGCCACCTGGCATTGCAACCCCCGGCCGTCCGGTGACCTGTGGGTTCTAGCGCTCAGTCCCTTCCTCCGTTCGTACGCCGGACTAGAAACCGCGCAGGGGTACTTGGAGCGCGTGGTCGAGGTCACGACGCCTGTGGCGCCAGAGCCACCGTCTCTCTATCCGTCGTCGCTTTCCCTGCCGGAGTCGATCGACTACTTGAATGCGATCTGGCGCCTCCGCACCGGCAGGCCATTGATTCGGATAGGGCGGGCCGAGGCCGCAGCCAAGCTCGTGCTCGATTGCGCCAGCGCTGACGAGTTCGAGTCACGCTTGAGCGCTCTTTGCAGCATCCTCGATTCCGTGGACGTGCCTGATCGAGAAGTGAGCACGCTCGTTGGTCTCGGTACATTTCTTCAGGCCAAGCTCTCCGAGGGGTCCGCTACACGGGGGGTCGATGCGATCAACGATCTGCGGGCGTTGTTCGACCTTCGCGTCTGGCGTCAGCACACTGGCACCGAGGGCCGGGCCGCCCGAGGGATGCGGCGGTTAGGCATTTCTCTCCCAGTCCACGACTGGAGTGCTGCTTGGCGCGACGTTCAGGCCCGGACTGTTGCTGCGCTGTCGGCCCTCCGCGAGGAGGTCGAGACGCTGCCGCCGACTCATTGAGCTACCCCTGATAGCCCGACGCTAAAGCAGCCGTCGGTGGCTGCCGATAGATCACGCGGACAAGCGTCAGCAGAGGATGATGCCCAGCGATGAAGAACGGAAGCCATGAGTAAGAAGAGGACGATGTTGGTCGCCGGGGCGACGGCGGCTGTGGCGATCCTGGCGGTTGCGGTAGCTGTCCTGGCGAGTAGCGGCGGCGATGTGATGGCGTGCAAACCCGGGTATGTTCGCTCCAGCTTCACCAAGAAGTGCGTGCGACCAGGCGACCCGAACTTTGGGGAAACGAGATCGGGCGAACGCGAACACACGCCTGAAGAAGAAGCCGCCCACAAGAAGAGTCTAGAAACGAACAGGCGAATCGAAAAAGAAGGGGCAGCGGCACAGAAGAAGGTGGAAGAAGACGAAAATCGTGTCGAAGGGGGAACCTCGATTCGCAAGACCGAGGAAAAAGTCTGTTACGAATCGGGCAAGACTGCTGAAGAATGCAAAGGCCCCCTCAAAGAGACGCCCCAGGAAGAACGTTCCGAAGCTGAAAATAAAGCCCGGCAACAACAGGGCCAGGAAGAAAGCACTGGCCAACCCGCAGTCGTTGAATAGGAGCAGCTATGAAGCCCAATCTCGTTATCCCGGCTGTCTTCGCACTGCTCGTATCTGCTGCTCCGGCGGCTGCGGCCTCGACCATCAACCTGACCCCTTTACGCTAATCCGCTTTCCCGATTCAACTTTCCGTAGCTGCGATGCCCTGGAAAAGCTGCCGATAGGGGAGCCCTCATTGCGAGGACGGACGGCTTTGGTAGGGGCGGTGAAGGCCATGTGACTTTTGCTACACCCCGCGCGAGGCGTGGGTCTCTTGGGGGAGTTCTCCTGGGGATTCTGGGTCATGGGACGAAAATGGTGCGGATCGCACGATATGATACACCGATCCTAACTGTCACCTTGCGGCAGGTTGCCCCTCGCGGGTAAGAAATGGGGACCGGCAACTCAAGACGGGGTGATAGGCTTGAACTCCTTTGTTTGCGCGGGATTACAGGGTCAAGATCGTGGGACCATTGCCTCGCAGGTCAATAGATGCAACTCGACTTATGCTAAAGGGTGTCAAGTTGCAGTGTCAACTTGACGGTCAAGTTGACACTCTCTCTATCACGACCGGGCGGTGCATGGTCAAGAGCCTGTCATGATTCGCTGTTGCTGTCCGTGGCATCGTCGTCGTGCAGGTGGCGTACTGCCTCGATGCCCGAGATGAGAAAACCTCCATGTGACATCACCTGCTCGAACAAGCCCGTCGGTCCAGCGCCCGCAGTAGGAGGCGGAGTGCAAGGCGTAGGCCCGTCATCCGCCACGCAGATGCAAGCTCTACGCCCGTCTCCGTGCGGAGCATGAAGAAGATGCCATCCGGGCAGTCCAACCTTCCCACCCGACTCCTCGAAGCAGCGACGTACCCACGTTGGGTCATGGTTCCAGAAGCGAAGAAGTTCGCCGTCCACATCGACCGTGATCCAGCCGTCGTCCGCAACCTCAACCAAGGTTCCATTCCGATACTTCGCGGGACCATCGTCACGGGCTAACTGTGCTTGGACAAGGTGCGTCCTGTGCCCCGGCATGTACAGCGCGCACCTCTCGGAATCCACGCCCACAGGAAACCTAGGTCCCTAAGCCGCCGGGTAGATCGGGAAGGCGTTGCTTTCGTTGCAGCGACCACAAGTGCCGCCACTCGGACTACGCAAGCCACAGGTAGCGCACTGGTATTCGATTGGATACCGCCACGGTTGCGACTGAGGTTGTGACTTACGCTCCTCCCCATACATGCCCCCGTATGTGCCGAGTCTGCGGCGCTCGTGCAACGCGAGCGGGAGATCAACGGTTTTCACACCACACGCCAACAAGCCCGCGATCTCGCACTCTTCAATCGTGTCATATTCGCCAATAATGCCCCCGTCAGGGCCGTGAGCGCGGTATCGTGGTGACGCTTGGGGGTCCAGGCGTGGTGTTGGCTTCGATTTCGGGTGAATCCGACCTGTGGTTAGAAGTCTTCCGATTTTTATCAAACCTTGCACAACGGTGAGAACAAAGAAATAGCCGATGACAAAGGGCAACGCTGGCAGCGCAACGGCCACTGCCCAAATTGCTGTGATGGCGTCCTCCGCTTTGTCCAGGTCGCTGACCTGGCTGGTGAGACGAGCCGGGCTCACAGTCCCCTCCTCGATCGGCGCCGCCATAGCGCCCGGAGGCGCGACCATCGGCCCTGTGGTCGGGTCGGCGTCAACCGGGGGGCGGGCACTGGCCGACCATCGGCTGCCTGGAGGGAGCCCGCCTGTGTCGCCTCTGAGCGGCGCTTGGCGTCTTGGCGCTCTCCGCTCATCGCGTGCCCCGCGTGCTGACCTCGATGTTCATGCCCAACATATGCACCACCCGGAGCACGATCTCGAACTTCAAACTGCCGCCACGCTCCAGCTTCGCTATCGACACGCGGTGAACACCGCACAGGTCCGCGATCTCTTCCTGCGTGTGCCCCAGCTCCCGGCGGCGCTCGCGCACCATCCGGCCGAGCGCCACAGCATCCAGAACCCGTACGCCCGTCATCGCCGTCCCGCCCAGCCCTTGGAGCATCTCGCGGGCCTGCGCTCCCTCGGCGCGGGCACCCCTTCCGTCAGCCCCTTCAACGGGACCTCCAGCGCGTCAGCAAGGATCAGCAGCGTGAGAAGGCCCGGCTCGCACTGCCCACGCTCAAGCACACCAATCTCGTTGCGGTGGACGGAGGCGACTTCCGCGAGCCCTTCCTGCGCGAGATTCCGCCGCTTGCGCTCAGCGCGCAGGTTCTCCCCGAACACCTTCAACAGCCGCGCACGCTCGGCCGCATAGGCGTCGCCGTGCTCGATCATCACGCCTCGTCCCCGGTCCCGTTCTTGAAGTGCGTCGGCGCCTTGCGCTCCCTCGGCACTGGCAGACCATCGAGCAGCGCACCCGGCGGGACGCCGAGCGCGTCGGCGAGGATCAACAGCATCGAGGCGTGCGGTTCGCGCCGCCCGCGCTCCATCGCGGCAAGGTGCGTGCGGTGGACGTTCGCGATCCCCGCCAGCGTTTCCTGCGAGACGTTCCGACGGTCACGCTCAGCACGCAGTTTCGCTCCGAACGCCCTCAGTAGCCGGGCACGCTCGACCGTGTAGGCATCCTGCTCGACCATCACGCCTCGCCCCCGGCGCCGCGCTCGATCTCCTCCATGCTCAGCAGCAGCGTGGTCCCGCTGACGCCGAGCGCGGTGGCAAGGTGCAGCACGCCGAGGGAGCCGGGGTCCAAGTGCCCGGCTTCGATCGCGTCCAGCTCGCCATAGGCAATACCCGCCGCTGCGGCGACCGCCTCCACGCTCAGCCCCTGCTCCTCGCGCACCTGGCGGACAGCCCGGCCGAACGCGACCAGCTCCGCACGCCCGGCCATCACGCTTCGCCCCCTTCCTGCGGGTCGATGTCGTGCCAGTCCTCGGCGCCCGGTAGCGTGTCCAGCAGCTCTCCCGGCGGCACCTTCAGGCCCCGCGCGAGATTGAGGATCGACATAAGGCGCGGTTCGCGCCTGCCGCGCTCCAGGCGCCCGATCGCGGTTGCGTGGAGGCCGGTCCGGTGGCCCAGGGCTTCTTGGGAGAGTCCCTTCTCCGTCCGCACTTCGCGGAGCCGCTGCCCAAACGCCGCGCTCGCGTCCTGCCGGCTTCTGTCTTGCTCGGGCATCACGCCTCACCCCCGTTCGCTGCCTCGTCCTCGGCGGCGCTCACAAGTACCTCGAACGTAACGCCAAGGGCATTCGAGAGCGCGAACAGCTTGTCCAGCCTGGGGTTGCCGCGCCCCCGCTCGATCACGCCGAGGTGCCCCGTGGACATCCCGGCCTGGCGGGCGAGGGCTCGGATCGATAGGTTCCGGTCTTGGCGCAGGCGACGGATCGCGCGCCCCAAGTCCTTGTTTGTGGGTGTCCTTGGCTCGCTCATATGCAGATGAAACCGAGGGCGTCCAGGTGCCGGGCGCACGGGCTGGCGCAGAACCGCTTGCGCTTCACTCGCACTACGTCCTGTTCGCGCAGGCATTCGAGCGCAACTCCGATCGCACTCGGGTCCACGTCGTACAGCTCGCGGTCGAGTTCGGCGCGGGTCCACGGCTCCGGGTGGTCATCGCGGAGCACCTGTAGAACGACCAGACACTGCGTGCCGTCCTGCTCCAGCGGGTCCGGTGGGTGGGTGGTCATATCGAGATCAGCTCCAGCGAGTCCAGGTGCCGGGCACACCGCGACGCTTCGACGCGCTCGCCATCGAGGATCACCACGCCCTCGGCCCCCAACGTCATCAAGGCGTCACTGACAGTCAACGGCTCGATGTCCGACGCCTCCTGCTCAAGCTCCGCCCGTGTCCACCGCTCCGCGTGGTCATCACGAAGAACCTGCAAGACGATGGCGCACTGCGCCAACGTCGGATCTATACGCTTCGCCGGCATGGGAAGGTCCCTCCTTTCCGTGTAGACCCCGGCGTGGACTTACCCTCCGCGTCGGGGTCGCTGGTTTGGGAGCTACGGCGAGGGAGAACCCCCACCGCGCTCGGGCTGGTCCTGCGTGTGCCCGACAAGCGACCTGAGAGCGCCTGTGTGCGCTTCTGCGCCATTTCCCGCCGTTCCGAGAGGGAACGCCAGGGGTCGGGAAGATTTGCGCTTAGAAAGCCTCTCTGCGAGAGACCGATATGGGCCTGCGTAGGTCCCGTTGATGATCGCCCTGATGCGGCTCTGCTCCGCTCTACATGAGGCCGAGCAGCAGCGAGCATCCTTGCGGCGCTGTTTGAGGCTGCCACCGCAGATCACGCAGACTCGCTCGGCGAGCTTGTCTGTTCGGGACGGTGAGGTCGTAGGAGTCACCGGAGGAAGTCCCAAGTTTGACCCTCGCACGTCCTCGCTGCCCGTTCTTCGAGGACGCGCTTCAGGATCAGCACGGCGGTCGCAGACTCGTTCCACTCGTTCCCCTCGATTGCGATGGCGACCTTTTCTCCGGCGAGCCACCAGGCCATACCCGTTGCTCCACAGGCGAGACACATAACGACCTGGTATGGATCGCTCTGCCTCTTGGCCAATGGAGGAAGACTGAGTCGGACGGTGAACTCGCTGTCACAGTCGGGACACGTCTCGTGATGCGAAAGCCACCTATAACGCCATTGGCTCGTTTTCCAGTAAAGACGCGCCCATGGTGCGAGATACCGCTGTACAGGGGTATCTCCGAGCAGGAATGTTCGCAGCCCGTCCTCGGGTTGGTGCCCATTCATCACTGCGGTCGTGATAACGCCACATTCAGGATTCGAGCATGTCGCCAGTGAGCGCTTGCCGCAGTAGTCCTCACGGCTCTCCCACCTCAGGGTGGCCCCACACGAACACTCACGCTTCATCGGCTGAGGGACAAGCAGGCTCACGCGGCTGCCTCGATACAGCCTACCTTTGGTGAGCAGAGGAGGACAGACCGGACACTCATCGCGTGCCAGCTACCGCCACGCTTCGAGGCGATATCGGAGTGATTTAGCGCGCCTGCGATCCGCGCGTAGCTGAGCCCACGATTCCGCATCTTCCTGATACGAGTGAGCACGCGCTGCTCAGTGTCGTCCGGGATCAAGTGGTCGCCGTTGCGCTGAAATCCGTAGGGCACGGCACCGTACACTTGCCCTCGGGAACGAAGCTCGCCAAGAGCGTCGGCTGTTCGTTGCGCGATCAACGCCCTCTCCAACTCGGCAAAGACCGCTGACATCTGAGCCATCGCACGGCCCTGTGGCGTGCCGAGGTCGATCCTGTCGGCGACCGACACCAAGCCAAGATTGCCCTTTGCGAACTGGCGAAGGTAACTCAAGGTCTCGGCTGCATCCCGGCCCAGGCGATCCAGTCGGGCAATAACCACAGTGTCAACCTCGGGGTTCCGGGCGGTGAGCAAAGAAGCGATACGAGCACCGCTCGGCCTGTCGGCGAGAATGCGCGTCCCGCTAACCCCCGCATCCTCGATCACTTCGACAAGCTCCGCGCCTGTAGCCTCACACCAAGCTGCGATGCGACTACGCTGAGAGTCAAGACCGATGCCGTCCGAAACCTGCTCCGCCGTCGAGACCCGTATGTAGCCGAGAGCCTTCAAGAGTGCCCCCGATGACTCGGATATTTGGAGGTCTCGCGTTCGTGACTGGGAAGACCAAGCGAGGGAATGAAGCTCACCATCTGTAGCTTGAGCTTCACCATGACCGCATAGGCTATCAGGCTTTGCCGCAGTTGTCAAATGGTGCGAGCGTGGGGAGGAAGCAGCGATCCTGTTCGGTGCGACTTTGAAGATCAGTCGGATGGGATTGGTCATCAGGGGGGAAGACCGTGATCTAGGTTCCGGTTGGTATCTGAAAGGCGTTGCACAGCGGCGACGGCCGGGGACTGCCCGCCTGAGCTATGCACATGGATGGTCATGCCACCTGATGCCAGTCCCGAGGCTCCTGCCTGTAAACGTTCACCAGCCGGTTGCTAGAATATGCGGTGGCGGGAATGACTCTCGCCTACACTCACCGTAAGGAAACCCATGTCTACCGAATCAACACTGACGAAAACCGTTGGGAGCCGTATCCGCCCGGATGTCATCGCTCGGGTTCGTCTGTACGCAGCACTTGATGGTGTAACCCTATCCGCGTGGATCGCACGGCTCGTCTACGTCGAGGTTCAGCGCCGGAAGGCCATCGCAACGAGCGTCGAGTAATGACCGGCGCTCACCATTTGTGCCAGCGGGTAACGTTACCCACCAGAGAGGGCGCGTCATGAAGCCGAATCGAGAGGCCGCCGAAAAGGTCGCATGGCTCGTCTATTCACATCCCGAGCTTGATAATCCCGGAGACATCGCCGTAGCGATGACCATTGCGTCGTTCACGAATGAGAAGGGCGAAGCATGGCCGTCTAACGAGACAGTCGGCAAACACGCGCATCGAGGCCATACATTCGTCTCCGAGTCAATCGATCGCCTCAAGGCTGGTGGGATTCTCGACTGGCTCGACCGCACCGCCAAAGGAGGCTCCAACCTATACACGATCCCCGCCCTTGTAGATGACTGCGACCAGACCCCATCCGGGAAACGGATTGGAAGTAAAACAAGGAGTAATCAGCACGTCCCGACCGAGACGGCAGAACGACGAGTCCGTCGAGAAAATCACGAACGGTATGAGAACCGACACCAGGTGCGGAAAGCCAAGGAACGCAACGAAGCGGTGAGCCCGGCTGAGTTGGAGCAATTCAGAGCAGAGCTACTGCAACAAGCTAGAGCGTCGGGGAAACTTGAGGGATGATGACCCTAGCCGGTAAACGGATAGGAAGTACAACATGTGTATGTCTGTGCTTTAGGGAGGATTACAGACACCCTCCCTCAAAACCGATACAGCGAACGACAAGTCTTTACTTCCTATCCGGCAAACGGATGGGGCCAGAGAAAGAACTTCCTATGAAGCCATCTGCTTCATCACTGCTGACTGACCGTCGCGGCCTGCGACTACGCGAGTGGTCTGGGACCGTAAACCACGTCAGAACAGGCGCCGCTCGATCCGGTGCTGTAGCGGGGTCTCGTCAACCCCCACATGCGCTGCTACCGTCGATCCATCGAGCCTGCCTGCTCTGCTGACCGCAGATGCCCTACGGAGGCTGGAGACGGGTCAACAAAACAAATCCAAGGAAGGTTACGAAAAAATGGCAATGAAGTCAAACGAAGCGCTTGTGGAGGCAGTCCTTGCGAGCGAGGACCGAAGCGGGCGGGCGAAGGCCCGCATCCATGACGCATCCACAGGCTCGATGACCGCGCGCAAGGCGACAGGCGTTGCGCAGACGGCTCCGCAGCTAGCTCTTCGGTTTAGAGAGGCGGCGCAAGCCCTCGGGATCAGTGTCGAGAGTTTCGAGCGCTATGTCGAGCCCCAACTGAAGTTGTTGAGATTGGGCACGATAAAGCTTGTGCCCATGTGCGAACTCCAGCGCTTCATCGATGAGAACTCGTGTCGGGCCGGAGGCGATTGGTGAGCACCAAGAGGCGCAACCCGGCCCTTACAGGAATAGAAGCACGCCACGGTAAGCACTGCCGTTCACACTCAGGCGAGTCGTGCAGTTGCCAGCCATCCTATAGGGCCGAGGTACACGACCCTCAGATCGGGCGTCCAAGGAAGTCTCCGAGCTTCAAGTCGGTGGCCGAAGCCCGAGGCTGGAAGGCCAGTGCCGAAATCGCTCTGCGAAACGGCACCTTCTCCTCGGGCGCAAAGCTGACTCTCCGTGAAGCGGCCACAGACTGGCTGGCGATGGCAGAATCCGGTCAGGCGCTCAATCGCTCGGGAAAGCGATACAAGCCATCCGTGATCCGAAGCTACGAGACCTCTTTGCGGCTTCACGTCCTACCCATCATCGGGTCAATGAAGCTCATCAACGTCAGACGACGAGACGTGCAGGAACTTGTTGATCGCATTGCCTTGGACAGGAACCCGAGCACGGTTCGCAACGCCATCATGCCCGTCCGGGCGATCTACCGTCGAGCATTTATGCGAGACGTGGTGCAGGTCAATCCCACCGAGAGTGTGGCCCTCCCAGCCGTCGAGGGTGTCCGAGATCGCATCGCCAGCCCCGAGGAGGCAGCAGAACTCATCGGCGCCTTGCCGGTTGAAGATCGCGCAGTCTGGGCGACGGCGATGTACGCGGGTTTGCGCCTCGGCGAGTTGCAGGCTCTCGGCTGGGAGAACATCGACCTCGACGGAGACCTGATCCGAGTCGAGTGGTCATGGGACAAGAAGGCGGGAAGGGTGCTGCCCAAGTCCCGAGCCGGGAAACGCTCCGTGCCGATCCCAAAGATTCTCCACGACCACCTGACGACGCACTGCGAGAGAGCGGCAGAGCAGGCCGGACTCGTCTTCGGGCGCTCGCCCATGCAACCGTTCTCAGACGGTACGCTGCGATCCCGAGCCACACGAATCTGGACCCAGGCAGACATGGCCCCCATCGGCTTCCACGAGGGTCGCCACACCTACGCCAGCCTGATGATCGCGGCCGGGGTCAACGCGAAGGCCCTGGCGACCTTCATGGGGCACCGCTCGATCACGACCACCCTGGACCGCTATGGGCACCTGTTCCCCGGCAGCGAGGGCGAGGCAGCCGCCCTTCTCGACGCCTACCTGGAGGGCGAGTAGCCGCCCGCCTACCCCAATCCCTACCCCGCCGAGCGCTTTGGCGTCGCAATCCTCAGTATCCACGCGCTCGCCGCTCGATCTGCGGGACTCTTGAAAACCGTTGACGGCGGCAACGTCGTCCGGGGGTTCGAATCCCCCCCCTTCCGCTTCGCGCATCAGGAATACGGCTTGCCCTCGAGGAAGCGCTCGAGCCCGTCGTCCGGGATCGGCTCCCAGGGGGCAGCGTAGGCGACGTAGGCGCGCCAGCTCGGCCGCACGCCCGGGTCTGCGTCGAAGGCGCCCATGCGCACGCTCATCTGCGTGTGGTCGTCGGGGTTGCGGCTGAAGAGATGCCCTCCGCACTCGCCGCAGAAGAGCTTCTCGAAGCCTCCGTCGGGGTGGCGCCAGGCCTTCACCAGCTCCTCACCCCGCAGCAGCCGCAGCGTGCGCCCGTCGATCCGCGCCTGCAGCGAGGAGCCCGTGCCGGTGCGGCGCTGGCAGCGCGTGCAATGACAGTAGCCCGCGGCGGGCGGCGGGGCGGTGAGCTCGAAGCGCACGCCGTCGCACACGCAGCCCCCGGTCAGGGTGGGATCGGGCATCGCGGGGCCGCTCATGGCCCCGAGTGTGGCATGCCTGCGTCGGGGTCGGTGCGCACGATCGGCGCCGGCGTGGCCGGAGTCGCATCGTCAGATACCCGCACGCGGTGGAGGAACTGCGTCAGGAAGGGCACCGCCCCCCGTCGTTCGTAGAGGCGGATCGCCTCCGTGTTGGTGCTTACGACTCCGATCACCATGTCTTCGATCTGAAGCTCCCGCAGCCGCACCTCCACGGCATCCAGCAGCTTTGAGCCCACCCCCTGCCCGCGCACCTCGGGCACGACCACGAGCGTGATCAGTTCCGCCAGGGGCCGCGAGGCGCTCCACGACGCCGCAAAACCCTCGCCGGAGCGGACCCGCACAAAGGCATAGCCGATGTAGCGAGCGCCGCCGTCCTGGGCCGCGAGCACGAACGACTGCGGCTCGACCCTGAACCACTCCCGCTCCAGGCCGCGCCGGCTCTCCCACGCCCGCTCGAAGGGAACCTCCCGATCGCGCAGATGCGGCGACAGCCCCGTCTGATGGTCATACAGCGCTCGCCACAGCGGCTTCAAATCCTCGAAGCGATCCTCTGGAACGGGGACGATGGCCAGCGCGGACACGCCGGAAAGCCTTGCAGAATGCGGTCGGCTCCCACGATCCGCCTGGATCGGGACTTCCCGATCCAGGCGGTCTTCGCTGGTCCCGATCCACGCGGTCTGCGCTGGGGGCTGTCGATTTGGCCGCTCTTCGCTCGTCTTGAAGACGAGACGATCCCCGACCAAGGAGCAAGCGATGAAGTTCATGCTGTTGATTCATCAAGGCACGACCCCCACTCCGCAGGACCCGGAGGCATGGGCACGGCTGTCGCAGGAGGAGCAGCAGGCGGTGTATGCCGATTACAAGGCGATCAACGAAACCCCCGGCGTCACCCCCGCGACCGTCCAGATGCAGGCGCCCGAGACGGCGACTACAGTCCGCGTGGAGGATGGCAGGACGCTGACGACCGATGGCCCATTCGTCGAGACGAAGGAGGCGCTCGGCGGCTACCTGTTCTTCGAGGCCGACGATCTCGACGCGGCGATCGAGCTGGCCGCGCGAATCCCTGCGGCGCGCATGGGCGGCGCGATCGAGGTGCGCCCGCTGGTGGAGCGGTAGCGCCGCCAGGCGCGTGACGCCCGAGCGGCCGCGAACGTGCCGGCCCACCACACCAGGTGGGGCGGGGCGGGCGGCAAGGGCGATACGGTGGCGGGCGGCGCCTGCTGGCACCACGGGGGCCGCGGCGAGCCGCCGCGACGCTGATGCCGCGGCGGCTCACAGGCTGGCGGACGGCGAACGGCCGCCGGCGGCCCTCAGCTGGTCTGCACGATGAAGAAGCGGTTGGCGTCCTGGTCGCGGAAGAAGAACATCGGCGGGACGGGGTCGCCCATCCGCATCACCTCCTCGTCGACGTCGACGCCGCGGGCACGCAGATCGGCGTGGTCGGCGTCGATGTCGTCGGTCGAGAATGCGACGCGGGTGGAGATCCCGACCGCTTCGCCCTCCTGCGGCGGCATCAGCGCGAGCGTCGTCGCGGCGCCGGGGGGCGCAACTTCCACCCAGCGGTCGCCCTTGCCGAACGGGGTGTCGGCGCGCTTCTCGAACCCGAGCTTGCCGGTGTAGAACGCGAGCGCACGGTCCTGGTCGCTGACGGGGACGATCACCGTCCCGATCTGCGCAATGTGTGTCGTAGTGCCGGTCTCGGCCATTTCGAACCTCCTGTGGTTGAGCTGCGCATCGTGCTGCGCTACAACGGCATGATGACCGATCGAGACCAGGATCGCGCACGGTGGCTGGCGCTGTACGTGTTGTGCGCGGGGGTGCTGATGATCGTGCTGGACGGCACGATCGTGAACGTCGCGCTGCCCACGATCCAGCGCCAGCTCGGCTTCACGCAGTCGGCGCTGGCGTGGGTGATCAACGCCTACCTGATCGCCTTCGGCGGCCTGCTGCTGCTCGCCGGGCGCCTCGGCGACCTGGTGTCCCGCCGGGGCGTGTTCCTCGGCGGCCTGGCGGTGTTCACGACCGCCTCGCTGGCGTGCGGCCTCGCGCAGGACCAGACGATGCTGGTGGCGGCGCGCTTCGTGCAGGGCGCGGGCGGCGCCGCGACCTCGGCCGTGGGGTTGGGGATGATCGTGACGATGTTCCCCAAGCCCCACGAGCAGGCGAAGGCGATCGGCGTGTACGCGTTCGTCGCCTCCGCGGGCGGCTCGATCGGGCTGCTCGCGGGCGGGGTGATCACGCAGGCGCTCGACTGGCACTGGATCTTCTTCGTGAACGTGCCGATCGGGATCGCCACGGCGGTGCTCGCGCGGCGGCTGATCGCGGCGGACAGGGGCGTCGGCCTGCGCGAGGGCGCCGACATCCCCGGGGCGGTGCTGATCACCGGCGCGCTGATGCTGGGCGTCTACACGATCGTCAAGCCGGCGGCCGAATACGGCTGGGGCGCGGCCAAAACACTGGAGCTCGGCGCCGTGTCGCTGGCGCTGCTGGTGGCGTTCGTGGCGCGCGAGGCGACCGCGCGCACGCCGCTGATCCCGCTGCGGATCTTCCGCTCGCGCAACGTCAGCGGGGCCAACCTGATCCAGGCGCTGACCGTGGCGGGCATGTTCTCGGTGTTCTTCCTCGGCGCGCTGTACATGCAGAAGGTGCTCCACTACGACGCGCTGCAGATCGGCCTCGCGTTCCTGCCGACGACGGTGGTGATGGGCGCGATGTCGCTGCGGCTGAGCGAACCGCTGATCATGCGCTTCGGCGCGCGGCGCACGCTGATCCCGGGGCTCGTAGCGATCGCGGCGGGCCTCGCGCTGTTCACGCGCGCGCCGGTGCACGGCAGCTACGCGAGCGACATCCTGCCGACGATGATCCTGATGGGCGCGGGCATCGGCAGCGCGTTCCCGGCGCTGATGAAGCTCGCGATGTCGGGCGCCACGCCGGCCGACGCGGGCCTCGCGTCGGGCCTCGTCAACACGACCGTGCAGGTCGGCGGCGCGCTGGGGCTGGCGGTCGTGGCGACGCTCGCGGCCACCCGCACCAACCATCTGCTCGCGAGCGGACACTCGAACGCGGCGGCGCTGACGGGCGGCTACCAGCTGGCGTTCACGGTCGGAGCGGGGCTGATCGTGGCCGCGCTCGCGGTCGCGCTCACGGTGCTGGCGCCCGAGCGCCAGATGAGCGGGGAGCCCGAACACGAGCGGGCCGAAGGCGAGCCGGCGTATTCGGAGGGGTCGTAAAGGGTTGGGATGGGCGGCCCCCCTCCGGGGCCGCCGGCGGGGTCACGTGATTCGATCCGGCGCCCGGCGTCTCAGCCCCCGCGCCCGCGCGCGACGGCGGTGCGGCGAAAGATCTCGGTGACGCCGAAGCGCGGCGCGATGCGCTCCGCCAGCGTGGGCGTCAGCTGCGCGAGCGCCAGCGCGGGGCGCAGCGGAACGCCGCTCTCGATCGCCTCTGGAAGATCGCGGCGCACGGCGCGCACGGTCGCGTCGCACACCTTCTCGAGCGTGGTCTCGCCCATCAGGCGGTTGGACTTCATGCCTTTCTCAACCATCCGCTGGTACATGCCATCGCCCGCGATGAAGCCCGGGCAGACCACCGAGAAGCCGACCGCGCCGTGGCGGTATTGGGCGCGCAGCGATTGCGTGAGGCCGATCAGCCCGGCCTTGGTGGCGGCGTACGGCGCCTGGTAGGCGGGGCCGAGCTTGCCGGCAACCGAGGCGATGAACGCCACGTGGCCGCGACGGCGCTCGAGCATCCCCGGCAGCACCCGGTGGGTGAGCAGCAGCGGCGCGGTCAAATTGAGGTCGAGCATCCCGGTCAGCTCGTCACGGGTGTAGGAGCAGAAATCGCTGGTCAGCTCCACGCCGGCGTTGTTGATCAGCAGGTCGAGCGGGCCCAGCGCCCCCTCGGCGCGTTCGACGAGCGCGTCGATCTGATCCAGGGCGGAGAGGTCGGCGGGCAGCGCGGCGGCGCGCACCCCCAGCTGCTCGAGCTCCTCCGCGAGCGCCTGCAGCTCGGGCTCGCGGCGGGCGACGAGTCCCACGTCCATCCCCTCGCGCGCCAGACGGCGCGCCAGGTGGGCGCCAAGGCCCCCGGAGGCGCCGGTGACCAGCGCGGTGCGACCTCGCAGTTGCTCCATGGTGCTCCTTCCCTTCGCTCGCCGGCTCTCTACGCCCAGCGATGTTAGCTGTCGCGGCCGGCCGCCCACTGCAGGCTCCGCCACCGAGGGCGCTCACAGCCAGCTCGCGGGACGCCACGACCGTCCCGCCCCCACAACCGTCCGGTGTCCAAAGGTTCACAAGTTAAACCGCAACTAATCCCATGCTGAGGTGTCGAAGCCGCCAGATCGCCTCCGGCGTCGCGTTCCAGTTGGCCGGGCGGCGTTTCAACCATTCCAATGGACCCAGGAGGCTCACAGTGCTGCTCTACTCCCCGCGGCGCGTCGCGAAGCTGATCGGCGCGTTCTCCCTGCTCGCGCTCGCCAGCCCAGTCGCCTCGGCCAGCGCGATCGAACCAGCGACCTCTCAGATCACTTCGCCCGCTGGCCCGACGTACGCGCTCAACGACGAAAGCGAGTCATCGCCGCCGTCCGCCTTCAAGGTCGAAGGCACGACGAACGTCGAAGGCAAGGTTTCGCTGCGTTGTTACTTTGGAACCGACGCGACAAGCAAAAGCTACAGCACCCTCGCCAATGAAGTGACGCCGAACTCGGAAAAAAAGTTCTTCGCGGAAGTCGAAGCCAAGCTGTTGCACAACGGCCCCTGCGTGCTGCGTGCCGTGCCTTTCGACAACGTCGAAGCCCACCCCCCGGGGAGCGCCTCCGAAGAAGCGGCGGACCCGTTCAAGGGCCCTCGCATCATTGGATCGAGCTTTCGCTTGTTCAACCAGAATGGCGTCAACTACGACTACCAGTTCCAGTCGAGCACTCCAGTGGGCTATTTCAACATCGAGTCCGTGGGTGATTGCGGTTTGGATGAATCGTACCTGTACGCTCCGGAAACGTTGTCGGTGAGCAACAGCCTGTTTTTCTGCGACGCGGCGCTGTTTGCGGAAAACGAACCCCCATCGGGGCCATCGACCCGCTCCGAGCTTCAGATCGACGGTGCGAATGCGTATAGCCCAGCGGCCGCGAGGGAAGTCAATCGCGCGATCGAAGAAGAACTGGAAAGCAAAAAAGAACCGCTGATCCCCGTGGCCGGCGCCCCGCAGGTGATGGTTGAAAAGTCCTTCGATCACTCAACCGGCCTCGTGACGATCAAGGAGGTTGACCCGATCGTCAAGTGCGCTCCCTCAACGGCGTTTCCCCCGACGGCAACCAGCTGCAAGAGCTTCGTCTCCACCGGCGTGGAGTTGGACCGCGAATGGCAGACTGGCGACGCCGACCAGGTGGCGTCGTTGACCGACAACTGGCGATCGATCGACGGTGTGGACCACGCGCTGAACGCACTCTACGATCAGGACAACGTCAACGGCGGCGGTAAAGGTGGCGCCTATGAGCTCCCGGGCACCAACGTGTTCTCAGCCACCACGAGAGGCCAAACGATAAGTCTGCCGGCAGGCCTGGGCAGGATCTACTACAAGGAGGATGCCGAAACGCCAGCCGTCGGAGATGGCGAACATCCGCAGGGAGCGATCGTCTACGACACTCCGCCGAGCGGTCCGATCTCGGTATACCGTGGGACTGGGGAAAAATTCGAAAATGGCTTCGAGATGCCCTACCAGGGCACGATCCCCGCGGGCGGCTCCTACACCCTGCACATGGCGTTCATCCAGGCATACAAGCTCTCCGAAGTCGAAGCGCTGGCCTCGGAAGTGCTCGCGGGCTATCCCCCGAGCGCGCCTCCAACGCTGAGCATCGCCTCGCCGGCGAACGGGACGACCGTGTCCTCGCCCAGCGTCACGGTCGCGGGCACGGTCACGGACAAGCGCGTGATCACCTCGTTCACCGTCGACGGCAAAGCCGTCGCCGTAGGGGCCGAAGGCGCGTGGTCCACGAGCGTCGCCCTCAACAAGGGCGCCAACACGATCACCGCGCTCGCTACCGACCAGGCCGGCTTCTCCACGGAAAAGTCGGTGAGCGTGACCTACACGTCCCCACCGCCGCCGGTGGCGCACGTCTCGCAGGTGGGCGCCGCCAAGGGCAAGAACGGCGAGGTGACGTTCGCGCTCACGTGCAAAGGCACCGCGGGCACCGCCTGCGAAGTCGAATCGACGCTCACCACCGTCGAGAAGACCCGCCACGGCAAGCCGGTGGCGGTGTCCGCGCGGCGCCGCCCCCGAACCCGCTCGGAAGAGGTCACCGTCGGCTCTTCCAAGCTGACGATCCCGGCCGGCCAGAAGGTCACAATCTCGATCCAGCTCAACTCGACCGGGAAAAGCCTGCTCGCGAAGTTCGGCGCGCTGCCGGTTCACCTGAGCGTGGTGCAGGCGAGCGCTGGGCATCGCTCGACGGTGATCGCCCAGAACCTCACGGTCACGCCGCACCGCAGACCGCGGCGACACCATCACCATCGTCACCACCACCACTGAGCCACGCGTCGGCCGAGGCTGACGCGAACGCTCCCGCAGCAGCACCGATAAGAACGTCTTTCAACGTTCTAAGAGGACTCCCACCGGCGGGCGGTGGGAGTCCTCTTTCGTGGGATCTGCCGCCTGCGGGCGTCGCTCTGCCGCAGCGGCGCCGTACGGGGGGACGGCGAGACAGAAACATTCCTCTCCTAAAGTCGATATTTTAAAACTCGTCTGATAACTTACAGCTGCATACACAAGTCGCCGGGCACCGGGAGCGGCAGGCGCACAGCCGTCGATCTCGGCATGCCCGGCCGACCTCTACTACCGAAAGGATCAAGCGCATGTCCACTAAGTACACACTGAACACCAGCTTCAGCCAGGAAGATCTACGCATCATGCGGATGGTCGGCTCCAACGTCGTGGTGGCCAAGCCGAGCGATGACCCCAGCCAGCCGAACGTGGCATGGGTGGTGTTCCACCCGCTGGAAAGCAACAAATTGGAATGGGAAGAGGAGTACGGCATATACGCCTCCAACACGGAACTCACCAACGGGGCGCTCATCACGCAGCTGTCCCGATCTGCATTTCCCGCGCAGGATGGCAAGGTCTATGAATTCACACCCAGCGGATTCTTCGGCCCGCCATCCTCGGGTGGCACGCTCGGCTCGTTCACCTCGATCAATGCGTACAAGGATCCATATACCAACAAGGGGTACCTCACGTTTGGGCTGTTCCAGGATGCAAACATCAACAGCGTCCACGCCCAAGCGCTCCCCGTCTCAGCCGCCCTGGTGCCGTATCAGCAGAAGATCGTGATGACGCCGTATACGACGATTTACCTGTGGCTGCAGGCGCAGGTGCAGAGCAGCTCGGTGCTGAGCACCATCACCTCGCCCATGACCAAGGTGAGATTCGGCGGTGGCGTCACCGACATCTCGCTGGCGTACGATGCCGAAAGTGGTAAATTCATTACCAAAGCAAACGCGGCCCTGCCACAGGGCGTCGCCCTCGATTACATGCTCCCCTCGCTGGTGTAGCCCTGCCCGCCCCAGCAGCTCGGAGAAGCTCCTGAGCTGTGAGCACCCCCCCGCGGCGAATGCCGGCGCACCCACACGACGCGAGAAGTCGTGGGCGCCTACCGGCCCCGCCGCGGGGGCCATGACCGGGCCGGCGTGCCTCTAGAAGAGTTGCTGGTAGATCAAAAAGACGTTCAGTGCCGTAATCAACCCGGCGAGCCCGAACGCGGCGACCGTGGTGTGCAGCCGGTTGACGTGCACGCCCATGATCGAGCGGTTGGAGGTGAGCAGCACCAGCGGGATCAGCGCGAAGGGGATGCCGAAGGAGAGGATCACCTGGCTGAACACCAGCACCTGCGTGGGGCCGAGGCCGACGGCGAGCACGGCGATCGCGGGCGCCATCGTCACGAGGCGGCGCGCCACCAGCGGGATGTTGAGGCCGACGAAGCCCTTCATCACGACCTGACCGGCGTAGGTGCCGACGGAGGAGGAGGAGGCGCCGGAGGCGAGCAACGCGACGGAGAACGCCAGCGCGGCGCCACCGCCGGCGAGCTGTCCGAAGGCGGCGTGGGCCTGGGGGATCGTGCTCACTCCGGCGTGGCCGGTGTTGTGCAGGAGCTTGGCGGCGACGGCGAGCATCGCCATGTTGACCAGCCCGGCGAGGCCGAGGGCGATCAGCACGTCGAGGCGCTCGAAGCGCAGCACGCGGCCGCGCTCGCGGTCGTTGCGCACGGGGGTGCGCCCGTTGGTCAGCGCGGAGTGCAGGTAGATCACGTGGGGCATCACGGTGGCGCCGATGATCCCCACGGCGAGGTATAGGCTGCCGGAGCCCGCGAGGTGCGGCACCAACCCGCCGAGGGACTCCCGCGCGGAGGGGCCGATGCGCAGCGTCTCGTACAGGAAGCCGAGGAAGATCACGCCCAGCAACGCGGTGATCGCGAGCTCGAAGCGGCGGAAGCCGCGCCGCTGCAGGGCGAGGATCACGAACGCGATCACGCCGGTCATCAGCCCCGCGGTGAGCAGCGGCACGCCGAACAGCAGGTTGAGCCCCAGCGCGGCGCCGACGAACTCGGCGATGTCGGTCGCCATCGCCATCACCTCGGCCTGTACCCACATCCCCCACGCGAACGGCCGCGGGTAGGTGGCGCGGAACAGCTCGGGGAGGTTGTGGTCGGTGATCACCCCGAGCTTGGCGGAGAGGTACTGAATCAGCATCGCCATCACGTTGGCGACCAGCACGACCCACAGCAGCAGGTAGCCAAACTGTGCGCCGCCCTGGATGTTGGTGGCGAAGTTGCCGGGGTCCACGTAGGCGACGGCGGCGACGAACGCGGGGCCGAGCATCGCCAGCGTCGCCCGCACGCGCCCGCGCGCCAACAGCCGATCGAGCGCGCTCGGGCCGAGTTCGAGCGCCGCAGCAGGCGCCTGCGCGACGGGCTGCGCGCTCATTTCCCAACCGCCCGGTGGTCGGTACCGCAGAAGGTGGAGCGCACGATCGGGTTGGCAGTGGGATCGTCCGCGCGGGTGGGCGACGCCACGAGCGGGTAGGGGTGGGGCCTCCTACCCCACCACGAGGGGATGCTCGCCGATCGGGGCGCGCTCGTCTGGTGGCCCGCCGGTGTGGCGGACCACGCCCCGGCAGGGGAGATCAACGGGGGGCTCACGCCGCTGCCCCCTCGCGGTCGCCGTCGAGCTCCACGCGCATCGCGTGCGCGAGCTGGCCGCCGATCGGGTGCTCCTGCCCGTCGAAGCTCACGAACAGCGGCCCCCCGAAGGGCTGGCGGTCGCGCACCTCGAAGCGGTCGCCGGGGGAGATGCCGCGCTCCGAGAGGTAGCGGAGCATCTCCGGGTCGCTGTCGGACACGCGCACGAACACCCCTTCCGCGCCCGTCTGCAGGCTCTCGAGGCTATGGGTCTCAGGCTCGCGCAGTTGCAGGTCGGCACTTGGGATCGGGTCGCCGTGGGGGTCGAGCTTGGGGTCGCCGAGCTTTGCGGCGATCAACTGCTCGAGCTCCTCGGAGAGCACGTGCTCGAGCACCTCCGCCTCGGCGTGCACCCGATCCCAGGGCATCTGCAGCGTCTCCGCGAGGAACAGCTCCAGCAGGCGATGGTGGCGGATCACCTCGAGCGCCACGCGGCGGCCCCTGTCGGTCAGTCTCACCCCGCGGTAGGGCACGTGCGTGACCAGCCCGAGCTCCTCCAGCTTGCGCAGCATCGCCGACACCGAGCCCGGCGTGATGGCCAGCCGCTCGGCGAGCGCGTTGGTCGAGACGGGCTCCTCGCCGCGGGATTCCAGCGTGAAGATCGCCTTGCAGTAGTCCTCCACCGCGGAGGACCGCTCGTGTTCGCGCGCTGCCATGGGATTATTTTATGGCATGCCAAGATTTCTGTCAAGGGCGTAGCCAGATGTTGGATTTGGATCGCCTCGAACCGCTGCCAGCACGGCTTTGGGGGCACCTCGAATCGCCCCCGCACGGCATCGGGGGCACCTCGCACTGTCGCCCGCACGACGGCGCACCGCGTGACGATGCCGCTTTTCGGAAAGATGCTCTCGGTGAACCGCGATTACGAGCTGCAGACACACCGGGCGGAGGACCGCCACTGGTGGTATCGCGGACGCCGCCGCGTGCTGGAGCGCACGATCGAGCGCCTCGGCCTGCCGCCCGGGGCGCGGATCCTCGACGCCGGCTGCGGCAGCGGGCGCAACATGGTCGAGCTCGCGCGCCGGGGAGAGGTCACCGGCGTTGAGATCTCGCCGACCAGCGTCGAGCTCGCCCGCGCCCGCCACGTGGGCGAGGTGGTCGAAGGCTCGGTGATGGAGATGCCGTTCGCCGATGACTCCTTCGACCTCGCGGTGTGCCTCGACGTGATCGAGCACCTGCCCGACGACCGCGGGGCGCTGCGCGAGCTGCGGCGCGTGCTGGCGCCGGGCGGGGCGCTGCTGGTGACGGTGCCCGCCTACCAGTGGCTGTGGAGCGGCCACGACAAGGTCAACCACCACTGCCGCCGCTACTCACGCGCCACGCTTGACGAGGCCGCGCGCGCGGCCGGGTGGGAGTGCGAGTACAGCACGCACTTCAACGCGCTGCTGCTGCCGGTCGCGATCGCGTTGCGCGCGCTCGAGCGCCTGCACCGCGGCACCACCGAATCGAGCCTCGACCTGTGGGTGCCCCCGGCGCCGCTGAACTGGCTGTTGCAGCGGCCGCTCGATCTCGAGGCCGCGGCGATCGGGCGCGGTGGGCAGATCCCCGTCGGGCTCTCGCTGCTGGTTGTGCTCCGGTAGTCGACCGGCTCGGCGGTGGGGTAGGAGGCCCCACCCCCACCCGCTCGGGACGCCGCCCACCCGCGCGGACGATCCCCCTATCAACGTCCCTGTCTACCCCGCCGTCGGGTGCATGCGGAAGGTCCAGGCGCGGTTGGCGAGGAACGTGAACACCACGACGATCGCCGTCGCGCACGCCTGCCCGAGGAGCTTGCCGAGGCCGGCATCGTGCACGAACATGAACACCAGCCCGAGGTTGGCCGCCAGGCCACAGCCCTGCACCACCGCCCACCGCACCGGCGTCAACGCGTCGCCCACGTGGCCGCGGAAGGTCCAGCTGCGGTTCCACAGGAAGCCGTTGACCATCCCCACCGCGTAGCCGATCGCCGACGCCGCGATGTACCACATGCCGGTGCCGTCGATCAGCGCCGCGTACACCGCGAGGGCCAGCAGCGTGTTGGAGACCCCCACGATCCCAAACTTGACGAACTGCGCTATCAGCGCGGGATTGAGCTTCGCCTTAGGGGCGTCCACTACCGTCGCGCTGTCTATTACTCTGTCGATTGTCTCATCCACGCTTCCCACCCCCGCAGCTTAAGCAGTTTCCCGGCCCCCATGCCCGACTCCCCCCGCAACCCCACCCTGCTCAGCGTCGTCGCCCCCGTCTACAACGAGGAGGAGCTGGTCGAGCGCTTCGTGCGCCGTGCCTGCGCCGCCGTCGCCGACTACACCTTCGAGCTGGTGCTCGTCAACGACGGCTCCTCCGACGCCACGCCCGAGCTGCTCGACCGGATGGCCGCCGAGGACCCGCGCGTGAGGGTGATCCACCTCTCCCGCAACTTTGGCCACCAGGCGGCGCTCACCGCCGGCCTGGAGCACGCCGTCGGCGATGTGGTGGCGATGATCGACGCCGACCTGCAGGACCCCCCCGAGCTGATCCCCACGATGGTCGCCCGCTGGGAAGCCGGCGCCGACGTCGTGTACGCCGTGCGCAAGCAGCGCGAGGGCGAGACCGCGTTCAAGCTGGCCACAGCCTCGTGGTTCTACAAGCTGTTCGACAAACTCGCCCAAGTCGACCTCGAGCCCAACTCCGGCGACTTCCGCCTGCTCGACCGCCGCGCGCTCGACGCGCTGCTGACGATGACCGAGCGCTCGCGCTTTCTGCGCGGCATGACGGTGTGGGTCGGCTTCACGCAGACCGCGGTGCCGTACGAGCGCGATGCCCGCCACGCCGGCGAGACGAAGTACACGCTGCGCAAGATGCTGCGCTTCTCGCTGGACGCGATCGCCTCCTTCTCGCACGTGCCGCTGCAGCTCGCCACCTACGTCGGGCTGTTCTCCGCAGGCCTCGCCTTCTTCGCGATCCCGGTCGTTGTCGGCCTGCACTTCGCCGGCTCCTACCTGCCCGGCTTCGGCTCGCTGACGATCGCGATCCTGCTGCTCGGCGGCATCCAGCTGATCGCGCTCGGCGTGATCGGCGAGTACGTCGGGCGCATCTACGACGAGGTCAAGCATCGGCCGCTCTACATCGTGCGCGACGAGCGCAACCGCCCCACCGGCGCCCACGGCCCGCTCGCCCCGATCGCTCGCGCCGGGCTGCCGGCGCGGGCTTCCGAGCGCATCGGCTGAGCCGCATGGAGCACCGCGAGGAGCGCATCCGCCTCGAGACCGCCCGCCACCGCATCGAAGGCTCGATCACGCTTGCCCGCGATGGCTACCGCAGCCGTGTCTCCGACGTGCTCAACGCCTCCGAGCGCGACTTCCTGACGCTCACCGAGGTGACCGTCGAACCGCTCGACGGCAGCCCGTCTGAGGATCACCCCTTCCTTGTCGTCGCCCGCCGTCACATCGTGTTCGCCGTCGCCCCCGTTGAGGAGCCCACGGAGTAGGCGTCCCTTCGGCGGACTCGAATCGCTGGATATGCTGGCGCGTGCAGTTGTGTAATCGAGCATTTCGAGCCTGAAGGGACGACGGTGGAGACAGATCTGCTGGCGCGGATCCGCGCCGAACTCGAGCAGCGCATGGCCGAGCTGCGCCCGCTGCTGGGCGAGTACGAGCGCCTGCTCGAGGCCGCCGACACGCTCGCCGCGATCGAGGCCGCCCCTGAGCCGGAGCCCGCGCCGCCTGCGCCACGCGCGCCGCGCCTGCTGCCCACGACGCCCACACTCCGCACGCCGCGCCTGCTGCCCACCACGCCCGCACCCCGCGCGCCGCGCCTGCTGCCCACCACGCCGACACTCCGCACACAGCCCATGCTCAGTGCCCTGCCCTTGCCGCCCGCACGGCCCGTGCCGACCCCGGTCGAGGCGCCGCCGGCCATCCCCGAGCCGGTGCGCGAGGAGTTCGAGCTCGAGCCGGAGCCGGAGCCCGAACGCAAGCCGGCCATGCCGAGCGACGTGCGACAGGCGATCCTGGCGGCGCTGGAGCACGGCTCCCACACCATCAGTGAGCTGGTGATGGTCACGGCGATGAATCCCGCTGAGATTCGCACCAACCTCAGCCAGCTCGCGCGGCAGCGCAAGGTCACACGAGTCAAGCGCGAGGGCGACGGCAAGCGCGCCTTCGCGCTGCCAGCCTCCTCCGCGCAGACCTGACCTGCGCCCGGAGGCGCGCCCCGGGCCGCCGTATATTGGCTCGATGACCGCGCCCTTCCCACTGCAGACGACGCTCCTGCCCGGGGCGCGGGCGCTGCTGGCGTTTCATGCTCGCGAGCTGCCCCAACGCGACGACCTGTGCGGGGCCTTCTGTGGCGCGCTGGCGTTGCACGCGGCCGGTATCGAGCGGTTCGCGGGCGAGCGGGCGGGGCGCACAGGCGAGCCGAAGGTCCAAACAGGCGAGCCGATCGACCAGGACGCGGTGGCGCTGGCGGCGGGGAGCGTCGTCTCCGCGCAGCAGGACGTCGGCAACCTGCCGCACGGCGAAGCGGGGAGGCGCGACTACCGGCTGGCGCTGCCGTTCGTCGACGATGCGGCCGTGTCGGGCACGACGGCGGCCGGCGTGGTGGGCGCGATCGAGCAGCTCGCCGGCGGTGCGCTCGCGGCGATTCCCTACGCCGGCCCGTGGACGGCGCAGACGCTTGACGGCCTGTTCGAGCTCGTGGCGGGACTCGATCGCCCGGTGACGTTGATCGCCAATCTCGCCACCCACCACCTGTGGGGCGGGCGGGCGCGCCTCGATCAGTTGCTCGACTACCTGTACGACGGCGAGCAGAGCGGCCCCCCGCCCGACTGGGACGTGGGGCACTTCGTCTGCGTGTTCGGCCGCGTGCGGGGCCCCGGCGGGAGTCTGTACGGGGTGGCCGACACCTACCCTGCGCTGGGCCGCGGCGGCGTGCACATGCAGCCGGCCGAGCGGCTCGCCGCGGCGATCGAGCGGCGGGACAAACCGGCCGGGGGCGTGGTGGTCGTGCTCGCCACCGACGACGCTGCGCGCATGCGCGCGGGCGCGCGCGAGCTGGGGTTGCGGGAGGACGTGTGGGACAACGGCACCGCGATGGCGGGGACGCCGTGAGCTCGATGGGGACGCCGTGAGCTCGACCGAGCTGGTTGCGCTGGTGTGCTGTGACCTCGGCGGGATCGTGCGCGGGCGCTCGCTGCTTGCGGCGGAGCTGGAGGAGACGCTGCGGGCGGGCGTGGGGTGGGTGCCCGCCAACCACTCGCTCACCCCGCACGGCCCGCTCGCCGAGCGCACGCCGTTCGACTCGACCGGCGACCTGCGCCTGCTGCCCGACCCCGGCACGCACGTGCGCGTGGAGGCCGAGTCCACGGGTAGCGGGCTGCCAGACACTGGCGCCAATGCGCTGGAGCTGGTGCTGTGCGACATCGTGGAGACCGACGGGACGCCATGGGAGTGTTGCCCGCGGCGCTTCCTGTGCGACGCGCTTGTCGAGCTCCAGCGCGAGCTCGGCGCGCGGGTGGTCGCGAGCTTCGAGCACGAGTTCCAGCTCCTCGGCACCGAGCGGGCCGCGGCGCCCTTCTTGCGGGAGGCGGCGGCGCCCTTCTCGCTGGAGGCGCAGCGTCGCGCCGAACCGTTCGCGGCCGAGGCGATCGGCGCGCTGGTCGAGGCGGGGGCGCAGCCCGAGCGGATCTTCGCGGAGTTCGCCCCCCACCAGTTCGAGATCCCCGTCGAAGCCGCAGAGGGAGTTGCGGCCGCCGACCGCAGCGTGGTGCTCAAGGAGGTCGTGCGCGAGGTCGCCCGGCGGCGGGGGCTGCGCGCCACCTTCACGCCGCTGCTGCACCCCGACGAGCCGGGCAACGGCGTGCACATCCATCTCAATCTGCTCGACGCCGAGGGTGGCCCGCTGCTCTATGACGCGACTCGCCCCGGCTGCCTGAGCGAGCTGGGCGGGCGCTTCGCGGCGGGGATCCTGCGCCACGCGGGGGCGCTCTCCGCGCTGTGCGCCCCGAGCCCCGTCTCCGCCGCGCGCCTCACCCCCCACCGCTGGAGCGCGGGCGCTGTGTGCGTGGGCGAGCGCAACCGCGAAGTGCTGCTGCGCATCCCGCCACTGGTGGCACTCGGCGCCGCCGATCCAGCGCCGCAGCTGCGCCTGGAGTACCGCGGCGCCGACGCCGCCGCCAACCCGTATTTGGCACTGGGCGCAGTCGTCCGCGCTGGGCTCGACGGGGTGCGCGCGGGCCTCGCGCCGCCGCCGATCCTCGACCGCGACCCCGCGCACCTCGACGCTGCCGAGGCCGAGCGCTTCGGCGTCGGCGCGCTGCCGGCTTCGCTGGAGGATGCGCTCCAAGCGCTCGCCAAGGACGACGTTGTGCGCGGGTGGCTGGGCGCGACGCTGTACGAAGCGTACGCCGGCGTCAAGCAGTCGGAGCTGGACGCGGTCGCCGACCTCGACCTCGGCGAGGTGTGCAGGCGGTATGCCGCGATCTACTGAGGCGCTGCTGGGACAACTGCTCGAGGGCATCGAGCGCGAGCTGCCGCGCGCGGTGGAGCTGCGCCACCGGCTGCACGCGCGGCCGGAGCTGGCGCACGCGGAGGCGTGGACGGCGGAGGCGGTCGCCGGGGAGCTGCCGGTGCCGTGCGTGACCGTCGCCGGGACTGGGCGCATTGCGATGGTGGGGCCGCATGGGCCGCACCGGCTGGAGGGCGGCGCGCCGGTGGCGGTGCGCGCCGAGCTCGACGGGCTGCCGATCGAGGAGCGCACCGGTGCACCCTTCTCGGCAGAAGGCGGCACGATGCACGCCTGCGGGCACGACGTGCACATGGCCGCGTTGGTGGCGCTGACGCACGCGGCGCACGTGCTCGGCGATGAGCTGCCGGCACCGCTGCTGGCGGTTCTGCAGCCGAGCGAGGAGGCCTACCCGTCGGGCGCCGAGGAACTGGCGGGCCCGCTGGCGACGCTTGCGCCGGCGGCAATCGTGGCGGCGCACGTGCACCCCGACCTGCGGTGGGGCACGGTGGCGCTCGATGCTGGCGCGGTCAACGCCTCGTGCGACGCGGTGGAGCTGGTCGTCGAGGGGCGGCCGACGCACGGCGCCTACCCCCACCACGGCGCCGACCCGATCCTCGCGCTCGCGCACATCGTGGTGGCACTGCACGCGCAGGTGGGGCGGCGCATCGACCCGCTGCACGCGGCGTCGCTCACCGTCGGCGTGCTGGAGGGCGGGGACGCGGAGAACGTGATCCCCGCGCACGCGCGCGCCCGGGCGGCGCTGCGCGCACACCTTCCCGAGGACCGGCTGGCGCTGCGCGCGCTGGTACAGGAGGTCGCGGCCGGGGTCGCGGCGGCGCACGGCTGCCGCGCCCGCGTGCTGCTGACCCCGGGCGAGCCGCCGCTCGTCAACGACCCTTGCATCGTCGCGCGCGCGGGCGAGCTGCTGGCGGACGCGGGCTTCGAGCGCGCCCCGGAGTGGCGCTCGTGCGGCTCCGACGACTTCGCCTTCTTCGCCGCGCTGGCGCCGATCGCGATGACGTTCGTCGGCCTCCGTGGCGCCCCCGGCTTCACCCCCCGCCCGCTGCACCACCCCGAGCTGCTGGTGCCCGACGACGCGGTGGGGGCCGTGGCGCGGGCCCAGGCGCTCCTGTACGTGGCCGCGGCGTCGCCACGGTGAGCTGCGGCAGTCCACCGCTCGCGGAGTCGCTCGCCGCGGTCGCCGGGCATGGAGGCCCGGCGCCCACCGGCGTGGGCGACGCGCTCACCCGCGCGGACGATCCCCAAATCCCTACACGAGGACCCGACGCCTGAAGTTGCGCAACCCCAGCCCGAGGAAGAACGCGCAGAAGGCGATCAGCACCGGGTAGATCACGTACAGCGGCATGTGCGACGCTTCGGTGAGCCCGGCGCGCATCCCCTCGGCGACGTATATCAGGGGGTTGAGCAGCACCACGATCTGCAGCCAGTGGATCCCCGCGACCTTGACGGGCGCGAGCTTCGTCCACTGGTAGTACGTGCCGCCGAGGAACGTCAGGGGGAGCACGACGAAGCCGAACATCAGGCCGATGTTGCGGGGCTCGAAGGTCGTGCCGAGCAACAGCCCGAGCGAGGTCATCGCCACGCTCGCGAGCGGGATCAGCGTGAGCACGACCGCCCAGTGCACCGACAGGTGGGCGTGCACGCCGGGGGCGTGGATGACGGCGGCGATCGGGAACACGATCACTGCGGCGAGCATCCCCTGCACGGCGCCCGAGAGCACCTTCGCGATCGCGACCAGCCATATCGGGCACGGCGCCTGCACGCGATCCTCGATCTCGCGCGTGTACCCGAACTCGGTGCTCATCTGCAACGCGACGGCCTGGATGCCCTGGAACATGATCGAGATCGCCACCACGCCGGGGACGAGCACGGTCGCGAAGTCGGACTCGGTGCTCGCGTTGGAGCCGTGGCCGCCGCCGATCCCCTGGCCGATCGTGGGAAACACGTACAGGAACACGAACACGAGCAGGAACGGTTGGATCAGCACGCGCGCGACGAATTCGGGGACGTTCTTGCGCAGCACCGTGAGGTCGCGCAGGATCAACGCCCCGAGCGCGGTACGGCTGGCCTCGAACGTGGAGCGCGCGGGCGTCAGCACGATCGCGGCCGGAGGTATGGGTCGCCTGCCATCGGCGCTCGGGGTGGCGGCGCTCGTGTCAGGGCTCGTCGCGGCGGCGTCGGGGGCGCTCATTCGGGCCCTCGGCCGGCTGCCCCCGGATACCGAGCGGGGGTGAGGTTGGCAGTGTCGGGAGCGGTCATTCGCGCAGCTCCTTGCCGGTGAGGTTGATGAACACCGTTTCGAGCGTGGGCTCGGCCACGGAGAGGTCGGCGAGCTCGAAGCCCCCGCGCTCGGCGGCGGCCACGACCCGCGGCACGATCCGCTCGGACCCCTTGACGTGCAGCTCGACGCCGCCGTCCGTCACACGCGTGCGGGTCACGCCCTCGATCTCGCGCTCCAGCGTCGCCGCCAGCGCGGCGCCGTCGCCGGACGCCTTCACCGTCGCGATCGTGTCGGCTCCCACGGACCGCTTGAGCCCCGCGGGGGTGTCGAGCGCGAGGATCTTGCCGTGGTCCATGATCGCCACGCGGTGGCACAGGTGGTCGGCCTCCTCCATGTAGTGGGTCAGCAGCATGATCGTCTGCCCGGCCGCGTTGAGCTCGCCGAGGATCTCCCACAACGCGAGGCGGCTCTGCGGATCGAGGCCGGAGGTGGGCTCGTCCATGAACAACACCGCGGGCCGATGGAAAATCGCACGGGCCACCATCAGCCGCTGCGCCATCCCACCGGAGAGCGCGAACACCGAAGCCTGCGCCCACCGCGCGAGGTGAAACTGCTCGAGCAGCTCGTCGGCTATGCGCCGCGACTCCGCCGCGCCGATCCCGAACAGCCGCCCGTGGAAGTACAGGTTCTCCCACACGGTGAGCTGCCGGTCGAGCGTGTTCTGCTGGGACACCACGCCGATCAGCTGCTTGGCGAGCGCGGGGTGGGCGACCACATCGACGGCGCCCACCGCCGCCGTCCCGGCGGTCGGGATCACGCGCGTGGTGAGCATCCCCGCGGTGGTCGTCTTCCCCGCGCCGTTGGGCCCGAGCAGGCCGAAGATCTCTCCCCCGCGGATCTCCAGGTCCAGGCCATCGACGGCCGCGAGGTCGGCGCCGGCGTAAACCTTCGTCAGCCCTGCGGTGCGGATCACGGCGGAGTCGGCGGTGGGGGCGCTCGCGGCCATTGTCCAACCCTACCCAACCCCACGTGGGTGGGAGCAACCGTATTGGCAAGTGCACCTCGCCGCACAACCACAAACGCTTCACGGTCAAGCTGGTCTTTCCGGGAGAGCAGGGCAATCCTGGCAAGCTCGTCGTGCGGCTTGGCAAAGTGGGGGCTCACGGAGCCACTGGAGGGCGGTAGGATGGCGTGGATCACGCCGACGTAGCTCAGCTGGCAGAGCACCTCCATGGTAAGGAGGGGGTCCGGGGTTCGAGTCCCCGCGTCGGCTTGGCTCAAAACCCGCTCCACAAACCACTCGCTCTGGCCGGCCGCATCGGCGGCGCGGCGGGCGTGCTTGAGGGCCGGGATAGCTCGGGCGTAGGCGCGGCGGCCGGTCGCGAGCAGCAACTCGTCAACGACGAGCATGTACCAGGGCAGCGCCTGCTCCGGTCGCCGAGCTCAGCGAGAGCTCAGTTACGTCAATGGAGCAGTTTCTTGATCGAGATTTTGGCATCCCGACGCATCTGACCGGGCAGCAGCTTCGGATAGTTGGGCGCCTCGACAAACGCAAGGGCTTTCGCGGTTATCCACTGCCCCATACTGGAAATCGTGCGCCTAAGTGGCGTACCATCACGTTCAAGGTCGTGCGATGTGACGTTCTGGCGCCGTATGCCATCTACTGGAAGGTGAAGAATACCGGCGAGGAAGCGAGAGCCGCCGTCCAGCTTCGGGGGGATCTCTCCGTCGATCCACTTCTGCTCGACCAGGATCGTCGCCTTGCAACGTTACTAGCGTTTCGGAATAGTTTTTTGCCTTAGTTGTCCGCTTCTGCCCCATCCTTGACAAAGACGAAACCCCAATAAAGGAGCCGAAAATGGCGCCATGCCTAGAGATTCGGCACCTTCAGGGCACACGCATGCCGGGCGGAGCTGGACGGCAGATCGTCCTACCAGCACCTCTCAGATGGCGTAGCCATCGGGTACGGTGTAAAAGGTCATGGCGATGACCGACACGGCAGACATAGCACCCACGGCGTCGGGAGCCCGCGAGGGTTGGGCGCTGGACGCCGCCACGTTGTCCGAGGCGTTCCAGCGGACGGCCGCCCACCACGTCGACCAGGTGGCGCTGCGAACACCCGGCGGGAAGTTCGAGATCGCCTGGGGCGAGTACGCGCGGCGCGTGCGCGGGTTGGCGGGCGGCCTGGCTGCGCAGGGCATCGATCGCGGTGACACGGTGGCGATGATGCTCACGAACCGCCCCGAGTCGCTGATCGTGGACGCCGCCGCGCTGCACATCGGCGCGATTCCGTTCTCGATCTACAACACCTCCGCCCCGGAGCAGATCGAGTACCTGTTTGCGCACTCTGAGAGCAGGGTCGTCGTCACCGAGGCGCAGTTCGCCGATCGGATCCTCGCGGTACGCGAGCGGCTGCCCGCGCTCCAGCGCGTGTTCGTTCTCGACGGCGCCCGGCAGGGAGCCCAGCCGTTCACAGACCTGGAGGCTGGTGGACCAGCGGGCTTTGACTTCGAGCGGGCCTGGCGCGCGGTGGCGGGTGGGGATGTGGCGACGCTGATCTACACCTCGGGGACGACCGGGCCGCCGAAGGCGGTCGAGCTGACGCATGAGAACCTGATGTGGCAGTTGCGGCTCGTCGATCGGATGTTCTCGGGCAGGCCCGCCGGACGCAGGGTCTCTTACCTCCCGATGGCGCATCTCGCCGATCGCCTGAACCACTACTTCAGCATCGTCTCGGGCGCGTCGGTGACCTGTGTGAGCGATCCGATGCAGGTCGTCGCGGCGCTCCCCGACATCCGCCCGACGGCGTGGGGCGCGGTGCCGCGGATTTGGGAGAAGCTGAAGGCGGCGCTGGAAGCCGGTTTCGCGGCAGAGCCCGACGAGCGGCGCCGCGCGATGGTTGCCGAGGCGCTCAGGGCCGCGATCGAGGTGGTGCGCTGCGATCAGGCCGGGGTGCCCGTCCCCCCGGAGTTGCGCGACGCGCGTGCGCGGGCCGACGCGCTGATCTTCTCCAAGGTGCGCGCCCGGCTCGGCCTCGACGACGCAGACACCCTGATTTCGGGGGCAGCGCCAATCGCCCCCGATGTCCTCGAGTTCTTCGCCGCTCTCGGCCTTCCGATCTGCGAGGGCTGGGGGATGACCGAGACCACGGCTATCACGACGATCAACCCCAGGGAGCAGATCCGTATCGGCACGGTCGGGCGAGCGCTCCCCGGCGTCGAGGTCGCCCTCGCCGAGGACGGCGAGCTGCTGGTGCGCGGCCCGACGGTCATGCGCGGCTATCGCAAGGACTCCGAGAAGACAGCCGCGACGATCGACGCGGACGGCTGGCTGCACACCGGCGACATCGGCGAGATCGACCATGACGGCTACGTGAAAATTGTGGACCGCAAGAAGGAGCTCATCATCAACGCCGCCGGCAAGAACATGTCGCCCGCGAACATCGAGGCGGCCCTCAAGAGCGCTCACCCACTGATCGGGCAGGCCGTCGCCATCGGCGACCGCCGCCCCTATAACGTCGCGCTGATCGTGCTCGACCCCGACGTCTGCGGCGTGTTCGCGCGCGAGCACGGGATCGAAGACCTCTCGCTCGCCGTGCTGGCCTGCGACGAGCGTGTGCGGGCGACCGTGGCGGCGGCCGTGGGCGAGGCCAACACCCGGCTCTCCCGGGTGGAACAGATCAAGCGACATGCGATCCTGCCTCACGACTGGGAGCCGGGCGGCGAGGAGCTCACCCCCACGATGAAGCTCAAGCGCAAGCCGATCGCCGAAAAGTACGCCGCCGAGATCGAGGCACTGTATACGTGAGGGAGCGGCTGCAACGTCTCGCCGAGCCGGCCACTACCTCTCAGAGGTGGCCGCTCGTGCGCATATGATGCGGAGCGTGCAACGAGTGGCGACTCGCAACAAGCGCCGGCTCGTTCGGCGGGTACGATGAGCTCGAGCGGCTGCGCGGTGTGACGTGGCGCTGGGTGAGCGTGGGCGCAATCCACTTGTCCCGCGTAGCACCGCCGAGGGTGCGTGCGCGATGCGGGCCGCCGGTGCGCTAGAGCGCGACGTGGCGGTGCGCTGCCCCGATGACATGGCCGCCGGCTTCCTCGGCGGCTTGAACGTCACGACGCTTGCCAAGTACCGCGCGACGCGGGGAGTGGTCCTGCGTGCAGCCAACCGGCGGATCCCCGGTGCTTACACCTACGAGATCATGCGGGCCAAGTTCATCGATGAGATCGTGCTTGGCGCGGCGGCCGCCGGGTTGGACGAGCTGATCTTGCTCGGCGCCGGGCTCGACTCGCGCCCCTACCGGCTGGCCGAGCAGTTGCGCGAGGTGCGCGTGTTCGAGGTCGATCACCCGGCGAGCCAGGCGTCCAAGCGTACTCGCGTGCGCCGGCTGCTCGGTCGCGAGCCCGATCACGTGACCTTCGTAAAGATCGATTTCATCCGCGACGACCTCGATACGGCACTCGACGCCGCCGGGCACGAGCCCTCCGCTAGGACGCTGTTCATCTGGTCGGGTGTGAGCCCCTATCTACCCGAGGAGGCGGTCGCAGCGGTGCTCTCGTGGGTTGGGGGGCACCGCAGCCCACGCACATCGATTGTGTTCGATGCCTGCTGGGCCGAGGTGATCGACGGCTCGCGCGAGTATTTCGGCGCAGCCGAGCTGCGCAAGGCGGTCGAGGAAACTGGCGAGCCGCTGCGTTGGGGCATCCCAGAGGGCCGTGTGCAGGAGACACTGTCGAGCTTCGGGCTGCAAGCAGAGCGAAGCCTCGACAGTGAAGAAGGACGTGTCGCCTACCTCAAACGCTCAGATGGCACTCTCCACGACCGACCGTACGGGTTCGGCATACTCGTACATGCCAGCGCCAGCTGACACGAACCCACAGCGAGGAAGCTACAGTGGGACGACAGCGACTGCCGTGCTGCTGCTTTGTCCCGGATCCAGCACCTCGTCGCCCCAACTCGCACCTAGAGCGGTCGTCGTAGGTGCATCCGAAACCGCTCCATGCCCGAGCACCTTCCTCGCCGCCCTATTCGAGCCGACTGCGTTCGCCGAGCGTCCCGGGCAACCCGTGAGGCTCCGGCGGCGGCCGCCCACTAAACTGATCCCTCTGCGCCAGTAGCTCAGCTGGATAGAGCGTCGGTCTACGGAACCGAAGGTCGGGAGTTCGAATCTCTCCTGGCGCGTCACAGGAAAGCCACGCTCAGGCGGGTTGATCGTCTGCGCTGATGCGGGTTTGCAGGACTTCCGCAGCCGGAGACGAACTACGCCGTATGGGCAACAGCGTGGGCAACAAGGCAACAGAGGCGGTGTTGCTCGAGCGCACCGCCCACCCCGGGGTCTATCGCCGCGGCGGACAGTATGTCGCGGTATACCGCCGCGACGGACGCCAGCGCAAGGAGTCCGCCGCCACGTTCGCCGAGGCGCGGGCGATCAAGCTCGCGCGCGACGCCGAAGCCCGGGAGCAGCGGCGCGGGCCGACCCTGCACGACTACGCGCTGAGATGGGTCACCGGCCACGCCGGCAGCAGACACGACACGGTACGCGAGCAGACCCGCGAGGAATACCGCCGGCTGCTGGCGACCTTCGCCCTGTCCTACTTCCCCGCGGATCTCCGGCTCGCCGACCTCGACCGGCGAGCGCTGCAGGGCTTCATCGGCTGGCTCACCGATCGCCCCGGGCGCCGCGGGCGACTCTCGGACCGCTCGATCCGCAACGCCATGACGCCTCTTCGCCGATGCCTCGACGCCGCTGCCCACGAGGGACTCATCGACAGCGATCTCATGCGGTCTCTGGTCCTGCCCGCCCGCCGCGGCGGACGACGCTGGGCCGTCAGCGAGCGACGCTTCCTGACCCGCGCGCAACTCGGACGGCTACTTGCCGAGATCCCGCCGGCATACCAGCCGTTGCTCCTACTGCTGGCCTCCACAGGGCTGCGCATCTCAGAGGCGATCGCTTTGCGCTGGTGCGACCTGGACCTCGACGCGAGCCCACCGCGGCTGCAGGTACGAAGAGCGATCGTCGGCGGTGTCGTAGGTGCTCCAAAGTCCTACTACGGAGCCCGCGCGATCCCGTTGGCCGAAGAGCTCGCCGGAAGACTGCGTGCACTGCGATCCCCCGACGCAGAGGACGAGGACCTCGTGTTTCCCAACCGCCGCGGGCGGCCGCTCAACCCGAACAACCTCAGAAACCGCGTGCTCAGGCCTGCCGTCGAGCGCGCCGGCGTGCCCGGAATCGGCCTGCACACGCTACGCCACACCTGCGCCTCGCTGCTGATCGAGGAACGCACCAGCTCACTACGCCTGCAACGCTGGATGGGCCACCACGCCGCCGCCTACACCCTCGAAACCTACGGACACCTGATCGATGACGAGCTCGGCAAAGCACTCGAGCTCGAAGACCTTGGCGTCCGCGATTGCGGGGAGGTAGAACCGGCGCTCGCGGCACCCTCGCCTTGACAGCGACGGGATCCAGACGTCGAGGGATCGAACCGATGTTGCCCGGACAAAGGGAGTAGCGTCTGAGGGTTCGAAGTAGTGGGACCAGCGAAAACTCGGTGGTTTGCTTGTTCCAAGGGACTGCACAGGGACCGTACTGGGACTTCCAGGAGTTATTCAAGGAGCAGTAGGCTTCTTGAAGGGCGTTAGCGGAGCACGCAATGTCATTGGGGCCATTTGACATAGAACCAGTGCAGATCGAGCGCCTTGGCAATCGGTTCACGCCCTTCGTAAATCTGCTGCTTGAGGTTGAGGTCGGTGCCCAAGGCTTGGCTGGGCACAATCTCGCCATCAACTATAAGGAGAATATCGGCGATGGTGGAGTCGACGCCGGCGTCAGAGATGCCACTCAAACCGACTGGCTCCCGGCTGGCGACTCGGCATGGCAGTTCAAGACCGCCGACCACTCGCCGAAAGAGTGCGCCGCCGAGCTTGAGGGGGCCGGGTGGGCCCACGAGCGCATCAGGGCGGGAGGGTCCTATGTGCTGGTGGTGTTCAAAGAGGTGTTGCCAGCTGCTTGGGAGATCGGACGAGCCCTCGCGCTCCACCATGCTGCGGACTCTGTAGTCGAGGTGCTTGTAGCGAGATTCGAGCTCAACCCTATCGCCCTTGTTGGTTATCTCGCAGGCCGAGTCGAACAGGGCGATGAGTCCGCGTTTGATGACTTCCTCGACTCGCCACTAGGCGCCGGGCTTACTCCGAAAGATAAGGTCGCACTGGCGGCTCGTGGCCCCGTGACTAACAAGGCACGCGAGCGCGTGCTTGCAGGAGCACGCACGTTGCCAGTGGCTGAGGCGGCCGCGGCGATTTTTGGCTGGCAGCCACATCTCTCAGAGAGCGAGATGGGCGGACTCGTTGATGATTGGCTTGCCCGCCTGACGACGCAAGCTGACTACGACGCTCTCATTGACCGTCTCATGACGTGGCTCTTTCAACCGTGAGCAATTGCCGGGCTGGGCGCGTGAGCGCGTTGCCCGCGCCGTCTTGGCACGCCGGGGCTATCCTGGCGATCGAGGCCATAACTATGGGTGGAGTCGACTCGCATTGGCGGAGGTTGCCGATCACGGGCCCGAACTTGCCAAGCTTATCCTCGATCTCGTGGATTCGCATGAGCTGATGCTCACTGGAAGCTACGACCTCGAAGTGCTTGTCGCCTGCGCTCAGCAGCATCCCGAGCCGGTCTGGAGTGACCTTTCGTCGCGGTTGGCGACTGTGTCGAAATGCAGCTCCGAGGATCGGTGGTCATCCCAGCGTTTCCTGTAGAAGTCATTGAAGGCTGGATCGATGGCGACGTCGAGAGAGCCCGGATTGTAGCTTCCATTACGCCCGTGGAAGGGGAGGAGCCCAAACCCCTTGCGCGATGTCTGCTCCAACGCTTTGGCGATGATGAAAAGATCGGAGCGAGTCTGGCCGGTACATTCATGAGCGGCTCATGGACAGGCCCGGAATCTGGCCGCCTCGCCGCACAGATTGCCCAGCTCAACTCGTGGCGCTCACGGCGAGACGAGCCCCTGGGTGTCCGCCAGTGGGCCAGCCGCATGGTCGAGAGCCTTGAGGTGCAACGACAAACTGCCCTGCAGCGAGAGGCGGAGGGGGAATTTTGAGGCAGCGGTGCCTCGTCGAGGCGCCTGATCGAGGGGGGGCGACTCGTGGCATCTTCGCCTCGACAGCGATGATGGGATTCAGACGCTGAGGATCGGCACGAGCTGTCGTGATTTGAGTGATTACGACCTATACGGGGTTTAGCAAGAACCGTAAGCCATGCAGAACTCGCTGTAAGTCACCCCGCTGGAGATTACGACACCAGCTGACCGGCGGACGACGCATACTCGACCCGATCTCGTCAATCTTGGCTCCCATGACGAAGCCCTGTCCGCCGAGCTGGTCAGCAGCGAGCGAACTGAGCGCGCGCGCAAGAGGCATACGCCCGAGGAGATCATCCGAAGGGCTCGTGATCGGCTGGTCGGGGTCGACGACCGGCCTCCCATCCGGCGTCGAGCTCAGAGGGTCAACCCGAGGGGCGAGTGCCGGCTCCTCTGGCATCGGCTCGCCGAACCGCACGGCCACGAGCTCCTCCACGCTATTCACGTCGCTGGCCGCAAATACGCGGTCGGAGATCTCGAACGACCAGCCATCATCGCTATCTCCGCCGGATCCAAACGCCCACCCGTCGCCACGAAGCAGCTCGGAAAGCTCACGCTCGATGGTTGGATCGAGTCTGAGGACATCGAGATCACGCGCTGTGTAACGCGCGTCGACCGCGGTATTGCGATACCGCTCGACGATGTCCCACAGCGCACGGAGGTAGGCATCGAGCAGCGGTCGGGCCGCCGGAACTGCGGCGAGGCCGCGAAGCGACAGCCGAACCTCCTCACTCTGCGACGCGATGCTCGCGTACGCCGCCGATTCCATCACGACGGCGCGCACGCTCACGTCGCGCCGTTCGCTGGCGAGCTCGCGCTGCAACGTCTCCACGCGAGGCCAGGCGCCGGTCGTCTGACGATGCGTGTAAATCCGCTCGAATACCAAAAGCTGTCGCGGCTCAACGGCTGTCATTCGCAAGCAAGGCTAGCCAACGTTCGACACATCCAGCCTATCCCCGGACAACCAAGCCATGGTCGTGAAGGAAGCCGCGAAGCTGCGGACCGAAGCGCTCTCACCCGCGCCGAGATCGCCTCCGCCCGGCCCGGGCAGCGACCTCATCGGCCGTCATCACAAGCTGATGCACGACAAGTCGCGCCGTGAGTGCTGCGTAGCCGATGACCGCCAACACACCCGCAGCGAGCTGGAAAAACTCCGGAAGCGCCGCCACGTGCCCTGTTGCGGCTGCGACGCCAAGGAAAAGCGGGTGCGCCGGGCTGCGACGCCAGACTCGGTGATTCGGCGACGAAGGAGGGTGCTGCCGCTGATACTGCGATCCTGTACTGCGCATGATGGGACCAGAAAATCACGTGGCAAGCGCGAATGGGCTATCTCCGCAGAATCTGCGCCGGAACTTTCGCGGGCTGCTGAAAGACTGGGCGGACTACGAAAACGAGAAGCCGGCTGGTTGGTTGCGCGAGCAGTGGGAGTCCCGCATCGACCCGACGATTCTGGACGCTGCGGTCGTCGCGCTTGAGGATGCCCGCGGCGATGAGGGACGCGCCAGGGCACGACAAGCACTCGAGCCGATCATCGCGCGTGGACTCGTTCGCCGACACGGCCGGTTCCTTGCACCACCAGCGATCATTAAGCCCACACTATTCAAGGACTGGGCGACCTGGATTGCCCTTCGCCTTGCTTACGACCGACTGGGTGGCGACGTCGCCGAAGTGCAATGCGAGCATTGGGGCGAATGTTTTCAGCTAATCGTGTGCGACTCCTGCTCGGCGGTTTTCCGCCCAGCGCGCCGTGCTCGACAAGCGTCGCGTTGCCGTCTCTGCCGTCACCGACCCGCCGCTGCTGCCCTCGGATCACCCGAAACCCTCAAGGCCCTCGCGGCGGGCGAGCCCATCACGATCCGCGTACCCGAGAGCGTCGGGACCGTAGTCACTTCCTGGAAGTTCAAGACGCTGATCCGTTGTCCGGAGTGCCGCGAACCAGCCTTCGTCCGACACGGGGCGACAACGTGTGGCAAGCCGGCATGTAGAAGCCGTCGGAGGCGCCGCCAGCTACCAACAACCAGCACCCGCAGCGCCAGCGGCCCTTGAACGAGGCAAATCGAGGTTGTTGCTGTCGCCACGGTGGATAGCTCGCCTCAGAGAGCGTGGATGTTCAAGCGGGATGCAGCAGTCAGCCGGGCCAGGTGGCTCCGGCGACCTTGGGGAGTGCGTGCTCAAGCGAAGCCAGTGCTACGGCTCGACCTCGGCGAAGCGCGCAGTCCGCCGCACCCGCACTCCCCCGAGCTCGATCGCCTCGTGTCCATCTGGCAGCTCGTGCGGGAGCTCAAGGGTAATCTCCACCAGCCCCTCCGCACGCTCGTTCGCGGCCCTCTCGAAGCGGATCTCGCCACCGTCCACGCGCAGCAGCGGTCGATCCCCGCCGCTCACGTCGAGGCCGAGCACCGCTCCCCAGCGCGCCGCCACGGCCGCCGGATCGCTCACCGCGAGTGTGACCCCCGCCAGGCGTCCCGGCGCGCCGGCGCCGATCCGTCCTGTCCACTGCGGCCCGCCCCACCGCCACGTCCCGTAAGGCTCCGAGCGGTCGAGCGACACGATCGCCCCGCGCATGTCCGCCGGGTGTAGGTGCGTGCCCGAGATGTCGGGCAGGTCGATCTGCCACACCACGCGCACGCCCAGATCGAGCGCGCGCTCGCGTGCGCCCTCCAGATCTTCCAGGTCGAAGATCACCATGTAGCCGCCGTCCCCGCCGTGGCGCGTCAGGTAACGGCCGGCCGCCGTGCCTGGCTCTATCGGCGAGACCACCTCCAGGAAGCAGTCGCCCACCGCGAACACCGTGTTGGCGAGCCCGAACTCGCCGACCCCGGGGTCGCGGAACGGCTCGTCGAGGTGCAGCGCCGATCGCAACGCTGCTGCCGTAGGCTCGAACTCGCCTGCCACGAGCACGGCTTGGCGCAGCCTCACCCTCGATCTGTCCGCACCCATGGATGCCAAGGCTACCGCCACGCCGGGGCGTCCGCTCTACGTACCAAGCGGCGCGAACCGCGGGTCGCGCCGCTCGAGGAAGCTCGTGACGCCCTCCGCGAAGTCGGGTGCGGTGAAGGACGCGAGCATCAGCCGGTCGGCCTCCGCGAGAGCCTCGGGCAGCCCGCGCTCGAGGTCGGCGTAGACCTGACGCTTCATCGACGCCATACTCGCCGGCGAGCACTTCGAGGCAAGCTCGCCCGCGTACTCCAGCGTCTCCTCCAGCAGCCGCTCGGGCGCCACGACGCGGTTGACCAGGCCCAACGCCTGCGCCTCCTCCGCCAGCACCACCCGGCCGGAGAGGAGCAGGTCCAGTGCACGCGCGGGACCGACCAGCCGCGGCAGCATCCACGAGATGCCGTGCTCGGCCACCAGTCCGCGGCGAGCAAACGCCGTCGTCAGCTTGGCTCCCGCGGCGGCGAAGCGCACGTCGCACATCAGCGCCTGCACCAGGCCGATCCCCGCGCACGCGCCGTTGATCGCCGCGAGGATCGGCTTCGGGATCGACAGTGGGAAGGTCTGCGCGCGGCGCTCCTGCGCGCCGGCCGTCGCCTCCACGCCCTCCTCGTCGATCGCCTGCAACTCCTTCATGTCCGCGCCCGCGCAGAAGCCCCTGCCGGCGCCCGTCACCACAATTACGCGGACCTCCTCTTCGCGCGCGCACTCCTCAAGCATCGCGAAGTACACGCGCTCCATCTCCACCGTCCACGCATTCAGGCGCTCGGGCCGGTTGAGCGTCAACAGCGCGACACCATCCCGCATTCGCCTCTCCACCACTTCGCTCATTTCCCGCTCCTTCCGCTCGCTCCAAGCCGCTTTGTGCGAGCCTACTGTCCATGCGTGACCGGCGGTGCTTCGTCCAGTTCATGCACCCCGGAGGAGAGCACCGGCCGGACGTGGGGGACCTCAAGCGCTGGAATCGTCGCGAGCATAGGCGCAAGTACCTGAAGAGCTCGGGGCGCTACCTGGACGGCGAGAAGATGCGCGAGGGCGAGATCGTCTTCTGGGGAGAGTGGGAGCCGGAGTCTCGAGTCATCCGGTGCTACGAGCGGGCTACACCCGATGAGCCCCGCTTCCTTTGGGAGCCGTTCTTCGAGGATCACATGGAAGGGCTCTGGCGTCAGAACACCGACCCATGGGTGTTCGGGCAGCGTTTCCAGTACACCGGCTGCCTCCAACACTCCCGACGCGGTCCGACACAGCTGCGCCACCTCACCCGTGGTTCGGTGATCCTGTTCGGATCATGCAGGGCGAGGACGCGTTTCGTCATCGACACCGTGTTTGTCGTAGACGACATGATCGAGCACAACGCCCTCAACTGGAGGAGCCAGCTTGACGGGCGGATCTCTGACGTCTACCGCACCGTCACCATCGAGCCGTGGTATCGATGCCCGCTACCCACGAGCCAGAGCCACAGGCTCTACCTTGGCGCAACGCCGGACCTCTCGGTCGGCGGGATGTTCAGTTTCTTTCCCTGTCGCCCCTTCAGCGATTCTAGTCGCGGCTTTGCGCGGCCCGAGATCCAGCTCCCGGGCTATGTCACGCGTAGCCTCAGGCAGGGCACGAAGATCGCCCGCGATCTCACCATCGCCGAGATGGGCGAACTCTGGGGTGCCGTTGCACATCAGGTGCGCGACCAAGGACTCTCGCTTGGTGTCGCAGCCCAGGACCCGGGCGCCGGTCGAGCCGGCAGCAGCCCAGGTGCGCCCCCGCAAGTAGCGCGTCCTTGCTCGCCCAGCTTTGCCCAGCGGACATCCTGCTGACACAGCGTGGATGCCCGCGCAGCAACAGCGCCCGCTTGTTGTAACCCGGCTGCTTGGGCAGGTAGGGGAACAAGTGCCCCAACCTGCGCTCGAGCAGGGCGGGTAGTTGGGCGCGCTTCGCGGCCCGCGCGGGAAGTGGTTGCAGTATCTAATTCCTTGCTAAAATAATCACACATCATGGTTTTGCAAGCGACTAGCGACCCGGTCGAGCTCGACGTCGGCGTGCGCCGTGCGGTGCTGCGCGTGGATGGGGGCGGCGTCGTGCGCTTGGATGTGCGGCGGGTCGAGGTCTTGACGCGCAGCGGTGCGCGGGCGTTGGTCGCGGAGCTCAAGGAGGACTCGGAGTCGAAGTCGGTGCTGGTGGTGTTCGAGCGGTCCTCTCCGGACGCGCGCGCGGTGTTGCGCGAGTGCCGGGTCTCCTATGCGGCGGCCGACGGGGAGTTGTTCGTGTTCGCTCCGCCGGTGTATGTCGAGCGTGCGGCGACACGGCCGGCTGTACGGGTCGATGCGGCGCCCTCGGCGCCGTTCGCGGCGCGCGCGAGCAGGGTGCCGCGCTGGCTGCTGCTGCACAGCGAGGAGCGGTTCTCCTTGCGCGTGCTCGCTCGCCGGCTGCAGTTGAGCGAGTCGCTCGTCTCGCGGACGGTGAGCGCGCTCGCCGGCGATGCGCTGGTCGCGGTTGAGCCTGACCCAAGCGACGCGCGGGTGCGGCGGGTACGCCTGCGCGATGCGGCGGGGCTGCTGGATGCGTTCGAGCGCGCGGCGGCGGCGCGGCGGGTGCGGCGCGTGACATGGGAGGTGGGCGCCCATGACGCGGCCGGCGCGATCGAGCTCCTGCACGAGGCGGCAAAGCGGACGGGTCGTGCCTATGCGCTTGGTGGGCTGGCGGGAGCGGCACTGGTGCGCAGAGTGGTCGAGCCGGCGGATGTGACGCTGTGGATCGATCGCGAGGACCCCGACGTGTGGGCGCAGGCGCTACTCGGCTCCCGGGCGCGCCCGGGACCGGGACGGATCACCGCGCAGCTGGCGCCGGACCCGTTCATGCTCTCGCTCGCCGAGCCGCGGGAGGGGGTCATGGTGGCCGACCCGGTGCAGCTCTACCTCGACTGTCGCCTCGGAGGAGAACGGGCGCTGGAGGCAGCGGAGGCGATCCGCGCGGAGCGGCGCTGGTGAAAGTCATAGCCCCCAATCAGCTGATGCGCGAGGCGGCCGCGGTGCTGGAGCCGATTCGCGATGACATCGTGGTGATCGGCGCGGTCGCAGTGCAGGTCGCGCTCGACGGTCAAGACGTGGCCCTGACCCCTACTCGCGACATTGACGCGGGCGTGACGACCGAGGCGGCGCAGCGCGTGGTCGAGCACCTGCAGGCGTGCGGCCTGGATCGCAGCGAACTGGCGCACGAGCGCTCGTTCACGTGGGTCAAGGACGATCTGAAGGTGCAGTTGCTGCGCCCGTTTCACCCCTTTCCCAAGGGTGCGGCACGAGGACTGCCGGTCAACAACCTCGTCGGCGAGCTGGCCGAGTACCGCGTGCTCGTGGCGTTCACGGACGAGCCGCAACGCGGCAGGTTCTGGGCGGCGTCCCCCGCGGCGCTGGTAGCCCTGAAGGCGCAGGCGTTCGGTCGCACGCGCCACGACGGCGAGGCGGTCGATCGTGACTTCAGCGATGCGATGCTGCTACTCGACCGCCTCGGCCCCGAGATCGCGCGGGAGATCCCCGCGCCCTCCCCGATGCGCGGCCGAGTCAAACAGGCCGCAGAGCACCTCCTCAAAGACGACGCCTGCGCCGCGGCCGCACGCGAACTCCTCCGCACCCACCACGAGACATCGCAGCAAGCCGCCGAAGTCGCCGTCGGACGCGCCGCGCAGCGGATGCTCAGACGCCTCGAATAGCGAGCATCCAGATCCGGACCTCGGGCAGCCCTTGGGAGCCGGTCCGGGTCAAGAAAAAACCAAGCCAAGGTCCGAAAACAGCCGCAAAGCCCAAAGCCGCAGATCCGCAAAAGTGCCAGATTTCACAGGGAAAAGTGGTCCAGCCGCAAAGGATTCGGAAGGCGGGACGGTCTACAGAACCGAAGGTCGGGAGTTCGAATCTCTCCTGGCGCGTCACGAGAAGCCTCGTTGCGACTGGTTGATCGTCTGCGCTGGTGCGGGTTTGCAGGGTTTCCGCAGCCGGGGGACTCATCGACGGCGATCTCGCTCGCTCCCTGATCCTGCCCCCTCGCGTCGCGGCGGACCACGCTGGGCCGTCAGCGAGCGACGCTTCCTGACCCGCACACAACTCGGACGGCTACTCGGCGAGATCCGCCCGCATACCAGCCGCCGTTCATACTGCTGGCCTCCACAGGGCTGCGCATCTCAGAGGCGATCGCTTTGCGCTGGTGCGATCTGGACCTCGACGCGAGCCCGCCGCGGCTGCAGGTACGACGAGCGATCGTCGGCGGTGTCGTAGGCGCCCCCAAGTCCTACTACGGCGCCCGCGCGATCCCCCTTGCCGAGGAGCTCGCCGGCAGAATACGGGCGCTGCGACCCGCCGAGGCAGACGACGAGGACCTCGTGTCCCCAACCAGAGCGGCAGGCCGCACAACCCCAGCAACCTCAGAAACCGCGTCCTCAAACCCGCCGCCAAACGCGCCGGCGTGCCCGCAATCGGCTTGCACGCGCTACGCCACACATGCGCCTCGCTGCTGATCGAGGAGCGCACCAGCTCACTACGCCCACAACGCTGGATGGGCCACCACGCCGCCGCCTACACCCTCGAAACCTACGGACACCTGATCACCGACGACCTCGGCAAAGCACTCGAGCTCGAGGACCTTGGCGTCCACGAGCGCCGGGAAGGTAGAACCGACGCTCACCGCACCCTCGTCTTGACAGCGATCGACTCCTCTCCTCCATGATGCGAAAGCAGGCGTCTATGAGCCCCGGTAGATACGCTCCGAGTTCGTCCGAAGCGGCGACGTTGTTGGACGGCGCGGGAGTTGCTGCTAACGCTGGCAATGCGAGCGTCTCGATAGTGCGCGCTGACGCTACGCCGCCGGAACGGCGTCGTACTCGTTGTCGGTGACATGTTCGCCCCACGCGACAGCGTTGCCTTGGTCGTCAACTTGGTGCATCGCGAGGTGGGTCATGAAGCGGTTGGGAGCAGCACCGTGCCAGTGGTTCTCGCCGGGCTCGAAGAAGACGCGGTCGCCAGGGTGGATCTCTTGCACCGGCCCGCCCTCGCTCTGACAGCGGCCGACGCCCTCAGTGACGAAGATGGTCTGGCCGAATGGATGCGTGTGCCATGCGGTGCGCGCACCGGGGGTGAAGTGAACGCTGACTGCTGCAAGACGCGATGGCTCTGCGGGTGCGGCGACAGCATCGATGTATACGTCGCCCGTGAACCAGTCGCGTGGCCCGGCGTTGGTTTCAAGGGAGTTGCGGGTAAGCTGCATGTGTTTTCTCCATGGTTTGCGTGACGATGGTCGCGGACATAAGGGCACGCGTACAACAACGACCCAGCCACCGCCATCCGCTCGGCTCTTGGATCTGGCTGGCGAGGCAAGATCTAGACGTCGGATGGCGTGGCCACAAAGACCGGAATGACTCGGCTAGTCCTCTCTTGGTAATCGGCGTAGCTGGGATATGCCTCTACAGCGCGATCCCACCACAGGGCTCGCTCGTCGCCCTCGACCTCACGTGCAACGAAGTCGTGCGGCTCCGTGCCGTCCTGGATCATCAGCGCGGTTGGATCGGCGACCAGGTTGCCGTACCAGGTCGGGTTGGTAGGAGCACCCCCGAGCGAAGCAACAAGGGCGTACTCGCCCTCGTGCTCCACTCGCATGAGCGGGAACTTGCGGATCTTGCCGCTCTTGCGCCCTCGGGTCGTGATGATGACCACAGGAAGGCCAGTCTCACGAAGCGTGTTGGCACGCTCACCATTACTGGCCTCGTATTCTTCGACTTGCTCCCGCACCCAGTCCCAAGGGCTCGGCTCGTACTCGCCTTTGAGTGGCATTTCACTCCTCACATGGCTCGGTTCCGGAGGTGCTTCTTGGTCGCAATCCTACTCGGCAAAGGGAGTCGTCACCGGCTATTCGGTAGTGCTCGCCTTCGGCGCGTACCGCTCGCTTTGTGGGTCGCTACGGCGGATCAGGTCGGCGTCGACCATGTGGCGTAGGGTCGCGTCCCGGGTTGCCCTACACCTCTGACAGCTTGTTGGCGACCGCTTTCTGAGCCTCTGACGACGTCAGGGCCGACGCCGCTGCCGGACTGGTAGCCCCTCATCGGATATTTCCGTGGCAGGCTGCGGTACGCAGATCTGGTCGCGTGGTTAGTCCTGGTTATATATCACCAAGAGCTAGGTCAACGCAGTCGCCCACCCCAACGAGATCGGCGAAGTCCTTTGCGAACTCCTTAAAGTTCTTGCCGTTGGGATCAGTGCCGAGGGCAATGTAGTCAGCGACATCCTTGACAAGGCCGGAGATGCTCTTGGCGTTCTTCAGAACCATCCAGAGCTCGGCGCCGGTCACGTTCCTAAACCGCAGCTTCATGACATCGTTGTAGAGCTTGTAGACCGGCCGCAGCGCTTCCCGGTACTTGTGCGTGTTGTAAAAGCCCTTGATGATCTTGATGCCTTTCAAGGCCTTGAGCGGTCCAAAAGCTGCGATCTCAGCGCTGCAAGCAGCAATGCTCTTTAGCTTCTTCGCAGCGCAGATCAACCTCTCGACTATCGTCGTCCCACACGGGGCCGGAGGCGCAACTGTGGCCAAGGTCGGGGGACCTTGGGTGAGAATGCCGGGCATCACGGTCAGTGTGAAGCTCCAGCTGCCGGTGTCACCTACGGTGTCCGAGTCGCTGCCACCCACCGTGTAGGTGCCCGGGGCGAGCGAGTTCGCGGCGCTGATAGCTCCGGAAGAGTCCACGACCACGTCGGAGGAGTCAGCCGAGGCCGTCTCGGTGTAGGTGACCGTACCGTTGGCGTTGGTGACGGTGAGCTGGCCGCTGTAGCCGGCCCCGTCGGTCACTGTGGCCGAGGTGGGTGGTCCTTGGGCGAGCGTGCTGGCCGCCACCGAGCCACTGAACTCGTCGATCCGGTTGTTGTAGAAATCGGCGACGTAGACGTCGCCCGAGCTATCGGTGGCGACGCCTATGGGGCCTTCGAACTCCCCGGCGCCGCCGCCGAACAGCCCGCTGGTGCAGCTGCTGGTGCAGGTCTCAAACTGGCTGGCGCCGTCGCTCACACCCCAGCCGTAGGCCTTGATGAACGAGCCGGCGGCGGAGAACTCGTCGATCCGGTTGTTGAACCAGTCGGCGACGTAGACGTTGCCCGAGCTATCGGTGGCGACGGCTCTGGGGCCTTCGAACTCCCCGGCGCCGCCGCCCACGATCCCGGTCTGGCAGGTGCTGGTGCAGGTCTCAAACCGGCTGGCGCCGTCGCTCACACCCCAGCCGTAGGCCTTGATGAACGAGCCCGCGGCGGAGAACTCGTCGATCCGCGCGTCGCCGTAATCGGCGACGTAGACGTCGCCCGAGCTATCGGTGGCGACGCCGTCGGGGTCGCCGAACTCCCCGGCGCCGCCACCCGCTTCCCCCCTCTGGCAGGTGCTGGTGCAGGTCTCAAACTGGCTGGCGCCGTCGCTCACGCCCCAGCCGTAGGCCTTGATGAAGGAGCCGGCGGCGGAGAACTCGTCGATCCGCCAGTTGTAGAGCTCGGCGACGTAGACGTCGCCGGAGGGATCGACGACGACGGCCAAGGGCTCGTAGAGCTGCCCGGCGCCGCCGCCCGCGATCCCGGTCTGGCAGGTGCTGGTGCAGGTCTCAAACCGGCTGGCGCCGTCGCTCACACCCCAGCCGTAGGCCTTGATGAACGAGCCGGCGGCGGAGAACTCGTCGATCCGGTTGTTCAGCGCGTCGGCGACGTAGACGTCGCGCGAGCTATCGGTGGCGACGCCGTCGGGGCCGTCGAACTCCCCGGCGCCGCCGCCCGCGATCCCGCCCTGGCAGGTGCTGGTGCAGGTCTCAAACCGGCTGGCGCCGTCGCTCACACCCCAGCCGTAGGCCTTGATGAACGAGCCGGCGGCGGAGAACTCGTCGATCCGGTTGTTCAGCGCGTCGGCGACGTAGAGGTCGCGCGAGCTATCGGTGGCGACGCTGGGGGAGCCGTCGAACTGCCCGGCGCCGCCGCCCGCGATCCCGCCCTGGCAGGTGCTGGTGCAGGTCTCAAACTGGCTGGCGCCGTCGCTCACGCCCCAGCCGTAGGCCTTGATGAAGGAAACGTCCGCGCTCGCCACTGCCGTCAGCGTGAGGCTCACCACAAGCGCGGCGAACAGGGCAAGGACGCGCCCCATCGACCAGATCGGCGCCGCATTGCTGGCGCTTTCCTTCCCGTGTCGCTCGCTCACCCCGGATCCGTCCGCTCGCTGCCCGAGTCCGACGCGGCTACGTCTACTTTAAACGGCCCCAGTGCCATCCCGGCAACTCGATCCTGTAGGTGGGCGCGCCTCGCGCCGAAGGGAAGTCCGACGAACGATACACCTCGGCCGCACGTATGCACGTGGTCCGATTGAATCTTTCCGGGGGCACAGCCCTTCCGAGCCACACTTGAGGCACGACTTCTCAGGCTGCTCTACGAACGCGCCGAGTCGCGCCGTCTCTAGGCTCTGGCTCATCGCCGGGTAGCGCGGGTTAGGACCGGATGACACCGCTTTCCGGGCCGAGCGGGCGTCCGAGTGAGGCCCGAGGAGACGATCGCTGCGGACGGTGGGTGTCGCGTCAGATCTCGCTCTTCTCAGGCCACTCCCCTCTGGCCAGCCAGAGAACGACTGTCTCGAGCAGGGTGGCGGGACGTGCGGACGTTCGTGCTGCTTGGCGACTCATTCCCGGAGGATCCCGCCCCAGTCCCGAGGGTGGATATCCGCGAGCGTCTGCGAGAAGGTCCACTGATGCCCCCAGGGGTCCTCGGCGTTGTACTGGCGCTCACCGTACATGTGGTCGATGGGCTCCTCAAGGATCTTCGCTCCGTGGGCTCGCGCGTGCTCGCAGTGCGCTCTCGCGTCCTCAACGCGCACGAGCACCGAGTGTGTGACTTCGCCGGGACGTGGCGGTACGCGGTCGTAGCGGACGTCGCCAATGATCACCGCGCCGCCTTCCCCAACGTTCATCTGCGACCGATGGTCCTCGCCGATCTGGAGGCGCTCGACGAACCCGAAAGCCTCACTCAACCAACTCACTGCGGCGCGCACATCGGGATAGATGAGCACCGGGATCGTGGTGGCACTCGGGATCGATCGGTTCGGCAGCACGGCAGCACAGCTTACGAGAGCGCGGGTGCCGCCAGCCTCGCAGCCGCGCTGTCGAAGCTCATACCACGCCTCGGCTACCTCGGCGAAGAGCAGGCCGGTACGTTGCTGGCGAAGCTGCCCGCGGCGCGCATCGACGAGGATCTCATGGAGCTTTGCTTCGGCATCGCGTTTGCGCAGGAAGCCGGCGGGCGGGGTGCCCTTGCCGGCCCAGGCGGCGCCGAGCGCCTTTTGGTGCTGCCCGTTCTGGTCGCCCCACTTCGCGTACCAGGTCGTGCGACGCTTGCCTTTGTAGGGCTTGACGTGGCCGTTGATGGGAGCTTCGGGATATGTGACAGAAGTCGAGAGCGAGGCTGCTGGCCGGCTCGTGAACGTTCGTCTATGTTGCGTGGGCACGTGACCAGCGCATTCGATACGCAGGAGCCCGCCGCTGGGGTTGGCGCCGTCGTGGCGAGCGTCGATTTCGATCGAAGGTCACGACGAGAGCCTCAAGCTCCCGCCAACAGGGATGCTCAACGACTTCATCACCGGCTACACCGCCACCGCCGGCGCGAGCGCCGCGCTGATCCGCCGCGCGAACGAGGGCGGCAGCTACCGCGTCAAGGTGAGCCTGGCCCGAACCGGCATGTTCGTCGCCTCGCTCGGCACGGTCGATCCCAAGCTCGCCGGCAGCACCCCTGCCAGCCAATTGCGCGAGCCCGCCGCGATCACCGCCGAGACGCCGCTGGGAACGCTCGTCCAGCTCGCCCCGCCGGTCAGCTTCTCGCAGACCCCGCCCCGCTGGGAGGAGCCGATCCTCGTGCCGCGAGGATCGAGCAGGCCCGAATGGCGCGCTGCGCGAACCTTCAACCGATCATGCGGACCCGACGATCGCGCGCTCACTCATGAACACCGACCCCGGGCGTGCGGCGCCGCACATCGACAGCACCTCTGTGCCGGGTGCCGGCGGCGTGCGTCTGAACGTCCGCGTCGCCGGGCCCGAGCACGGCACACCCGTTCTGCTGCTGCACGGGCAGTCCTGCAGCGGGCGGGTCTGGCAGGGTGTGATGAGCGGGCCGCTCGCGGGCAGCGCCCGGATGATCGCCCCCGATTACCGCGGCCACGGCCGATCGGATAAGCCACATCGCGGCTATCGGAGCAGCGAGATCTGGGCGGCGGACATCGCGGCGCTCGTCGCGCACTTCGGACTGGCGCGCCCAGTCCTCGTCGGCTGGTCTTACGGCAGCGCCGTCGCCTGCGACTACCTGCGCCACGGCGGCCACGCGCGAGCGTTTGTGCTCGTGGACGGCGGCCCGGAGGCGAATCTCATGGACTCGCAAATACGCGCGACGATCGCCCCAGACCTCGTCCGTCTGCTCAAGCGCCGGCTGCGGCGCAGGCTGAGCGCCCGGCAGTTCGCGCAGGCGACGGTCCGCCTGCTCACCGAGCGAGCGCTGCCCGATGAGCAGATCGCCACGCTGGTCGAGGACGCGCTCTCGATCCCGCCCCACGCGGCGCTGGGCGTGGCGAGCAGGCGCTACCAGAACGATGACGTGCTGCGCGCTTTCGCGGGTCCGATCCTGCAGATCCATGGCGCCAAGGATCGCATCCGGCTCGTCCATGCAGCCGAGCGGCGCACCCCTCTCTTCCGCCACGGCCGCACCGAGATCTGGCCCGACACCGGACACGCGCCGTTCCTCGACGATCCCGAGCGCTTCGACCGCACGCTCGACGCATTCCTGCTGGAGAGCGCCGACTCGTAATCCACCACTGGCGAGCAGCAGGACCACCCTGGTTTGCTCGTGCACCACATCACCTGGCTCGTCGCGGGCGACTCACACCGCCGGTCTCTCAACGTCACGGTGGCTGACGCCGCCAGCACGGTCGATGTAGCATCGTTTGAACACGAGTGAGGAGTTGATGAGATGGCTGTGGCTGTTGGTGTGTTGAGCGATTCATAGGGGTCTCAAATGGCATCGATCCAGAAGCCTCAAACGGTATCGGTTGACAGCGATCTACAGAATGTGCTCGTCGGCGACCTCGAGCTCTGGCGGGACGGTCCGCCGAACGAGCTGTTCGCGCGAAAGACGCTGCCAGCGCGGCTCTCACCGCCGTCGCGGCCTCGAGGAGACCTGTGCGAGCGTGCCACCGGCCGGTTGATCCCAACCGGAGCAACCAGGTAAGACAAATAGGAACCGTGGAGCCTCGCGACATACCGGCCACCGCAGACCCCGGGTATGCGCTGTGCTCGTCCAGCGAGGACGAGCACGAGCGGCTGAGCCGCCAAGCGGATTGGTATGCGCCGTTCACGCGCCGTCTGCTGGGTCGCGCGGGGGTCGAGCCCGGGATGCGGGTCCTCGACGTCGGCTGCGGACCGGGCGATGTCAGCTTCCTGTGCTCTGAGCTGGTGGGTGCAGGCGGGTCGGTGGTCGGGGTCGAGCGAGACGAGCCGGCGCTCGCGAGGGCGCGTCAACGGGCGGTCGAGTTGGGACACGAGAATGTCGAGTTCGTGCTCGGGGACTTTCGCGAGGTAGCGCTACCCGGCGCCCCGTTCGACGCGCTGGTCGGGCGGCTCGTGCTCATGTACCAGGGCGACCCGGCGGCGGCGGTGGCGAGCGTGGCGCGCCACGTCCGCCCGGGAGGGGTGGTGGCCTTCGCCGAGATGTCCCTCCACATGGACTCGTTCCTACCAGAGCGGTGCATGGTGTCCTGGCCGTCAACGCCGGCGTCCGAACAGCTCAACAAGTGGATTCACGCCACCCACATAAGGCTGGGCACGCAGTGGGACATGGGCATGCGGCTGCCGGCGACGTTCGCGCAAGCCGGGCTCGAGCCCAACTCCGACCTCGACAGCGAGGTCGCGATCGGCGTCGGCGAGGAGGCGATTCGCCGCATCGTCGAGCTAACCAGCAGCTTCCTGCCCGCAATCCTCGCTACCGGGGTCGCCACCGAGGAGGAGGTCGACATCGACACCCTCGCCGACCGCCTGCGCGCCGACACAGGAACGGTCGGGCGCGTCACGTTCTGGCCGACGGTCGTCGCCGCATACGCGACCAAGCCGGGGTAACGGCATGGCGGGGGCAACCACTGGAGCTCCGCCGACGCTCTGCGGGGCCTTTCAGGCGACCGTCGCCCGACTCCCCGACGCGTCCGCGCTGCGCAGCTGGGACGGCGCGGTCGAGTTCACCTGGCGCGAGTACGCACAGCGCGCCGCGCGAATCGCGGCGGGCCTCGAGGCGCTCGGTGTCACACGGGGCGAGACGGTCGCGCTGATGCTGAGGAACCGGCCCGAGTTTCACCTGTGCGACACGGGGGCGCTGCATCTCGGCGCGACGGTTTACGATCCTTTCACACGACTGGATGCCAGACGGCGACGAGCTCACCCCGACGATGAAGCTCAAGCGCAAGCCGATCGCCGAGAAGTACGCCACCGAGATCGACGCGCTGTACGCGTGAGCTCAGCTTCATCGGCAGCGTCCGCGACCGCGATCCGACCGAGCGCTGAGAAGGGGCCAAGACGTGCGAGGATAGTCCGTCGGCCGAGGAGTTCGCCGGAAGACTGTATGCGCTGCGCCTGCGCCAGCCGTAAGCTGGGGCCACGGCTAACAGGAGCGGCCCGATGGGCCGATAGAAAGCCGTATGCGTCTGGCGGGCGACACGGCTGCCAATCGGCCTCAGTTCGGGAGGGCTTTCTGGCTCTGCGTGGGCGTCGCGTTGGCTGTCTTCGGAGTGGCGCTGATAGCCCGCCGCCTAAGCGAGAGAAATGAAGATCACGGCAGCGCCGAAGCCAAGCTCAGCGCCAGCCCTCTCGCGCTGCCAGTCACACCCGGGACACTCACCAAGCTCCGGCGTCCGGTCGTCTTCAAGAGAGTCCCATGCGCACCCGGGCCGCTGTCTTCCGAGGAAGCCTGCTTCTGGGCATCCAGTGCCGTCTTCTTGAGCGCCTCCATCGAGTCCAACGACGGGGCAATGCGTCTGCTGGTCACGCGATTCGGCGCGAAGCCGATGGAGCGCGGAGGACTCCGCCCGCTGGCCTGCGCGCGCGCCAAGCGATACCCAGCACGCGGAACCACCTTCCTCCACGGCAAGACCTTCCTCTCGTGTCACGGCCTGGCGGTTCTCGGTCCTGACCTTCTCGGCTTCAAGCTCATGACCGCCACCGCCAACAACCCAAAGCTACGAGACTCAAGCTCGGGCATACCCTACGTACGCCTCGGCACCAACGTCGACGTCCTCGACGTCGGAACGCTCAAGGGCGTGCTCAACCAGCAGCGCGGATTCAAGCGGGAAGAAGAAGCCGAACGCAGGCACGGCTAGTGAACTGCCCCAGAGGCTCGATGCCTGAGCGCCCGCCGCCGGGACGCGATCACGCTGGCGTCGCCGCCGCGTGCACGCCGCGCGAGCGTCAGGCGGCGTGCCGGTCGTGCTCACCATGCTCCCGGTGCTTTCCCCGGTGGCCGGGGGGCGCATGCCGGTGGCCCCGCGCGCTGGCGATCCGCCTTACGCGCATTCGCAGGATCTGCTCACAGTCGGTGTACTCCATCTGCATCGTGGTCAGGTGACTCGCGGCATACTGCAGCGCGACGACTCGCAGCCGCCGATTCAGATGACGGCCGTTTTCGCACTCGGCCGTGGCGAGCCGCGCTTCGTGATGTAGCCGACCTGCCGGGGAGCGCCCGATATTTGGCGCACGGGTCCCGCCTCCGCGGGTTCGGCGGTGGGCGCTCGCGTGTGCACTCACGGCCTGTCGGCGTGAGGCGGCGATCGCGACAGAATGGCCCGCCTGCCCGGCGAGGAGCAGACCGGACGTCAGGGTCGCGGTGCCGAGGGCTGCCAGGAGCATCCCGGTTATCCCGTTCGCGGACAGCTTGCCGGCGAGCGCCCGGTGGACCGTGAACCCGGTCAGGCGTCGTGAGATGAGCAGGAACGGGACGGCGAGCGCGTGCAGTGGCGAACCTTCAGCCAGACCACGGCGGGCGCGATGAATCAGCGTCTTGATCGCTGAGACGGTGGTCTGCTCGCGGGTGGCCAACTCGCGGTAGCTGCGACCTTCAAGGGCATGGCCGACCAGTGCGTCGCGCTGACGCGCCGGCAGGGCTCCGATCGCTCCCATCAGCCACTCGAGCCACTCGCGCTGCTCGATCGCCTCCGACGGCGTCGGTCCGCCTGCGATGGAATAGTGGTTCGCTTCTAGCGACACTGGGGGCTGCGTCGCGCGCGCGACGTTGGTCGCTGCGTTGTGCACGATCGCATACAGCCACGCTCTCGTGTTCTGCGGTCTGGTGCCCGCCGCAAGATGACGGTAGGCGTTCAGGAAGGCGTCCTGGAGCACGTCCTCGGCGAGCTCGGCACGGCCTCCAAGCTGGCGACGCGCGTAGCGGAGCAGCTCGGGACGGTGTGTCTCCACGAGCGCACGAAACGTGTCGCTCTCGCCGGCGGCGGAAGACGGCGTCTGCCCCGGACCCCACCCGCTCCCGCCCGCAACGGGAGTGCTCTGCGGGGCTGGTGCAGGCGGCAACTGGCGTTCGTCTGTTCGATCCATGACCCATGAGACGCAGCCGGCGTGCAAATGTTGCGCGCCTGCCGGAGGTTCCTCGCGCTCGGGCCCGACCACCCTGGTGCCCACCGCCGGTAGAGCCGATCGAAGTAGGCGAAATCGTTGCGTCTGCAGGTGCGCGCCGCCCACGGCAGCTTCAGCGCCGGGAAGTGCCTAACCGACCACAGCGATCAACGCACAAAGCTGCGAGTCCTAGCGGTCGCTCGCGAGCTCGCCGATAGGTCGAGGCTTGCGCTCTTGCGGAAGTGGGAGATCGTCCACGAGGGCACCAACCGACACGTCGAGCGCGGCGGCGAGCAGACGCAGCGAGAGCATGCGCGGCTCCGTCTTGCCGCCCTCCAGTTTGCCGATGTAGGTGCGGTGCAGTTTCGTCTTCTCCGCGAGCTTTTCCTGGGACAGGGCTTTGTCTTTGCGCAGTGTGCCGAGATGTGCGCCGAACTGCCGCAAGATTCGTTTGCGCTCGGCACCATAGGCACTCATCTGTCCGCCACTCTGCTGACTCCTGGCCCCCCGATCAAGAGTCAGTTGTCTGGTATCCGCCACGCAGAGCGAGACGAATCGGGTTGGAGTCAGCCGCTCCGCGCTCGCCTCCGCTCCCCGGTACGCTGGAGAACGAGATGAGCGACGCCCCCAACCTGATCACGTCCGCCGGCCTGGAGTCCATGCGCGCGGAGCTCGAGACCCTGGAGGGCGAGGGCCGTCGCGAGATCGCGGAGCGGATCAAAACGGCGCGCGAGTGGGGGGACCTGAAGGAGAACAGCGAGTACCACGACGCGAAGAACGACCAGGCCCACCTGGAGACGAAGATCGCACGGCTGCGCGAAAAGATCTCCACGGCGGTGGTCGTCGAGGAGGGGCAGATGGCCGACGACGGCGCGGTCGGCTTCGGCTCGACCGTCGTGGTCGGCGATCAGACCGGGCAGCAGCGCACCTGGACGATCGTCAGCTCGCACGATGCCGCCCCCGCGGAGGGGCGCCTCTCAGCCGAGTCGCCGGTCGCCCGCGCGCTGGTCGGCCGGCGCCCCGGCGACCAGGTGACCGTTGCGCTGCCCCGCGGGGAGAGCGTGCTGAGCATCCTCAGCGTCGAGTGACGGTTGCCCGAACGAGGCGATAAACGCCTCCACCACGTCGGGGTCGAACTGGGTGCCGGCGCAGGCGCGCAGCTCGGCGATCGCCGCGGCGGTGGGGACCGCGGAGGAGTAGGAGCGCTCGGAGATCATCGCGTCGAAGGCGTCGCACACGAAGATGATCCGCGCGCCGAGCGGGATCCGCTCGCCGCTCAGGCCGTCGGGGTAGCCGTGGCCGTCGAAGCGCTCGTGCGAGGAGCGCACCAGCCCCGCCACCGGGCGCAGCGCGGCGGCGGCGGCGAGGATCCGCTCGCCGAGGATCGTGTGGCGGCTCATGAAGCCCCACTCCTCGGCGTTGAGCGGCCCGGGCTTCGTCAGGATCGCGTCGGGGATCGCGATCTTGCCGACGTCGTGCAGCTCGGCGGCGCGCGCCAGCACGTCGAGCTCTTCGCCGTCCATTCCCAGGCGGCGGCCGACATCGAGCACCAGCGCGCCGACCCCGCGCTGGTGCTCCTGCAGGTCGGGGTGGCGCTCCTGGAAGGCCTGCAGCAGCACGTCGCGCAGTTGGTGCACGGCGGAGGCCTCGCGCGTTTCCTCCTTGCGCCGGTACAGACGCTGGTCGGCGAGCTGCATCACCGCGGCCGGGTCGTCGAGCTCCGGGGGGATGCTGACGACGCCGTGGGCGGCGCCGATCGAGAAGCCCGGGCCGCGCTCGGAGAGGGCCGCGACGGAGGCCGCCACAAGCGCGTCGAGGCGCTCGGCGCAGTTGCACAGCAGCACGCAGAACTCGTCGCCCCCCATGCGGTAGGCGGTGCCGTAGGGGGCGACCACGGTCTTCAGCTTGTCGGAGAGGCGCGCCAGCAGCGCGTCGCCGGCGGGGTGGCCGAAGGTGTCGTTGTAGCGCTTGAAGCCGTTCAGGTCGTACAGCATCAGCTCCCACGTCTCGCCGCTGCCGACGCGGCGGCAGGCGACGTTGAGGTCCTCCATCAGCTGCCGGCGGTTGCCGAGGCCGGTGAGCGGGTCGGTCAGCGCCAGCCGGCGCGAGCCGGCGAGCATCGCGATGTTCTCGCGCACCGTCATCATCAGGTGCACGCACACCGTCAGTACGGTCACGGCCGCGAGCACCAGCGCGGTGGGCGTGAGCTGGGCGTGGGGGAGGTTGCCGTAGATCAGCACCCCGAGGGCCGCCAGCAGCGAGAGCGAGGGCACCGACACGAGGCGCCAGCCCTCCACGCGCCGGCGCGCCGGCCGCGGCCATGGCGTCCACGCGGCGACGGCCAGCAGCACGGCGGAGGCCGGCCACAGGAACTGCGCCCAATTCCCCACATAGAAACTGTCGGTCGCGGTCTGGTAGAGATAGGCCGAGTCGGCGACCGCGCTGCACAGCATCGCCGCGGCCATCAGCAGCCACACGCGCCCGGGGCGCCAGCCGGTCATGCCGAGCGCGCCGAGCGTGAAGATCAGCAGCAGCAGGTCGCCGACCGGATAGGCCAGCGCGACCCCCAGCGAGGCGGCGTCCCCGTGCGCGCCGTGCAGGATCGGCGGCAGGATCAGCGCCGCCCCGACCGCGGCGGCCGCGAGCCCGCCGATCAGGCCGTCGAGCCACATGCCGATCCGCAGCTCGCGCAGGTGGGCGCCCAGCAGCAGCACGAGCGCGACGTAGCAGCACGGATAGAAGACGAGGTAGAGCGCGTCCGCGGGCGAGACGCTGCCGCCGGCCGCGCCGGGGCCTTCGACGAACAGCGTGTAGTAGAGGTCGCCCAGGCACCAGCACAACAGGCCGGCGCCCATCGTCAGCCAGGCGCCGCGCTGCGCCCGCACAACCGCGCCGCGGGCGAGCACCGTGCAGGCCGAGGCGCCCATCAGCACCCCGTACACGGCGTGGTCAAAGAGCCCCCCGCGCGCGATCCCGCCCATGCCGGCGAGCGTGTGCAGCATCAGCACCCCCAGGCCCCCCACCAGCAGGGCCAGGGTGACGGTGGCCGGCAGTGGTCTTGTTCGCATCGTCGTGTGCATCCCCGCTCGCAGTTAAGGCATCGGCGGCGGAAAGGCGGCCCTGAAGTCGAATTGCCGGACGTGCGCGAGTTGTCGAGGCACACCGGCGCCCGCGAGCGCGCGGCGGCTGCCGCCCGCGGCGGGCGGCGGGCGAGCGTTCGAGCCAGGGCCCTACCGCGCGCGCTTCAGCCGGCGCACGAAGCGCCGCGGCGGGCGCCGGTAGAGACGCTCGCCCTCGCGCAGGGCGCGCTTGCGCAGCTTCCGGCGCCGCGCGGCGATCAGCCGCAACAGCCGCTTGCGCACCTTGCGCTCGCCTGCGAACCCGCGCGAGCGCTCGCGCACCCGCGCTTCGAGCAGCGCGAGGTCGTGCTCCTCGCCGAGCATTTCCCCAAGCCGGTCGGCGCGGCGGGCGACGCGGCGCACCGGCTTGTGCGACTTGCCGCCGCGGTCGAGCGTCTCGGCGGCGTAGCGCAGCTCCTTGACGCGTTTGCGCCACACGTGCAGCGCCTCCACACTGTGACGCCGGCGGGCGGTGCGCATCCGCCGGCGGCCCTGTGCGTAGATGCCCTCGACCCCTGGCGCGAGCAGCCGGAAGCCCCGCTCGCGCAGCTCCCAGCGCTCCACACGCGCGCGCACGGCCCGTAGCTCGACGACCACCTCGCCGCGTACGCGGGGGTCGTGGATCGCGTGCGCCGCGGCGGTGTCGCGCTCGGCGAGCAGCTGCGCGCGCAGCGTGCGCAGCGCGGCGCTGCGCGTGAAGTGCGCGGGGTCGCGCCGCACGAGCGAGTCGAGTGTGCCGAGCATCACCTCCGCGTCGCGCGCCCCCGCGAGGCGCCGGCCGCAGTCGCGCAGCGCGGCGTTCTCGCGTGCGTAGCGCTTGGGGCCCAGCTCGCCGCGCAGCAGCGACAGCAGCGCGCGCAGGCGCTTGAGCGCCTTGCGGGTCTCGTGCACGGTGCGGGCGCCCGCCTGCGCGGGATCCGCCCCTTCGCCGCCCGACCGGCCGCCCCCCGACCCGCTTCCCTGCGTGCCCACCCCGCCGGGGAACGCTTCGAGCAGCTCCACGGCGAGGTCGAGCTGGCCGAGGATCACGCGCCGCAGCCCCTCCGCAAAGGGCTCGCCGGGGAGCAGCGCCGGCCGGCGGTTGCCGGGGCGGCGAGGCGGGTCGCCCCGCGCGCGGGCGGCGCGGCGCTCCAACGAGCCTTTGGCGAGCGCGACCGCGACGCCGACACCGACCACCGCGAGCGCGCCGGCGAGGGGCGCCACAATGGGGCGATGACCTCGCGCCTGCCGCCGGCCCCATGGTGGACGGTGCGCCGCGCGGCGAACCGCAAGCCCGCGACGTACCGGTGTCCGTTCTGCGGCCATCAGCTGCCCGCGCTCAGCGAGCACATGTTGATCGCCCCCGAAGGAGACACCCGCCGCCGGCGGCACGCGCACACCAGGTGCGTGGTGAAAGCGCGCGAACGGGGACAGCTGGTCATGCGCGACGAGTGGCTGCGCGCCCAACCCCGCCCGACGCCGTGGTGGCGGAGGCTATTGCGACACACCGACGGCCCTCAGGCCCCGTAGGTGTGCACGTATTCCGGCTGCACGCGGATGATCACGCGCTGTTCGCCGGGCTGGCGGTAGGGGTAGGACGCCTGGCCGAGGTACTTCATGGCGAGCGCGTCGATGTGCGCGTCGGCGCCCTCGTGGGTGCGCTCGGCGACGCGCCCGCGGATCAGCAGGTACTCGTAGGGGTTGTCCATGTTCTGCACCGTCAGCGTGACACGCGGGTCGCGTTCGAGGTTGCGCGGCCACACACGGCCCTCGGCTGTGTTCACCGTCGGCAGGCCGTCCTGCACGTCGACCCACACCGGCGCGGCGTGCACAGAGCCGTCGGGGCGCAGCGTGGCGACGTTGCAGAAGTTCTTGCCCCGCAGCAGCGCCTCGGCGGGACCATCGATACTCGCGCTCATCGTGGTACTCCTTCCTCGTGGGGTTATGGCACCCATCAAGATAGGGGAGAAACGCCTCCTCCCACCCGTTGACCAGCCCAACGCGAGGCCCCCCACAGAGCGGACCGGAGGGGCCGCAGCCGGCTACTGCCGCGAGAGACCGGTGGAGGAGTTGGCGGGCGGGATCGGGTCGAGCGGTACAAGCTGGCCGTTGTCGAGCTGGAAGTGCACTGTGGCCAACCCGCCGGAGGGGCAGCAGAGGGAGTCGTGCGCGCGGTAGAGCGCGTAGGTGAGAACGACTTCGGTGTCGCTCTGGCTGACGATGTTCACCGAGGCGCTGGGAAGGGTGGAGTCGGTGCCGAGGTAGTGGGCGCCGAGGAAGAAGAAGGCGCGCTCGTTGTAGGGGTCGGCGGCGCCGGTGCGCGTCCCGATCAGCACTCGCAACGTTTGGTCGGCGTGGTAGTCGGAGAGATCCCCGGCGGTGTACCCGTGGGCGCTCACGATCGTGGCGGCCGCCTTGGCTTCGGCGGAAGCGGCCTGTTCGGCGGGCTGCCCACCGTGCACGAACGCGGGCGCGGGCGCGGTGCGGGTGGTGCTCGTGGATTGGCCGGTCGCGCCCGCGGCGCCGCTGCTCCCGGTGGCGCTCGTCGTGGTCGGCGTGGTGCGGGCGGGCGCGGACGCGGTGGAGGCGGTGGAGCTCGTGTGCGCCCCGACCTGCGCGGCGGCGCTCCCCGCGGGGGGGCCGGGGACGGTGACCGTCTTCGTCCCACCCCCGCAGCCTCCGAGCAGCACGCCTCCCACGGCTCCCAGAGCCAGCGCGCATGCCATCGGCAACGCCCGTCGAGTCATCGCCTCACTATTCGCCGCCGCGCAGACGCTCACCTGCTCGGGAACACAGCGGCGAGCACGGGGTTGCGCCCTCGACCGAGGGTGGGGGGGCTCGATCGCTTCTTTGGCGCGCATCCGCGCGGGCACGCTCACGCACAGGCGCACGGGCGCGGTGCATCCATGCCCCGCGACGGCGCGGGTCGGCTCCGCGTGGCGATCCGCAGCAACCTGCTTGACAAGATTATTAGTCGCTGCTAATCTAATGTTAGTTAGCAATCACTAATTTTCCCCAACCCAACTGCCGCACCAGGCCAGCGGGAGTGGGGTCGGCACCAGAGCAAGGAGGACACGATGAGCAGCTCGCGCACAAACAACTGGACCCTCGGGATCGTCTCGACGGCGCTGTTCATGGTCGTCCTCGACAACCTCGTGGTGTCGATCGCGCTGCCCTCGATCCACCGCGACCTGGGCGCCTCGATCCAGTCGCTGGAGTGGACCGTCAACGCGTACGTGCTGGCGTACGCGGTGCTACTCCTGACCGGGGCCGCGCTCGGCGACCGCTTCGGGCGCAAGCGCATGTTCCTCGCGGGGCTCTCGCTCTTCACGGCCGCCTCCGCGGCCGCCGCACTGGCGCCCAGCACCGAGCTGCTCGTGGCCGCCCGCGCGGTGCAGGGGATGGGCGCGGCGATGGTCACGCCGCTGACGCTCACGCTGCTCGCCGAGGCCTTCCCCGCCGATCGGGGATCGGAGGGATCCCCGATCGGCCTACACCGCGGGATGGCGCTGGGCGTGTGGTCGGGCGTGTCCGGCTCGGCCGTCGCGCTCGGCCCGCTGGTGGGCGGCGCCGTGGTGCAGAGCATCTCCTGGCACTGGATCTTTTGGATCAACGTCCCGATCGGCCTGGTGCTGCTGCCGCTCGCCGCCGCTCGCCTGCGCGAGAGCCACGGCCCCAACGGGGCGCTCGACCTCCGCGGCCTCGCGCTCGCCTCCGCCGGTGCGTTCGGCATCGTGTTCGGGATCGTGCGCGCGCAGTCGCTCGGCTGGACCTCCACCACGATCCTCGCCTCGCTGAGCGCGGGCGCCGTGCTGCTCGCCCTGTTCGTCGCATGGGAGCGCCGCGCGCGCGAGCCGATGCTGCCGATGTCATTCTTCACCCGCCGCGCATTCGCGGTGACCAACTTCGCTTCGCTCACAATGTACTTCGGGATGTTCGGGTCGATCTTCTTCCTATCGCAGTTCATGCAGGACGTGCTCGGCAACAGCCCCCTGGAGGCGGGGCTGAAGATCCTCGTGTGGACCGGCGCCACGATGGTGGTCGCCCCCTTCGCGGGCGTCTTCTCCCAGCGCTTCGGCAGCCGCCCGTTCATGCTCTCGGGCCTCGCGCTGCAGGCCGGGGCGCTGGCGTGGCTGGCGTCGATCCTCTCGACCCACACGCCCTACGGGGAGATGATCGTCCCGTTCATCATGGCGGGCGCCGGGATGGCGCTCGTGTTCGCCCCCTCCGCCAACGCCGTGCTCTCCGCGGTGCGCGCCGACCAGGCCGGGCAGGCCTCTGGCGCGACCAACGCGATCCGCGAGACCGGCGGGGTGCTGGGGGTGGCGGTGCTCGCCACGATCTTCACCCACGTGGGCGGCTACGGCTCGCCGCAGGCGTTTGTGAACGGCCTCGAGCCGGCGCTGTGGGTGGCCGTGGCGATGTTGGGCGCCGGCACGCTCGCGGTGCTCGCGCTGCCCTTCTCGACCAAGGCCCCGGCGGTGACGCCCGCCGCGGATGGCGCTGCGATCCCCGAGGCCGATGGGCAGCGGCGTCCCGCCCGTGGAGTGAAGCTCCCAGCCGGCGCGGTGGGGGAGGCCGCGTGACGGCCGCACCCGATCCCGCGCACTCGCAAGCGAGTGCAGCGGCCGCCGAGCCCCAGCCGACCGACGCGGGGGCATCGGGCGGCGAGCTGCCCGCACGCACGCGCGTGCCCGCCGCGGAGCGCCGCGAGGAGCTGATCGCCGCCGCCGTGCATGAGTTCGCGCACGGCGGCCTGCACGGCACCCCGGTGGAGCGCATCGCGCGGCGCGTGGGCGTCGCCCAGCCGTACGTGTTCACGCTGTTTGGCAACAAGCGCGAGCTGTTCCTCGCCGCGCTGGAGCGCAGCTTCGAACGGATCGCAGCGACCTTCGAGCACGCCGCCGCCGACTTCCGCGAGGGGCGGGCGCCGGCCGACTGCGAGGACGCCTTGGATGCGATGGGCAAGGCGTATGTGGAGCTGCTCTCCAGCGACCGCGACTACCTGATGCTCCAACACCAGTCATACGCAGCCTGCGATGACGAGCTGGTGCGCGCCCGTATGCGCCGCCGCTACGCCGAGCTGGTGGGCCTCGCGCAGCGGCTGTCCGGCGCCGAGGACGAACGGATCGACGACTTCTTCAGGCACGGCATGGCGCTCAATGTCGCCGCCGCCCTCGGCGTGGAAGACCTCTCCAGCGGCTGCGCTTGGGTCAAGTCCGAGCTGGCCGCGGGGTAGGGCGCCGCTCGGGGTCTGCGCCGAGCAGGGCCGCCGAGGCCCGACCGTTGGCCGTGTCGCGTTGATCGTTCGCGGCGCGGCTGCGGGCCGCGCCAGGCTCAGGCGCGGTGCGTGCATGCCCTACCATTGAGCAGGGTCATGTCCGCGTCAACCAAGACCCCCACGAAGCCCAAACGCAGCAACCGCGAGCTGGCGCGTACCGGCGGACTGGTGGCGCTGGCGGTGGTGGCGACCCTGTTCGCCGTGCTCAACCGCGGAAAGGTCGAGGTCCACTGGATCTTCTTCGGTAAGAGTCAGGCGCCTTTGATCGTCGTGATCGTGCTCTCCGCGCTGGTCGGGGTCGTGTTCACGCACTTCGCCGAGCGGCGCTCCGCCAAACGCCGGTAGTCCTCGCCCTGCGGCTCGCCGGCGGGCGCCGACCCGTTGCCCGTCGCCGCCTGGCCGTTGCTCCTCGCACCGTTGCCGGCGGTGGCCCTGGTCCCGGTGCCATCCCCGTTGGCGGCGACCTTGGTCTCGGGGCTGAGCCCGTTGCCGGCAGCGGTCGCCGCCGGGCTCGCTCCCGGCTGCTCCTGCGGAGTTGCCGTGGCGCGCGAGCCCACGATCGCCGCGACCGCCTCCTCGGGGCCGAGGTAGGGGGTGAGCACCACGTAGGAGATGTACTCGGAGAGCAGCGGCAGGCAGTGGCCCCTGCCGGCGAGCGCCTCGCAGTAGAGGATGTTCCACAGCCCGCCCGCGATCCCCTCGACCGCGATCCGCGTGCGCGGGCGCCGGGGCGCCCCCTCGGTCAGCAGCGTCGCCAGCTCGTAAGCGAGGTCGCCGACGTTGGCGATCGCCGCCGGCCCCGCTTCGGGCGCTTTGACGGTCAGCGTCATCAGGCGGGCGGGGCTGCCCGCGAGGTGGGCGAGCAGCGCGTCGATCGTGCCGCACACCGCCGCCGGCCACTCCGCGGAGACGAGCTCGGGAGTGGCGATCAGCTGCAGCAGTTCGTCGCCCAGCACGTCCAGCGCCTCCAGATAGCACGCCTGCGGGTCGGGGTAGAGCTCTGTGACCGCCTCGAACGGCAGCCCTGCGCCTTCGGCGATCCGCGGCGAGCTGAGGTCGGCGAACTTCCGTTCGCGCAGCCCCGTCTCGATCGCACTGCGCAGCAGGCGCGCGCGGCGGCTCTCGCCGCCACAGGCGTCGGGCTCGAGCAGGAGCGTCTCCGGGAAGGGCTGGTGGGCGCAGCGGCGCGGGCGCAGGCTCCCCAGCGCGGGCGATTTGAACAGCAGCGACCACTTCTCCATCTCCCGGACGAGCGGGTCGAGATCCTCGGTGTCGTCGTCGAGCAGGCGCATCTGCGTCGCCCGCCGCAGCCCTCCCACGATCGCCCGCACCACCGGCGGCGGCAGCGCCTCGGAGTCCTCGCCCTCATCCTTGCCGGCGGCGGGTGGGCAGCGACCGGAGAGGGCGCCCGCGAGCAGCCCTTCGCAGACGGCCGTGGTCTTCTGCAGCCGCCGCAGCCCCTCCGCGCCCGCGGCCTGGGACTCGGCGATCGCCAAGCGCAGCGCCTTCGGGTTCTGCTCCAGTTCCGCGCCCCACGCCCGCAGCGCCGCGCGCAGGCGCTGGCGCTGGTCGCCCTCCGCCGTCCGGTAGGCGTCGGTGAGGCGCTTGACCGCGCGGTTGGCGATCAGGTCGAACGTCGCGATGAAGCATTCCTCCTTGCCGGAGAACTGCTCGTAGAAGGAGCGTCGCGAGACCCCCGCCAGCCCGATCACGAGCTTCACGCTGGTCTGCGGGTAGCCCCGCGTGGTGACCGCCTCGATCATCCCTCCGTGGATGCGGATGCGCTGGTTGCGGGCCACGCCCGGCGCCCCGAGCGGGTGCGGCCCCCGCGGCAGGCGGGCGTAGATCGGCACGATCTTCGGCTTCGCTCGCTGCTTGAGCTTGCCGCTTCCCTGCGCCGGCTTGCGGGCGCTCGCCTTGCCCTTGCGCGTGCCCCCCGCAGCCTGGCGAGCGCTCCCACCCGGCTTGCGGCCACTCGTACGGGGATTGTGAGCGCCCTCCCCGGACGACCCCGGGCTCCCTCCCTTGGACTTAGACATTCGACCTCCCTGCATCCTCTCGAAACTCCGACTGTCATGGTATCTCGTAGACAAGACATTTCCATGTCAGCGATTTTTTGTCTACAACGTACTCTACGCAATCCCTTCCCGTCGCGTCAAGCAACGCCAATCGGGCGGTTTTCCCCAGCAGTCGCGGCGCTTTCGAGGATAGCGTCGCAGCCGTGCGAGGACCGTCGCCAGCGCTCGCCAAGGCTCTGCGGCTTGATCGCAGCCGGCTCGTAATGCGAGCCACCGGATGTCTACGACTTCATTGATCCACGCTCTTGCGCGGAGCCCGAGCTCAGTCTTCGCTGGCCGGCTCGTCCTGGCGGGCGCCGTGCTCGTCGGGGTGGCGCACGACCACCACGGGGCAGGCGGCGCGGTGCAGCACGACTTTGGAGGTGCTGCCGAGCAGTTTGGACTTCAGCGCCCCCAGCCCGCGCGAGCCGATCACGATCGCCCGCGCGCCGTGCTCCTCGGCCGCGGACACGATCGCGTCGGGGGGGTCGGTGAGGTCCTCGACAGCGAGCGAGCGCGCCTCGAGGCCCGCCTCGCGGGCGAGCGCCGCGCCCTCCGCCGCGACGCTCTGCGCGTGCTCCTCGCTCGCCCGCTCCACCTCCCGGGTGACCGAGGGATCGAACGGCAGCATCGTGCTGCCCATCCCGGTTGCGTCCGGCACGATCATCATCTCCGCCAGGCCGGGCTCCCACACGGTGAGCACGATCGCCTCGCCGGGCGCGAACAGCCTCGCGGCCTCGCTCACCGCGGCGCGCGCCGGCGGCGAGCCGTCGTAGGCAATCAGGATCGGAGATGTGTCGGCCATCGCCTCAGCCTAACCGCTCGGGGGCTGGGAGCCGCGCAGGGCTGCGACGTGAGTCGCTCCAGCGATCGCGGGCCGCACGGTGGCCCTGCTCAATGCAGGATCACCCGCAGCAGGATCACGCCGAAGCCCATCGCCCCTCCGATGCACAGCTCGAGCGCCAGCTCCGCCGGCTGCGCCCGCGCGCGCAGCCCCGCGAGCAACTCGAACGCCAGCAGGCTCGCCACGCAGGTCCACAGCGCCACGGTGACGCCGGTTTCCTGGCTGGCCCCGACCGCCCACGCCACCAGCAACGCCAGCAGCGGCGCGCCCGCGCCCCGCACGATCGCCCAGTCGCGCCCCAGCGCCCGCCCGAGCCCGGTCACTGTGAGGCGCTCCCCGGCGGCAAGGCGTTGACCGAGGAGTTCGGCGTAGGAGTGCGCCAACCAGTAGACCAGCAGCGCCACCACGACCGCGCCGATCGTCTCGGGGTAGGTGTCGCGCAGGCTGCTCTCCGCCGCCAGTAGCGCGCCGACGGTGATCGTCCCGTACACCGTCCCCGCAGGGTTTTCGCCCGGCAGCAGCCGGTCGAGCATGCGGATCGCCAGCCGCCGGGCGCGGGTGAGTGCGCCGGGGGCGTCTGCGCGATCGTCGCGTGCCGAGCTCACCGGCCCACATGATGCCGGAGGCGGAGTACGGTGAGCGGAGTGACGCTGTGAGCCGAGGCCGAGCGATCCGGCGATCGACGGCACTGCCACATCCCGCCCGGGGTGGACACGCCGGTTGGCATCGCCATTCCGCGCTATAGGCTGCTCGCGATGAGCGCACACGACGATCCGAGCGAGGGCGCTCGGCGCGGCCCGTTCTGGGATGCGCTCGAAGGCCGGCGAGAGCCGCCGCCCGCTGCGGTGTTGCTGGGCTGGGAGCTTGTGGCAGTCGACCCCGAGGAAGGCACAATCGAGGTCGCGTTCACCGCGACCGAGCAGTTCACCAACCCAGCCGGCCACATACAAGGGGGTTTCCTGGCGGCGATGCTCGACGACACACTCGGCCCGGCACTGGTGGCCACACTCGGCGATGGCGAATGGGCACCGACAATTGACCTGCACGTGCAGTTCCTCGCGCCCGCGCAGCCCGGGCGACTGATCGGTCGCGGCCGCATCACGCGCCGCGGCCGCGACATCGCGTTCTTATCGGGCGATCTGTACTCGGACTCGACCATCGTGGCTACGGCAACGGCCGTAGCTGCCATTCGGCGAGTCGTGAGCTGAGCAAGCCGTATCGGTGAGGCCGCTCTGTCGCGCGGCGTCGGACGGGCCGAGGCTGGCAGCGACACCCACCGCCGATGCGCTGCGTGGAGACGAAGGCGGATCATCCCCGCCAGACGCAAACCCACACCGATGCGGGTTCGAACATTGGGATCAAACCCTGGCGAAAACGGCGCCCACATGAAGCGGTCAGCTGCGAAGAAGCTGCTTCAGCATTGCGCGCAACGAAACGGCCGGCGCCGGAGAGAGACCGGGAACGGGTGGAGGCTTGCGTGGAGAGCGCGATGACTTGGCCGGCGGCTTGATAATGCCCGACTCGTACAGGAAGACGCTGGGATGTTCGGTGTCGTAGTGGATCTCCAGGCGCTCCTGCGCCCGGGTGAAGGCAACATAGCCGAGGCGCCGCTCAGCCTCGATGCCCTCCCCGCGGGCGCGATCTTCCTCGCTCAGGCCCTCGAGCGAGCGCTTGTGCGGCAGCATCTTCGCCTCGCACGCCACCACTATCACACATGGCCACTGCCTCCCCTTCGCACCGTGGATCGTCGACAGCTCCATCCCGTCTTTGCTGTCGCGGCACGCATGGAGGCGCTGTGTCTGGTCTTCGAGCTCTTGGAGGTAGTCGCGCAGGCTCCTGTCGGTCCCGTTCTGCTCGGCCTGTTCCAGCACTTCGCACTCGAACTGGTCTAGGCCACCCATGCCATCTTCGTTCTCAAACCATTCGTCCAAGCCGCCTGAGCCGCGCAGCAGCGCCACCGCCTTTCCCGCGTCCTGGCATTGCGCCAATTCCGTGAACAGCTCGCCGGGCGCCAACAGTCGCCCACCGCCGCGCTTGGGGGCGCCGATCTCTGCAAATGCCGTATCGAAGGACTCTCCGGCCTGCAGCCGCTGCACGATCGTCACTCGATCATCGGGCGATACGGATCGTCCCGGTGCTTGGCAGACACTGCGAATCAGCTTCTCTTCGGCCTCCCGCGGCGCAAGCGCAAGACGCAGGTGATCTTCCAACGCTCTACGGGCGCCCTTGGGCTCAAAGAGCTTGCGCGGCCCGTCGATCTTGACGCCCGCATCCGCGCAGGCTAGCGCCACTGGCCGCAGCGCGTCAGTCGTGCGCGCCAGCACGACTACTTCACCGCGAACCCTATCCTTCAGCGCCTGTGCGACGACAACCGCTGACTCGGGCTTCGACGCAAAGCCGCGCGCGCGGATCGCGCTGGCGTGCCCGTCCTGTTGGCCAGCCGCAATCTCCTTGGTGAAGCGAACCTTGTTGTGCTCGATCAGTGCGCGCGACGCCTTCACCACCGTCGGCGGGCAGCGATAGTTGATACCCAACAGCACGCGCTCGAGCGCCGGGTAGAGCTTGTCAAGGAGGATGATGCGCTCCACGCTCGCGCGGCGAAACGCATACAGCGTTTGGTCCTCGTCTCCGACGCAGAACAACTGGTCCTGCGGTGCTGCCACGAGACGCACGAGCAGCTCCTGGGCGGGCTCGATGTCCTGATACTCGTCGACCAGCACATATTGGTAGGCGCTCTGCCAGCGACCCCGAACGCTCGCGTCCTCGCGTAGGCGCTGCACCGCGCGCAAGATCATGTCGTCGAAGTCGATCCGCCGCCCACTCTCGCGCTGCAAATCCTCGTAGGCGCTGTAGAGCGCCGCCACGGTACGCTCCCGGGCGCCACTGCGCTCATCAAGTGTTTGGGCGTACTGTCGTGCGGTCATCATCCTGCCTAGCTTGATGTCGCTGACAGCGCTCCTCGCGTCAGACGGCTCAAGCCAGTAGCCGTCCTCACCAACCGACCGCTTGGCGTCGAAGGCCAGCTTGCGCCATTGCCCGAGCGAGGGACTCCACGGCTTCGTGTCTCGCGGCAACGCATTGGCCGTACGCAGGATGTGCAGCCCGAGGCTATGAAACGTCCTCGCCCCGACGTCGCCCACACCAGCTGCCGTGAGGCGGTCTTGAAGCTCCTTGGCAGCGGCGGTGTTGAACGTCAAGCACACGATCGCCTCCGGTCGCGCACCGCGGCGCAGCAGCTCGCGCACCCGCTCGACTAGCACGGCCGTCTTGCCGCTCCCCGCCGGCGCGATGATCTGCACCACGCCCTCTCCCGCCCGCACCGCGCGCTCCTGCGTCGCGTCGGGGACGAACCCAGTCTCACGCAGCAGAAGCGGGGGCGCCGTCGCCGGCCTTCCCCCCGCGAGACACCATCGCAGCCGCTCAAACGAGTAGGGATAGCCAAAATCGGGCTCCATAAACCGCGCCGGGTCGAGTTGTTCGAACTCGGCTTCGCTACCGATCACGAGCTCGATACCCAGCCGGGCCACCGGCTCCACCACGAAACCCAACAGGTCGGCCACAGCCCTGGCGTCATCAAGGCTCACGTCCACGACCGCCAGCTTGTCCACCTTGGTCAGCCAGGTGAGCCACTCGTGCGCAACGCTGAGCAGCGACGGACGGTGCATGTTTGTCCGGCGTGCCGGTACGACCCAGCGCTCGCGCAACCGCGACCACTCGACGACCGTGAACTCTTCTGCTTCTAGATCCTTTCGCCCAGGCGCGACCTTCCAGTGAGCTGGCCCGGTGTAGAAGCGGCTCTCGGGGCGAACGCTGTTCATAGTCCTGATCTGCCTGCCAACCGGAATCCTAGATCGGCAAGATCGGCCGACAGCTACAGCATGCTCGTCGGGACCCGCACGACATCGACCCGCTCGTCACCTGACCCGCCGCAGCGGCATCGCGGTGGACACGATCAGCGTGCCGATGCCTTGGAGGCGAAGACCTCCGGGTCGAACACGCCCAAACTCTGGCCAAAAAACGGGGAGGGCGGGACGAAGATCGAACCCCGATGCCGCCTGGCAGCGCATCAGGGAGCTTCACGCCAAGCGCTTTAGGCGCGACCATAGACCGCGCCTGCCAGGATGGCCGTAGGGCGAAGTCAGAGATGGGCGAGCGCGAGAGCGCGCCCAAGGCCGGCATCGACCTGCGCCATTACCCAGTCTGGGAGGGCGCAGATACGCTCCTCCAGGGCACCTCGGTCGAGGGTCGCGACCTGCGTGACGTTGACGACGGAGTCGTCTTCCAGGTCGGTGAGATCCGCCGACACCGTGACGTTGCCCGGCAGCGCCGAGAGCTGCGTATTGGTCGTGAGGACGACGACTGTGACCGTACGCAGCGTGGAGCGGTTGTACTGATCGGCGCTAACGATCAGCACCGGGCGTCGCAGCGCCGGAGCGGAGCCCCTCGGAAGGCCGAGATCGGCCCACCACACCTCACCGCGCACCATTAGATGCGATCGTTGACTGCCAGGGCCGCGGCCGCCGCGTCCGTGAACGCATGGTCGAGCGTGAGTCCATCAATCACACGGTTGATCGCCTCGGTGGTGCCGTCATCTTCCAGGGTGTCCAGCCACCGCTCCGCGGCCCGCGCGAAGAACTCGCTACGCGAAACCCCCAGTCGCCTAGCAGCTTGGTCGACGCGTTGAAAGGTGTCGTCCGGGAGCGAGATCGCAGTCTTCATGTCGCTGAGTATAACCCTGTTATACCCAGCCGCATCCCACCGTCGAACATCGACGCTCCGACGCGCTCGTCGACCGCCTGATCAAGGCGATCGGCACCAAGGGCGACTACGCTCCTCTTACTGTCGACGCTGCCGTGCTGCGCGCCGAAGCGTCGTGTCAGTCACGTCGAGAGATCTCGACGGCACGCCGCACTTGTCCTGGATCCGCCCCAAAGACGGCCTACCTGGGCGGCACATCGGCTGGGTGCCAGCTACACGATTCGAGCAGCCTTCAAAATCCAGCGAGACGGAGAGGGCGTGATTCGAACCCGCGATGGAGTTTGATCCCCATACTCGCTTGGCAGGCGAGTGCCTTCCGCCACTCGACCACCTCTCCTTGAGGTCGCAGGCCAGTGTAGAGCCCGTGATCGCGGTGCGCGAGCCCTCGGGCTCCTCAGGGCAACCCGGCGTGCGGTACGTCGACGACGGTTGTGAGCAGCACCGCCTCTCGCGTGTGCGCGCGGTTGGCCTCCAGGAAATCCGGCGCGGCGCAGAGCAGTAGTGTGCACCCATCCTCGCCACCGAGCGCGCAGGCGAAGATCCCGAGACCGCCGGGCGCCCGTATCTCGTCGAGGATCTCGCCACCCTCCGCGACCCGCACGCAGCGAGCGCCGACGGCGTCGGCCGCCCAGATGCAGCCCTCGGCATCGAGCGTGCAGCCGTCGGGAGCGAACTTCAACTGGGGAAGCGTCTGCTCCATGGGCCCCAACTCGGGCGTGAAAGCCACCTGTGCCCAGACCCTCCGATCGCTCAGCGACCCGTCGTCGGCAAGCGTGAACGCTGTGTAACGAGCGCCGGCCGTCTCCCCGACGATCAGCGTGCCGCCGTCGGGAGTGATCACCAAGCCGTTGGGGAACCTCATGTCGTCGTCGAGCACGACGACCGAGCCGTCCGGATCGACCCGCATGAGCTTCCCCGGAGCCGGATCGGCAAAGCCCATCAGGTCGAAGCCGAACTCCCCGACATATGCGCGCCCCCGTCCGTCGACCACCATGTCGTTCAGATGACCCGCGCAGCACGCCGTCAGATCGGCATGCACCGACACCTCGCCGGTAGGGCTGCGGCGCAGCACGCGGTGGTCCTTCATCGACACCACAAGCAACGAGCCGTCGGGCATCCAGCCCAGCCCCGAAGGCTGCCGCTCGACCGACATCACCGTCGCGGCCGCGCCGTCGGGAGCGACCGTCATCACAACGTGCCGGTAGAAGTCCGACACCCACCAGCGACCATCGCGCCAGCGAGGCCCCTCGAAAAACGCGCCCTCCCCGAGCAAAGTCGTGAACTCTCGCGCCGGCACAGCGAGATACTACCGGCTCAAACTCCCGGCCGAAACGGGGAGGGAGGACGAAGATCGAACCCCGACCTTGTGTGGAAGCGCATCAGAGAGCTGCACGCCCGGCGTTATGGCTAACAGGGGCGTGATGCGGCTTGCTATCGGCGGCCGTGCGGACTAGAATTACGGTCATGCCAGATGTTCTTCCGCTTTCGTCCGTCAAGGCGCATCTCTCGGAGATCGTCGATCGCGTCGAATGCGAGCAGGAGCGCGTCGTGCTCACCCGGAATGGGAGGGCTGCGGCAGTCCTCATCAGCACTGACGACCTAGAAGGCCTCGAGGAGACGCTCGCGATCCTGTCCGATCCGACTCTTCGCGAGCAGATTCGCGAAGGCGAAGCGGCGGCAGCGGCCGGCGACACGGCCACGCTCGAGGAACTGCAAGCCGACCTCCGGGCCAGACGCACGAGCGACCGGGCCGCGTGAGCGACAGGCCGTGGCAGCTGGTCGCCGCCAGCTCTGCCCGCCGTGATATCCAGAGACTGCCGGAGAAGTACGCGGCGGCGGTCCTCGAGCTGCTACCGATCATTGCCGCCAACCCGAGGCGCGTGGGCAAGCCGCTGCGCTTCGAGTACGAGGGACGCTGGTCGGCACGTCGCGGACCGTATCGCGTCATCTACAACAGCATCGATGAAGCGTCCAGAACAGTCACTGTCCTGGCCATAGGACATCGTGCGGACGTCTACCGCAAGCGCTGAAGCCAAGGCCGCTCATTCAACGGTGGTCGCGTGCCTCCTCCGCACGACGTCCCCGCACGACGGACACTTGTCCGCCCCTCGGCGACCCTGAGATACACGCGCAGCCCTAGGCCCCAGCCCTGGAAGTCGTTTGCGCTACCGCGTAATACATCGACTACAATCTTAGACCGTGGCCAAGTCAGCACCGTTCAGCCTGCGTCTCTCGGAGAAGACCGATCGTCTCGTCACAGCGGAGGCTAAGCGCACGAAGCGCAGCAAGGGCAGCATAGTGGAGACACTGACGGAAGAGGCTGAAGATTCGGACAGTTCCCGGGATTGCATTTCGCGGTGATGACTACAATCGTCGCGCCTGGCTGATTGGCACGAGCCTAGACGTGTGGCAGGTGATTGAGGCGTATAAGGACTTCAGCGAGAGTCTCGATCGGGTTATCGCAGAGACCGACCTCAGCGAACGCGAACTGCGGACCGCGCTCAGCTACTACGGACGCTTTCCGCAGGAGATCGACGACTTCATCGCGCTAAACCGGCGACCGTTGACGGAGCTCCGCGCAGAGTACCCGCACGCTGACATCATCCCGATCCAGCTCGACTAAACAATAAATTGCGACTGCTACTTGATGCTCACGTGTCGGGCCGGCGGATCGGTGCGGCTCTGAGAGCACCTGAGCACGACGTGCTTGCGGTTGCCGAGGAACGCGACCTGGACGGCTGTCCGGACGAGGAGCTGATGGAACTCGCCGACGCCCAA
>DASZIQ010000040.1:0-17570 GCA_035948945.1 Solirubrobacteraceae bacterium
GATCGAGCGCCTACGCCGTCAGCTACACGAGGACCCAGCGCCACCCGTGACCGACGACCCCGAGGAGGTGATCGCCGCATAACATCCGCAGCAAGCGGAGCTACGCCTCAGCAAATTCACCCGGGAAACAGGACGCGACCCGTGATTGCTCCTTCCACTGCACTTGGCGCTAAGGTCGGCGCATGGCTTTCCAGCCGAGTCTTATCGTCCAGGTCGCACGAGGCGGCGCTGTCAACAGGCAGCTCGAAGCGGACGCGCTCCCGAGCATGGATAGCGGCAAGGTCGTAGTGGAGGTCGGCCCGACTGACGCCGAGGGACACCTCGAGGCGTCCGTCGCGGGCCAGGTCGTGCTGTCGCTACCATCACCGGAGGCGCTGGAGCGGGAGGCTGGCCAGGTTCGCCGCGTGATCGCCCACGCCGGCACGGGGATCGAGCCGCTCATCGTCGAGGTAGAGGCCGCCGAGAAGCTGCGCGAGAATGAGCTGGACGCCCTGCTCGATGCGACACGCCACGCCTCACGTACAGTGATACTGCGCATCGTCCGCGATGCGTAATCGGCGCTTTACCACCTTCGCAGGGGCAAAAGGACGTCGTCCTTCATCATCTGGCCGCAACCGTCCACGTGCTCGACCCCAACCCTCTCGACCCAGCGGAGCTAGGACGAGGACGCGAGTTGCAAGCATCTGAGCGGATCGGGTGTGTGCTTTCGGGCGGCGGTGCTCGTGGGGCCTATGAGGCTGGGGTGATCTCAGTCCTCGCTCCAGCGCTGCAGGCGCGCGGGGAGCGACCGACGCTGTTTCTCGGTACCAGTGTCGGCGCCATCAACGCCGCGTACATGGGCGCAAGCCAGCACCTGAGCGCCGATCAGCAAGCCACCGGATTGCTCGAACGCTGGCGACAGGTGACGAAGGAGGGCGTGATCCGTCCGATCTTGCGCCACCAGCTTCCGTTGACGGCGTTGCGCTATGTGGGGGGACTGCTGTCGGTTCCTGGGGCGCGCGTGCCGAGCTTGCTCGATCCGACGCCGCTGGCGCGCAGCCTCGAGCGCTGGATGAGCTGGGATGACCTTCACCGCAACGTAACCGCAGGGGTTGTCCAAGGTGTTGCGGTGGTCGCGACCGCCGCACGTACCGGCGGGACGGTCGTGTTCGTCGAGGCCGACACCGAGCTTGCATTGCACAAATCGCACGTCGTCGAGTATGTGCCCACCAAGCTCGCTGAGGAACATGTCCGCGCATCGGCCGCGATCCCGGTCCTGTTCCCGCCGGTACGGGTGCAAACGCCGACGGCGGCTCGCGGCTGGTACGTGGACGGTGGGACGCGGCTGAACACCCCGATCAAGCCCGCCTTGGACCTCGGCGCTGAGCGGCTCGTGGTGATCGGGACCGAAGCGATCACCGAGGAGGCACCGCGGCCAGGGAGTCACGACTGTGAGCCCCCCAACTTCGCGGACGGTGCGCTGCACGCACTGCAGGGGACGCTGGTGGACCCGCTGGGCGAGGACATGCGGATGCTCGGGAACGTCAACACGTTCTTTGCCGACGGCAAGGACGCGTCCGCTGGCACTCGTTACCGACAGGCACGCGGCAAGCCGCCCTACCGCCGCGTGCCCTACATCTTCATCGCGCCGAGCCGCCGGGGCATCATCGGCGAGATCGCCTCGGAGGTCTTCCGCGCCCGCTATGGGGGCCTGAAAGGCCTGCGCTCACCGGACTTTCCGCTTCTGAACCGTCTCCTAGGCGGTGACAGCCCAGCACACGGCGACCTGCTCAGCTACGTCCTATTCGATAGGGACTTCATCGACGCGCTCATAGACCTCGGACGAGACGACGCAACACGCTGGCTGAACACTCCGCCAGAACCCCAGCGGCCATGGAAGACCGAGCCGCTCGACGCGTTCATCGAACCTCGCGCGTCTGAAGACCCGGACCGAACCCGTCGCAGCGGCGAAGCTAGCCTAACTCTGTAGCGTTGAGTAACGGCAGCCGCCACCGTCGGGGGACGGTGGTTGGCGGCCGAGGACGCGCGTTGTGCGCGCGAATTCTCTTCCGTCGAGACGTGCCGATCAATCGTCACCGTGGCTCTATACGCTTTGCCCAAGGTCGTCCCCTTCTGTGCTTCGGGCGAGGGCAACGAACCAACGGCCTCGCGTGTAACGCCAGCCCCCTGCGGTCTTCCCGTCAAGCTTATCGAGACAGCCTCGGCGTGATCTCTTGCGGTTGAGCTCCGGCTGGCACTCGACGAAGTCCGCAAGACCTTGACCCAGGGCTTGACCCCGGAGCACTTCAGTCGTCAAGTTGCGATCCCGGCGACCCTGATCCCGGGTGACCTCTGATCCGGTCCTGATCCGCTCATATTGGAACGACGATTGGAACAATCGCGCTACGGCTGGGCAGGTCGTGAGCTACTACCCCCGTCAGCCAATATTCGTCCAGACCAGCCGCGCAGGATCGACACCAGCTCTCGGACGGCGGCGCGGTCCCAAGACTTCATCGAATCTGTCCTCGTAGCGCGCAGCGACAGCCCAAGGCGTCAGCTCCTCGATCTGCTCGAGACGGTCGGGGAGATCGATCCCGTGATGCTCCAAAAGAGAGGTCAGATAGCCGATGCTGTGGTTCGCTCGAAGTCGATCCCACGGAGGCGAGCACCGCCTTCAGACGCTTCTCGATGGCTTGCTGAGCGTGAAAGCCAAGCGCGTCATCGGGTACATCGGGATCGTCCAGGAGCCTGTCGAGAATCGCATCAACTTGCGCCTCCAAGTGCCTTGTCACTGCGAGTCCACGCAGCGGAAACTCATGCCGGCATCCGGGAATCGCTCGCACAGCGCGGTCAGCGCGGGCTCGGTGTTGGTGCCCCAGCCCTTGCTGACGAGCCACGTCCGGCCCTCCTGTAGGAACGGGTGCTCGATGTACCACCACTCCGGACGGAACTTGCGCCTGTACTCCCGCGGATAGCCCGTCAAGAACGCAGGCGCCGGGTCCTCGTGCTCGCCTTGAATCGACCGGAAGCGCACGCCAAGCTCGTCCCCGATCGCGGGTGCCGGAATGCCACGCTCGATCAGCTTCGTGACCATGACGAGTATCGTTTCACGCTTACTCGTCGCCGGAAGCTCGGCACCGTCAACGATCACGTGGTAGCGCGTCATATCGCGACTCTGGCTTCGCGCCCGCTCCTGCTGCTGCTCCTTACGTCGCACACGCACCTGGTAGTCGGCCGCCTCAGGCAACGGCACAACCTGGCGGATGTCCAACAACACCCGGCCGTCGAGCCTGTAGGGGACAAGCTGGATGCAGCGGATGTCCATGCCCTCGAATCGATTGAGCCACAGCACTGAAGTCATCAGCTCACGACGAAACTCAGCCGCGACGAGCACGATCCGTACGTCGGTCGAGATCGTCGGCTCCTCCTCGTCGCCGATGTCGATGAACGCAGTCAGCTCAGCACGCGCATTCAGAGCGGCGTCAGGCTCGGTGTTGGCGAGGTGCTGTTCGTAGGTGGCAACAACATCGCCGAAGTCCATAGACGAGACCATCGCGGCGTAACGGAGCGCCTGGAGGTCCATGTGCGCGCCGTCGTCGCGCTTGAGCTCGATCACGACGAGGCAGCCGGTCTTGTCCACGGCCAGCAGGTCGATCCGACGCCTGGCGTCCTCCCATTGGCCGAACTCCTCAGCGACAATGAGCAGGTCGTCGCCCAAGACGCGGACCTCGTCGCGGATGAGGCGCTGCAAATCCTGTCGCTCGCGCAGCCCGAGATCAGCGAGCGACGCCTGCTCGTGACGTGCCAACCCAGATTCGCCGATCTCGTACAGCGGCACCAAGCGCAGACTACTTCCTCAGCGTGCCGACGGAGCAGCTGCCCGTAGTTGTATGCCGCTCACGAGACTGGCGATGCCAGCGCATGGGAACGCAGCCGCGTTTGGCGCCGGCTCCAGTGCCGGGCGCATCGGCCTCGGCGACCTTCGGGTTTTTGACCCGAACATAAGGCGATTTAAGGCGATTTGGCTCTAGGCCACCCAAAACAAACCGGCGATCTGGGGCCTCGATGGGAGCCGCGTCCGACTCGCGCTCAGGTTGGCACACAAATTGGAACAACGGCCGAAATCGGCTCACCGCTCCAGACACGAAAAAACCCCGCGATTTGCAAGGCTTTTCGGAGTAGTAGCGGGGGAGCGATTCGCTCCTATGGGCGACCTTTCAGCGCCGATCGAACGGGTCGTTCCGTGGCCGTGCAGCTAGCGCGAGTTCCGTCCCAACCCAACGGTATCGTTGTGTTATGATACCGGAGTTTGATGAGCGCGGGAACCTCCCGCCGGGCATCCACCGTGCTACCTGGAACGAGATCGTGGCGCGCTACGCAACCAGCACCCACCGACGAGACCTGCTTGACGGGCTTCTAGACGCGCTGCGCTCGCTGAAGACCGCAGGCTGCTCCACCGCCTACCTGGACGGCAGCTTCGTCACAGCCAAGGCGGACCCCGCCGACTTCGACGCCTGCCGGGAGGCAGCAGGCGTGGCGCCCATCCGTCTCGACTCCGAGTTGCAGGAGTTCAGCAACGACCGCGCCGCTCAAAAGGCGCGCTACGGCGGCGAGATCTTCCCGGCCCAATGGCTCGCGCATCAAGACGGCACAACGTTCCTTGACTACTTTCAATACGACAACGTCACCGAACGCCCAAAGAGCATCATCGCGATCAACCTGGCAGGCCTCCCGTGATCGCCAACCAGCGCGAATACCGCATCACCAAGGGCTGGATCGCCCGCTTCGAAAAGGAGCTGGTTGCCAACGAGACACGGGAGCTTCGCCCCCGCGAAGACCATGGTATGAGGAAGGTCGTGCACGACGCGATCACCAGCGAGATCGAGACGCTGCGGCGACAGATCGATCACTACGAGCGACTACGCGACGGACACATCACCAGCCGCGAGATCACCTCGCTACGGGACCTGCCGAGCGCCCTGATCGAAGCACGCATCGCCGCCCGGCTAACCCAGCGCCAGCTCGCCGAGCGCACCGGTGTCGCCGAGCAGCAAGTCCAGCGCTGGGAGGCCAACGACTACAGCGGCGTGGGGCTCGACCGGCTACAAGGCATCGCCGACGCACTCGGCGTGCAGATCCACGAGACGATCACATACAGCAGCGCGGCATAATCCTTTCCATAGGACGCTCACGCTCCCCGCCAGCCTAGACCTGTGAACCGCCGTCTGTTGCACTCCCGCGGAGCCCGCAGAACTTATCGAAGTCGCACTCCTGACATCTGATTGTATTGCCGTCGTGTCTCGGCTTGCGCTGTGGACCGACGTGAAACCGTCTGTCCTTGATGTCGCGGGCCACTTGGACAACCGTATCCCGGGCCTGTGATAGCGTGCTGGCGTCGAGGTCTACGTTCAATTGCCGCCTATCGGGGTCTTCCTCGTCCAGATAGCGAACCAGTCCGCATTCAGGGTCGTATTCGAGCTCACGTCTCGCTGCAAGCCCGTAAACGCTCACCTGCAGACGCATCTCGTCCTCGTCGAGCTTCATGGATAGATCCGACTCCGCTTCACCCGACTTGAAGTCAAGGAGCGTCACCCGCGGCGGATCGTCGAGTCGAACAACATCGATCGCCCCGGAGATGAGGACGTTCTCCTCCTCGATCAGTGTCTCGAACTCGCGCTCGGGCTCGAACGTGAGCCGGGTGAGCTCGTCGGCGTAGTGCTGGACGTAGTCGGCTGTGATCGCGACGGCCTTGGCGCGCATCCGCTCTAGCGGCTCACCCGTGGTGTATCGGAGATAGAAGAGCCCGCGGCCTACCAGACGCTCAAGCTCCGCGGTGAGCTTATCTCGGTCGCCGGCAAGCGCGGCCCAGTGTTGGGGATCGGCGTGTACGGCCCGCATGAGGTTGTGAACGCCGCGACCGTAGCCAAATGCCTGATCGATCGTCGGGGCGAACCCGAGTACCTTGCGTAGATAGAAGTCGTGCGGGCACTCGAGGTAGTACCTGAGGTCAGAGAACGAGCTGATCAAGCGACGATCGCCACTGTCGTCATGAGCATCGACCTGCATGAGTGAGCCCGGGACATCCGCGGCCGGTGAGTTCACCGCGCAGCCCTCCGCTTCCATGATCGGCTCAAGTGCACGACGGAACGTTGACCTCTGGTTGCCCGAACAAGAAACGAATAGGTAGCGCTCGGCGCGAGTCAGCGCGACGTACAGTAGACGGCGCTCGCCGTCATAGTTGTCGTTGTCGGCAAGGTCGGCGGCATCGATCTCTTTCGCGAGGCGACCTTCGAACGGCAGGCTCACCTGCTGTCGAGCCCGGGAGCTTGGGAATCTGCGAGCGCACACGTCGGCCACAAACACGGCAGGCCACTCCAGACCCTTGGCCGAGTGGATCGTGCCAATGCTGACAGCGTTGGGTGATGCGAGCAGGCCGTCATCCGGCAGGCGCAGGCTCTGGGGAGCCCAGTTGCATAGTGCGATCACCTGCGCGCGAAAGTCGTATGGCGTAGTCCAGCCCGGCGTCTCGATGCCCGTCACCAGCCGTGATAGCGCGCCGACATGGAACATCGCCGTCTCGCCGCTGGCGCCGAGTGCATCCCAGGCGTCGATGCCGGCCTCCGCGAGAAGCAGGTGGAAGATCCCCTGCGGGAAAACCCTCCGGGGCGCACCCTGTCGCTCTAGGAAGACCTTTGCCTCTCTTGTCCTGAGTCGTGCCACGTCTCGCCGCTGCACTGGCTCGCCCTCGATGCGAGCGTGGATCAGATCGGCCAGTAGCAGGAGCCGCTTCTCGACATCGTTTGCGAGCGGGAGTTTGCGTCGGCGCAGCTCGCGGCACGCCGCTCGGATCACGGCGACCGGCTCCGGGTCGCAGCCGAGAGCCTGGCCGATGTACATCGGCAGAGAGCGCTTCCACGTGGCGCCATAGAAGCGGTCGATTCCGGCTGCGCGTGCAAGCGCCGCGGTAAACAAGAGCGCCTCGGGCTGGGCGAAGAGGTCGGAGCCGCGGAAGAGCCCGGGTACCCCGGCCTCGCGCAGCGCTTCCATGTACGTGCGCGCGTCTTTGCTGGAGCGCAGCAGAATCGCGATGTCCGAGTACCGCAAGCCCCGTTGCCCTCCGTCGTGAGTGTCGTGGTAGGCGCCGGTGCCTCCCTGAGCGAGTTCCGCGATCGCCCCCGCTATCCAGGCCGCCTCCGCTTCTCGCGTGTCGAACGCCATGAACCCCACGTGCGACGGCTCTGCGTCTGTCCGGCGGTAGGTCCCGTGACGCATGTCACCGGCCGACATGGAACCCGGCGATCCGATGGTGAGCGCCCAGCGATTTGCCACGGCGATTATCCGAGGCGTGCTGCGGAAGTTATGCTCGAGATTGACTACCTCCCCGTCGGCCGACGCCTGGAGATCGTCGTGCAGCCTTCCCATGATGTCCACGCGGCCCCCCCGCCAGCCGAAGATCGCCTGCCGATGGTCTCCGACGCATGTGAGTCGCCCCGAGTCGCCTACGAGTTAGGCGATCACAGCGTTCTGAACCGGGTTGACGTCCTGCACCTCATCGACAACCAGATGACGAACATTCGCGCGTACTGTTTCGAGCAGGTCGGGGCGGCGGCGGAAAAGCCTCAGCAGCTCGGCCTGCGAGGTAGAGAAATCTAGGAAACGACGCGCCCGCTCGTAAGCGTAAAGACGAGCTGCGGAGAGGGCGAACGCCGCGCAGAGCGGACTCTTCCGATGCGGGTCGATAGTCGCGCTGCCGAGCACCACTCCTGCTCGGCCTTGCCGGGCCCGGGGCTGGGGTCGGCGGAGAGCGTCACATCGAGACGATCGTGCTCGTTGAGCAGATCGTATGCGAGCAGGAAGTCATCGATCGACTCGTAGTGCCCGACATCGCGCCCTTCTGCCTCCGCGAGCGCCTTCCTCCACGCCGGAAGGCCGAGAACGTTGTAATAGCCGCGCTCGACAAGCGAGATGCGCGCCCCTTCGTCCAATACATCGTAGTTGTGAAACTCGTCTGGATCTAGCTCTCGCAGCTGCTTCAGGCAGTAACCGTGGATTGTTCCGACGTACATTCCCCCGAGCGTGGGGTCATCGGGGTCCGGGGAGACGTGCTGGAGGTAGCGTCTGACGCGAAACTGCATCTCCTCGGCGGCGCGGTCCGTGAACGTGAACGCGACAATCTGGTCTCTCGCCACACTTCTCACGCCGACATCCCATGCAATCCGGCGGGCCATCACGTCGGTCTTGCCCGAGCCGGCGCCCGCGACGACCAGCAGCCTTCGGGCGTCGCTCCTCACAGCCAGCGATTGACGCTCGGTGAGGCGCTCAAGAAGAACCTCGCGGACGTTGCGAGAGCCGCCGTTCTCGGATGCGACTGCGGTCACAGAAGAACCCTCGCATGGCGTGCAACAAAGGGGGGCGGCAGGGCGTTGCCGATCAGCTGTGCAGCCGCGTACTTACCCTTGCGCAGCGAGAACCAGTAGTGGCGATGGAAACCCCTGGAGCAGAGCTGCCTCGCGCAGCGTGAGAGCTCGGTTCTCCTCGGGATGCAGGAAGCGACCCTTCGACGGATTGATGCAACCTCCAGTAATCGTCGGTGCAACGTCATCCCAGGCGAGGCGCCCGTAGATGTCGTGGAAGCCGTCGCACTCGCGATGACAGTCGAGCTGCGCTCCCGGGCCAAGATCGGCTCTGCTTCCGCCGTCCCTGGGGATCAAAGCGATCCTGCTCGCAACCGCGTCGGAGCGCTGCTCGCCGTGGTCGTGCAGGGGGTCGCCACTTGAGCCCGCGGGCAGCAGACTCCCGATGACCTTGCGGACCGACAGTCGGCCTCGTGCCGGGGGGGCGAAGTCTACGTCGCGATCGCGTGCACCGATCAGAATGAACCTTTGACGGCGCTGCGCGACCGCATAGTCGCGGGCGTCGAGCACTCCAAAGCGGACGTTGTAGCTGAGTTCGCGGAGCAGCCCCACCAGCTGTTGCAGCCGCCGCTCGCGGCCGAGTCTCGGCACGTTCTCCAGCATGACGGCGCGGGGCAGCAGAGCCTCGGCGAACCGGCCGAACTCACCCACGAGCGCGTTTCGCGGATCCCGCACGCGTCGTCCGCCGTTCCAGGTTCTGACGGACGAGAATCCCTGACACGGAGGACACCCGGCGAGCAGATCGAACTGACCGCGCCGCAGGCCGATCTCTTTCATCACGGCTCCCGCAGGTAGGTCGCGGATGTCGCTCTCCCAGACGAATGTTCGACGGTGGTTGCGCCTGTAGGTTTCCACCGCAAGGGGGTCGTTCTCCACGGCCCCGCGCACATCGAAGCCGGCGCGACGCAGGCCAAGCGTCAATCCGCCTGCGCCGGCGAAGAGGTCGACCGCAACAGGGAAGCCCGCGTCATGCGTTCCCCCCCTTGTCGTTGTCATCGCGGTCTTCTTGTTTCGGCTCATGGCTCGGTTCCGGTCGATGGTATCCATAGGACCGGCAGCGAAGGACGTCGAGGCCTCTCCGGCGGAGCCCTTATGTGCGTCGGCCGGGTGGTCAATCGGAGGCGCGGCCCAGCACCAGCCGGTGGATGCGGCTTGCCGCCTCGCCTACCGGCTCGTGCTCCCAAACACGAACCACGTGCCAGCCGATGCGGGCGAGTGCCTGATCGGCCCGCCTGTCCCGCGCGACGTTCGCGTCGAGCTTCGGGAGCCAATATCCCGCGTTCGACTTCGGCTCGCTCCCGTGCACGGGACACCTATGCCAAAAGCAGCCATCGACGAACACCGCCACCCGCGCGCGCGTGAATGCAACGTCGGGGCGCAGAATGAGATCTTCGGCCTTCAACCTGTAGTCCTTCCTGAATCGAAGACCCAGCCGATGCAGCGCAGAGCGCAGCACCAACTCAGGGCGAGTATCGGCGCGACGGTTCGACCGCATTGAGTTTCGAGTGCCTACGCTGGTCGCCCAAGACACATCGCGGGGGCGTGCTACGGGCGGCGGGACCGACGAAGCGACGTTGGCGCGACCCATTACGCTGTCATCCGGTCGGGCTGTCGAAGGGCCATACCGATGCGTTGGCACCCACTGCGCTGGGCTCCCGTGGGATCGCCAGCAGGTATCCGCCCAAATCGCGCCGTTCCCCCGGATTGCGTGGCAGCATCTCCCGCTTGACTACCGGCTCCCCTCGGAACAAACCGCGCGCCAACGCTGGCGAAGCGCCGCCCGACGCCGATCGTGGACTTCGCGGCCTCGCGATGGAGGAGGTGCTGCGCGATGCTCGACCGAAGTCCAGAACCCCCGAGATGACCGGGGAGCACCGCAACCTCTACGCGGTCACCGCCGGTCCCGGTACACCGTTTATCCCCTTGGAGAGCGGCATAAACCGCATCGGCGCGGTGACGACCGCCGAGGGACCGCGCGTGCCAGCCATCCTCGTCGCCAGCAGCCCGCACAAGGTCGGACGGGAGGAGACCCCCTGGCAGGACGTGTTCGATGTCGACAACGGGCATATCCGCTACTACGGGGACAACCGGACAGCAGGCCGGGACCCCGCCCGCTGCCGCGGAAACAACGCCATCCTCGAAGCGTTCTCCCTGCACACCAGCGTATCGCGTGACGAACGCAGGCACGCGACACCTCTGGTGTTCTTCCGCCGGGTCCCCTTCGACGGCCGTCAGAAGGGCTACGTCCGCTTCGAGGGGTTCGGCATCGTCAACAAAGCGGAGCGAGTGGTGCAGCGAGGAACCCGTGGCGGCGGCTCGTTCGCCAACTACGCCTTTGACTTCCTCGTCCTGGATCTTGCCGCCGAGAACGAGGTGTTCCCGTGGTCGTGGATCAACCTTCGACGCGATCCTGCGGCGACCATCGATCAGACCCTCGCGGCGGCCCCGCGTGCCTGGCGGGACTGGATCGCCGGAGGCTCACCCACAGCGGAGCGACTACGGCGACGGGTCGCGCGGCGTTTCGTTCACAGCCGCGCCGACCAGCTACCGCCCGACGGGTCGCCCGATGCGCACATCCTCGCCGCCATCTACGAGGCATTTGAAGGCCGCAAGGTCGAGTTCGAGGGCTTCGCCGCCTGGGTTGCCGAGCGCGTCCTTCGGCGCTCCGGCGATTACCGCCACTTCGGCGTAACGCGCGCATCAGCGGACGGCGGCTTCGACTTCGTCGGCCGTCTGGATGTCGGCGAAGGGTTCGGGCGCGTCAAGCTCGTCCTCCTCGGGCAGGCGAAGTGCGAGACTCATCGCACCCCGACGAATGGCCTCGACGTCGCCCGCACCGTCGCACGTCTCCGCCGCGGCTGGATCGGCGCCTATGTCACCACCAGCTTCTTCTCCCATCGCACCCAGCAAGAGGTCCTCCAAGATCGCTACCCGGTGCTGCTGATCAACGGCCGTCGTATCGCGCAGGAGGTTCGCATGGCGATGATCGAGCGCGGGGATGACAATCTGGCTCCGCTGCTCGCCGACGTCGCGCAGACCCATGGCACGCTCACCGACATAAGCGATCCCGATCAAGTGCTCTTCGAGTCTTAGCAAACGGTTCAGCCACGGCAGCTTGCGATCCGCCGCCGGCTCTGCTCTGCTCGATCACGCTGACAGATGTCGTCGGCACAGAAGCCGTGACGAACCGGCCGGAGCACGATAAAAGCGAGCGGGACCGCGCCGACGGTCATCCGCGTCGCACGCGAAAGAGCGTGTGGGACGATGCCAAGGTGGTCGTCAACATTGAGTACACGAAGCCCGGCACCGCTCTCGACGACTACCTCCGCAGGGAACAGGCTCGCGCGCTACTCGATCTGCTGGCCGACTACGTGCAGAAGCTCGATAAGGAGGGCGGCTCCGAAGCATAGTCCCGCAAGATGCAACGAGCAGGCCCGGGAAAAAGGCCCTCAGACAACTGGCATAGCGGGGGCGGGATTCGAACCCGCGACCTTCGGGTTATGAGCCCGTTTCGGGGGTGTCGTGTGGTCCAGCGATTTGGCTCTACTGCTGAAGATTTGGCTCACGACTGATTTGCAGATGTCGTGGAATGGCGTGGGGCATGTTTGCACTTTGTTTGCACTTTGGGTCGACCATCTGCGGACAGGTCATAGTTCGTCAAAGACGGGGTGTGATGTCCGCCCGCCCAGCGAGCTGGCGAGTTACGATCCGGCGGGTGGGGGAACCAGGCTTCTACCCAGTCGTTGTCTTCGACCTTGACGGGACATTGCTGCGCGGCACGAGCGTATCGCTGCTGCTCGCACAATGGCTCGGGCAGACGGAGAAGATTGCGGAGCTTGAGCGGGCGTTCCACGCGCACGAGATATCCAATAGCGTCGTGGCGGACACGTCTGCTGGATGGCTCGCGGGGCAGAACACGGCCGAGGCTTGGCGAGTGCTCACGGAGGGCACCTGGATCGCCGGGATGACCGAAACGTTCCAGGCGCTTGTCGCTGATGGGGTTAGCCTCCTGCTGGGGACGATCACCTGGAGCTTCGCGGCCGAGATGTTGCGGGAGCGCTATGGGTTTGCAGCGGCCAGTGGGACGCAGATGGAAGCAACCGATGGGGTCCTTTCCGGCGCAGTGAGCCGCTACTTCGACGAGCATGACAAGGTGCGTTTCGTGGAAGACTGGTGCATGCAAAACGGGTTTTCAATGAGCCAAGTCGCTGCGATCGGCGACTCTCGGTCGGACGTCCCGCTCTTTCGTCGTGCCGGCACATCCATCGCACTGAACGCCACGCCCGACGCGCGGGAAGCAGCAACCCACACCCTCGACACCGACGACCTCTGCGATGTCCTGGCGCTCCTTCAGGCGGCGAGCGACGATCGAACGGCCGAGTGAGCATCTACCGGTCTTTTGCTGTGATTGCTGCGTACACTGCGTAGCTTGTGTTGTCAGCGTCTTGTGTGCTAACTTGTCTTCATGTCCGCGATAGCCGTCCATCCACGCGCCGATCGAGTTCGCTCGCTCCCGACGCTCTCACAGGCCGCCGGGTTCATCGGCCTGGACACGGGCGGCATGAGCCGCGCAGTTCGGGCGCTCGGCGTCGAGCCGCAGCGATGGGGCCGCCGGGACAAGCACCTGGAGGTCGCCCAGGTGCTCCAGATCGCCAGGGTCGCGCAGCGCGCGTCGCTGGAGGAGGTCGCCGGCAGCATCCTGGAATGGACGGAGCAGAACCACCCGGACGCGCTGAAGCAGACGACCGCCGAGATCGACGCGTTCTTTGCCGAGCTTCCTCCACCGACTGCGACACCGACTGATGAGTTCGTTGCCGAGCTCCGCGCAGCGCTGCCGCCGCGGTGGGCGGACAAGGCCGAGAAGATCTGGCGCGCTCACGCAGGCAGCGTGTAGTACTCGCCGCGATAACCCTCGCGCTTGCGACCGCGCTTGAAGTCGAGGTGGGCGAGCTCCAGTGCACTCAGCGCGATGCCGCCGTCGAGGACGAGACCGACTCGGCCGGCCTGGATGGTCCTGCGATCGATCGCAGCCATGACGCATGTGAGCAGCCACAGGGCGACGAGATACTCAGCCCGCACTCCAGGATCGCTGACATCCATGCGGACCGCTGTCGCCGTAATCAGATGAGGCCGGTGCGCGCCGCCGCGCGGTCCCGGCTCGAAGTGCCACGCCAGCACGGCCGCGACGCGATTGTCCTCGCGCAGATCGCCGGCGAGTAGTCGACGCGTTCCAGCGGCGGCAGGATCGGCTCGACCGGCAGGAGACCGCCGCGCCGTTGCGCGCGCTCGCGAGCGACGCCGAGCGCGCCGGTCAGCGCGATGTCGACGGCCGCCGCGAAGAGGCCACTGAACGCAAGCGGGCAGAGGCAGCCAGTCGATTTCGTGAGGCCGGTCGGGCGGTCAGCTCGCAGGCGGCGTCCAACCGGTCGCGTCTATGAGCCCGCTGAGGTCGATGTCGCGTGCGCGGCAGTACAGCGCGAGGTCGACCGGGACGACCATCAACCATGACGCGGTGAGGCTCGCTATCACCTCACCGTCGGAGCGCAGCCGCTCGAGGAAGCCGTCGGTGATCTCGCCGAAGACCTCCATGCTGCGCACGCCCTGCACCCATCCGAAGGTCATTTCCGGGGTGCCGTTGGTGTTCCGCCCGATCGTGGCGCGCGCTGGCAGGTAGGCGTAGCTCTCGAGCGTCTGCGAGAGCTCCTTCTCGCCGATCTTGGAGTAGTGCACTGTCAGGTGCCGCAGGTCGCCGTACATCTGCTCGATCGGTGATGCACCGGCGGGCGTCGGACGCCGATATGCCTCGACGAGGTTAGCTCCGCCGGGCGCGCGTTCGAGCAGATCGCCGACGAACTCCCGGATCTCGGCGTTTGAGGTGTCATGTAGGCAACCCCGGCGAGCTACTAGGAGGGTCTAGCGAAACTCGCTAGCCGTGTGTTGGTGCCCTGTTCTGGACGTGTTCGGATCATGGATACCCCAAACTCCGGCTGAAGGTACCCCAAGCGTAGACTCCGCGCGTGTCTACGCTGCCGGGAATGGATGGTGAGCCGCCTCAATCTCGCGGCGACTCCCGACGCCTCTTTCAGCGAAGGCACCGGCCACGCCGCCCCGAGAGCCTTCATGGGCTCGGATGGCTCGATGTTCTCAAGCACGCTTGGTGGCATATCAAAGCGAGTTGGGTTGCGGCGCTCGCGGGCGCGGTGGTGGCAGTGGTGCTACCTGTGCTGATCCAGTGGGGAGACAGCTATGGCTTCAGCGAGTCCGGTTGGGACAAAGTGACTGCAAACGGCTGGATCTGGTCAGTGATTGCCGTCGCTGCGTGGCTCGTCCTGGTCGCCTTGTGGCATTTTTTATGCGCGCCGATGGGCCATGCGAGGGAGGTGCTTGCACTCCGTGAGCGCCACCACGCAGCGGAGATCGAGCGCGTGCGTTTGGAGAAGCCCCCCTCCGTAGTCAACGTAGGCGAGCAACACAACACCACCATCTTTGTTGGCGAAAATCCCGACCCCGCGACTATCAAAGCCTTTCTGGAGGGGCGACGAGGTGCGGAGCCGTTTAGACAAGTTGGGCCAGTCGAGGAAAAGCCGCGAACGGTAGAGGACGGGCGGCCAAGTCCTGCGCCAAACCGTCAAGTCAAGGCTGATCGCGTCGATGACGTAGCCAATGGGCCTCGTAGTGCCGAGTCTGGCCGATAGGGACGAAGCGACACAGCCGGCGCGCTTTGGGCATAATCTCGCGCGCGATGTCTCAACCGCCGCAACCAGGGGAGGTGCAGCAACCGAACATCGTGATTCCGCCGGAGGAGTTCGGCGGCCGGTGGGCGAACGCAGCGCAGCTCCAGCGCACTCCACACGAGTTCACGCTCGACTTCATTCGCGTTGGGCCGCAAGGGCAGTTCGGCACTGTGCAGGCGCGGATCAACTTCTCCCCGTTGTTGCTTGCGCAACTTGCCGAGCTTTTCGGAAGCGCGTGGGAGCAGTACACTAAAGAGGCTGGAATGCCGAAAGAAGGGGATACATCGTGACCGAACCTCTGTATGGGACCACCAAGACAGCAGAGCCAATCCCCGTGCCGCATGACAGGCCGTTCGTCACGGGCACGCCGAACCCGACGGCCCCTCCCGATCAGGGCGCCATGCAGGCGTATTACGCGATCGTCCGCAGGGACTTTCTGACGCACCACGATCAGCCCCTCGGAGGGCCGATCGAAGCCTCTGGCTGAGCAGTTTTTCCGTCCGGTCTGCACTGTAGTTTTTGGCTTAGATAAGCCAAAACGACCCCCGCGACGCGCCAACGTCCGGGGGTCCGGATCAAGGAGTTTGGGCCTCCATGACCAAGCAGACCGTACCACGGCGATCCGTCGCCGAAGACCTCTCGACCATCCTCGACTCCCCGGAGATCGGCGACCTAATCGACCGGCTCCAGACCACCCGCGAAACGGGCAGGCCGGGTTACCCGCTGCGCAGCATGGTTGGCATGGCGCTCGCGAAGTCGCTCTACGCCCTGCCAACGTGGACGCGCACGGTGCGTCTCGTGCGCGAGCACCCGGCGCTCACGGCCGTGATCGCACCAGACGGAAACATACCGTCGGTTTTCGCCTGCTACCGCTTCACGGCGAAGCTCCGCGAGCACACGGACATGCTGGAGGAGTGCATCGCGTCCGTCATCCGGGCGCTCAAGAAAACCAACCCGCTGCTCGGCTGGGACGTAGCGATCGACGCCAGCGACATGCCCGCGTATGCGAACGGCCAGCGGTTCGTCTCGAAGGGTGGCAGGGAACGCTCCGACGACGAGTTCTCGGACCCGGACGCCTCTTGGGGCCACCGCTCGGCGGTCAGCACGCGGAAGGGTGGCGGCTTCTACGGCTATCGCCTCCACATGGCGGTGTGCTCCAAAACGGACCTCCCGCTCGCGTGGGCGGTGGAGACGGCCCGGGCGCACGAAACGCTCTCCGTCGCGCCGCTGCTCGACAAGCTCCACGCGCTCGGGATCAACCCGGAGACGTGCGCGCTCGACAAGGGCTACGACAACAACCGGGTCTACGCCGACTGCTCCGGGCGCGGGATCGCCCCCGTGATCCCGCTGCGCAAGACACCCGACGTGAAGAAGGGCAAGGACAAGCCCCCGAGATGCGAGCACGGCGAATGGCGGTTCGCCGGAGCCGACCACAAGCGTAAGGCGACGAAGTGGCGCTGCCCGACCGGCGAGTGCAAGCCCGCGTCCGTGTGGATCACGGCCGACCGCCTGCATCCGTTGATCCCGCGCGAGACGCTGCGGTGGAAGGGCCTCTACCGGGGCCGCGCGTCCGTCGAGCGCGCGTTCGGGCGGCTGAAGAACGAATTGGGCCTCGCGCCGCTCCGCGTGCGCAGGATCGAGCGGGTGCGACTTCACGTGAACCTCACGATCCTCTCGCAATTGGCTTGCGCGTTGAGCTACAAGGAAGCTCCCACGCGCGCCGAGTAACACAGTGGAGTCGTCCGACGCGGCTGCGATCCTTGGCGAAATGCAGCAGGAGATCCCGCAAATTGCGAGAATTGGGGCCTGCGAGGCGTTCTCCAACAGAACCACGCTGAGCCCAACAGCGAGTAACGGTGGGGTGGGTCCGAGGGAGTTCCCGTAGGTCCACATCGAGGGGCATCTCGGTGTTTGTTCGACGCTTGGCGCGGGGGGAGTATCCCGAACCTCCGCCGTCTAGACCCACCGGCTGCGCACACTACCGACCCCACCGGATCGACCTTTTGCATCCAGTTTTAACCTTGCGAATTGCGGGGCTTAGCTGGTAATGGGCATGGGGTGCCACGCCCAGCCCTGGGGCGTGGCACCCCCGGCGGTCAACCCTCAAGCGTCAACTGCGAGTCCTCGTAGCGGTCCTCAACCAGCGCAGAGGTCGGCACGTCCAGGCCGCGTGCGAGGCGCACGACCGTCGAGAGGCGCGGGTCGGTCAGCGCACGCTCTAGTTTGCTGATCTCGGTGAGGTGGACCCCGGAGCGGCGCGCGAGCTTGTCCTGCGTGAGCCTAGACGCCGCGCGGGCATCGCGGGTCGCGTCCCGCTAGCCGGGGGAATTGAGGTTGCGGGCGTAGCCTCCGCTTTGTCCTGACAAGACCAAGCGATGGAGGTACGCCCGCATGGAGAAGGTAGCCCCGAGCGAGAGGGTCCGCTTTGAACTGGATGAGGTGC
>DASZIQ010000041.1:0-10244 GCA_035948945.1 Solirubrobacteraceae bacterium
CACCAGCCCACCGCCGTTTCTGATCCTGCCGACATCGTGCACCAGCGAACTGCAGAGCGTCGTGGAAGGCGACAGCTGGCAGCAGGAGGGCACCTTCAAAGAGCTCGGGACCTCGCTGATGCCCGGTCTCGGCGGGTGCTCGAATCTGCCGTTCGGCGGCGAAATCCAGGTATCCCCGGACGTGCAGTCGGCGAGCACCCCGAGTGGGTTGAGCGTCGATGTCAAGGTGCCCCAGCAGGACGCGCTGAACCCGGCCGGGCTCGCACCATCCTCGGTGCGTGACATCACGGTCGCGCTCCCCGAAGGGATAGCGCTGAACCCGGCCGCCTCGGACGGTCTGCAGGCATGCAGCGAAGAACAGATCGGGCTGGACAACGCGCTGGAAGTGGCGTGCCCGAACGCGTCGAAGGTCGCGACGGTCACGATCCACACGCCGCTGCTGCCGAACCCGTTGAAGGGCTTCGCGTATCTCGCGCAGCCGCAGAACTTCCCCGGGCCACCGCAGGAGAACCCCTTCCAGTCGCTCGTCGCGCTCTACGTCGTCGCCAAGGACCCCGTCTCCGGTGTCATCATCAAGCTCGCGGGTCAGATCACGCTGAGCGCGACGGGGCAGATCACGACGACATTCACGAACAGTCCACAGCTGCCGTTCGAAACGGCGGAACTGTCGTTCTTCGGTGGGGAGCGCGCACCGCTCTCGACCCCCGCGCTCTGCCGGCTCCCGGGCGGTGAAGGGTATGTGACGCATGCGACGTTCACGCCGTGGTCGGGGACACCCGCCGCGCCGGAACTCACCCAGGCGAGCTCGGAATTCGACATCACCAGTGGCGCCAACGGCGCGCCGTGTCCTGGTGCGGGCCTCTCCTTCACGCCGACATTGGAGAGCGGCGTGACGAACATCGACGCGGGCTCGTTCAGCGAACTGACGACGACGCTCAGCCGCGAAGACGGCCAGCAGAGCCTCTCAGGGGTCCAACTGGACTTCCCGCCCGGGCTCTCGGGGCTCCTGGATGGCGTGAAGCTCTGCGGCGAACCGCAGGCCAACGAAGGAACCTGCCCGGCGGAAAGCGAGATCGGGGAAACGATCGTGTCGGTCGGCTTGGGCGGGGACCCGTTCACGGTCACCGGCGGCAAGGTCTACATCACCGGACCCTACGATGGGGCGCCGTTCGGCCTGTCGATCGTCAACCCGGCGAAGGCGGGCCCGTTCGTGCTGTTGCAGGGTAGGCCGATCGTTGTACGGGCTCGGATCGAGGTGAACCCCCGTACCGCCGCGCTGACGGTCGTCACGGACCCGTTGGGGTCGCCGCATGCGATCCCAACGATCGTGGAAGGGATCCCGTTGCAGATCAAGCACGTCTACGTGACCGTGAACCGATCCAAGTTCGTGTTCAACCCGACCAACTGCGACCCGCTGCAGCTAACCGGGAGCATCGAAAGCACCCAGGGAGCCCTGGCGCCCCAGTCGCTGCCGTTCCAGGTCACCAACTGCGCCGCGCTCTCCTTCAAACCGCAGTTCCAGGTCCAGACCGGCGCGAAACCATCACGCACCACGGGCGCGAGCCTCCACGTCGCGCTCGATCTCCCCTATAGCCCGGGGTCGGGAGCGAACGTCGCGAAGGTCAAGGTGTCGCTGCCCAAACAGTTGCCGTCGCCGTTGAAAACGCTGCAGAAGGCGTGCACCGAAAAGACCTTCGAAGAAAACCCCGCGCACTGCCCCGAGGCATCCCGTGTCGGCGAAGCGAGGGTCAGCACCCCCGTCCTCGAAGGCGCATTGACCGGCCCGGCGTACTTCGTGAGCTACGGCGGCGCGAAATACCCGGAACTGGTGGTCGTCCTCACGGGCGAGGACGGCGTGACGGTGCAGGTGCACGGCGAAACGTTCATCAGTAAAACGGGGATCACGACGGCGACGTTCGCGACGGTGCCGGATGTGCCGTTCACGACCTTCGAAATGACTCTCCCGCAGCGCGAATACCCGGCGCTCACGGCGAACGGCAACCTTTGCCAGGCACAGGCCGCGGGGAAGCTGCTGATGCCGACCGAACTGGTCGGGCAGAACGGCAGCAAGCTCAACCAGAACACCAAGATCGCGGTCACCGGGTGCCCGAAGAAGAGCAGCCACCCCAAGCACAAGCGCAAGCACGCAAACAAGCACGCGAAGAAAGGCAAAAGAAAGCCCTGAGCGCGGACCAACGCCGTACGCACGAGGCTCGGCGCGCACGCGGCAGAGCCAGCGCGACTCGCCGCGCGACTCGCCCGCTCACACGTGCGGACCAACGCGCCCGCACGATGCCCGGGCGCCCACCCGCGCACGCGGGAGCGCCGGGTGCGACGCGCCGCTCACACGATGGGCGGCGGCGTCCCGTCGATGCTGGCGGGGAACGCCGGGTCCCACTCGCACACCAGGCAGGCGTGGCGGAACGCCGAGCGCGCGAAGTCGAGCGCGAGGGCGTGCGGGTTGGGGCTGGAGCGCAGCGCGTCGAAGTCGAGGATGTACTCGCCGAGCGTCGCATCCCAGCGCGCGGCGGCGGGCGAGAGCGTGGCGGCGGCGAACCCATCCGGCGCGGGGTGCGCGTAGGCGTAGAAGGCCGCTTTGGCGTAGCGCGCATCGCCCGGCCACCAGCCGATGGCGACCTCCTGGGCGTTCATCGCGTTGCGCATGATGAAGTCCGCTGACGGGGGGTCGGCGGGCTCGCCGGAGAAGAGGTTCACGGCGAGGTCGAACGAGCCCCACCACGCGTTGACCGGCGTCGAGCGCCCGCGGTACGGCGCGCGGAACGCGGCGAGCACGAGCGCGGCGTGGGTCGCGGCGGCGAAGTAGGAGGCGACCTGAGCGGGGTCGTAGCTGTGGTGCTCCTCGTCCTCGTCGAGCGGCGCGCTCCACGCCACCTCCTGCGGGGTCGGGTCGATCCCGACGTCGCCCGCCAGCTCGCCGACGGCCCGCAGCACCTCGCGCGTGACCTCGCCCACCGGCCGGTGCGGGGTGAGGGGGACGCGCCGCACGCCTCCGCCGCTGTGCTCGGCGAGCGCCTCGTGCGCGCGCAGGTCGAGCGCCACCACGAGCGCCCCCGAGCCGTCGGGCGCCGGCAGCGGAGCCGTTTCCCAGCCGCGGGCGCTCAGACGCAGGGCCGCGTGCTGGAGCTGCGGCTCGGGTGGGGCGAGCGCCACCGCCAGCTTGCCGAGCACCTGGGTGTGCGCGTGCAGCGTGTCGCAGGTCGCGCTCCACTCCTCGTAGGAAACCGTCGACCACCCATACGACATCGCTCTACGCTATCAACCGGCAGAGCGCTGGAGCGCTCGGGCTGCAACGGCCGTCACCCGCTCAGCGGCGGGTTGCCGTGGTCGGCCGTCACCCGCTCAGCGGCCGGGTCGCCGCGGCCGGCGGGTCACCCAGCGCCCGCGGCGGGCGCCGAGCAGCCGCAGCGCTCGGCCGCGGCGGCGCTCCTCGTCGCGCGCGAGCTCGCGATCTTCGCTGTAGCCGACTTCGAGGAATACGAGCAGCACCGCTCCGGCCACGCCGGCGGCGATCAGCGCGATCGTGAGCACCTGGCCGGTCACGCCGCCGACGAGCGCCGCGCACGCGAGCCCGGCGAGGACGAGGGCCAGGGCGAATCCAAACGCGAGCAGGCGTTCGCGGGGAGTCACGCTCCAAAGGTACTCCGAAGATGGCGCCCCCGAGCGAGCCTCCCGTCCCAAGCGCTGAGTACCTTCGGTAGCGATCCGAAAATCAAGTGGCCCAGCAGCCGGCAGGTCGCGGGCGACGTGGCAGACGAGGAGGTGAGTTCCGTGCAGGGACCGACAGACGAACGGCGCAGCGGCGATCTGTGGATGGTCGAGCGAGCGATCGTCCTGCAGATTCTCAGGGACGATCACGAGGAGCGCTGGGCTCGCGCGGAGTTGGCGCGGGAAATCCCGGACTTCGAGCCGGCGGTGCTCGACGAGGCGCTCGCGCGCCTGGATCGCGACGGCGTGCTGCACCGCGAGGAGAGCTCGGTGTGGGCATCGCTCGCCGCGCGGCGGCTGGACGAGCTCGAGCTGATCAGCATTTGAGCCGTGGGCTCACCCCTTGCCCCCGCGGCGGTGCTCGACGCCGTTGTCGTCGGCGATCAGGATGTCGCTCACGAGGCTCGGCGCGAACAGCCCGTGCTCGACCACGCCGGGGGTGGCGGACAGCCGGGCGGCGAGCCGCGCGGGGTCTTCGATTGCGCCGAGGTAGTCGGCGATCAGGTTGCCATCCGGGCTGAGTGGCACTTTGCGCAGCCTCGCCGGGGCGATCGCGGCGAGCGTGGTGTGCGGCGCGAAGTGCAGGATCTCGACGGGCACCGGCGAGCTGAGCTCGGCGACGGCCTTCTCGGCGGAGGCGATCACCACGAAGCGCTGTGCCGCGGCGGCGACGATCTTCTCGCGCGTGTGCGCTGCGCCTCCGCCCTTGATCAGCCAGCCCTGCGGATCGATCTGGTCGGCGCCGTCGATCGCGATGTCGAGCTCGCCGAGCTCGTCGAGCTCCACGATCTCCAGGCCGAGCGCGCGCGCGGCCCGGGCGGTGGCGGGGGAGGTCGCCGCGCAGCGCAATCCCGCCAGCCCGCGCGCGGCGAGCGCCGGCAGCAGGTGGGCGACGGTCGATCCCGTCCCCAGCCCGACGCGTGCGCCGGGGAGTACCAGCTCCGCGGCGGCCTGCGCGGCGGCGCGCTTTTGGCGCCGGGTGGCGCTGTGCTCGATGGTGCCCTGCGCGACGGGCTCGGCCTGTCGATTAGGCGGGGGCGTCACGCGGCCGTGGCCGAGGGGGCGCTCGCGGGAGGCGCCTCGCCGCGCAGGAAGCGCCACACCGACAGGCAGGCGAGCACCGTCATGATGGCCGCGCTCGACAGGCACCACTCGCAGTACTCGTGCAGCGAGAACGCCTCGCGCGAGGTGAGGTAGGCGGAGAAGCCGAAGCCGACCAGCACGAACGCCATCGTGGCGAAGCGCGTCTCTTCGCGCTGCGGGACGAGCAGCGAGCCGAGGATCGCCACGTAGCCGAGCAGGCCGATCAGCGCGACCGGCACGCCGGCGAGCTTCGAGTAGATCGAGGTCTGCACTTTCAGGCAGGTGTTGTGCGTGGTGCTGCACAGCGGCGGGGTGCCGGAGTAGTGGACGTAGGTCAGGTAGCTGGCCACGCCAAGGCCGATCGTGGCGAGCACGATCATCGCGGTGCGGATCGTGCGGTCGCTCATGGTCGAGTGGCGATGCCGGGCCTCGGGGGAGAGGGGAGGGGCTGTGTCATCGCGATCGCCGCACGCCTCGCTGTCAAAGCTGCTTGTTGATAGCCGCTTCGAAGGCGGAGGTTTCTTCGGGGTTGGAGATTTCGAGCTTTTCCATGTGCTGGCCGCTTTTGCCGAGCAGGAAGGAGGGGGTGCCGGTGAAGCCCTCGGCGTTGGCGACCTGCGCGTCGTGCGTGACTTGTTCGGCGTACGTCGGGTCGTTGCGCGCGGCGCTCCAATTGGGGAGGTTGAGGCCCGGCACCTGTGCGGCCAAGCCTTGGATGTATTTTTCGGTGACGTAGCCGCTGTCCTCCTGGCCCTGCTCGTGGTAGAAGAGCTCGATGAAGTACCACGCGAGGTTCTGCTTGCCGGCCGCGTAGGCCGCGATCTGCTGATTGCGGAATGTTTCCTGTTCGCGCGTGGCGGTCTCCAGCGAGTTGTATTCGATCTTGACCTTGCCGGCGCGCACGTACTTCTGGACGATCGTGGGCAGTGCGCTGAGCGTGAACTCCCTGCAGATTGGGCACTCCAGGTCGCCGAAGTACTGCAGCGTCACGGGCGCGTTGGGGTGGCCGAGCACGTTGCCCGACTGGGGGATGCCCTTGATCAGCGAGCTCACCGTGGCGATGTTCGCGTTGGCCGCGCTGCCTTTGGCCAGCCCGCTGCCGCCACCGCTCCCGCCGCTGGTGGCGAGCACGATCACGACGATGATCACGACCACGACGCCGATCACGCCGCCGAGCTGGATCATGCGTTTGCGCTGCGCCGACTGCGCGGCGGCGGCCTCCATGGCTTTGCGTTCGGCGCGCGCCTGCTCGCGGCGCTCCTTGCGTGTGAGGTCGGGATCGGTGTCGGATGGGGGAGTCATAGGGTCAACTTTTACTGGTTCTGGATCAAGTTTGCTTAAGACGTTGCCCCGGCTTGCCTAAAGCCCCTCCCGCTGGCGGCTCGGCTGAGGGATCGCGCGCGTCTCGTCGGGAGATCGGGTGGGTCTCGGCCCGGGAGATCGGATGGGTCTCGGCCGCGGGTCCGACCCAGCCGGCGCGTCGCGGCGCGGATCGCCACACTATGAAGTTGGAAACACCGTGCCTCCGTAGCTCAGCTGGATAGAGCATCGGACTTCTAATCCGAGGGTCGCAGGTTCGAGTCCTGCCGGGGGCTTTGGCGAAAAGGCTAGCATAGAAGCCAAATCTACGCGAAACGCGGAAGCCCTTTTGGAGGGCTCGCACAACTTCCTCCCGAGATTTCCTCCCAAAAGAGGGCCGAAAACATTGGGGATGGCCCAACGGGCAGGGTTCATCGAGGCCGCCGGGGTTGCCTCCGCACGCTGCACATCTGGGGTGGGGGGCACCATCCCGTACGACCGCCATTGCGCGTCAGCGGCCGCGGACGTCGCGCAGGAAGTCGATGCTGGCCTTCGTGCGCACGCGGGTGGTGGCATGGCGAATCAGGTCCCGCCGCTCGCTCGGGTCAGAGATCTTGGCGCGGCGCACGGGCCGCTCCTTGGGTACCGGGCGGTGCTGCTGGGGGGGAGAGAGAGAGAGAGCGGGTTCGCCGCCATGACGAGCTTGCTCTCAGAGCCATCGTACGCGGTCGGAAGGCTTACCCCGCCGGGCTCCAAAAGTGGTGGGGGTGGGGGGGCGTAGATCAGCGTTGAACGGGGTTGCCCGCAAATTGCGTGGCCGTTTTCGGCCGCTCAGGGTCAATAACCCCATGAAGTTTGCTGAATCCGCAAATTCGTCAGGGGGCATTTGGCCTCTCAGAACGACTTACAGACGGGAGCTTTTCGATGGCGAGATTCGAAATGAGTCGTTGGCTGACCGGCCCTCGCGCAGGTGGTTCGTTTGCGTGGGGGGTGTTCGTGCGGCTGGCGCGTCTATGGAGTGCGCCGTGTTTGAGCGGCCTGATCCGCAGCCAAGGGGCTGCTTGGAAGGAGTGTGGATGATGGGCGCGAGTAGAAGCAGAAGCCAATTGAGCGGCCCGGCGAGAGCGGAGGCTGACGGTGTGTCGTTGTCGGAGCCGTTGCTGGATTGTGCGGCTGCGGCGGCGTTGTTGAACGTGCGGGTGTCGTGGGTGCGCGATGCGACGCGGCTGGGGCAGTTGCCGTGTCTGCGTGTTGGGCGTCATCTGCGGTTCACGCGGGCGATGCTCGAAGAGTGGCTGGCCGAGCAGGTCGCCGGTGCCCCGGTGGCCGGCCGCTCCCGCGGCGCGTACCCGAGGCCGGCTGGGAGAGCCGGCGGCGGGCGTGCTGGGGGTGTGCTGCGTGGTGGTGGCGAGGCGGCGTTGTTGGCGAGCCTGGCTGAGAAACCGAACGGAAGGGGAGGTTGATCATGGGTGCTCGTGATCCTCGGTGGGGTGGGCGGATGGATCGTCCGCCGGGTTGGGCTGAGTCGTTCTTCGCTGGGCGCTCGCACGCTGACCGGGAGGCTGACCAGGAGGCGATGCTGCGCGCGCTGCTGGTGGTCGGTGCGTTCCTGGGGCTGATTGCATTGGGGTTGAACGCGCTGTTCACCGTGGTCGGGCTGCGGTTCGGGTGGTGGGCTGTGCCGGTGTTCATCCCGGTCGGCGGATGGCTATTCGCATCCGCGGTGTGCAACCGTTTGCTGCGCCCTTTAGAGCTTGACGTTCTGCGCTGGGGCCAGCGTTTGCGCGCGGCTGGGGTGTTGTTGGTTGTGTTGTGGTTGGTGTGGCCGTTGTGGGCTGACCCGGTGGCTGGGGCGTGGAAGCGGGCGCATGGCGGAATCGGTCCGCTCGGTCCGCGCTACCCCCTTGGGGCGATCCTGGGAGCGTCGCCGATCGCGATGGGGATGGTCGTGTTCCTGCTGCTCGGCCTGGCGATGGTTCTCGCGCCGCATATCAAGGGGCGCGACCCGAAATACCCAGCGCCACCGCCGGGTGGCCCCGAACCGCTGCGCTCCCCTCTGCTCGCCCCGCGGCCGTACAGTCCGCCGCCGCGCCCGCCGGATCGTCCGCGGTGGCCTAACTCCTCGGGCTGGCGGTGAGTGTCGTGAGTGTGTTGCTGGCGTTGGTGAGCTTCGCGGGGTGCGTCGCGGGCGGCCTGTGGGTGATCGGCGAGTTGCGCGACCATGAACCGGGGGAGAGGGCGCTGGTCGCGGCGCCGGTGTCTGATGACCCGTGGATCGCGCAGCCGGACGGAGCGATCGCGGGGACGCACGTGTGGGCGGGTCGCACCAACGATGGGGTGTTGCGCTCCCCGGCGGACTGTGCGGCGATCGTTGTCGGTCCGCCGCGTTCGGGTAAGACGCGGAAGGTGATCGCGCCAACGCTGGCGTGCTGGAACGGGCCGGCGCTCGTCACCTCGACGAAGGGCGATATCCTCGCCACAGCGGCGCACCGCGCGCGGTTTGGCCCGGTCGCGGTGTATGACCCAACCGGGTCACTCGGGTACCCGGAGGCCACCGTCGGCTTCTCGCCCCTCGCGCGGTGTGAGACGTGGGACGGCGCGGTCGAGGTCGCCGCCGCGATGCTGTCCCCGGCAGGCGAGGATGAGACGGTCCGTCATGGTGATCATTTCGCGGTCGCGGCGCGTGCGTTGCTCGCCCCGCTGTTTCACGCCGCCGCGCTCTCGAACGGGGGGATGGACGTGGCGCGGGGGTGGCTTGGCCGCTCGGAGTTCTCCCAGCCGGCGGAGATCCTGCGCAAAGCGGGGGCGCAGATCGCACTTGAGGAGCTGTCGGGCGTCGGTGCGCAGGCCGTCGGGGACTACCGCACGTCGGTGCTCGGTACCGCGCAGGTCGCGCTCGCGTGGGCTTCGCGGACAGCGGTCAGAAAGAGCGCGGATCCGGCGGTGACACGGCAGATCGATCTTGGGGAGCTGTTGACGCAGCGCGGCACGCTTTATGTGATCTCCCCCTCGCGGATTCAGCAAGAGCTCGCGCCGCTGATCGCCGCCGTGCTGGACGGCCTGTGTGCGAAGGCGATCGACCTCGCGATCACCACCCCCGAGGGACGTCTTGAGCATCCGTTGCTGCTCGCCTTGGACGAGGTCGCGAATATCGCGCCGATCCGCTCGCTACCACGCCTGTTGAGTGAGGGTATCCAGCAGGGCATCGTGCCGGTGTTGGGGGTGCAGGACATGAGTCAGGCGCGGGCGCGGTGGGGTGAGCACGAGACCGCGACGATGTGGTCCACGCCGGTGCTGCGGCTCGTGCTCGCCGGGGTCGCCGATCCGTATACCGCGCAACTCGTCTCTGACGCATGCGGCGAGCAGCTGGTATGGCGCGCACAGATCGGGGAGAACACCTCGACGGCGCATCAGGTGGAGCGCTTCGGCCGGACCTATACCGGCGGGGATAGCCACTCCTATGTGCAGCAGCGCGAGCGTGCGATCCACCCCGCGGATCTCCGTGCGATGCCGGCCGGGCGTGCGCTCGCTCTACCCCAGGGTCGCGAACCGATCACGCTCGACCTGTTCCCCGGAGCACCCGGTTTCATCGACTGCGACTGGCCCTCCCTCGCGCGCGCCGGCCGTGAGCGGCTATGCAAGCCAATCTGACGGCGGCGGCCCACCCGAGAAGCGCGCAGCGGTTGGGTCGCCGGTCTGCGTGAGCTGGCGGTCGAGGATCTCGATGCGGTCGTGGAAAAGAAGCTCCGCCCGTGGGTCGGGGTTCTCGCCCGTGTCGAGCTGGGAGCGCCACGCGCCGAGTGCGCCGAGAACCTCGACGAGCTGCCGGTCGGTCCACCAGTCCGCGACGAGCTTGGAGAAGACGCGGGGGTAGCGCTCCGCGAGCCCGCTGACGGTGGCCCACAGTTCGCGGCGCCAGCGCTCGCGCTCACCCGGCGGCTCAAGCCACCCCGGCAACCCCCCGCCACTGCCCCGGCCGGTGTCCTCGGGCGTGGACGGCTCCCCGGCTGGGTGGGCGTGGGTGCTCAAGAGACCGTCACGGACCATCCGCGCTGCCGTTCGCGAGACCGGCTCGCTGTTTGCCTGCGCGCGGCGCGTTAACTCCGCGAGCGCGTGCTCATCCAGCGTGATCGCCA
>DASZIQ010000042.1:0-21535 GCA_035948945.1 Solirubrobacteraceae bacterium
CTACGCGCCCACATCAGCACGACCCGCAAGCAGAGCCGCGACATCCTCGACGCCCTCGCCCGACTCGCCAAGCACCAACCCAGGCCACCAGCCACAGCTAGACCCTAAACACGGCAGCACAGACCTAAACAGTCACACAAAATCGGGGGTTTCTGGGACGGCCGCAGAAGATTTAATCGGGGCGCCCAGATTCGAACTGGGGACCTCACCGACCCGAACGGTGCGCGCTACCAGGCTGCGCCACGCCCCGACGCAGATCCCAGTATCCCACACCGCGCCGCGCCACCCGGCCCGGGGCACCGCACCGCGCGAGCCGCCCGCGCCACTTCTGCCCAAGCCCACTATCCTCGCCAACCGATGCCCACGCAGCTAGCCGAGATCGTGGCCGACCTCGACCGCCTGCTGGAGCCCGCGCGCTTCGCGGACTACGGCCCCAACGGCCTGCAGGTGCCCGGCGCGGAGGAGGTGACCACGGTCGCCACGGGCGTGAGCGCTCAGATGGAGCTGTTCGAGCGCGCCCGCGCGGAGGGGGCCGAGCTGGTGGTGGCCCACCACGGGCTCTTCTGGGGCTCGGGGCCGGGACCGATCGACGCTGCGCTGGCGCGGCGACTGCGGGTGCTGTTCGCCGCCGACATCTCGCTGCTGGCCTACCACCTGCCGCTCGATGCCCACCCCGAAGTCGGAAACAACGCGCTGCTGGCGTGCGCGCTACAGGCCGAGCCGCTGGCGCCGTTTGCGCCTCACCGCGGCACGCCGATCGGGTGGTTGGCCGAGTTCCCCGGCGCCGGCCTGCCGGTCGCGGAGCTGCTGGCGCGCGTGGAGCAGGTCACCGCGCGCGCCCCGCTCGCGTTCGACTGCGGCCCCCCGTTGGTGCGTCGCCTGGGGATCGTCACCGGCGGCGGCGCCGACCATTTCGCCGACGCGATCGCCGCGGGAGCCGACGCCTTTCTCACCGGCGAACCGGCCGAGCGCGTGATGGCGCAGGCGCGCGAGGCGGGCGTGCACTTCATCGCGGCCGGCCACTACGCGACCGAGACGTTCGGGGTGAGGCGCCTGGGGGAGCATCTGAGCGAGCGCTTCGGGTTGCGCCACGTATTCGTGGACATCCCCAACCCTGTGTGAGCCCCGCCCGGTCGCCCTACGCGCTGTGGGCGCTTCCCCTGCCCTGGTCTACCCTGCACGCCGCGAGCGCCTCCCTCCACACCCGACGCGCCTCTGAGCGTCCTCGTCACTCCTTGCGGCATCCAGGGTTGCCGACGTCCGCCGGCGGCGCTATAAGTACATGTACTCCTCTCCCCTCCCCCACTCAAGGAGATGCCGATGGCCAACCATCTGACCCCCACTGAGCTTGCCCGCGAGGCCGGGCTTGGACGCAAGGAGGTCCTCGCGAAATGCATGGAGTTGGGGGTCCCGATCTTCAAGGGTCGCATCGACAAGAGCCTGTTTCTCGCCAGCCTGCGCCAGGGCGCATCGCCGACGCGCCCGATGGCATTGAAGAGCTGACGGCCACCCGCTTCGAGCGCCCGCGGCATCGTCCTGTTCGAGGCTTCTGAGCACCCCGGTGGCTTCTGAGCGCCCCCGGTGTCATCCCTGTTCGAACGCCGCGTATCCAGCCGCGGTGAAACGCCCCAAGGCTAAACCGAGGGTCTCCGGTGTCCACCGATCCGGCGAGGCGAGCATCATCCGCAATCCCGCGTCCCCAACGCCCGCGAGCGTGTGCGCCGCGAACTGGGCGGTACCGTCGAGACGTCGTGCGGGAATTCGCCCCTCCAACCACCGGCGCGCCATCTCGGTGAGCTGAGCCACCAACTGCTCTCGCCCACGCCGGATGCGCGCATCGATCAACGCGTCGGCATCGCCCCCGCCGAGTAGGGCGACTCGGTAGGTGTCCGGCGTATCGCTGACAGCCCGGAGCATCGCGGTGAACCCGGCCACCAGCATGGCCTCCAGGTCCTCGGGCTCCGCGCCCGTCGCAAACGCGGCGCCGAACTGCGCGAACATGCGCTGCTCCTCGCGGTCCAACAGCGCCCCGAACAGCTCCCCCTTGCTGGCAAAGCACGCGTAGATCACCGGCTTGGTCACGCCGGCGGCGCGAGCGATCGCATCCATCGAGGTTCCCTTGTAGCCACGCTCGAGGAACAGCCCGAACGCCACATCCAAAATCAGCGGCCGCCGGCGTTCCGGGCCAAGGTGTGTGGCGCGGGCGCGCGGAGCGGCCGCTGGCGAGCTTGCAGACATCTTCCTACTCTGGTAGGTTTTTGCTACTTTGGTAGATCCTAGCGGAGCACCCAGGTTCGGGGGCAGGCAGGCTCGACGAGGAATTGTCGGGCAGATGCTCACAACCAAGCCACTGCCATCCGGCAGCTCGGGCGGGCGTGTCCGTGGGCCCACCGCTGCCCCCAAGCGCGCAACCTCCCGCGGCCGTCGAGGCCCGTCGAGCACCTCATTGCCGCCGGGGCCCCGCGAACCGTTCCTGCTTGGAGCGCTGCGCGTCATGCGTGAGGGCGAGAGCCGTTTCGAGACCCTCCGGCATCTTTATGGAGACGTGTTCACGTTGCGCGTGCCCTCGCTCGGCAACGTCGTGGCGCTCACCGATCCGGAGCTCGTCAAGCAGGTCCTCACCGCCGACCCGGCGGTGCTCGAGGCCGGCGAGGGCAACCGACCGCTCGGGATCGTCGTCGGACCCCGCTCGCTGCTGCTGCTCGACGGCCCCGAGCACATCGAACAGCGCAAGCTGCTGCTCCCCCAGCTGCACGGCGCGGGGCTCGACCGCTACAGCGGCCCGATCGGAGAGCTCGCCGAGGAGATGCTCGACCGTTGGCCGCTGGACCGCCAGTTCCCCGTCCTGCCCCACATGCAGGCCCTCACCCTCGAGATCATCATGCGTGTGGTATTCGGCGTCGAGGAGGAGAGCCGACTCGCCGCGCTGCGCCCGAAGCTGCGACGGCTGCTGGCGCTCGCTCGCTCGCGCGAGGTATATGTCCGCTACCTGCTCCGCGGCGTGGGGGGAATGCGCACATGGGGAAGCTTCCGGCGCGTGGTCGCCGAAACCGACGAGCTGCTCCTCCACGAGATAGCCGCGCGGCGAGCGGACCCCGAGCTCGAGCAGCGCGACGACATCCTCACGCTGCTGCTGCGGGCCCGCACCGAGGATGGCGAGAGCTTGAGCGATGCGGCCCTGCGAGACCAACTCATGACGATGCTCGTCGCCGGACACGAGACGACCGCGACTGGGCTTGCCTGGGCACTCGAGCGGCTGGTCCGTCACCCCAATGCGATGGACCGCCTGACCGACGAGGCAGGCAGCCAAGACGGAGACGCCTATGCCAATGCCGTCGTGCTCGAGACTCTGCGAACGCGTCCACCCGTGCCGATCGTCGCCCGGAGGCTCACTCGTCCCTACGAGCTCGCCGGCCATCGGCTGCCTGCAGGTACGCGGATCGTGCCACTGATCGTCGCAATCCATCGCCGCGCCGACCTGTATCCCCCCGATCCGCTCGCCTTCCGGCCGGAGCGCTTTCTGCAAGCGCGCCCCGAAACTTACAACTGGCTGGCTTTCGGCGGGGGGATCCGCCGCTGCATTGGGGCGAGCTTCGCGACCCTCGAGATGAAGATCGTGCTCCGCACCATGGCCCGCAGGCTCCGATTCGCCGTCGCCGAGCGGCGCAGCGAGCCACCCGATGTGCGCGCGATCTTCTACGTCCCCCGCTTTGGAGCCCGGGTATCGATCAAGCGACGCCTGCCCCGTGGGAAGGGTCTCCCGCGACAGATTGCCCCACCGAAGCAATATCCTCTCTTACCGGAAGGGTCATCCAAGCCGTCGGAGGAGAGCGCCATGGAGGCAGGCACAGCTGAGCAGCCCGCAGGATCGACCGTCGAGCGCGATCCACAACCGTCTGCCGCACAGGCCCCCGCGGGGAGCACGATCGCAGACCTTCTGCCCGATGCCGTCGCCTCGTTCGGCGAGCACGTGGCAATCCGCCACAAGCAGGATGGCGCGTGGCGGGACGTCACCTACGCCGAGTTCGGCGAGATCGTGCGGGAGATCGCGCTCGGCCTGATCGACCTTGGCGTCCAACCCGGTGAGCGTGTGTGCATCCTCGCGGGCACGCGTCCGGAGTGGTCATACGCCGACCTGGCGATCACCGCCGCCGGCGCGGTGGTGGTGCCGATTTACCAGACCAACTCTCCCGAGGAGTGCCATTGGGTGATCTCCGACTCCGGCGCCCGCACGATCGTGTGCGAGAACGCCGAGCAGCTCGCAAAGATCGCCGCCGTGCGCGACCGTCTGCCGCAGCTGGGCAACGTGATCGTGATCGACGGGGAGGAGGCCAGGCCCCTCCCGCTCGACGCGATCCCACTCGCGGAGCTGCGCGCTCGGGGCCGCACCCGCGCCGAGCGCAATGGCGACGGTGGCACCCAAGAGCTCGAGCGCCGCCGCGCCGCGATCGCTCCGGAGGACCCCTACACCTTCATCTACACCTCCGGCACCACAGGGCCACCGAAGGGGTGCGTGCTCTCCCACGGCAACTACCGCGACACGATGAACATGGTGCGCGCGGTGCAGCCGATCAAAGACGACGAGGTCACCTACCTGTTTCTCCCCCTCGCGCACGCGCTCGCGCTGCTGATCCAGCTGGGGGCGTTCGACCGCGGCACCACGCTCGTGTACTTCGGCGGCGACGTCAAGCAGATCGTCGGCGAGCTGCAGGAGGTCAAACCGACCTTCCTGCCCTCGGTGCCGCGGATCTTCGAGAAGATCTACACGCTCGCCCACGGCGCGATCGAGGCGCAGCCGCCGGAGGAGCGCGCAAAGACCGAGGCCGCGCTCGCGCTCGGCGCCCGCGTGCGCGACATGCTCGCCCGCGAGGAAGAGATCCCCGAGGAGCTGCGCGCGCCCTTCGAGGAGGCCGACGAGGCCCTCTTCAAAAACGTGCGCGCGATCTTCGGCGGCAACCTGCGCCAGGCCGCCACCGGCGCCGCCCCGATCGCACACGAGATCCTCGAGTTCTTCTGGGCCTGCGGCGTGCCGGTGCTGGAGGGGTACGGGATGACCGAGACGTCCACGATCTCGACCGCCTCCACGATCGAGGACCACCGCTTCGGCACCGTCGGGCGCGCGCTGCCGGGCGTGCAGTTGCGGATCGCCGACGACGGCGAGATCCTGATCAAGGGCGCCAACATCTTCCAGGGCTACCACCACAACGCCGACGCCTCCTTCGGCGCCGTGGAGGATGGATGGCTGCACACCGGCGACCTCGGCTCGCTCGACGCGGACGGCTACCTCTCGATCACGGGGCGCAAGAAGGACATCATCATCACCGCCGGCGGCAAGAACCTGACGCCCGCCAACATCGAGAACGACCTCAAGCAGTGCCGTTGGATCTCCCAGGCGGTGATGCACGGCGACCGGCGCCCCTACCCGGTGGTGTTGATCACGCTCGACGAGGAGGAGATCGCCGGCTACGCACGGGAGCACGATCTGCCGCAGGAGCCGGCGCTGCTGGCCCGCGAGCCCGCGATCCGCGAGCTGATCGCCGGCGAAGTGGAGCGCGTGAACGCGGGCTACGCGGGCGCGGAGCAGGTCAAGAAGTTCGCGATCCTCGAGTGCGATCTCTCGCAGGCCGGCGGCGAGCTGACGCCGACGCTGAAGGTGAAGCGCAACGTCGTTGAAGAGAAGTACGCCAAGATTCTCGACTCGCTGTACGCAGGCCGATAGGCTGTATACGAGATGGCACCGCGATCCAGCCACCCCACACAGAGTGCTAGTGATATAGTACACACAGGCAGGTGGTGAGATATGCGCAGTGATCCCAGCGACACCGGCGGCCTGTTCGTAGGCAGGCGACCCGGCACGGCCCCGGTCCACTACCGCGGGAGACCCGAGCGCGGCAGCGAGTCGCGCCAGCGCGTCGACCGGCGCCTCGCCGACGCGATGCTGGCGATGATGACGGTGCTCAGCCTCTGCTGCTGGGGGCCGATCCCAATCGCGTGCCTGTGGATCGGCGCACAGGTCAACTACCTCTCCGGCAGCGTCAGCCTCGGCATCCTGGCGGCCTTCGTCGGGCTGTTCACGCTGCTGTTCGGGGCGCTGAAGATCATGCGCAACCTCGACGAGGCGTGGATCCTCGTACGGCGCGCGGCGGGGATCGATCAGCGCAGCGGGGTGCTCGGCCGCGTGTTCGCGATCACCGCCGCGATCTGCGCGGCGGTGTTCACGGTGTGGTTCGTGCTGTTCAACGGCACCGGCAACATGGTCACGCCCTCCGGCGGCGGCCTCTAAGCCCGGTGGACCCGCTGGTGGCCCCTCCCGCCCCTCACCGGATGACCCACTAGCCCAAGCCGCCGACATGGGCCTGCTCGACTACTACCGTCAGTTCGAAGGCGTGCCCGAGGAGGAGGTCAACCGCGAGCTGCGCGAGGAGGCGGCGGAGCGCCGGCGCAAGGCGCTCACGCGCGTCACCACGCTCGACCTCTCGCAGACGACGTGGCCGGACCTCCCGCACGCCAACATCGTCAACGCGATCACGTTCACCGCGCGCGCGGGGCTGCAGCGCTACCCCCACCTGCGCGGCTCGCGGCTGCGCAGCGAGCTGGCCGAGCGCCACGACATCCCCGCGGGGCGGCTGATCGTCGGCAACGGCGCCGCCCAGCTGCTGAGCGCCGCCACGAGGGCGCTGATGGAGCCCGGCCAGGAGCTGCTCACCTCGTGGCCGTCCTACCCGCTGTTCCCGCTCATGGCGCGTCGCGCGCACGGCCGCGCGGTGCCGGTCGGCGGCGGGGAGGCGCCGCTGGTGGACGCGCTGCTGCAGGCCGCCGCCGAGCACAACACGCGCGTGGTCGCCCTCGCCAGCCCCAACGACCCGACCGGGGAGCTGCTCGCGGCGGCGGAGCTCGAGCGCCTGCTGAAGGGCCTGCCGGAGGGGATTGCGGTGCTGCTGGACGAGGCGCTCGTCGACTTCGCCGACGCCCAGCCGACCGACGCGTCGCTGAAGCTGCTGGAGGAGCACCCGCGGTTGCTCGTGTTCCGCAGCTTCTCCAAGGCGTGGGGACTGGCGGGACTGCGCGTCGGCTACGCGGTGGGCGGGCCCGGCTCGGAGGAGCTGCTCGCGGAGCTGGAGCCCGACCTCGGCGTCAGCGAGCTCTCGCAGGCGGGCGCGTTCGAGGCACTGCGCTCCGGCGCCAAACCGCTCACACGCCACGTGCAGAGCGTCTGCGAGGAGCGCCCGCGGCTGACCGCCGAGCTGCGCGAGCGCGGCTTCGAGGTGAGCGACAGCCAGGCCAACTTCCTGTGGGTCGCCCACCCCAAGCTCGACGGCACGGAGCTGGCCACGCGGATGGAACGCGCGGGTGTGTTGGTGGCCGCCGGCGCGGGGTTGGGTGAGCCGCGTCACGTGCGCATCGCGCTACGCAACGCCGCCGCGACCAAACGGGTGTTGGGCGCGGTCGACAAGACGCTCGGCTGAGTCAGGCGCCCGCGGACTCCGCCGGCTGGCTCTGGCGCAGCAGCGCGCCGGTCGTGCCCTCGAGGATCCGCCGCCATGCGGAGGTGTCCTGCTCGGGCTCATCGGCAGCCGCAGTTTCGGCCTCGAAGTGCTCGACGACGGTGCGCAGCCGCTCGGGGGATATCTCCAGTCCGTGCCGTTTGGTCACTTCGCGGTAGTGCTCGTACTCGCCCGCGAGGTGGTGGGCGATCGACTGAAAGCCGTGCCGCGCGATCGCGATGCGCGAGGCGAAGTTCATGATCGACGTCCGGAACATCAGCTCGTCGGTCGAGTCGGGCTCGATCAGCACGATGTCCACCCCGGGGTAGCGCTCCTCCCAGCGAGTGGCCATCTCGTGCAGCCGCTGGTGGGCGAGCAGCTTGAACGCCTGGTAGCCGATCTGCGGGAAGCCCATGTCTGAGACGCGCCGCGGGCGGCGCCCGCGCAGCGTGCGGACCTCGGTGGCGAAGTCGTTGACGTACGGCACCACGGGGTTGATCACGACCACGAGCTCGGCGCCGGCCTCGACGGCGATGTCGAGGTTGGTGGTGGAGATCAGCCCTCCATCGACCAGCTCGCGGCCGTCGAGCCGCACCGGGGCGTAGACCATCGGCAGCGCCCCGGAGGCGCGCACGGCGGTGGAGATCGGGTAGTGCTCGAAGCCCTCGGCGCCAAACACGACGCGCTCGCAGGTGTCGAGGTCGGTGGCCGCGATGTACAGCTCCCGGCCGCCGCGCAGCTCGCGGAAGTCGTCGGTACGGCCGGGCTCGCCGAGCACCTTGTGCAGGTAGCCCTCGATGCCGGCACCGGTGTACAGCCCCGACGGCAGCGCCTGGGCGAGCCCGAGCGCGAGGTCCATCACCGAGACCTGACCCGGCTGGGAGACGATTTGGCGCGCAAGCGAGGCGAGGCGCAGCGGCAGCCGCACCCCCCCGCGCACCAGCTCGCCGAGGTTGGGGCGCAGCAGATCGCCGAGGTCGATGTCGCGGAACGGCTGGGGGGCTTCGCTGGTGGCGACGCGCATCATCTCGTCGGGGGTCACGCCATTGGCGCAGAGCGCCGCGATGAACGCCCCGGCGGAGGTGCCGACGTAGATGTCGAAGTCGTTGACGGTGGAGTTGACGGCCAGCAGGTCGAGCGCGCGCAGGGCCCCAACCTCATACACCCCGCCGGTGAAGCCCCCGCCGCCGAGCACCAGCGCGGTCTTGCTGGGCCGCCGTCGCGCGCGGCGAGCCCGTGCGCGACGGGAGGTTTCCTCCAGCTTGACAACGCTGCCCATACCACCCTTTATTCTAGTGGTGCATGCCCCGGTCCCGGCTTGCACTGGTCCCGATCGTGCTCGGCGCGCTTGTCGTCGCGGGCGCGATCGTGCCTGGGACGACCGCCACGGCGGACTTCCGCATGACGGCCGCGGTGCGCGCGGCGGTCGCCAGAGCCGAGCACCCCGACCTGCGAGCGATCCCCGGAGTGCCGACGACACGTGCATCCCCCGAGCCCCTGCTGGCCGCGCGTCATCCGGCGCGCGCTGCCGCCGCGGGCGGGGCGGGGGCCGTTACCGCGGCCACCACCGCGGCGCTGCAACAGCACATGGCGCACGAGCTGAGCCTCGCGGGGACGCAGTCGGGGGCGTACGTGTACGACATGACCACCGGCAAGCCGCTGTTCGCCGAGCGCGCCACGCAGCGCCACCCGCCGGCGTCGGTGGAGAAGCTGTACACCGCCGTCACCGCGCTGGAGCGGATGGGGCCGACGGCGCAGCTGGAAACCACCGTGTTGGGCGCCGGCCACCTCGCGCCGGGGGGCGTGTGGCAGGGCGACCTGTACCTGCACGGCGGCGGGGACCCGACGTTCGGCAGCAGCGCGTTCATCCGCAGCCGCTACGGCGGCGTGGGCACGTCGGTGTCGACGCTCGCGGCACAGCTGAAGGCGCAGGGCATCGGGCGCGTCACCGGGAGGGTGTACGGGGACGAGTCCTACTTCGACTCGCTGCGGGGCGAGCCCTCCAGCGGCTACGCGTGGGACCCTTACCTCGAAGGGGACCTCAGCGCCGTGGCGTTCAACCGCGGGGAAACCGGCAGGGAACAAGGACAGCATGCGCCGGCGGCATACGCCGCGCGCCAGCTGCGCGCGGCGCTGCGAGGAGCCGGCGTCGTCGTCGAGCAGGGGGGCGGTGCGGCCACGACGCCGGCGGGAGCGGTGAAGCTGGCGGTGGCGCTGTCGCCGACGATCGACCAGCTGCTCGGGCTCACGCTGCCGCCGTCGGACAACTTCTTCGCCGAGACGCTGGTAAAGGACCTCGGCGCGCGCTTCGGGGGGCCGAGCCCCGGCGCCGCCCCGGGCGGCATAACCGCGACCCCCGGGACCACGACGACCCCCGCGGCGCTCGCCCCGGCGCCCGTCACGGGCACCACGGCGAGAGGCGCGAAAGTGGTGCGCGAAACGATCGCCGAGCTGGGCCTGCACCCCAAAGTGGTGGACGGGTCGGGGCTCTCCGAAGAAGATCAGACCTCCCCCTACGAAGTGGTCACCCTGCTGAACGAGATCGCGCACACCGAACTGGGGATGATCCTGCGCGGGGACCTCGCGGTGGCGGGCCACACGGGGACGCTCGCCGAACGGATGCGCGGCACCGCCGCCGCGGGCCGCTGCGAGGCGAAGACGGGCACGCTCACGGGCGTGTCCAACCTCGCCGGCTACTGCACGGCGGCCGACGGCGACGAGCTGGCGTTCGCGTTCTTCAACGACGGCATTTCAACCGAAGCGGCGCACGTACTGCAGGACAACATGGCGATCACGCTCGCCGACTATTGATGTAAACCACCGCTGCCGTATAACTAAAGCGCACGCCTTTTAAAAAGTTATATATAAACCCCGCCCCCTCCGCCCGCGCCACGACCCCGGCGGGGCTCGCGATCGGGGGCGCGGGTCGCGTCAGTCGTCGTCCCCGTCGTCCCCCAGCAACCGGCGCAAGCCGTCCTCGTCGAGCACGGGGATCTGCAGGCGGCGGGCCTTTTCGAGCTTCGAGCCGGCAGACTCGCCCGCGACGAGGTAGTGGGTCTTGCGCGACACCGACGTGGTGACGCGCCCGCCCGCGGCCTGGATCCGTTCGGTGGCGTACTCGCGCGTCCAGTGCGGGAGCGTGCCGGTTAGCACCACGGTCAGCCCCGCGAACACGCCCTCCGAGGGCGGAGGGCCAGCCTCGGCAAAACGCAGCCCGAGCAGGCGCAAGTCGGCCACCACTTCGCGCATGTGCTGCTCGTCCAACTGGGCGCGGATCGAACGGGCCATCTTCTCGCCGATGCCCGGCGTCTGCGCGATCTGCTCCTCGGAGGCACCCAGCAGCGCGTCGATGTCACGGAAGCGCTGGGCGAGGTTGCGCCCGGTCACCTCCCCCACCTCCTCGATCCCCAGCGCGAACAGCACGCGCGCGAACGGGCGCCGCTTGGAACCGTCGATCGCGGCGAGCAGGTTGCGCACGGAGATCTCGGCGAAGCCCTCCAGCTCGAGCAGCTCCGACGTGCGCTCACCGAGCCGGTAGAAGTCGCCGGGAACCTTCACGAGCCCTTCGCGCTGCAGCAGCCGCACCTGCTTCTCGCCGAGCCCCTCAATGTCCATCGCGCCGCGCGAGACGAAGTGCTTGAGCAGCTGCCAGGCCCGCTCGGGGCAGGCGCGGTTGGGGCAGGTGGTGTAGACCGAGTCGCGCGGCTTGACGGTGCGCGTCCCACAGAAGGGACAGCGCGTGGGCGGGCGCGGGAGCGGCGGGCGGCGCTCGTGCTCGACGACGTGCGGCGCGGGGGAGATCACCTGCGGGATCACGTCGCCGGCGCGCAGCACGATCACGTCCTCGCCTTCGCGGATGTCCTTGCGGCGCAGGTCCTCCTCGTTGTGCAGCGTGGCGAGCTTGATCGTGACGCCGCCGACGGAGACCGGGGAGAGCATCGCGAAGGGCCGCATGTCGCCGAACTTGCCGACGTTCCAGCCGATCCGCTCCAAACGGGTGACCGCCGTCGTGGGCGGGAACTTCCAGGCGACCGCCCACCGCGGGTCGCGGCCTACCGAGCCGAGGCGGCGCTGGAGGTCGAGGTTGGAGACCTTCACGACGACGCCGTCGATCTCGAAGTCCAGCTCTCCCCGGCGGCGCTGCCAGGCGAGGCACTGGGCGATCACCTCGTCCTCGCCGTGCAGCTGCTGGATGTCGCGGTTGACGCGGAAGCCGTGCTCGCGCAGCCACGCGAGCGCCTGCCAATGCGTCGTAAACGTGAGCCCCTCGGTCACCCCCACCTGGTAGCACCAGATCGACAGCGGCCGTTCGGCGGCGAGCGCGGGGTCGAGTTGGCGGACGGTGCCGGCGGCGGAGTTGCGCGGGTTCATGAAGGTCGACAGACCCTGCTCGGCGCGGCGCTCGTTGAGCGCGGTGAAGTCCTTCAGCGACATGTACAGCTCGCCGCGCACCTCCAGCAGCGGCGGCGCGTCCTCGATGTGCAGCGGGATCGCGCGGATCGTGCGCAGGTTGTGGGTGATGTCCTCGCCGATCTCCCCGTCGCCGCGGGTCACGCCGCGCTCCAGCACCCCGTCGCGGTAGATCAGCGAAATCGCCAGACCATCGACCTTCGGCTCAACCACGTACACAAAGCGCGGCTGGGAGATGCCCTCGCGCGCGAGGTGGTTGCGCATCCGCTCGACCCACGCGCGGAACTCCTCCTCCGAGCGGGCGTTGGAGAGCGAGAGCATCGGCTCCAAGTGCGCGACCTTCTCCAGCCGCCCCACCGGAGTGCCCCCGACGCGCTGCGTGGGCGAGTCGGGCACGAGCAGCTCGGGGTGCGCGGCCTCCAGCGCCCGCAGCTCATCGAACAGCGCGTCGTACTCATCGTCGCCGATGAGGGGATCGTCGAGCACGTAGTAGCGGTGGGAGTGATACTCGACCAGCCGCCGCAGCTCGGCGATGTGTTGTGCGGGGTCGGGCATTTGGGTCGCATCCGCGCGGGCAGGCTCCGGCCCAGGCGCATGGGCGCGGGGCATCCTACCCCGCGACCCCGGCTGCGTGCCGCGATCCTCGGCGCTCACGCCCGCGCCTCCCTGGCCACCTCCACGACCTGCGCTGTCACGCCTACCAGACTACCGAGGTGGGCGTTCGCTCTAGCTGAGCGTGAACGACTCGGTGCTGATCCGCTTGTGCCGCCCCGCCCCGCTGGTCAGGGTGAGCGTGTACTTGCCCGGCTGTAGCTTGCGCAGAGGCAGCAGCCGCAGGCTGGTGCGCCCGTGCGCAGTGCGGGCCGTCCCCGCCGCATACACCACGCCGTGGCGGGAGAGGGTCGCCTGCGCGGCCGTACCCGCGGTTTCAAACTTGACCGTTCCCGAGACGAGCTTGGCCGTGCAGTGCTGCTTGCCTTTGACCGTCTTGCACGTCACGAGCTCGACCTTGCCCGCGGGACCCTGTTCACCGGCAGGGCCAGCAGGACCCTGAGCACCTGTGGGGCCGGCGGCGCCTTTTTCGCCAGCAGCGCCTTTTTCGCCAGCGGCGCCCTTTTCGCCGGGGGAGCCGATGCCCGTCGGGCCCTGCGTGCCCGCCTTCAGGAACACGGCGGTGACTTCGGTGACCGCTGTCCTGACCACCGTGCAGGTCGTCGCCGAGACTGCTTTGCAGCCGATCCAACCGGCGAATTCGAAGCCCGCGGCAGCCTTGGCCGTCAGCGTCACTTCGCCTTCGAATTCGTGCGTGCACTCCACGGCCGCACAGGTGAGCCCCGCGGGTGTCGAGGTGACTTCGCCTTCGCCCATGACGGACACGGTCAGCGGGAAGCGAGCCGGCGCGCCCTGGTAGACGAGGACCTGGCCATTGTCGTAGTTCGGGACGGACAGATAGAGCATGCCCGTTTTTTCGTTCACCGCGATACCGTCGATCGTGCCCAAAGTCTGTGCGTAGAATGCTTCGCTTCTCACCGGAGTGCCCGTCGCGAGGCTGTACTCGATCACCTCGTCGCCGTGCGAGGCCACATAAACCGTGTTGGTCGCGCGGTCGATCGCACCGGCGCTCGCGCCTTCGACTTCAGGGACTTCCACTACGGCTTCGACGGTGCTCGACGTGTCGGAGCTGCGCTCGATCTCGGCGACACCCGGCTGCGCCAGCGCGCCGTTCGGATTCCCCCACAGGAAGATGTCGCCTTTGGCGTCGACTGCGACGTTCCTTTCGAGCCCCTCGACCTTGAACTTGGCGATTTCCGCGCCTGCGGGCGAGTACTCACGTACCATTTCGTTGCCTTTATCGCTTACGTAGACATCGCCTTCCGCATCGGTCGCCACACCGTTGGGGTCCGCGAAGTGCGTACCCGGTTCGCCCGTGAGCTGTGGGGGTTCGTATTCGTATCCGGCCCGTTTGAAGAATCGATCGACAACTTCGTGTTCTTCGCCGGGCTTTGTGTCAAGTGGGTCGGTCACATAGACGGCGTTGGCGGCAGCGCTCTTCGAATTGTCCACGGCGACGCCGGCCCACCGCCCATCGAACGCGAAGCTGTTTGCGGGCGTCCCCACGCCCGTCAGCGGCGAGCCCCCCTCGACCGGGGAACCGCCACGTTCACCGAATACGTCCACCACTTCGGGCCCTCCGCTTTCGACGACGAGCACGTTCCCCGTGGCTTCTTCGACCGCAATTCCGGTCGGATAGTTCAAGGAGCCGAAACTGCCGAGATACGCCGGAGGCGACGCCAACGCACTGACACTCGTCAGCGCCAACAACACGAGCGCCGCGCACAGCGACGCGAGCAGGGCAAGGACGGGACGACGTGAGAAAGCAACTCCAGCCGATACCACAAAAACCCCCTTCACGGACCCCAACGGCAGCCCCTGCGAACCCATTAACGCGATCGGGAGGATACCAGATGCCGTCCGTCCCGCGCGCCCGAGATACCGGTCGGACCTTGCCCAATCGGCCATCCGACCGGCAGGCCATCGGGTCGGGCCGCTGACGGAGCTGCTGCTGAGACTGTCAGCCGGCCTCCACCTCGGCGGCGTCGAGCAGGCCGTTCAGGTCGTAGCCGCCCAGCGCCTCGATGCCGGGGAGGTAGGTGAGATCGAAGTGCATCGGGGTGACGGCGATGCGGCCCGCGGCCACGGCGGCGAGGTCGGTGCCGGGCTCGTCGTGGAAGCCGGGGTCGTCGCCGTAGATCCAGTAGCGCCGCCGCGCGGGGGGGCCTGTCTCCTCGCGCTCGAGCTTGAGCTCGTCGCGGTAAATGCGCTTGCCCAGGCGTGCGACCTCCACGCCGTCCGGGCGCCCGGCGGGAACGTTGACATTGAGCAGGGTGTTGGGTGGCAGCGGCAGCGACTCCAACCGCTCGACCAGGCGCGCGACGAAGCCGGCGGCCACGTCGAAGTTGAAGCCGCCGTGGAAGCGGTAGTCCAGGGCGCGCGCGCCGGACTGCTGGGAGACCGCGATCGCGGGCAGCCCCAGCACGACGCCCTCCAGCGCCGCGGCGACCGTGCCCGAGTAGGTGATGTCGTCGCCGAGGTTGGCGCCGTGGTTGATGCCGGACACCACGACGTCGGCGTCGAAGCCCTCCACCACGCCGAGGCGGGCGAGGCGCACGCAGTCCACGGGGGTGCCGTCGGTGGCGTACCCCCGGCTGCCGTCGGGGAACTCGACCTCTTCGACCCACAGCGGCCGCCGCGTGGTGATCGAGCGGGCCATCGCCGAGCGGTTGCCGTCGGGCGCGATCACCGCGAGGCGCACGTCGGGCAGCGCCGCGAGCGCGGCATGCATCGCGCGCAGCCCCTCGGCCTCGATCCCGTCGTCGTTGGTGAGCAGCACGTTGAGCATGTGACCCTCAGCATAGGGGCCCTCTCCGATGGTCGATGTGGCCTACCTGTAGGCGACCGACGCGAGCGCCAGCCCGTGCGCGGGCGCGGTGGGGCCGGCCTCGGGGCGGGGGCGGCCCTCCAGCAGGCGCGCGAACTCCTCCACCGTGCGCCGGCCGGCGGCGACCTCGAGCATGGTGCCGACCAGCACGCGGTTCATGTGGCGCATGAACGTGTCGGCCTCGATCCAGAACTCCAGCAGGTCGCCCTCGGCGACCGCACGCGCACGCTCGGCGGTCGCCGCGGCGGGCCAGGTTCGCCGCGCCCCTTCGCCGGCCGCCCCCTCCTCGCCGGCGGGGGAGGGGAGGGCCCGCCACTCCGCCGCCCACACGTCGCGCTCGAAGCGCACGTGGTCTGTCTCGGTGGGCGTGAACGCGGTGAAATCGTGGGTGCCGGTGAGCGCGCTGGCGCACGCGTCGAGGGCGTCGCGGTCGATCGGCTGCGGCCACCACAGCGCGCTCTCGCGCATGAACACCCCGCGCGCGCGGCGGTTCAGCACGCGGTAGCAGTAGGTGCGGCTGCGCGCGTCGCGGCGCGCGTCGAAGCCCGCGGGGGCGGGTTCGGACGCGAGCACTGCCACGTCGGGGGGCAGCAGGGCGTTCAGGCGCGCGGGGTCCACCGCCTCGTGGGCGTAGCCTGCGACCTGCCCCCACGCGTGCACGCCGCGGTCGGTGCGCCCCGCCACCGTCAGCGTCAGCGGCTCGCCGCCGGCGCCGCGCTCGCCGAGGATCGTGCGCAGCACGCGCTCCACCTCCTCCTGCACGGTGCGCAGCCCCGGCTGGCGAGCCCACCCGGCGAACTCGCCGCCGTCGTACTCGATCGTGAGCTTGGTGCTCATCGCCGGGCATGCTATGCACCCCGCACCGTCACCCGCACACGCCTACAGCCCCCACTGGCGAGTCTGTGCGGGATGGAGCGGCGCTCGGCCGCTGGACAGGAGGTCCAGCGCCCACGCGCGTGGCGCCTCTCACTGCGCCGCGCGGACGATCCCCTGCTCTCCCGACCTGCACGCCGCCCGCCGGCGGATGGTTACACCAGCTCGAGGAACACCATCTCGGTGGAGTCCGAGCGGCGCGGGCCGAGCTTGAGGATGCGGGTGTACCCGCCGGGGCGGTCTACGTAGCGGGGGGCGACCTCGACGAACAGGCGGTGCACCGCGAACTTGTCCTGCGCCAGCGCCGACAGGGCCTGGCGGCGGTTGTGCAGGTCGTCGCGCTTGGCCAGCGTGATCAGTTTCTCGATCTCCGGCTTGACGGCCTTCGCCTTCGCTTCGGTCGTTTTGATCCGCTCGTGCTCCAGCACCTCCTTGGTGAGGTTCATGAGCAGCGCCTTGCGGTGCGCGGAGTCGCGGCTGAGCTTGTTGCGGGTCTTCTGGTGTCGCATGGTGGTGGGTGGAGTCTAACCAGTCGAGTCGGGGCGGGAGGGGGCGGCGGGGTGGGTGGTTCTGTGCGGTGGTGGGGGGCGGGTGGTGTGATGTTCTTTTTAAAAGCCGATAGCTATTGCGCACACCTTTTGAATTTTTATAACAACCCTGCGCCCTCTCCGGCGCGCGTTGTATAGCAATAGCTATACGGCTCTGTGGTGTGTGTGTGTGTGCTCGGTGATGTGCTCAGTGGTGATGTGTGCTCAGTCCTGACGCAGGTGCAGCCCGCGTCCTTCGAGCGTCTCGATCACCTCGTCGATCGACTTCTTGCCGAAGTTGGGGATCGCGTTCAGCTCCGCCTCGGACTTCGAGATCAAGTCGCCCACGGTCTGGATGCCCGCGCGCTTGAGGCAGTTGTAGGAGCGCACCCCGAGCTCCAGCTCCTCGATCAGGATGCCCCACTCCTCGCCCTGCAGCGCCGCCTGGCCGCCGGCGCCCGCCACCGCGAGGCCATGGCCGTCCAGCTGCCCGCCCGGCGAGGCGCGCAGCTCCTGGATGCGGTCGGCGTCGGTGAAGATCGCCAGCTGGCTGATGAGCAGCTCCGCGGCCTCGCGCAGCGCGGCCTGCGGCTCGATCGAGCCGTCGGTCTCGATGTCGAGCGTGAGCTTGTCGAAGTCGGTCTTCTGGCCCACGCGCGCCTGCTCGACGGCGTACGCCACGCGCCTGACGGGGGAGAAGATCGAGTCGATCGGGATCACGCCGATCGGCTGGTCGGGCGACTTGTTCTCCTCCGCCGGGCGGTACCCGCGGCCGCGGCCAATCGTCATGTACAGCTCCAACTTGGTCTTTTTCTCCAGCGTCGCCACGTGCACGTCGGGGTTGAGGATCTCCACGCCCGCGGGCAGGTCGATGTCCTTGGCGGTTATCTCACCGGGGCCGGTGACGACCAGCGGGGCCTCCACCTCGGAGGCGTCGGAGTGCATCCGGCACACGATCCCCTTGAGGTTGAGCACGATGTCGGTCACATCCTCCTTGACGCCGGGGATCGTCGAGAACTCGTGGGCCACCCCCTCGATGCGCACGCTGGTGACGGCCGCGCCCGCCAGCGAGGAGAGCAGCACGCGGCGCAGCGAGTTGCCGAAGGTGTAGCCGAACCCACGGTCGAGCGGCTCGATCGTGAAGGTGCCGCGGTTCTGCTCCACGGACTCGCTTGTGATCCGGGGGATTTGGAAGTCGAGCATCAGCGTCCTAACGTCGTGGTGGTCTGACTAATAGACGAGGGGCCCGGTCGCCGGCCTCCGGCCGGCTGCGCCACCCTCTTTGACCGGCGCCCGGTCGGGCACCGGCTCCAAGGCATCGCCCGCAAGTGAAGACGATGCCGGCAAAGCCCTTACTTCGAGTACAGCTCGACGATGAGCTGCTCCTGCACCGGCGCCGCCACCTCGCGCCGCTCCGGCCGACGCAGCACCTTCGCGGTCAGCGACTCGTGATCGGCCTGCAGCCACGCCGGGATCTGGCCGGTGAGCTCGGTCGCGTCCCTGATGACCTGGGTGGCGGGAGTGCCGGCCTTGATCGCGATCACCTCGCCCGGGCGCACCTGGTAGCTGGGGATGTTCACGCGCCTGCCGTTGATCGTCCAGTGGCCGTGGAGAATCAGCTGACGCGCCTGCCGGCGCGAAGCGGCGAAGCCGAGGCGCACCAGCACGTTGTCGAAGCGGCACTCCAACAGCGCCAGCAGGTTCTCGCCGGTGATCCCCGGCTGGCGCGAGGCCTTCTCGTAGTAGCCGTGGAACTGCTTCTCCAGCACTCCGTAATAGCGGCGCGCCTTCTGCTTCTCGCGCAGCTGCAACCGGTACTCGCTCTGTTTCTGGCGGCCCCTGCCGTGCTCGCCCGGCGGGTATGAGCGGCGCTCGACGCCGCATTTGTCGGTCAGGCAGCGCTCTCCCTTGAGGAACAGCTTCTGTCCCTCGCGGCGGCACTGCTTGCACTGGGGGCTTGAGTCCCTTGCCATTACACCCTCCTGCGCTTACGGGGGCGGCACCCATTGTGCGCCTGGGGGGTCACGTCCTTGACGCCCGTCACTTCGAGGCCCGCCGCGGAGAGCGAGCGGATCGCGGTCTCGCGGCCGCTGCCCGGACCCTTGACGTACACCTCGACCTTCTGCAGTCCCTGCTCGAGGCCCTTGCGCGCGGCGGCGTCGGCGGTCACCTGCGCGGCGAACGGCGTCGACTTGCGCGAGCCCTTGAAGCCGGCGCCGCCCGCCGACTCCCACGCGATCACGTTGCCCTGCACGTCGGTCAGCGAGACGATCGTGTTGTTGAACGACGTCTTGATGTGCGCCTGCCCCACGGGGATGTTCTTCTTCGGCTTGCGTTTGCCGCGCGCGCGCTTCGGAGCCGCCATTACTTCTTACCGGCCTTCTTCTTGCCGGCGACCTGCATCCGCTTGGGGCCCTTGCGGGTGCGGGCGTTGGTCTTCGTCTTCTGTCCCCTGACCGGCAGGCCGCGGCGGTGGCGCAGACCGCGGTAGCAGGCGATCTCCTGCAGGCGCTTGATGTCCTGTGAGCGCTCCCGGCGCAGGTCGCCCTCGACCGTGAGGTCGGTGTCGATCGTGTCGCGCAAGCGCGACACCTCGTCCTCGGTGAGGTCGCGCACGTAGGTGTCGGGGCTGACCCCGACCTCGGCCAGCAGCTTGTTGGCGGTCGAGCGCCCGATCCCAAAGATGTAGGTCAGCCCGATCTCCGAGCGCTTGTTGAGGGGCAGGTTGACCCCGGCGATGCGTGCCATCTAGCCGATCATCCCTGGCGTTGCTTATGCCGCTTGTTCTGGCAAATGACCAGCACCGCGCCGTGGCGGCGGATGATCTTGCATTTTTCGCACATCGGCTTGACCGACGGTCGTACCTTCATGATCCCTTTCTTCGACTTCGGAAGAGGGCCCGACCCGCCGGCCTCGGCCGACTGTGCCACCCTCTAGGTCCGGCGACCGGGCTCTGGCTGCCGGGACGGCCGCCGCTACCTGGTCGAGGATACGCTCGCAGCACGAAACGCTTTCGCGTGCGCGCGGACAGTCGATAGTAGCAGCTACCCCGCGCTCGCGACCCCCGCTCTCTCCGTGGCAAGTCAGCCCGCGCTCGCGACCTGCTCGCCCACCGGTGGGGCGGCCGCCGCGGCGTGGCCGTTCGCCGACTGCTCGCCGGCCCCCTCCTGTAGATGCCACGGCGTGAGTACCCGCGGGCCGTTCGCGGCGATCGCGACCGTGAACTCGAAGTGCGCCGCCGGCGAGTCGTCCTGGGAGAACACCCCCCACCCGTCGCCCCCCACGCGCACCGCGGGCCGGCCCGCGGTCGTCATCGGCTCGATCGCCAGCACCATTCCCTCCTCCAGCCGCGGGCCCTTGCCCGGGCGGCCGTAGTTGGGCACCTGCGGGTCCTCGTGCATGCTGCGACCCACGCCGTGGCCCACAAGCGAGCGGACGATCGACAGCCCGGCGCCCTCGACCACGCGCTCGATCGCGTGCGAGACGTCGCCCATGCGGTTGCCGGCGCGGCACTGCTCCACCCCGGCGAACAGCGCCTCGCGGGTGGCCCGCAGCAGGTTCTGCTCGACGGGGCCGATCTCGCCGACGGGGAAGGTGCGGGCGGCGTCCGCCACCCAGCCGTCGAGCGTGACGCCCACGTCGATCGAGATGATGTCGCCCTGGTCGAGGCGGTAGCGCCCGGGGATGCCGTGCACGACCATCGCGTTCGGGGAGGCGCAGATCGAGCCGGGGAAGCCGCGAAAGCCCTTGAAGGTGGGGGTCGCCCCGTGCGAGCGGATGAAGCGCTCCGCGGCGGTGTCCAGCTCCGCGGTGCGCACGCCGGGACGGATCCTGCTCTCCAGCAGCTGCAGCGTCTGCACGAGGATCTTGCCCGCCGCCGCCATCTTCTCGATCTCCGCGGGGGTCTTCTTGATGATCATGCTGTCAAGATTAGTGACTGGCTAAAGATGGGCCCGGCTCGCCGGGGGCACACAGCCCGAAGGGCTGGGTCGGCCGGCTGCGCCACCCTCTAGAGCTTGTCCTCTAACCGCAGTGTCGCCAGCGTCGCGCGGATGTGGTCGTGCACCTCGTTCGGAGTACGGCTCCCGTCAAAGCGACGCAGCAGGCCCTGCTCCTCGTAGTAGCCGATCAGCGGCTTCGTCTTGGCGTGGTACACCTCCAGGCGCGTGCGGATCGTCTCCTCCCTATCGTCATCGCGCTGAACGAGCCGCGAGCCGTCCTGGTCGCAGATCCCCTCGCGCTTGGGCGGGTCGAACTCCACGTGGTAGATGTGGGTCGGGTTCTTCACGCACACCCTGCGGCCCGCGAGGCGGCGCACGACCTCATGGTCGGGAACCTCGATCAGCAGCGCCGCAGTCAGCCTCCGCTGCAGGCCCTCCAGCGCCTGGCCGAGCGCCTGCGCCTGCGCCTCGTTGCGCGGGAAGCCGTCCAGCAGGAACCCGTCGCGGGCGTCGTCCACGCCGATCCGCTTGGTGATCATGCCCACGATCACGTCGTCGGGCACCAGCTTGCCCGCGTTCATGTACTGCTCCGCCTCCTTGCCCAGCTCGGTGCCCTCCGCAACCTGCGCGCGCAGCATGTCCCCCGTGGAGATATGCGCCAGCGCGAAGTCGCTCTGCAGACGGTCCGCCTGGGTGCCCTTGCCCGCGCCGGGCGGGCCGAGCAGGATCAGGTTCAGCTCCGACACTCCCCCTCAGCCTACCTGCTTGCGCTACTTCAAGAACCCCTCATACTCGCACGGGAAGGGGGCAGGCCCCCCTCCCGACCGCCCCCCAACAGAGCGCTACTTCAAGAACCCCTCG
>DASZIQ010000043.1:0-6621 GCA_035948945.1 Solirubrobacteraceae bacterium
CGTGCCTGTGTTCGTGAGGCTCCCATCGAGCTGGCGTTCGCCGCCCGTGCCCCGTTCTATGTCGATCTTGCCGGTGTTGGTGAGCGTACCGCTCGCGAGAGTGAGCCTCGAAGCGTCGTTGCCGCCACAATCGCTGCCGCCGTGCTCGGCGTCCGTGAGCGTGATCGTGCCAGCGTTGCTGAAACCGCTCGCAGCTTCGACGTAGGCGGGGTATCCGCTGCCGACGCAGCCTTCGATCACCAGCGACTGCCCCGCGGAGACGTTCCCACTCAACGGGGTCGTATAACTGCGCGCCCGAATCGTACTCGCACCCGAGCCCGTGTAGTTGAGCGTTCCCTGTTCAACGATCACCGGCTGCGAGCCACTCGTCGTACCCGCCCCCTCGTTGAACGTGGCGCCGCTGGGAACGAACACGTTCGCGCTGCCCGTCGCCGCGATCGAGCCGCCGGCGCCGTTCGCGAACGAGTCGCCGCTCGCGACATACAGCTCGAGGCCTTCGGCGAGGTTGACCGCGCCTTCGTTCGTCAGCGTCGCTTTGGACCCGTTGAACGACGTGTTCGCATCGACCGCCAGCGTGCCGGTGTTCGCGAGGTTCCCCTCCAGGTTGCGCGCACCGCCGCCGGTGCCCGGTTCGGCCGTGATCGTGCCGGCGTTGGCGACGGGCCCGCCGAGCGTGACGCCGTTGGCGCAGAGCCCGCCGTTGGTGAGCGTGACGGCGCCATGAGCGCCGACGCCGATCCCTTCGGTGCTGCCCAGCGAGGCGGTCCCCGAGCAGCTGCTTTCCACCGCGAGCGTCTGGGTGCCTGAGCTCCCGCCGATCGTCAGCGACTTGACGCTCACGCTGGTCGCGCTCAGCGTGACGGTGTAGGTTCCGTTTTCGGTGATGCAGGCTTCTTCTTCGGTGCTCGGTGCGGCTTTCTTGCTCCAGTTGGAGGCCGTGCTCCAGCTACCGCCCGCGGTGTTCGTGAACGTGTCGGTGCACCCGCTTGCGTGCGCCGCCGAGGGCGCCCACAGCGCCAGGGCGAGAACCGCCGCGACCGCTATGCCTACGCAGCGTCCGACCGACACCTGCAGAGAGCCTGCTTGCCTTGTCACCGCTATATCCCCCTTCGGCACATCCCTGCCCTATGGGCTGTGACGCGCATCGACGTCTCCGTTGAGCCGGCCTTCCCGGCGCTGCCCCTACCGAGCACAGACCGTGCCCTCTCACGCCAAGGAAAGGCGACGTTCCACCCAAATTAGTCCCTGCCCTGGTCTCCGCTCACGACACGCTATGCCGGGTGCGCATGGTCGATCCCGATCCCGTCCGCTGCGCTTGCACCTGGCGTTGTGAGCTCAACCTGCCGCTGACGATGGGACCACCGGGTTTGGAGCCCATGATCGCTGGATGACCCCACCGATCACAGATCGACCACCATATGGTCATATAATGACCAGACAGCGGACAGCTGACCATGGACACGATCGAGCGCGCCATCACCCCCCGCCTCCTCACGGCCCTCGGCGATACGCCCGCCGTGATGCTGGTTGGTCCCCGGCAGGCCGGGAAGAGCACCCTTGTGCAGGGTCTTGCAGGCGGTCCCCATCCGGCCCACTACCTCACCCTCGACGATCTGCGCACGCTCGATGCCGCTCGCCGCGACCCGATCGCTTTGATCGAGAGCGTCGATGGCCCACTGGTCATCGACGAGATCCAGCGAGCGCCCGAGCTGCTCCTCCCGATCAAGGCTTCGATCGACCGCGATCGCCGGCCCGGGCGCTTCATCCTCACCGGATCCGCACAGGTGATGCTCCTGCCGACGGTGTCCGAGTCGCTTGCCGGGCGCGTCGAGGTCCACACGCTGTGGCCGTTCTCACAGGCCGAGATCGAGGGCGTCCCCGGGGGGATCGTCGAGCTGCTGCTCGACGGATCCCCCCCACCAGGTCGCGCACCAGCCACGTCTCGCGAGGACCTGATCGAGCGCCTCATCCGCGGCGGCTTCCCCGAGGCGGTAACCCGTGAGGACGATCGCCGCGAGGAGTGGCTCGCCGCCTACCTCACCGTGATCGTGCAACGCGATCTGCGCGACCTTGCGAACATCGAGCGCCTCACCGAGATCCCCGCGATTCTCGCCTCGCTGGCCTCGCGTGTCCGTGCGCCGCTGAACAAGACTGAGGTGAGCAGCTCCGTGGGGATCCCGCGAACCTCGCTCGATCGCTACCTCACTCTGCTCGAGCATGTCTTCCTGGTCCGCCGCCTGCCGGCTTATCACACCAACCGCATCAAGCAGATCGCCAAGGCACCCAAGCTGCTGCTCGCCGACTCCGGCCTGCTCGCGCATCTGCTACGAGCCGATCGGCGGCGGCTCGCTGACGACGACTCGCTTTTCGGCGCCGTGCTGGAGTGCTTCGTCGGAATGGAGCTTGCCAAGCAGCTGTCCGCCTCGCGGACGCGAGCATCCCTGCTGTACATGCGCACCGCCACGGGGGCCGAGGTGGACTTCGTCCTGGAGGGAGCCGACGGCCGTCTGGCCGGGATCGAGGTCAAGGCATCGATGACCGTGCGCGGCGATGATTTCAAGCACCTGTCAACTATGCGCGACCGAATCGGCGGCGAGCGCTTCATTCGCGGTGTGGTGCTCTACGCGGGCGGCGAGCGTCTTGCGTTCGGGGAGCGCCTCGAGGCCTGGCCGCTCGCCATGCTGTGGACCGACCTGTTATTCTAGAGCCCCAAATTGCTCACACCATCGGGCATAGGAGGATGGACTGCTGACAACCCGCCTCATGCTCGATGTCCGGCTGGAGGCACGGGTGGCTCACGCCTTGCGCCCCGCCGAGGAGAACCAGCCTTTTTCGGTACCCGATGGGAGCTTGTGTGCGGCAAGTCTGGACGCCGCCTGACGTTGGAGCATAGTGCAGTGCGAACCGACCTCGACGGTGACCCCCTTGTGCGCTGATTCCAGTCCCGACGGCTCCAGCAAGCTCGATTCGCGCGCCACGCGCGAGCTGAAGCTCGACCTCGACACCTTCACGCACGAGGCGCTCGCGGCAGAAGCCGCGCGGCTCAGAACCTCAGTCGAGGAACTCGCCCGTTTCGCGGTGCTCTACTACCTCGCCGATCGCGACAGCGGGCGCATCTCCCGGCGGCCGCCGCTGGTGCCCTCACCCGACCAGCCGCACCCGCTCGGGCCGCACCCGCTCGGCGAGCTGCTGGACGGCTGAGCCCTGGCCGGGGACGCGCCAATGACAGGCGCTCAGCTCGACCGCTGACGCCGGCGAGCCGCAGGCGCCTCGGACGGCTCGGGTGGCCCGACGCGCTCAGCCCCGCGCGCGGCCGGCCATCGTCGTCGGCGCCATGCCGCGGCTGGCGAGCTCGGCGGCAAGCGTGCGGCGCCCGCGGTGGTGCAGTCCGTGGATCGACCCCTCGCTCTTGCCGGTCAGCCTGGCGATCTCCATGGGGGAGAGGCCCGCGACGTGGCGTAGGATCAGCACCTCGCGTTGGGCGCAGGGCAGGGTGTCGAGCGCCTCGCGCAGCTCGTCGATCGCGCCGCCCGCCGCCGGGTCGGACTCCTCGCGACCGGCGGCGTGGACCTCCTCGACCGGCACCAGTCGCTCGCTGCGGATGTGATCCATCGTGACGTTGCGCGCCACCCGCAGCGCCCACGCGAAGAAGGGGACGTCGCGCTCCTCGTATTTGCCGATCACCCGCATCAGCTTGGTGAAGACATGCTGGGTGATGTCCTCGGCTTCGTGGTGGTTGCGGACGATGCTGCGGACATAGCCGTAGATGTTCTCGGCGTAGCGCGCGTAGAGGAACCCCAGCGCGTCGCGATCGCCCGCCTGTGCTCGCTGGATCGCCCGCGACACCAGCGGCGAGTTTTTCTCCTCGCTGCGCATCGGCCCAGCCGCGAGCCCCTCTGCTCCGACGCCGCGCACCAGCGACGCCGCGGCCATGCGCTCGTCGATCCCTGCCGTTGCCACTGCCGCTGCCCCTGTGTCGTTCATCCTGCCCCACATCTCTCCGGGAGTCCCGATGACGGAACGGCCGGGCGATCTAGTTCTGCCGTGTATGTCCGGTGACGGTACCCATCTCTGGCCAAAGCGACGTTAAGAAGCTGTACAAAATCCGAGTCCCACGCCTGTGACGATTGCCGTAGCACCACTTCCGTGTGGTACTCGCCATCAGAAAGCGTCTGAACCTTGACCACTACCATCACATGGCTTGAGCACTAAAGCCAAGCACAGCGCTCACGCGCAATGCGCTTGCCGTACCCCTCCTTGCCTTCCAGCCCGCCCTACCCATTCGATTCCGCAATTTGCGGGCTGCTTAAGCGGGCACCCTACCACATCGACATTTGTTTTGACAACGTACCCTCGCCCTGCGAACAAAAGCTTGCAAGGCGGAGGACTGCTTGCTGGGCGGAGGACTCTCACTAAAAAGGTGTTATTTGTGAGAAAAGTGCCGCGGCGATAATTGCAAAGCAATCCTCACTAAAAAAGTGGAACTTATGAGAAGAGGCGGGGCGCTCATGGCACGCGCAGCCCCAGGCCGCCCTCCCACCGCGGCCGGACCGCGGCCAACCCAAGGGGTGGCGACCGTCGTCCCACTGGCCCGACAGCGGCGTCGTCCCCCCGGGCAGACGCCGACGTATTCCCGATCTACTGATTTTTGCGAAACGGGTGGGTCAAGCGTCTAGAGCGCCCACACGGGGGTCAAGGTGTGGGTAAGAGCCCGTCGAGCCAGCCAAACACCCACGGCCCGCCAGGAGGGTTTCGATGCTCAAGCCGTTGCCGCCCCGCCGTCTTCTCACAGCGATCGTCCTGCTGCTCGCCTTCGCCTCATCGTCGGCGCTCGCCGCCCCGCGCTTGCGCGGTGAGAGAAAGCATGCAGCCCACTCGGCCCATCCTCACGCGACGCGACACTCCCGCGACGCGCGGGGCACCGGCTGGCGAGCGGCCGTCTCCGGGATTGCAACCGCCAGCACGGCGACCACGGCCGGGGGCGCCGCCGCGACGGCGCTGCTCGGCGACCAGACGATCGAGTCCCAGCGGGACGAACTCAGCGGGGGGCAGGCCGAAGCATTTCCCTTCCAGGCGCTCGCCTCGGGCACGACGGCAGCCGCGCACGTCTACATCGGCGCAGGCAACACGGCCACCACACTGATCGTGGGCCTGTACGGCAACGCGGGCGGTCAACCCGGAGCGCTGCTCGCCTCGGGATCGACCACCCTCCTTGGGACCGGCGCATGGAGCGCCGCACCGATCTCCTCCGTCCAGCTGACCGCCGGCTCGACCTACTGGCTCGCTGTGCTCGGCACCGGGGGGACGCTGCGCTATCGCGACCGCGCGCACGGGCCGTGCACCAGCGAGACCAGCCGCCAGACGAGGCTCGGCGCGCTGCCCTCCGCCTGGCGCACCGGCACGAGCTATCGCGACTGCCCCGTCTCCGGCTACCTCACCGGTAGCGCCGGCCTGCCCGTGGAACCGCCCGCGCCTGTGGAAATCCTGCCCGAACCGCCGCCTCCGCCGCCGGCCGCGCCCCTCGACAGCGTGCTCCCCACCATCGGTGGGACGGCCGAAGAAGGCCACACGCTCACCGCCACCCCCGGCACCTGGACCGGCGACCCCACCTACGCCTACCTCTGGGAGCAGTGCAACGCCGCCGGCGAAGCTTGCGTGCCCGTGAGCGGCGCCGCCACCGCCGGCTTCGCGCTGAGCGCAGGCGACGTCGGCCATACGCTGCGCGTCCTCGTCACCGCCACCAACGCGGGCGGCTCCACCGCCGCCACGTCGGCTGCCACCGCTCTCGTCGTCGCCGACCCGCCGCCGCCACCGCCGCCACCACCACCGGCCGCGCCCAACGCGAGCTTCACCTACGCCCCGGCGTCGCCGCACGTCGGAGAACCCGTCACGTTCGACGCCTCCAGCTCCGAATGCCCCGACGGCCCGTGCACATACGAATGGTCCGATGACGGCTCCCCCACGCGCCCCCCCACGCCGCTTTGGCCGCTGGGCAGCGGGCATAGCCTGTCGTTCACGTTCGCCGAAGCCGGTACCAAGTATGTGCGCCTGGTCGTCACCGACGCGATCGGACGGACCGCCACGGTCGAGCACAACGTGATGGTCGCCGAAGCCGAAACCACGCCGCCGCCGCCTCCTCCTCCGCCGCCACCGCCGCCGGCCGCGCCCGCCAACACCGCGCTGCCCGCGATCGGCGGCACCACGACCGAAGGCCAGACGCTGTCCGCGAGCACCGGCGCCTGGAGCGGCAGCCCCACCGGCTACACCTACGCCTGGCAGGACTGCAATAGCTCCGGCGAAAGCTGCTCCACCATCGGCAGCGCCACCACCAGCAGCTACACGCTGGGCGCCGGCGACGTCGGCCACACGCTGCGCGTGATCGTCACCGCCACCAACGAAGGCGGCTCCACACCCGCAACCTCGGCCGCCACCGCGCTCGTCGCCGCCGTCCCTCCGCCGCCGCCTCCGCCGCCGCCTCCGCCGCCGCCGCCGCCAAACGAAGAAGGCTGTACGACCACGATCTCCAGCCTCTCCGCGGTGAACGCCGACCTGAAGCCGGGCGCAGTCGTCTGCCTGGCCGCGGGCACCTACGGAGCCCTCAGCATCACGACCAGCCCCTCC
>DASZIQ010000044.1:0-39042 GCA_035948945.1 Solirubrobacteraceae bacterium
ATAACTCGCTCCGCTACGGCCTACGACCTCCGCCCCACCAGACACCACCGAAAGTCACAAACAGAGAAGATCAACACACACAACAACCGACGCGAAGTGGGGCCACTTCAAGCCGCCGCGCCGGGGCCAATGCAAACCGCCACGCCCACTCGATCTCCTCCAGGCCGGCCACGACCGCGAGGTCGGGGCGGAAGCGGGCGAGGGTCTCGATGAAAGTGCCCACGCGCCGCGTGGAGGCGTAGAGAACGCGGTAGCTGCCCAGGGGGTCATCCCAACGGTTCCCGAACGTTCCGTCCAACCCGGCGTAGGCCCAGTCGGGCCACGCCCACGGGTCGGGCGCACGAGCGAGACGGTAGAGCGGCCCGTCCGGCGCGAGGACCGCAAAGCGGTTCATCCTCCGGTGAGGAACGCGCGCTCGGCGGCGATGATCTCGGGGCCGACCTCATCGATGTCACCCTCGCGCAGCAGGCGCGCTGGGGACTGGTCCTCAAGCTGGGGGTTCAGGCCCTGAAACCACGCGCGCGTGACCTCCGGGCCGTCCGCGTCCGCGATCGTCTGTGCGATCTGCAGCGCCAAGCGCAGGCGTCGCTGCGTCCGCTCACTCGGCTCCCGCGAACCCTCCACCCACTCATTCACGGCCCTCGTCTCCTTGACCGCCCCGATGTAGGCGCACAGACGCGCCCCGAGGATCGAACGCAATGAGACGACGACCTCGGGCAGGCTCGCACGTACCGCGTGCGCATGTGCGGCGTAGTCAGGACGAGAGACAGGACTCACAGCCATGACACAGACTATACCACAGGCAAAACCATGATCCGATCACAATATAGATCACATCGCACATTGCATCGCTCCGGTGTTTGGGGGGACAGTCTCATTGAGTCTGAGCACCTGTCGCCAGCACCCGACCCCTGCTTCACCGGCCGAACAGGCGCGCCAGATCCCTCCGCCCAAGCTTCTGCTTGGCGAGCGGGAACCGTCGCGTTGCCGCTCGCCTCCCACCTGTTGGGCGGGAGGCCAAAGGCCCGTGCGAGCCTCCGAGTACAAGATCCGGCATCCGTAGTCGAGCGGGATGGCCTGGACAGGCGGCTTTCGTGGCGTCATGGGCCGCACACCAGTCTGCGCTGCGTCACACGCAAGACCCTCAGCTGCCCGCCTGCCTGCTCGTGCGCGACGGCGGCCAGCACATGGGTCTTGCCGGCCTCCGCCTCGCAGGTGACGCCGATGAACCGCTCGTGCTCGAGCGCCTCCGACAGCCGTCCGATGCGCTCCCGCTCCAGCGCACGAACCAGCACGACGGCTGGGTCTTGGCGCGAGCATGAGCGAGCGGTCGTGTTGACATGGTGCGCCGTACGACACGGCCCATTGAGCCCTAGCTCACTCACGGTGCTGGACCACGCCCGAGATGGCCAGAACAGGCTCGCCCCGTTGCCCTTTTGGTTGCACTTTTGCACGTCTCAGCGGGTCTTGACGGGCCTCAGTAGGGTAGATCGCCCCTCGACCACACATGGGGCGTTTGGCCTGTATATGGCTTGTTTGCGGGAGCGGGGGACCGAGGAATCGAACCTCGAGCAAGGGTTTTGGAGACCCCCATGTTACCGTTACACCAGTCCCCCGGGGGAGTAGGGATTGTATGCGCTGAGCGGCCCAAGCCACCGCCGAGACCCCCCGCGGACGTGCAGCCGCTCCGCGCGTACGCGCGTCCAAAGCCAACCCAGCGTCCAGACCAACCCCCCTGGGACTCAAGCTGACGACGGGCTCTGCCGAGAGGGATCAAGTGACGAGCGCACGGTGTTTGTGATGATCCTTACAAACTTTTATCGCCGCTTGGCCGGCGAGACAGGGGACACCTTGATCGAGGTGCTGATCAGCGCTGTCCTGATCGCGCTCATCGTGGCGGCCGCCACATTCGGTCTCAACAGCACCAACCGCGCCACGGCCTACGACCGGGCCCGCTCCCAGGCCGACGCGCTGGCCCAACAGGCCGAGGACGAATTGCGCAGCGAACCCGTCGAAAAGCTGTCCGAATTGAACCGCACACAGGAAGTGACGGAGGGCAAAACGAAGTACACAATCACCTCGACATCCACCTACATCGAGGACGCCTCGGCCACCTCGAGTTGCAACTCCAGCACGCCGCAGGCCAACTACCTGCAGACGACCTCGAAGGTCACCTGGCCCTCGATGGGGGCCTCCAAGCCGATCGAGGAGTCCAGCATCATCAGCCCTCCCCCCGGTGCCGCGTTGATCGTGCAGGTCACCGAAGACGGCAACGCCCTCGAAAACGCGAGCGTGAGCGCCACCGGGCCCTCTCCCTCGGCGACCGTGCACACGCTGGAGACCTCCTCCGACGGCTGCGCGATCTTGGCGCTGGTACCTGGCGACTACGAAATCAACGTCAGCAAGGCTGGCTACGTGGATCCCAACTGGTACGTGAACACCCGCGAAGACCCGACCACCACGCACGACGCCTACCTCGCCCCGTTCCTCGTGGCCGAGACGACCACCAAGGAGGCCTACGACCTCGGGCGGGCGGGGACGTTGGAAGTCGGCTTCCTCAGCGGATCCACGCCCGCCCAGGGCGACACGTTCGTCGCCTTCAACAGCTTCATGTCCGCGTTCAAGCAGGTTGGAACGGTGGGAACCTACAAGCCCACCGTCGCGACTGCAAAAGAAGTCTATCCGTACCCCGAATCGTCCCCTTACACCGTGTATGCGGGCACCTGCGAAGCGGACTCGCCCGGCAAGTTTGGCCTGAAACCCACTGAAATTGTGGTCCCGCCCGGCGCCACGGGAGCAGTGACCGTTCCGCTGCCGCCGGTGAACATCAGGGTGATGAGCGGGACCGGCGAAGGGGCGTCCACCGAAGGCAGCCCTGTTGCAAATGCAACCGTCTATACCGACGACACGGGCTGCGGCACCACCCGCTCGTTCACGACCACCTCAAGCGGCGCGATCCCCCACCCCGGTCTGCCGTTCGGGAAATACTCGATGTGCGTGGGCAGCGCGGGCAGGAAGTGGGAAGGGACGTTCGAAAACAACACCACCGCCGGCCCCTCCTCGACAACCTGGACCAACGGTGGTGTCAATGCCGAAGGCAATGCGGTCATCTATCTGGGTACGAGCCCATCAGAACCGGGATCCTGCCCATGAGGTATATGAGGGCACATCTCGCCACGGACGCGGCGGCCAATCTCCGATCGGTGGGGTCCGGCCGCTTGGCCGCATCGCGCGGCGAGCAGGGCTTCACGCTGATCGAACTGCTGATCTCGATGGCGTTGGGCACGATTCTGCTGCTGGCCGCCTTCTCGTTCTTGGAGTTCGCCACGAGCGACGTCGCCCGCGTCGACGCCCGAGCGCAGGTGGACCGGACGGGGCGCACGGCGCTGGAGAACATCATGCTGCAGCTGCACTCCGCCTGCGTCGCGCCATTGACCATCCCAATCCAACCGGAAAGCACCCCCAGCACACTCCGGTTCATCAGCGAAACCAGTCCTTTGAACACGAACGGAGAACCCGTGTCCGCGCTCGAAACCGTCAGACTGCACGAAATCACCTACACACCGGCCTCGGGCAAAGTGCAGGGCACGCTCACCGAACGATCGTGGCCGAGCTCCGGGACGGCGTCCGACTACACCTTCAACACAGCGGCAACCCCCACCGTACGCAAATTGCTGACCGGGGTGCAACAGTCCACCGTGGTGAACGGGTCGGGCACAAGCGAACCCATTCCGATCTTCCGATACTACCGCTACTACCAGGAAGGCGATACGGGAGCCAAACTCGGGACGCTGGATCCCAACCCGACCACAGCTTTGGAAAAGAAAGAAGCCGAAAATATCGCCAAGGTGACCGTCAGTTTTACACTTGCGCCCGAAGGCCATGAATACACCACCTTCGGCAACGACCGCCCCGTCGCCCTGGAAGACTCAGCGGTCTTCCGCCTGGAAACGTCGTCAGAAGCAGTCGGCACCACTAACGTACCCTGCACGCAATCGAAATGACCACACCGGCCACACAACCACCCCGTCGCCTCGCGGCGCTGCGCAGCCAGGAGGGCATCACGATGATCGTCACGATGGGCGTGATGGTCGTCACATCGCTGCTGCTGGCCGCGACGTTCACCCTGGCACGCAGCGAAATCCATCTCACCAGTACCGACACCGCCGAGAAGAAGGCCTACTACGCGGCCCAGGCAGGGATCGAGGACTACGAGGACCACCTCACCCAGGACGGGAACTACCTTAGCTACTGCACTAATCCGCCCAATCCCAACCCCGCACTCAACCAGGTCGGCGAAACCAGCCATCGGGCGACCATTCCCAGCACGATTCCCGGCGACCCGACCGACGAGCAGTACGCGATCCAGCTGTTGCCGGCAGAATCCCACCCCCTGAACGATCGCAAATGCGACCCCAACCGTCTCGTGGAAACGATGCTCGAAGAGAAGGGGGCCGCGACCGGCACCTTCCGCATCGAGTCCACCGGTTATTCCGGCAGCGCGGAACGGACGATCGTGGCCACCTTCAAAAACGCGAACTTCGTCAGCTTCGTGTGGTACACGAAGTACGAAACCGGCGACCCCAGCCTCTACGGCGAACCTCCCGCAGGAAACCCTGGGTACTACACGCAGTGCGGTCAGTTCTACGGAGAACGTCCGGGGTCCCCATGCAGCGAATTCGACAACTACTTCATCACAGGGGAATCCGTCAATGGCCCCATGCACACGGAGGACCATGCCGGCATATGCGGTACACCCGTCTTCGGTCGCAACCCAAGCGACCGGATCGAATTCCGCTCGGAGGGCTTCCACGACGCCGAGGGCTACTCCAGCGAGGCTTGCGGCGGATCGGCAGAACCGGACTTCAAGGGCTCGCACATCCTGCCAAATGAAGTTCCGTCGATCGAGCCACCGCCCGGCGACGAAGAACTGAAGCACATCGTCGAACCGGCCTACCTCTACGAAGACAAGACCGAACTCGTGCTGGAAGGCAGCACCATGACGGTGTCGAAATGGAGGGAAGTCGCAGGGAAAGAGGTCAAGGAATCGACGCCCGGGGTGGCGTTTCCGCCCAACGGCGTGATCTACGTCGAGGGCGGCTGCTCCAAGCCTTACTCGCCGTTCGGCCCGGTCCCCGGATACAACGAAGACTATGGCTGCGGCAACGTGTACGTGCACGGCAACTACACCGACTCGCTGACGATCGCCTCCGAAAACGATATCGTCATCAACGGCAACATCACCACTCCCACCAACAGCGAAGGGACGCCTACGACCAATGCGCTGTTGGGGTTGATCGCGAATAACTTCGTGCGCATCTTCCACCCGGTCGTGGGGGGCCCCCGCGGCCCGCATTTCTACTACGACTGCAACGGGGCCGAAGACAGCCCAGAAGACCTCAAAGAACCGACCATCTACGCCGCGATCCTGGCGGTCAAACACGCCGTGATCGTCGATAACTTCGACTGCGGCGCCCCCTCGCTCGGGCACCTGAACATCTACGGTGCGGTCGCGGGACTCTTCAGCAATGGGATGACTGGCGTGTTCGGCGGCGGCGGCACGATCATCGCCGGATACCCCTACGACGCCAACTACGACGATCGTCTGCAGATCGAGGAGCCGCCGCACTTCCTCAATCCGGTGCAAGCAGCCTGGTACGTCCAGCGCCAGACACTCGTACCCAACCCCACGCCGTAGAGAGACGCCGGGCGAAGAGGACGGTACTTCGCTGCCGGCGATAGCGTCGGAGCGCGTCGCTGCCAGCGAATGGCGTTAGGGCACGTCGGCGCTGGGGCGCGGCCAGTCCCGCTCAGCGCACCCGCGCGGCGGCGGTTGCGCCCACCCCGCGCAGCAGCACCCCGGGCGGGATCTCCAGGGCGCGAGCTAACCGCAGGAGCGTGCGGAGGTTGGGGTTGCGCTTGCCGCGCTCGAACACGCTGATCGCCGCGCGATCGACGTGGGCGTTGTTGGCGAGCGCTTCCTGGGAGATGCCGGCCCGTTCGCGTGCCCAGCGCAGGTTGACGCCGAAGCGGGCGGCGGGTGTCAAGACCTCCTCGCCGCAGCGCGGGCCGCGCACGGCCGAGTCGGGGCCAACGCCGTGCAGCAACGCGGCGGGCTTGACACCCACGGCACCGGCGACGCGCACGATCGTGGAGAGGTCGGGCGCACGCTCGGCGCGCTCGAGGAAGCTGACCGCGGCGCGGTCGAGGTTGGCTCTGAGGCTCAGATCGATCTGCGAGAGGCCCGCCTGCTTGCGGGCCTCTCGCATGTTCTGGCCAAATCTCTCCAATTGTTCGTCAAGATCGCGGTCTCCGGTACTTCGCATGCGCCCATACTCTTGAGTCGCGCACACAAAGACCACTGCGCAAACACGAGAAACGCCAAGCGCGCCGACGGTCAGTGGAGGCGACGCACAGGCAGGTCAAAAGGGGGGCGGGAGGAACAGCGCAGGTGCGGCGGGTGGGATTCGAACCCACACGCCCTTGCGGACAGGGCCTTTTGAGGGCCCCGCGTCTACCGTTCCGCCACCGCCGCACGCCGGGTCTCAATATAGGCCCTCACGGCTCACGCAGGCAATACTGGCCCTCAGTCAGGAGGTCGAGCCGAGCGGCACCCGCGCCTCAGGCAGGAGGTAGAGCCGAGCGGCCCGCCTCAGGCAAAGGTCGAGCGGCCCCCTCAGGCCGGGTGCGGAGCCGCATCCCCGTAGCCACCCGCCTGGGCGCCGGGGTCGCGCTGCTCGAGCTCCACGTTCCAGCCCTGCGAGAAGCCGCGCATCGCGAAGATCACGAGCAGGATCTGCACGGGGATCACCAGCAGCGTCAGCACGCCGAGCAGGTTGGATTCGAGCGCCGGCTGGGCGAAGGCCGAGGAGTCGCGCTCGAACCAGCTGGGGGCGGCGATCAGCGCAAAGGTGCCCAACAGCACCGCCAGCACCGAGGCGACGGGCAGCACGCCGCGGTTCCAGCGCCCCGCGTAGAACGCGAACAGCAGGTAGCAGACCACGAACAGGCACTGCACGATCACCGGCCCGATGCCCTCCAGCGCTTCGAAGCCGCCGATCGTGATGAGCAGCACAAGCCCGGCGGTGCCAAGCATCAGCACGATCACCGTGGCGCGCGTCGCCTGCACGACCGGCTTGTCGCGGTTGGGATGGGTGATGCGGACGCCGGCAGCGGCGCGACGGGCGGCTGGAGTGGACATCGTCAAGGATGACCATACAATCTTCAGCGGTCCCCGTAAAGCATGACCCTCGTGGGAGCGCCGCGCGGGCGTGGTGGAACTGGTAGACACGCCGGCCTTAGGAGCCGGTGGGCGAAAGCCCTTGGGGGTTCGAGTCCCTCCGCCCGCATCGCTCGATCCGTCCGCTGCATGCCGCAGGATGCCGTGCTCTTTGACGCCTTCCCAGTCGACATCCCTGCGCACATGGCAGCACCGTGCGCTCGACCGCATGGCCGACTGGCGAGAGGGCCCGTTCCTGATCTCCGCCGCGCCCGGCGCCGGCAAGACACGCCCTGCGCTCGAGCTCGCAAAGGATCTGCTGGGCAAGGGGATCGTGGGGCGCGTGGCGGTGCTCTGTCCAACGACGCCGCTCACCCGTCAGTGGGCGAGCGCCGCGGCGGTTCTCGGGGTGCAGCTGCAGCCCGACGCCAAGGGCCCGAACCCACCACGCGACTTCCATGGCGTCGCCGTCACCTACGCGCGCGTGGCGAGCGACCCGCGCGGCTGGGCGGCCAAGGTGGCCGCGGACATGCTCGTGATCGTCGACGAGGCGCACCATCTCGGCGAGGACCTGGCGTGGGGCACCGGCTTTCAACGGGCATTCGCCTCGGCACCACGCTGGCTGCTGCTGTCGGGGACGCCGTTTCGCTCCGACGCCACCCCGATCCCGGGCGTGCGCTACGACCACGACGGGGTGGTCGTGCCCGACGTCTCCTACACCTATGCCGAGGCGGTCGCCGAGGGCATCTGCCGCCCGGTGGCGTTTGTCACGTTCGACGGGACCCTGTCGTGGCGCAGCGGCGAGGACGTGGTCGAATCCTCGTTCGAGACGGTGCTGAGCGCGCGTGAGGCAAGCCGCCGCTATCGCACCGCGATCTCGACCGAGCTGCCGGAGGGGCTGCCGCGGATCCTGCAGGAGGCGAACGCCAAGCTCAGAGCGCTGCGCGCGGAGGGCCACCGCGACGCGGGCGGCCTCGCGGTCGCGGCGGACGCGACGCATGCCCGGCGGATCGCGAAGCTGCTGGGCGAGACGACGGGGCGGGCGCCGGTCGTTGTGCTGCACACCGAGGCGCGCGCCGCGCGCAAGCTCGCCGACTTCCGCGGCTCGCGCGAGCCGTGGATAGTGGCGGTGAACATGGTCTCCGAGGGCGTGGACATCCCGCGGCTGCGCGTGGGGGTGTATGCGACGGCCGCCAAGACGCCGCTGATCTTTCGCCAGATCGTCGGGCGCTTCGTGCGCACGATCCCGACCGATCGAAGATCGGCCAACGGAACCGAGCCGAGCTGGCTGTACCTGCCCGCCGACCCCACCCTGCGCGCACATGCCTCGGAAGTCGAAACCGAGCTGCGCCACGCCCTCCACCGCGACGCGCCCGAGGAGGGTTGGGACGAGCCGCTGCAGCGACGCGCGAGCGAGCCGTCCCCCACCGCGGAGTTCGTGCCCCTGAGCGCCGAGTTCGCCGCCCAGATGACCTTGTTCGGCGCGCCCCACAGAGCGCACCACTCTCCCTCCCCCGCCAGTGCCGCCGAGGAGGCTCCCGAGCCGGCGCCGGTGGCCGCGTTCGAGCGTCAAGCTCTCCTGCGCCAGGAGCGCAGTCGCCTCGTGGCGGAACTGCACCGCCACGACGGACGCAGCCACCGCGAGATCAACGCCTGGGTCAACCGCACCGTCGGACTCGAACGGGTCGAGACCGCCAGCATCAAGCAGCTGGAGCGATCGATCCATGCGCTCACGCGGGAGCTCACGCGCGGCCACCGACCGTCGCGCGCGTAACACCCGCAGGCGCAGCCCAGTCGGCCCACACCGCGCAAAAGACCGGCCTCGAATAGAGTCGCGCCCCGTGAAGGCGGCGGTGATCTACGGGAACGGCGGCCCAGACGCCCTGCGCTACGAGGACCTACCCGATCCCGAGTGCCCCGAGGGCTGCGTGGTGATCGACGTCGAGGCGATCAGCATCGAGGGCGGTGACCTCCTGGCTCGCGCCGGATCGCCGCCGACGTCGGTCCCGCACATCGTCGGATACCTCGCCGCGGGCACAGTCGTCGGGGTCGGCGCCGGCGTCGAGGATCCCACAGTCGGCGACCGGATCGTGACCCTGAACGCAGCGGGTTCGCACGCTTCCAAGCGGGCTGTTCCCGCGATGTCAACTTGGCGGATCCCCGACGGGTTGGACGCGGCTCGCGCCGCGTGTGTCCCGGTCGCGTTCGGGACCGCCCAGGAGTGCCTGTTCACCGCCGGCAACCTCCAGGCCGGGCAAACGGCCCTGATCCACGCCGGAGCCGGAGGGGTCGGGATGGCCGCGATCCAGCTCGCCAAGCAGGCGGGCGCGACCGTGATGGCGACCGCCTCAAGCGACGAGAAGCTCGAACGCCTGCAGGAGTTCGGTCTCGACCACGGGATCAACTACGCCAACGAGAACTTCGTCGAGCGAACGCGCGAGCTGACTGACGGTCGGGGCGTTGATGTGATCCTCGACTCGGTCGGCGGCCAGAACCTCGTCGATAGCGTTGGCGCGCTCGCTTACCGCGGGACGCTCATCAGCGTTGGGGTCGCAGGCCGCGCCGGCTCGAACATCGAGGCGAGGAATCTGTGGGCGCAGAACAACACGCTGCGCGGTGTCTTCCTCGGCGGCGCCTTGCTGAGCGAGTACGCACGTGTCCACAGAATGATCGCCGATTTATTCGAGCGCATCGCGAACGGCGGGCTGCGCGTCGAGATCGACCGGACGTTCCAGCTCGCCGATGCCGTCGCCGCACACGCGTACATCGAGAGCCGCCAAGCCTTCGGTCGCGTCGTGATGTCGCCGTAGACGCTGCGCCAGTCGTCCGCTCATCGGAAACCCCCCAGGGTCGCCCACGAGGAGATGCGTTAGCCTGTGGGCTATGAGGGCGAGCCCGCTGATCGTGATCCTCGTGGTGGCGGCCGTGGCGGTGGGTGTGGTGACGACGCGAGGCCACACCGCAGGCAGCTTGCTCGCCTCGGCGGGCGCGACGCAACCGGCGCCGCTGCCCGCGACGCGCCTGGTGGGCATTCCCTCGGGGACGATCGCCGACGGCGCGGCGCCGCTGCGCGTGACGCTTTCAGCCCCGCCGGGGAAGGGCTCGCCGTACCCGACGCTGCTCCCGGCGGTGCCCGGCAGCTGGAGCACGGAAGGCAACTCGGAGGTGTTCACTCCCGCCGCCACGCTGGAGCCATGCGAGACGTACTCGCTGACGGTGTGGAAGCACACGTTCGCCAAGGAACACTCGGGCTTGGAGGAGCGGCACGTGCTCACCCTGCATGTGGCGTGCCTGTCGATCACGGCGCTGCAGGAGGCGCTGGCGCGCCAGGGCTACATCGGCGCCGTGCTGCGCCCGCGCTACGCCGCGCACGTCCCGATGGGCAAAGAGACCCTCCACGAGGCGGCCGAGCACGCCTTCCGCCCGTTCCATGGCAGGCTCGCGCCGCAGCCGGCGGACGCCCCGCCCGTGGAAATGGGCCGCCTGGACGAGACGACGAAAGGCGCGCTGGAGGTGTTCCAGGCCGACCACAACCTCGAAGCGACCGGCGAACCAAACGCCAGAACGTGGCAGTTGCTGCTGGACGTGGAGGCGCTCAACCACCGCAACCCGCGCCCGTACACGTGGGTGTCGGTGACGGAGTCGCTGCCGGAGACCCTGGAGGTGCACGAGGGCGACCGGGTGGCGATCAGCACCCCCGCGAACACGGGGGTGGCGGGCGCGGAAACCGAACAGGGAATGTTCCCGATATACGCGCGTTATGTAACCACGACGATGACCGGCACGGACCCCGACGGCGTCCACTACGTAGCGCCAGACGTGCCGTGGGTCAACTACTTCAACGGCGGCGACGCGGTGCACGGCTACCCGCGCGAATCCTACGGCTTCCCCCAGTCAAACGGCTGCGTGGAGCTGCCGATCGAAACGGCCGCGGCGATCTACCCGAAACTGCAGATCGGCGACATCGTGTGGGTGAGGTAGGGCCCGCGGTATCCACCCCTCCCCCTCGGCCCAACTCGGCGAGAGGCATGGTTCACGCGGACTCGGCGGGGGGCGCATCGGCGGCCCCTCCCGCCGGCAGCGCATCGGCGGCGGCAGCCGCGGCGGCGCGGTTCTCCTCCTTGACGGCGAGCCAGATCTCCTCGCGGTAGATCGGCAGCCCCTGGGGCGCGGCGATCCCGAGGCGAACGGTCTGCCCGGAGACCTCCATGACGGTGACGAGCACATCCTCGCCGATCACGACGCGCTCCCCGGCGCGACGCGTAAGAATCAGCATGGAGCGAGATTATGCAGCATCGACCGGGGGCGTCCCGGCGGTGGAGCGCCCGCCCCGTCCCGCTCGCTTGGCTACCCGGCCTGTGCCCCTGCCACCCCGCCAAACAGCAGCACCCGCAGCTCGGCGCCGGGCGCGGTGTTGAGCACCTGGTGGCCGCGGCCCTCCCACACGATGAGGGGAGCCCGAAGATTGACGAGCGTGTCGGCCGGGTCGGGAGCGGTGCGCACGGTGACATACACCTGCGCAGCGGAGAGGTCGGGCGCGCCGATCCGCTCGCGGTCCTCCGTGGAGAGCGCCAGCGCAAAGCCGGCGATGAACTCGCGGGGGTCCACCACGGGCAGCGCAAGGCCGGGATCCTCCAGCGAATGCAGCCAGCGAAAGCCCGAGCCGGGGTTGCGGTCGAGCAGCGCGTAGTGCAGCCCGCCGAGGCCGATCAGCCCAAGCGGGAACTCGATCGCGTCAGCGTCGTGGATCTCGAGAGCGCCGAAGCGCGAGCTGTCAACGGTGAGGGACATGGAGCGTGGTGGTGAGGAAAGGTCAGGTGTGAGGATGGGAGAGAGGTCGGGAGGGGGCCGCTAAGCCCCTTCCCGCTTGCTAGTGCAGGAATTCCAGCAGAGACTCCTGCACGATCGAGGCGCCGGCCTTCAGCGCCGCTTCAAAGGCGGCGTGCTCGTTGGAATATTCCATCGACACCTTGGCGATGTTGGCATCCTGGACGTTGGAAAGCTGCTCGGTGTCAGTCGTCGACAGCGAGGAGATGCGAGAGAGCGCAAGGTTGAGCTGGTCGGTGGTGGCCCCGGCTTCGGCCTGCAGGCCGGTGAGCGAGGTGAGGTTGGCGTCGAGGTTCCCCAGGTCGGTCGTGCGCAGCGCTTCGACGGCGGCGGGGGTGCCTTCGCGCAGGTTGGCAGCGATCGTGCGCAGCGTGTCGAGCAGCTTGCCGTCGGCGGCGCCGGCGCCGGAGCCAAGTGCGGCGGAGAGATTGACGGCGACGTTGACGGTGGCGCCGGGACCAATGGCGCGCGCAAGCGGAGCGAAGTTGCCGTGGTATTCGTCACCAGGCCCCTGTTCGTAAGGGGGGGTGGAGGTGAGGGTGCCGGAGAAGACGTACTGCCCGTCAAATTGGGTGAGGGCGTCCTGCTTGACGCCTTCGGTGAGCTGGGAGACCTCCCCGGCGATCGCTTCGAGGTCGGATGGGCTGTTGGTGCCGTTGGCCGCCTGCAGCAGGAGCTCGCGCACGCGCTGCACCTGGGAGTCCATCGAGGTGAGCGCGCCCGAGGCGGCGTTCATCCGCGAGAGCCCGTCGGAGGCGCTCTGTTCGTAAGAGGTGAGCCCGTCGATGGCGCTCTGGAGGTCGATGATCTGGCTGGCGCCGTAGGGGTTCGAGGAGGGTTCGAGGATCGACTTGCCGGAGGAGAGCTCTTCCTGCGTGCGGTCGAGCGCGGCCTGGGCGGCGTTGATGTTGGCCAGCGTGGAGCTGGTGACCATGTCGGATGTGATGCGCGTGCTCATCGGCTCACAGTCCGGACTGGTTGATGAGGGTGTTGAGCATTTCGTTCATCACGTTGAGCGCCTGCGCGGAGGCTTGGTAGCCGCGCTGGAAGGTGATGAGGTTGGTCATTTCTTCGTCCAGCGAGACCCCCGAGACGGACTGGCGCTGGTTGGAGACGGCGGCGAGGACCGCCTGCGAGTTGGTCTGATTGGTGGTGGCGTTCTGCACGCCGGCCCCCACCTGCGCGACGAGCGCGGCGTAATGCTGATCGGCGGCGCCGCCGCGCAGGCCGGCGATCGCGAGCGCAACGTTGTTGCCGCCGGACGCTTTTTCTGAGGAGGCTTGGACTTCCCCGGGGGCGACGGCGACTTCGATCGTGGCGGCGGTGGTGCCTTTGAAGAAGGGGGTGGCCGTATGCAGTTCGTTGACCGAGTCGACCAGCGTCTTGGCGACTTCGTCGAGCGCGGCCCCGTAGGAGGCGAGCGCGCCGGTGGGACTCGACAGTTCCAGCAGCGCCCCCAGCTTTCCGCCGGCGGCGGCGGTGAGCGCCTGGGGCCAGTGAGCCGTAGAGCCTTCGACGAGCGGCAGGGCGGCGTTGCCGAGAGTGACCGTGTCGGTGCCGTCGGCTTCCTTGGTGACGGTGACGGAGGCGAGCGCGGAGAGCTTGTCGATCAACAGATCGCGGTGGTCTTCGAGTTCGTTGGGCTGCGCGTGGGCGGCCAGCGAGAGCTTGATCTGGTGGTTGAGTTCGGCGATCTGCGCGGCGTCGCTCGCGACTTCGCCGGTAGGGCCCGTGATCGCGGCGTACTGTGCGGACGCCTGGCCTTCGAGCGAGTGCAGCTGCGCGGCGAGCTGGTGCAGCGTGCCGGTGAGCTGCGTGGCGGCGCCGACGACGCCGACTTTGGCCGCTTCTTCGGGCGAGACAGCGAGCTCCCCCCACGAGCTCCAGAAGGCCGACAGCTGCGAGGCCAGGCCGGTGGAGGAGGGTTCGTTGAAGGCGGCTTGGGCCTGCTGTAGCTCTTCGGCCTGCGCGCCCGCGGCGCCGGCGGCGGTGGCGTGTTCGCGGTAGGCCGCGTCGAGGTAGGTGTTGCGGATGCGGGTGATCGTCGCAACCGTGACGCCGGTGCCGAGCTGACCGCCCTCGCCGGTGACGGCGGAGAGCGCGGCGATGTGCAGCGGTTCTTTGGTCTGCAGGACGGCCGTCTGACGCGAGTAGCCTTCGGTGTTGGCGTTGGTGATGTTGTTGCCGGTCACGTCGATCGCGTCCTGCTGGGCAATCAGGCCGGAGAGGGCGGTTTGCAGTCCCTGGAGAGTGGGGATGGACATGGAAGCCGCCTGCCTACGCCGAGAGGTCGAGCACGCGCAGCGCGCCGTGGCGAGCGGCACTCGCGCCAGTGGTGACGGTGCCGCGGGGGTCATACCCATGCACGCCTGCGTCGAGCGCGAGCGACTGCATGAGGTGGTCGAGGAACGAGAGCTCGATCTGCATCAGCGCGCGGTTGCAGGAGTGTTCGCGGCGGAGCTCCTCGAGCAGGCCACGCAGCCGCGCGGAGTGCTCGGCCGCAAGGCGCGCGCGGGCGGGGTCCATCAGCACCGACAGCCGCGTGAGCGTCACCGCCTGCGCGGGGATCCCGAGCAGCGCGCCGGCGCGTTCGAGCAGCCGCGAGCGGGTCGCCTCGATCTGCCCGCGCCGGGCGAGCTCGCCATGCAGCAGACCGGCGCAGCGCACGACGGCGTGCACGTCACGCGCCCGAATCGCGGCTCCCTGTTCGAGCACGATCTCAAGCAGCCGCTGCACGGAGGCAATTTGCGCGTCGAGATGGGCGAGCACGTCAGATCCGAGCGGATCGGCTTCCACGATAGGGATAAGTTGGGTCGCATCCGCGCAGGCAAGCTGGGTCAGTGGGTGGTGGGCGCGGGGCATCCTGCCCCGCGACGGCGCGTTCAGCGAGGCACTCATGCGGAAGCACCTCCGGAATGTGCTGCGACGTGGGAGATAGCGCCTGCCGCGGGCGCGGAGGCGGCGGACGGAGCCGAGACGCCACCCGCAGAGCCGAGGGGAGCGGGAACGGACGCACCACCGCTCGCGGCGGCGCTTGCCCCCGCGGCAGCGGCCATCGTCGAGGAGGGGTCGAGCGAGCCCATCAGCTGCCCGGCAAGACCGAGCCCGCCCTCGCGCATCACCCCATCGGTGAGCGTTTGCGGCAGCAGCGAGGCGAGCATGGAACCGCCCGCTTCGCCGCCCGCTTCGGAGGAGCCTTCTTCGCCCGAGCCTTCCCCGGATTCCCCTTCACCGGAGAGGCCGCTGCTCTGCACGAGCGAGGAGGAGAGCTGCTGCAGGAGCATCTCTTCGAAGCCCTGCGCGGAGGCATATGCCTGTTTGACGGAGGCGGAGCCGTTGCGCACAGATTCGAGCCCACCCACCCCGCGCGCTTCGTCGACCACGGGCATCGCCGTGGAGGTGACCGGAGCTGCGGTGAGGGACGCTACGGAGCTCATTGCGTGACGAGCTGGTTGGCGATCGAGAGCATTTGGTTTTCCGTCTGGATCGCGCTGCTCTCCAATTGGTAGCTGCGCTGGGCGCCCATCATCTGCACCATGTCGTTGCCGACATCAACGTTTGAACCCTCCAGCGCCCCCTGCTGGATGGTGGCCTTGGCGCTCGGCCGGGGGGTGCCGCTGGAGGCGCTGCTCGTGAAGAGGTTGCCCCCGGCGGCGAGCAGGTGGTCGGGCGAGGCGACCGTCACGAGCGCGATCTTGCCGATCGCTTTGGTGCCGACGTGCACGGTGCCATCGGGGCCGATCGCGAGTTCGCTGGGCGAGGCTCCTTTGGGCAGCGTGATCGGCGGATCGAGCAGGTTGCCTTCGGCTGTGGTGAGCTGGCCTTTCGCATTGACTTGAAAGGAGCCGTCGCGCGTCAGCGCCACGGTGCCGTCGGCGCGCTTGACCGTGAAGTACCCGGGGCCCTGGATCGCGAGGTCGAGCGGATCGCCGGTGCTCTGGATCGACCCCTGAGCCTGGTCGCGGCCGATCGACCGCGCGGCCGCGCCGGCGCCCTGCGTGGTGGCGGTGCCGGCGATGTCGACCTGGTTGTAGAGCAGTTCGCGAAAGCCCACTCGTTCGGCCTTGTAGCCAGTGGTCGAGGCGTTCGCGAGGTCGTTGCCGATCGAGTCGAGCTGCTGCTGCTGGGCTTCCATCCCCGATGCGGCGGCGTACAGTCCTTCGAGCATCACATACCTCCTATGACCCGTTGAGGGAGCCGACTTGGGTGGAGGCGGCCTGGAGCGTTTGGTCGATCGCCTGGATCGCCTGCTGACCGGACTGGAAGGTGCGCAGGGAGCCGATCATTTCGACCATCGTGCGCGCGGGGTTGACGCCCGATTCCTCGAGCACCCCCGAGCGCACTGTCCCGGCGGCGTGCCCGGAGGGAGTGCCGGTGTAGAGGTTTTCGCCCTGCTTGACCGCTCCAGGAATGTTGAAGAGCCCGAGCGAGCCGGGGGGCACAGTGCCATCGGCGCCCACTGCGATCGGGGCGCCGCCCTGGTCGAGAACGGGGTCGCCGGCGCCATCCACGAGCTGCCCAGCGGCGGAGGCGGTGAATTGGCCGTCGCGTGTGTAACGAACCCCCTGGGGAGTCTTGACGGCGAAGAAGCCGGTGCCGACAATCCCGAAGTCAAGCGGCTGGCCAGTCGTTTGCATTCCCGCGGGGGCCATGTCCACGACGGAGTGGCTGAGCTGCACGCCGGTGTTCATCGTGCCGACCTTCTGCCCGGTGGACGTGTTGGCGAGCAGCAGTTCCCCGAAGGAGTGTTGGGGAGACTGTTCGGGCTTGTAGCCCGGCGTGGAGGCGTTGGCGAGGTCGTTGGAGAGCTGCGCCTGGCGGGTCTGGTCGGCGACCATTCCCGAGGCAGCGATGTAGAGGCCGAGGTCCATCTCAGGACGGGTGATCGCCCGAGGCGGTGGATTCTTTAGAGCCATACCCCATGCAGGTGGGGCATGCATCAGCGCCACCACCCACGTGCTCCACCGGCCGGCCCCTGCGAAGCCAGGCCCGTCTAGACCGCGGAGAACAGCGACGCGTCGCTGGCGAGCCGCTCGCGCAGGCGGTGGCGCAGCTCGGTGTGGATCTGCGAGACCCGGCTCTCGGAGACTCCGAGCCGCGCGCCGATGTCGCGCAGCGTGCGCCCCTCCACGTACAGCAACACTGCCACCTGGCGCTCGCGCGCGGGCAGCTGGGAGAAGGCAGCGCGAAAGCGCTCCTTGGCTTCCATGCGCTCGGCGCTAAGCGCAGGGTCGGAGCCCTCGTCCTCGCTCTCGAGCGTGTCGATCCGCTCGATCGTGGAGGAGTCCTCAGAGCGGATCGTCTTGTTCAGCGAGCCAACCTCCGCGAGCGCCAGCTCGTCGAGGCGGCGGCCGAGCTCAGTGGTGCTTATGCCGGCCGCGGCGGCGAGCTCCTCGCGGGTGGGCCGGCGCTCGTGCTGGGAGGCGAAGCTCTCGCGGGCGCCGTTGATCGCACGCTCGGCACGACGCAGCGAGCGGGGCGCCCAGTCCTGGCGGCGCAGCTCGTCGAGCACGGCGCCGTGGATGCGCGTCCACGCGAACTGCTCCAGGGTGGCGCCCTTCGCGGGGTCGTAGCGCTCGATCGAATGGATCAGCGCCTCCAGGCCGCAGGAGAGGAAGTCCTCCACGTCGCACTGCGCGGGGACCTCGCGCACCTTGCGGTAGACGATGTAGCGCACCATCGGCGTGAAGGTGAAGATCAGCCGGTCGCGCACCCGCAGGTCCCCGGTGCGGTGGTACTCCTGCCACAGCGACAGCACCTCGGTGGCCGAGATCCTGGCAGCGCGTTGGCCGAAACGGGGATGTTCTCCGGAGACGGATGTTTCCCGGCTTCGGTCGAAACGGGGATTTGTGCCGGAGGCGAATGTCTCCCGGCTTCGCCGGCTTCGGTCCATAGCGTTCATGTGGTGCTCCGACTCTCGAGGGAAAGTGGTGCGTCTGCGAGAGCGGCCCCCCGACCTCCAATTCAGGATTCCGAGGGAGTCCGATTTCGCAAGACCCCGCCCTAATCGGCACGTCGGTCGGCGAGCTTGAGCGATCGGCGGACGCTGCAAGCAACCGGCCGCTCGCGAGTATTCAAATCCGGGAATAGCTCACGGATGACGTGGAGCGGTCGATGACCGGTGATGCGTAGAACTCCGCAGTCGCGGGCGGGCAGCCGATCCACACCTAAAGTTTTTCGAGAACTAGCCGATCAGGATGAGAACACCCAAGAGCAAAGCGGCCCAGGGACGGGTCCGTGACAAGTGCTTTCAGGAGGAAACCAGCATGAGCTCGCCGATTACGCCATCCCAGGGACCCCCTGCCGCGCAGCCGGTGTGGCCCACCCCTGCGCCGAGATCCTCCGCTGCGCCGCAGAGCGCCGGGGCGCCTTTCGCGCTCGAGCCCACGGTCTCCCCCACGGTCTCCCTCAACACCGTGCCCCCGAGCCCACCCCATGAGGTGCTCGAGGAGATGGCAGGCGCCGCACACACCTACGAAGCGCTGAGCGCGCAGGGCCGCGAACTGCGCTTCGCGCGCGATGAGCAGAGTGGGCGCACGCGGATCGAGGTGCGCGATCGCGCTGGCAACGTGCTGAGGACGCTCTCCCCCGCGCAGGCGCTGGCGCTCGCGGCCGGGACTCCGCTGGAATAGAGGGGACTTGCCGTGACCGTCATCAGCTCATCCACCTCGGGCGCGCCGATCAGCTTCAGCGGCCTCTCCTCGGGGCTGAACACCAGCGAAATCATCTCCGCGCTGCTGGGCGTCGAACGCGTGCCGATCACGCACCTCACAGACGAGCAGATCACCCTGGAAGGGCAGCGCACGCAGCTGCAGTCGATCCAGAGCAACCTCACGAAGCTCACCTTCGACGCCCAGGAACTGGGCTCCCCGACGCTGTTCAACACCTCCCAGGCGGTGAGCTCCAGCGAACCGACGCGGGTCGCGGCCGCCGCCACGGCGGGCGCCGCGGTCGGCGGCTACGAGGTGGAAGTCACCCAGCTCGCCAACTCGGGGCAGCGCACGTTCACGTTCAAAAGCCCCGCGGCCGCCGAAACGCTGACGATCGACGGCAAGGAAATCGAAGTCGCGGCGGGCGCCACCATCGAAGACGTGGTCAAAGCGATCAACTCCGATTCCACCGCGACGGTGTACGCGGCGGCGGTCGGCAAAGAAACGGTGGTGCTCTCCACCCGCGAAACGGGCGCCAAAGCGGGCTACATTGCGGTCACCGACCCGGGGGGCACGCTCGTCGAACAGGCCGGCCTGGCCAAAGAAGGCGTGAACGCGGAATACACGATCGACGGGGTCGCGGGGAACTCCGCCTCGAACAAGCTCACGAGCGCGATCCCAGGTGTGACGCTGGAACTGAAGGCGCTCACCACCACCACGGGGCCGGTAACGGTGGACGTGCAGCCGCCGGGGCCCAACGTGAGCGCGATCGCCGCACAGGTGCAGGCGTTCGTCACTCTCTACAACTCGACGGTCGGCGCGATCAACAACCAGTTGACGACCAAGCCCTTGACCGGTGCGCAGAGCGCCGCCGAACTGCAGACCGGCACGTTGTTTGGCGACTTCGAACTGGGAAGCCTGCTCAACGCAATGCGCCAGTCGATCTACGAACCGGGCAAAGAACTGCCCGCGGAAATGTCGAGCCTCGCGGACATCGGCATCAGCACAGGCGCGCCGACGGGCAACGTGGCCCCTTCGCAGAGCACGCTCGAAGGGCAGCTGACAATCAACACCGCGCAGCTGGAAAGCGCGATCCAGGCCAACCCGGCAGGCGTGGAAAAGATGCTGCAGAGCTTCTCGAAAGGCTTCGAAGGGCTGGTCAACGCAAACGCCGGCCCAGGTGGCTCGTTGGAAGCGCGCCTCGCCGGCGACACCACCCAGACCGCGGAATTGGGCACCAGGATCGCGAACATGAACGAAATGCTCGCGATCCGCCAGAAAACGCTGGAGTCCGAATTCGCCGCGATGGAAAAAATCATGGCCCAGAGCCAATCACAGTCCGCGTGGCTGAGCGCGCAGCTCACCTCGATGCTCGCCGGCGACTCGAGCTCCTCCAGCAGCTCCAAATCCTCCTCCGGCGGCTGACCGCGAAGCCACCCGGCCTCCGCTCGCGCGCCTCCGGCAGATCGACGGTCCGGCACACAGCCCAGCGGGTTGGGCCGAGCGCCCCGGCGACGCTCCCCAGGGGTGCATAGCGAGACAAGCACTCAACTTCCGGCGGGCGCGACCGATCACCAGGACAGCCCACAGTCGAGCTGAGCGAAGGAGCGACCGAGGACCGCATGACCCCCCTGACGGCAGCACCGCAGGCATACCGCGAGAACACCGTCCTATGCGCGACCCCGGCGCAGCGGGTGGTCATGCTTTACGACAGCGCACGCCGCTGCCTGCGCCAGGCAGCAGATGCGATGCGCGCGCGCGAGGTGGAGCGCGCCCACAACAAGCTGCGCCAAGCGGAAGAGATCATCGCGCACCTCGACGGGGTCCTCGACTTCGAGCAGGGTGCCGGGCTCGCCGAGCAGCTGCACGCCCTCTACAACTTCTGCCTGATCCACCTCAACCGCGCGCGCATGAGCCTGGAGGCCGATAAGGTCGATGAGGTGTCGGAGATCCTGGGCGAGCTGCGCGAGTCCTGGGTGGAGATCGCCCACCGATGAGCGCCATGGGCACCATGCCAAACACCGCGGCCGCAGCCACGGACTTCGAGTCGCAAATCGACCCTTCCCTCGACCCATACCAGGCGATCCTCGAGCTCGCCGAGCGGGAGCTGCAGCTCGCCCGGGACGGCCGGATCGAGGATCTACGCTCGCTGGCGCCCCAATGGGATGCGCTGACCGCGGACCTCCCCGCGCAGCCCCCCGTCTCCGCTCGCGGCCCGCTGGAACGCGCGGCGGCTCTGCACGAGCGCACAAGCGCCACCTTGCAGTGCCTGCGCGAGGGGCTGCTGTGCGACTTGCGCACCACCGCGCGCGCAAGCCGCGCCGCCCACGGCTACGCCGGCCAGGCTCCCCGGCGCGTCCATCGCATGGACCGCAGCGCGTAGCGGTCACGGCTCAGGCCGGGCTCGACGCACTCGACGCGCCAGCCGGCACACCCCTGCCACGATCGGCCCTCAAGATCTCCGCCCCACCGCCGATGACCGGAGCGAACCGGGCTCCCGCCCGGGGGCGGCTCACACGGATGAGAGTCGGGTTTGGCCCACGGAGGGCAACAGCTCGAAGCAACACGCTCGTCCCACGCCACCCGATGTCCCTCATCGACACCACCCAGCTCGCATTGGAAAGCGCGGCGCGCGGCGCGTGGGCGCGCCAGACGCTGCTGACCAACAACATCTCCAACGCCAACACCCCCGGCTACCACCGCGAGGACCTCAACTTCCAGGGTGCGCTGCGCGAGGCGCTGGCCGAGGGGGAATCCCCCGCGCAGGTGCAGTTCAAGCCCGAAGTCAGCTCCCAGGTGGTGGGACCCGAAGGCAACGGGGTGGACATCGACCAGGAATCCGCGCTGCTCTCCGAGAACGGCCTCGAATACGAGGCGCTCGTGCAGGTGATGGGCACCCGCAACGAAATCATGCGCTCCGCGATGGGGCTCAGCTGATGCGCTCCTCGGCTGAACCGGGACGGGCATTCACTGCCGGACCCCTCGACTCGACAAGGGCAGGCATTCGCTGATGGGCCTCTTCGACGCGATCGAAATCGCCGGCAGCGGGCTCAGCGCCGAACGCGTGCGGATGGACGTCACCTCCGAGAACCTCGCCAACGCGCAGACGACCAAAGCCGCCAACGGGCAGCCCTACCAGCGCCAGGAGGTGGAGCTCCAGCAGACCGGCTCGCCCTCCTCCAACTTCGAAGCGACGCTCTCCGAAGCGCTCGGCTCCGGCCCCGGCGCCGATGCCGGGCTCACGCACCCGCCCGCGGGCGGCGTGCAGGTCGCGGGGATCGTCGCCGACAAAACGCCCGACCAGCAGGTCTACGACCCCGGCAACCCCGAAGCCGACGCACAGGGGTACGTGAAGATGCCGAACGTCAACACCGTCACCGAAATGGTGGACCTGATCTCCGAGTCGCGCTCCTACGAGTCGGACGTCACCGCGATGCAGACCGCCAAGTCGATGTTCACCGCGACCCTCGGGATCCTCAAGTGACGATCCCCCCGATCGGCGCGATCGGCAGTGTGCTATCGCAGAGCGTCGCCGGCCTCGGCCCGGGTGAAACGCCGGGCGCAGGCGCCGGGGTGGGTGGGCTGCCATCCTCCGCCAGCCTCAGCTCGAGCGCGCCGGCGGCCGGCGCCGAACAGACCACCGGCGCGAGCTCGGGTGTGGGCGGAGTCGGCGGAGTCTCTGGCTCGGAAAGCCCGCCCGCCTCGGGCGTCGAAGGCACTGGTAGTGGCGAATCTGGCGGCTTCGGCGAAGCTCTCACGCAGGCCATCTCCTCACTCGACAAGACCCAGCAGAGCGCGGACGGCGCCGCGCAGGCGCTCGCCACCGGCACCGCCTCCAACCCCGAGAGCGCCGTGGTCACCGTCGAGGACGCGCAGCTCGCGATGCAGCTGGCCTCGCAGATTCGCACCAAGGCGGTCGAAGCCGCCCAGCAGATCTTCCAGACACAGGTGTAACCACCCCCGGCCTTCCCACCCCGTTCTCACAACTAACCCACCCAACCAATGCCAGTAAAACAGCTAGCCACCCGACTCACCCCGCGCGGATGGATCATCCTCGGCGCCGGCGCGATCGCCGGGATCCTGTTCATCTATCTGTTCGTGCACATGGTCTCGAAGCCCTCATATTCCACGCTCGCCACCGGCCTCGAACCGGCGCAGACCGGGAAGATGACGAGCGCGCTCGACCAGCAGGGGATCGGCTACGAACTGCAGAACAACGGCACCGCGCTGGCGGTGCAGTCCAACGAGACCGCCCAGGCCCGCGTCGCGCTCGCCGGCGCCGGGCTGCTCGGCAACGCCCAGCCCGGCTTCAAGCTGTTTGAAAAATCGAGCCTCGGCGAAAGCCAATTCCAGCAGCAGGTCACCTACCAGCGCGCGCTGCAGGGCCAGCTCGAACAGACGATCGACAACATCCAGGGGGTCTCGGGCGCGCAGGTCGAGCTCGTCCTCCCCAACCCCCAGAACCAGCTGTTCGGCGAAAGCCAGAACGCCTCCTCCGCCGCCGTGCTGCTCAGCGGCTCGAGCTCGCTGAGCTCCACCTCCGTGCGCGGCATCGCCCAGCTCGTCGCCTCCTCCGTGCCCGGGCTGCAGTTGCAGAAGGTCACCATCACCGACGGCACCGGGCAACTGCTGTGGCCCTCTCAGAACGGCGAAGCCGGCGGCGGCGCAAGCGGCAAGCAGGCCGCCGAGGAACGTTACAACGACGGGATGGAGGCCAGCATCGACGAGATGCTCGCGCAGACGCTCGGCCCCGGCAAGGCGGTGGTGCAGGTGTACGCCAACCTCAACACCAACCAAACCACTCAGGAATCGCTCACCTACGGCAAGGCCGGCGTGCCGCTGGCGCAGAGCAAGAACCTCGAAACCCTCACCGGCTCCGGCGGGGGAGCAGGTGCGACGGGCACCGCCAACATCCCCGCCTACGCGCAGACCGGCGCCTCCGGCAAGTCCAACTACAAGCACGAAGTGACGGGCTCCTCGCTCGGCGTGGACAAGACCGTGACCCACTCCACCGTCGCCCCCGGCGCGGTCGAAAGCCAGCACGTCTCGGTGCTGCTCGACCACTCCGTTCCCGCCGCCTCGGTGCCGGCGATCAAGGAAGCCGTCACCAACGCCGCCGGCCTCCAGCCCAAGCGCGGGGACACCATCTCGGTGGCGCAGATGGCCTTCGCCAAGTCCGCCACCCCCGCCGCCGAAGGCTCCTCCAGCGGGATGCTCGGCTACGCCAAGTACGCGCTCATCGGCATCGCCTCGGCGATCTTCCTGTTCTTCACCACCCGCTCGCTGCGCCGCCGCGAGCAGGAGGGCATCGACAACCAGCCACCGTGGCTGCGCGAGCTCGAGCTGCCCGTCAAGCTCTCCGAGCTCGAACGCGAAATCCCACCGCGGCCCACCGACGCGCCCACGCTGGTCGCCGCTGCCGCCGGCGCCAACGGGGCCGGCGCTCCGATCCGCCGCCAGGTCGAGCAGCTCGCGGAGTCCAACCCCGATCGCGTAGCCCAGCAGCTGCGCAGCTGGATGCAGGAGGATTAATGAGGGGCGCGATCACGTCGGCTCACGATGCGGTGAGCAACACCAGACGGATACAGAGCACCCGGGCGCCATGCGCCCACGCCTGCATTGACGCCGGCGTGATCGTGAGGCTGCCCCTGATGATTGGCAGAGCGATCACGCCGGCTGACCGGAGCGCGTGCAGCGCCACGCGAATGTCGAGCAGCCCGCCGGCCGGGTCGCCCGACTGTGTCGACGCCGGCGCGATCGTGAGGCAAGCCTGATGGCGATCCAACTGCCGCCCGCGTCGGAGACGTCGAGCGCTGCGCTGCCGGAGCGCACCGTCGCTCGCCTCGGTGGCCGCCGTAAGGCCGCCGTGCTGATGGCCGCTCTCGGCCCCGAGCTCGCCGCGGAGGTCATTCAGCACCTCCGCCAGGAGGAGATCGAGAGCCTCTCCCTGGAAATGACCAAGCTCGGCGCGATCGAGGAGCACACCACCGAGGCGATCCTCGGCGAGCTCGCCGCCGCCGCAGCCACGGAGGGCCTGGGCGACGTCGTCGGCGGAGTCGAGTTCGCCCGCGAAGTGCTCGAGCGTGCCCTCGGCCCCGAGCGGGCCGAGGAGCTGCTCGCGCGGCTCGCGAGCGCCAACGAGGCGCGCTCCTTCGAGTTCCTGAGCCGCACCCCACCCGAGCAGGTCGTCGGCTTCCTGCGCACCGAGGCTCCACAGACGATCGCGCTCGTGGTCGCCAACCTCCACACCGCGCTCGCCGCCCAGGTCCTCGCCCGCCTGCCCGACGCGACCCAGCCCGACATCGCGCTGCGCATCGCGCGCATGGGCGAGACCAGCCCCTCCGTGATCCAGCAGGTCGAAGAGGTGATCCGCCAGAAGCTCACCACGGTCGTCGAGCAGGACTACTCCTCCGCCGGGGGCGCCAAGGCGCTCGCCGACATCCTCAACCACGCCGACCGCTCCACCGAGCGCGCCGTGCTCGACCACCTCGCCACGACCGATTCCGAGCTCGCCGAGGAGGTCCGCCGAATGTTGTTCGTGTTCGAGGACATCGTCACGCTCGAAGACCGCGCGATCCAGCAGGTGTTGCGCGAGGCCAACCAGAAGGACCTCGTGCTCGCGCTGCGGGGGGTGCCCGACGCCGTCAAAGAGAAGCTCCTCGCCAACATGTCCGAGCGCGGCGCCGCAATGCTGCAGGAGGAAATGGAGGTCCAGCAGCCCCAGCGCCGCCGCGATGTCGAGGCCGCCCAGGGGCGCATCGTCGCCGTCGTGCGCCGCCTCGAGGAGGCCGGCACGATCGTGCTCTCCACCGGCGAGGGCGAGGGCGAAGAGGAAGCGGTCGTGTGAGGCCCGCGGCCCCGCACGCTGCGCCGCCAACGATGCCCGAGATCCCCGCTCACGCCACGCCGCCCGGCGCATCCGGAGGCCTCGCGGCTGTCGGCAGCTACCCCCTCGAGCAGCTCGAGCCCTCGGCGCCCCCTCCAATCGGCAGCGCCGCGCGGATCCTCGCCGACGCCGCCGCCGAGGCCGAGCGCATCCGCGAGCTGGCCCGCGCCGAGGGTCACGCCGAAGGTCTCGCCCAGGGCCGCGAGGACGGCCTGTCTGAGGCCCGCTCCGCCGCGAGCGCCCTGCGGCAGGCGCTCGCCGAGGCGCTGGCGCTGCGCGCGCAGCTCGCCGAGGAGACCGAGGCCGATGCCGTCGCGCTGGCGCTCGCGCTCGCCGCCAAGATCCTCGCCGGCACGCTCGCCGTCGAGCCCGAGCGCGTGCTCGACACGGTCCGCGGGGCGCTGCGACGCGTCACCGACCGCCGCCGCGTCACCGTGCTCGTCGACCCCGCCGACCTCGAGACCGTCAGCGCCGCCGTCGCCGAGCTGGAAACCCAGGTCGGCGGCATCGACCACTGCGACGTCCAAGCCGACCGCCGCGTCGGGCGCGGCGGCGCGATCGTCCGCACCCTGGAGAGCGAGGTCGACGCCAGCATCGACACCCAGTTGGAACGCGCCCGCGAGGTCATCCAAGCGGAGCTCGGTGGCACGGAGCCCTCGCCGTGAGTCCAGCCCTTGAACCCACCCGCCGTCGCCGCGGGGCACGATGCCCCGCGCCCACCCGCTTGTCCGGCGCACGAGCCCGCGCGGACGATCCCCAAAGACGATCCCGTCCCACCTCCCCCGCGGAACTCGCCGCGAGGCCGGCATGAGTGAGCTCCTCGCCCGCGCCGCCGGTGCGCTTGCCGGCGCCGATCTCGCCCGCTGTCACGGGCGCGTGTCCAACCTGATCGGGCTGATCATCGAGGCCACCGGGTTGCAGGCCGAGGTCGGCGAGGTGTGCCTCGTTGGGGCCGACCGGAATCGGGGGGCGGTGCCGGCCGAGGTCGTCGGCTTCCGTGAGGGCCGCACGCTGCTGATGCCGCTCGGCGAGCTGCAGGGCATCGGGCCCGGCACCAAGGTCCTCCCCACCGGCGCCCCCTTCCGCGTGCCCGTCGGGCCCCACCTGCTTGGACGCGTCATCGACGGGCTGGGCGCTCCCCTCGACGGGCTCGGCGGGGTGAGCGGGGCTGCTCACGCCGGCGCCGAGGAGCGGGGGGCCCGCCCGGGTCTGCGCTCGACCGTCGCCGCTCCCCCCTCCGCGCTCGACCGGCCCCGCATCCGCGAGCGCGTCGCGCTCGGGGTACGCGCGCTCGACAGCCTCGTCCCCTGCGGGCGCGGACAGCGACTGGGGATCTTCGCCGGCTCCGGCGTCGGCAAGTCCTCGCTGCTCGGCATGATCGCCCGCTCCACCTCCGCCACCGTCAACGTGATCGCGCTCGTCGGCGAGCGCGGGCGCGAGGTGCGCGAGTTCGTCGAGCGCGATCTCGGCGCGGCGCTGGAGCACTCCGTCGTCGTCGTCGCCACCTCCGACGAGCCCGCGCTGGTGCGCATCAAGGCGGCCTTCACCGCCACCACGATCGCCGAGCACTTCCGCGACCACGGCCACCACGTGATGCTGATGATGGACTCCGTCACACGCTTCGCCACCGCGCAGCGCGAGATCGGCCTGGCGATCGGCGAGCCCCCCGCCACCCGCGGCTACACCCCCTCCGTGTTTGCGCTGCTGCCACGCCTGTTGGAGCGGGCCGGCACCAGCCCCGCGGGCTCCATCACCGGCCTCTACACGGTGCTCGTCGACGGCGACGACATGAACGAGCCAATCGCCGACGCCGTCCGCTCGATCCTCGATGGGCACATCGTGCTCACCCGCTCGCTCGCCCACGCCGGGCACTACCCCGCGATCGACGTTCTGCAAAGCGTCTCCCGTCTCACCGGCGAGATCGTTGCGCCCGAGATCGCCTCCGCCGGGCAGCGCCTACGCGCGGCGCTGGCGGCTCTGCGGGAGAAGGAAGACCTGATCTCGATCGGGGCCTACCACTCCGGGAGCGATCCGCTACTCGATGCCGCGTTGGAGCACCGCCCGCGGATCGACGCCCTCCTGCGCCAGGCCGTCTCCGAGCCCAGCAGCCCCTCCGACTCCGATCGCGCGCTGCTCGAACTCACCGACTCTCTGGAGCGCTCGCTTGCCCAGCGTTCCGGGGAGATTCTCGACGCGGAGGAGGTGCTTCCCGGCAACGGCGGTCACGCGGGCAACATCAGTGACGCCGGCAACACCGGCGGGGAGCCGGGTTGGCCCACACCCGGCCCGGGTAGCGCGCAAGCGTCAGACCCCGAAGACCTGACAGCGCCCGGCCCCTTCGAGGCCTCCGCCATCCCGGCGCTTGGGCTCTAACCGACTCCGCCGGCGTCCGCCACGCCAGCGTCGGCGTACAGCTTCAAACCTACGCCATCGCAACCGGGCGGTACTCTCTTGTCTCGGGGTTCTGCTCCAGCAGGCCGACCGCCCGCAGCGTCTTCACGTAACGGTGGGTGGTCGAGGGCGACATCCCCAGCTGGCCCGCCAAGTCGATGATCGCGCGCCACGGCCGATCCGGCCCGTAGGAGGCCAGGATCGCCAGCCCGCGCAGCAGCGACTGCGAGAGCTGCGGATCCTCCAGCGCGTCTTCCAACGCCGCCCGCGTCGCCTTCTGCAGCGGCGAGGGTTTCTCTTTGCCTTTGCCCCCGCCATTCTTCTCGATCGGCTGGTAGGCGTGGTCGAGCGCGGCCAGCAGCAGGTTCGAGACGGTGCCGTTGCGGTTGCGGCCCGCGGAGCGCATCACCTGCTCTACTTGCAGCGGCGACAGTGTGATCGCTACGTCATCCGATTTCTTCTTGCTCATGTCGTTCATCCCCAGGACTGTGGTTGATTGGGTTGTCCTACTGACAGGTACACGCGGTTATGTCGCTTCCATGCCCGCGTGGAATTGGTAGATATGGCGTGGCATGGGTAGATATGTGTTCTTACGAATAATTGGGGCGTTTGGATCACATTTCCATGAATAAATCTAACTGTCGGTCAGCCTAAATCATCGGACATACCGGGAAACAGAGGTTACGCGGCTCCCCGGGAAGGGAACCTCACCGCCGAGCCCCCGCCCACGGTTCCCGGCGCCCGATGCCACAGCCCTCCCGCGCCGGTCGCGTTCGGCCATTGCTGCCGTCGCCAGGTCGGCGCCCACGCAGAGTCCTCTCCGCTGTGGCGCATACACAAGAGCCTACACCCATTTCGTTCTTCGGGACGGCTACCAATCCCTTTGGCGTCGCCGGCTTCTGAGGACGCCGCCTCTCCGTCTCACGCACCGTGCCACCCCTCATCGATGCCGTGCCACCCCCGATGCCGCGCCACCCTTGCCTCACGCACCGCGCCACCCTTCGTCGATACCGCGCCACCCCTCAAGAACCGCCCCGCCCGACCGATTACGCGGCCGTGAGCACCGCTCCCTCGTTCCGCTTCCGCCTCGAGCGTGTCCGCGCGCTGCGCCAGCGCAAGGAGACCCTCGCGCGCGAGGAGCTTGCCCGTGCCATCTCCGAGCGCGCCGGCAGCCAGAATCGCCTGCAACGCGTCGAGGAGCATCTCGAGCGGGCGTTCACCCACCAGCGTCTCGCGGTCGGGGAGGGCGATGGTACGACCGCCGTCAGCGCCGCCGAGCTGCTCGCACGCCAGGCTTTCGTCGAGCACATCGAGGCGCAGCGCACGATGGGCATGCGCGAGCTCGAGCGCCACGAGGCCGACGTCGTAGTGCGCGACACCCAGCTCGGTTGCGCCGCGCGCGAGCACGAGATTCTCGAGCGCCTCAAGGATCGACAGCGCGCCGAGCACGAGCGCGAGGCCGGACGCCGCGAAAACGAGCAGCTCGACGAGATCGCCCTCGGGCGCTTCCGCCGGAGCGCCGCATGAGCGCCGCCGCCCTCAGCGGGTTGGAACCGATCGCCGCCGCCGTACGCGGTGGGGAACCGATCGCCACCACGGCCGCCGACGAACGCGTCCAGCAGCTGCGGGCCCTGCTCGCACAGGTAGAACAGGGTCCCACCCTCCCCACCCTCCCCACCTTCGCCTCGGCCCTCGATGCCGCCCAGGGGGGAGGCGTCGGCTCCGCCTACCCATCGTCCGCGCCGCTCGCCGGTGGCGCCCTCAGCGCTGACGCCTACACCTCCCCCGCGTCCACCTCCGGCGCCGCCTATGCCATGCCGGCCGACGGCTACCCCACTGCTACTCCCACCGTCGACAGCTACCTCACTGCCGCTTCCACCGTCGACGGCTACCCTGCTGCCACTCCCACCGTCGACGGCTATCCCTCAGCCACCCCCACCACGGTCGCCTACGACTCCGCCACACCCGCGGCTGGGGATAGCGCTGGCGGCGGCTCCACGTATGCGCCGTTGATCGAGCAGGCCGCCGCGCGCTACGGAATCGACCCCTCGCTCCTCTACGGGCTGATCGAGCAGGAGTCCGGGTTTGACCCCTCCGCCAGCAGCAGCGCCGGAGCACAGGGGCTCACCCAGCTGATGCCCTCCACCGCCGCCTCGCTCGGCGTCACCGAACCGCTCAACCCCACTCAGTCGATCGAAGGCGGCGCCCGCTACCTCTCCCAACTGCTCCACCAGTTCGCCGGCAACACCACCGACGCGCTCGCCGCCTACAACGCCGGGCCCGGCGCCGTCGAGCAGTACGGCGGTGTCCCCCCCTACCCCGAAACCCAGCAGTACGTCGCCAAAGTGCTCGGCTACGCCGCCTCCTTCAGCCCAAGCGGACAGGGGGTGGGTATCGCCGCGCTCCCCTCCGCCACCACGCTCCCCTCCGACACCGCAGCCCCCACCGTCACCGTGCTCCCCTCCGACACCACGGCCACCACGGCCCCCATCGCCACTGCGGCCATCACTGCCCCCACCACCCCCTCCGAGGCGATCGTGTGAGCCCGACCGCCCCGCAGCCGATCCTCACCGCCCCGGGTAGGGTGGAACGGATCCCTTCGCCCACCGGTGGCGCTCCACCGGGCGCCCCCCCCGAAGGGCCGCCCTTCCAGAGCGCGCTCGAAACTGAATCGGCCCGGACCGCCATTGCGGAAGGCCAGCAGCAGAATAGCTCGCAACATGCTGGGCACCGCCCTGCCGCAACGCCCTCTGACACCAAGGCGACCGCGAGCTTGGCACCGTCCGTACCCACACCCTCTGGCTCCGCGCCGACGCCCTCTGGCTCCACGCCGACGCCCGCCGGCTCCACGTTGACGCTCGCCGCGGCGCCCCCGGAAGGCACTCCAACCGATCAGCCGGCCCCGAGCGCCACCTCCGGCAGATACCTCAACCAAGGCCCTGCCGCACGCCTGAGCACCAGCCAACCAGACCCCGCGATGGCACGCGGCGACTCCTCCGCCCCGGGTGCGCTCACCGCCACTGCGACAACTCACGACGATACTCCCCCCTCCGCGCCCACGCGTGCCGCGGACGGCGCGCCCGCGATACCGCAGGACGTCGCCCCCACGGCTGCCGGTGCTCCAGCCACACCTCCGGCCACCGACCCCCCTACAGCGAGCGGGATCACAGGCCCGCTCGCTGCGACCGCCAAGGATGCACCCGCGGCCGGCACGAGCGCACAAGCGCATTCAATGCCCAAGGCTCCGCCCACGGGCGATCTCGCCATACCCCACGGTTCCGCCGCACACGCCGCCAGCACGAACGCCGGCGATCTCCCCAAAACCCTCCGCTCCTCCACGTCGTCAGCAGGCACGAACGCCGATGGGATGAGTGGCAGATCGGCAAGCCCGAACGCCGATGGGGTGAGTGGGGTGGTGGATGGGCTTTCCGAAAGTACGACCTCCCCGCTCGCGCCCACCGCGCTGGGCGGCAACCCCGCGGCCCCGCCGGGGGAACTTGGAACGGCCGGCTACGGCGTCGGCCTGCAGGAAGCGATCGAGAGCCTCCACGGCACGATCCAGCTCGCCGCCCGCCAGGGCCTCGCCCAGGCGCGCATCTCGCTGCAGCCCGAGGAGTTGGGCGAGATTCGCGTCAACCTCACCCAAACCGCCCAGGGCCTGCTCGCTCGCGTCACCGCCGAGTCGCCTGCCGCCGCGCAGGCGCTCGCCGCCGCCCACGCGCAGCTGCGCCAGTCGCTGAGCTCGCTCGGCGTCAACCTCGCGCGGCTTGACATCGGCCACCACGATGCTGCCCAGAGCGGGGGCGCGGATGCCAAAGGCAGCGGTCAGGGCAGCGCCACCCGCGGTGAAGGTTTTGGCGGCCGCCCCGGTCGGTCCACGGCAATCGGGACCCCAGCCGACTCCGAAGCCGAAACCGAAACCGATTCGCCCGTCGCCGACGAGCCCGCGCCACCCACGACCACGCCATCGCACGGAGCTCTCATCGACGTGCTCGTCTGAAGCAAAGCGAGACACGACGGAGGCAACCCGCCCGGAGGCAACCCGCCCCACCCACAAGCGTCACCACCACCCACACAGACACCCACAACAGACACCGACCACCGGCACCCAACACACGCCAACCACAAAGACTGAGCACACACCGCACCACCGAGCACGAGAGCGAGGCACCCCCATGACCACCGTCACACCATCCCCCACCACTACGGCGCTGCCCGCCGCGGTGACCGCCACCAAAACCGGCTCCACCACGGGCTCCGCCGAAACCGAACCCACCAACCCCAAGGGCGAACTCGGCAAGAACGCCTTCCTGCAGCTGATGGTCGCCCAGCTGCAGGCTCAGAATCCTCTGGAACCGAGCAACGGCACCGAATACATCAGCGAGCTTGCGCAGTTCTCCCAGCTCGAGCAGACGACCAACCTGGCGCAGAGCAGCTCCCAGTCGGTCACCGCCCAGCGGGTCGCCCAGGCGGTCGCGCTGATCGGGCACACCGTCTCCTACACCGATCCCTCCACCGGAGCCTCGCAGAGCGGCTCGGTGCAGAGCGTCGAGATCACCCCCGAAGGGGCCACCCTCACGGTCGAAGGCACCCCCGGGATCGAACTCGCCGGCGTATCGGAGGTGTCGTGAGCGTCGAATTCAACCCTGCGCTGCTTCCGGGTGGGCCGGCCTCGATCCCGGCCTCCGCCCCCGTCAGGAGCCCGCAAACCGGCCCCGCGACGGACAGGCGCGTTACGGACGCCGGGAATCCCTCCAGGCCGTCGTTCGCGGATGTGCTCAAGGAGACCAGTGGGCAGGAACCGCTGCACTTCTCCAAGCACGCCCTCGAGCGGGTGCAGCGCCGTGGGATCGCGCTCGACCCGACCACCCTGGGCCGGCTGCATGAAGGCGTGGGACGCGCTGCCGGCAAGGGCTCGCGCGACTCGCTTGTCCTGGTCGACGGCACAGCGTTCGTGGTCTCCGTGCCCAACCGCACAGTCATCACCGCTGTCGGCTCCGAACACATGCGCGAACACACCTTCACCAACATCGACAGCGCCGTCATCGCCTGAGGCGCCTGCGATCCACCCCGATAACCCTTTTACATCACAACCAGACAGGAGCCTAACCAAGCCAACAACTCCCAGGGCCCACCCAGCACCCAGGCCCACCAAATCAACAACTCCCAGGGCCCGACCGGCACCCCAGGCCCAACCAACTTCATCGAAACAACAACTCCGAGAACCTTGCAAACTCAAACCACGGCCGGACCTCATCGAGGAGGCCGCGAAAGGAAGTGACGCAACCATGATGAGTGGAATGTATGCCGCGATCAGCGGCCTCGACGCCAACGAGACGATGCTCAACGTGACCGCCAACAACCTGGCGAACGTCAACACGATCGGCTACAAGTCCCAGCGCGTGACGTTCGCCGACTCGCTGGCGCAGATCGTGCGGGGGGCCTCCGGGCCGACCACCAGCAACGGCGGCACCAACCCCATGCAGATCGGGCTCGGCGTCGTGGTCTCATCGACCGACAACGAAATGACCGAGGGCTCCTTCCAGACCACCAACAACCCCCTGGACGTCGCCATCCAGGGCGAAGGGTTCCTGCGCGTCGGCAGCGGCTCGCCGCCGGCGGAACCCCCGTACACCGCCAACCTGCCGTCCGGCTTCCAGTACACCCGCGAGGGCGACCTCACGACCAACACGAAGGGCTTCCTGACCACGCAGGCCGGGGATTACGTGATCGGCCGCGAAGCGGTGGCCACCAAAACGGAAGCCGGCACCACCTACGCGCCCGGCGCCAAGGACACCTACATCGTGATCCCCCCCGGCTCCGCCAACGTGTCGATCGGCGAGGATGGGGCGGTCAGCTACACCGACGAGAACCCCAAATCCCCGACCTTCGAACAGCAGGTCACCGCGGGGTACCTCTCGCTGGCGCAGTTCCCCAACCAGGACGGCCTGGAGCGTCTCGGCGGATCGCTGTGGAGCCAGACCACCAACTCGGGCGCGCCGATCGTCGGCACCCCCAACACCGGTGGCTTCGGCCAGACCGTGGCCGGGGAGTTGGAGATGTCGAACGTCGATCTCGCCACCGAGATGACCAGCATGATCACCGCCGAGCGCGGCTACCAGGCCAACTCGAAGGTGATCACCACCGCCAACGAAATGCTCCAGACGGTGGTGACGATGGTCCAGTAATCCAATCGTGGCTCACCCTGAGACAGGCCGCCCGCGATTGGCCAAGAGCCGATCGTGGGAAGCGCCTAGCTTGGCGGAATGGAGCCGGACGACACCGAGGCGCCCGGTGGGGCGCGGCCGCGACGGCGCGCCGCGCCCCACCCAAGGCGACACTCCCACCGAGAGAAGGTTCCCCATGATCACCCTCCACAGGCTCGGACACACCGACGAGCCGTTCCAACTGAATCCCGACTTGATCGTCACCATCGAATCCACCCCCGACACCGTCGTGACGCTCGCCACCACCGCCAAGGTCGTCGTGGCGGAGAGTCCGGCCGAGGTGGCCGCCGCGATGCGCGAGTGGCGCGTCGACGTGCTCTCCGAGGCGATGCGCAACCGCCGCGGGGGCCCGGGCGGAGGCGATTCCCGGCCAACTCCGATCAAGAGCCCGAGCAGGCGTCCAGAACCAGTTGAAGGATCGCGCCTCCCGGCCGATGAACGAGGGCGATGAAGGCCGCAACAGCCATCGGAATCGGGGTCGCCTTCGGCGCCCTGCTGCTCAGCTCGATGATGGACGGGACGAGTCCCGCCTCGTTCATCAACATCCCGGCGCTGATGATCATTCTCGGCGGCACCGGCGGGGTGACGCTGGCGAGCGTCGGGATGCAGTCGATGAAGCGCATCCCCTCGCTGTACAAGCTCACCTTCTCCGCCGAGCCCCCCGACCTGCGCGGGCGCATGGACCTGCTGGTGTCGCTCGCCGACCAGGCCCGCCGCGAGGGCCTGCTCGCGCTCGACGCGAAACTTGGCGAGATCGAGGACAGCTTCACCCGCAACGCGCTGCAGCTGGTCGTCGACGGCACCGACCCCGAGATGGTGCACGCGATCTTGGAGGCCGAGGTCGACGGCATGGCGGCCCGCCACGCGGCCGGCTCGGCGCCGTTCGAGAAGGCCGGCGGCTTCGCCCCCACAATGGGGATCATCGGCACCGTGCTGGGGCTGGTGCACGTGCTGCAGAACCTTGCGGCCCCCTCCACGCTCGGCCCCTCGATCTCCGCCGCCTTCCTCGCGACGCTGATGGGGGTTGGCGCGGCCAACGTGATCTTCCTGCCGATCGCCAACCGCCTGAAGGCGATCTCCGCCGAAGAGGTCGAGCTGCGGATGATGACGCTCGAGGGGATCCTGTCGCTGCAGGCGGGCGACAACCCGCGCCTCGTGGCCGACAAGCTGATGTCCTACCTGCCCCCGGCCGAGCGCGAGGACGAAGACGGCGAGGGCGCGTCCGCAGCGCAGGCCGCGATCCCGCAGGCCGAGGCAGCCTGATATGCCGCCCGAGGCTGAGCGCCAACGGACTCACGGGGAAAGCTAGCCATGGCACGTGGACACGGCAGCAGACGCCGCGGGCACGGCGCCGAGCACGACAACGACGAGCGCTGGCTGCTCACCTACGCGGACATGATCACGCTGCTGATGGCGCTGTTCATGGTGCTGTTCTCGATCTCTTCGGTGAACATCTCCAAGTACCGCACCCTCCAGATGGCGCTCAAGGCGGCCTTCTCCGGGGACATCCTGCCGGGCGGCAAGTCGATCGAGCAGCCCGGCGCGAGCGCCAACTCCAGCCGCGCCCCCACGACGATCGACACGCCCGCGATCGTGCGGCTGGTGCCCAACGTCACCAGCGAACTCGAACACGTGTCCGGCGGGCAGTCGGGCAGCGCCCAGGCGAGCGCGCAGAGCGCAGCTTCGAGCGCCGCAAGCGTGCAGGTGTCGGCCGCCCAACAGGAGCAGGCCAGCTTCGAAGCGCTCCAGCGCGAGCTCAACGCATACGCCGCCAAGCACGGGTTCGCGAAGTCCGTCCACGTCGCGATCGAACAGCGCGGCCTGGCGATCCGTGTGCTCACCGACAGCCTCCTCTTCAGCTCCGGCAGCGCCACTCTGGAGAGCCAGGGCGCTCCCCTGCTCACGGAGATCGCAGCGCTGCTGAACGTCGATCACGTCCACCCGATCGCCGTCGAAGGCAACACCGACAACGTGCCGATCAGCGGCACCTTCCCGAGCAACTGGGAGCTGTCCACCGCCCGCGCGAGCAGCGTCGTGCGCTTCCTGATCGCCAAGGGCGTGGACTCCCAGCGGCTGAGCGCCGTCGGCTATGCCGAACAGCACCCGATCGCCACCAACGCCACGCCCGCCGGGCGCGCGTTGAACCGGCGCGTGGAGATCGTCCTGCAGCGCCTGTACTGAAAAACCTCTGAATAACCGAGCCCGGCACTACTGAAATCCCCGCCTCGTCCCGATACACCCAGCAGGAGACCACCCGCACCCGTTCCACCCACACACCCCAACCACCCGCACCCAACCACCCACACCACGGCCGACCGCCGCGGGCGCCTGACCGCACACCCAACTCCACGCTCCAACACCGCCCACCCTCCGACCCCCCAACCCCGCGACCATGTCCAAAAAGAAGCTCCTCATCCCCCTCGTGCTGCTGCTGGTGCTCGGCGTGGGCTACACCATGAGCAAGCCCAAGAAGACCGTCAAGCAGAAGATCCCGGGCACGATCTACCTCATGCCCCAGCCGTTCCTGCTGAACCTCGCCGAAGGCCACTACGCCAAGCTCGCGGTCGCGCTGGAGCTCGCGCCGGGGCAGAGCGACGGGGCCTCGGCCGCGGGCGCATCGAGCTCGGGGGAAGGCGCGGGGACGCTGCCCGAGGAACCGGCCGTCCGTGAAATCGTGACCGACACCATCACCGGCGAGAACGGCGGCACACTCACCTCCAGTCAGGGCCGCAGCGCGATCAAGCACCGCATCCTCGCGGGCATCGACCACCAGACCGACGTCAAGGTCGAAGCCGTGTTGTTCCCCGAATTGACGGTGCAGTAGGAGCAGGCCATGAGCGAAGCAGTCGCCTACGAGCAGCTCGACCAGAGCCCCGAGCCGGCCGAGACGGTTGGCATCCGGCCCACCCCGGAGGCGGGCGCCGACTTGCGCCGCCTCAGCGACGTGCTCATGGAGCTGAGCGTCGAGATCGGCCGCACCCGCATGACCGTCGGCGAGATGCTGCAGTTGCGCGCCGGCTCGATCGTCACGCTGGAGCGGCTGGCCGGCGAACCGGTGGACCTGCTCGTCAACGGCACCCCGATCGCCCGGGGCGAGGTGGTGATCGTCGATGAGCAGTTCGGCCTGCGCGTCACCGAGATCGTCGAGGGGGACGCAGCGGCGGCAGACCTCGACGAGCCGGACGATGGGGCTCCGCTCAACGCCGGCCCCACCGCCCCGCCCGATGTCGCGCCGCCCGGGGCGGGCGGGGATCGGATCAATGCCGACTCCGCCGTGCAGGGGTGACCGGGAGGCCGCGATGAGCGAGGACGCACCGCACCACCAGCTCGAAGAGACCCCGCCCGGCGACGCACGCGACCCCGCCCGCAGCGAGGTGGGCTTCGACGCGGCTGACGTCCCCTCCGCGGACGCGGTGAGCGAGGCGGGCCAGGACCCTGCTGACGCCCCTCCCGTGGACGGGGTGAGCGAGGCGGGCAACGACCCCGCGGGCGACCCCCAGGTGGAGGAAGCGAGCCATGACGCCGCGGCCGCTCCCCCAGCGCAGGTGATGGGCGAGGCGGGTCAAGACGCCACCGATGTCCCCTCCGCGGACGTGGCGGGCGAGGTCGGGGATGTGGGCATGGGCGTGGGCGCCGTGGGGGGCCACGCGATCCGCACGGTGGACTTCTCCCAGCCGACCAAGTTCACCGCCGAGCTGCGCCGCCGGATAGTGCGCGCGTTAGGCTCCTTCTGCGAAGCGTTCGCGCTGCGGCTCTCCACCGAGCTGCGCGCTCCGGTGGAGCTCGGCGTGGCGGACTCCCGCCAGCTCACATGGGCGGCCGCCAAGGCGCCACTGCCGGCGAACACGATCGCCGTGGCGCTCGGGGTGCAACCGATCAACGCGCAGATGCTGCTGTGCATCGAGCCGCCCCTGGTGCTGCAAGCGCTCGAGTGCCTGCTCGGCGGCCACCCGGCCCAGGCCGCCTCCGAGCGGCGCTTCAGCGAAGTCGACTGGGCGCTCACGCGGCGCCTGCTGCAGTCGATGATCGCCCAACTGGGTCCCGCGTGGCGCGATCTCGGCGGGCTGGAGCTGAGTCTCGGCGAGGTCGACCTCGAGGGCGATGGCGGCGTGCTCGTTCCGATCGGAGAACCCACCTTCGCGATCACGCTCGAGAGCCGGATCGACGACTTGCCCTCCGGCATGTCCCTGCTGATCCCCTGGTCGGCGATCGGACCGATCGCGGAGGAAATCCTCGGCTCCGGGCCGCGGCTGCAGGACACCGACTCCCGCGAGGCGCACGCGATGCGCCGCGGGCTGGCCGGCGCCCACGTGTGCCTGCGCGCCGAGGTGGGCGCGCGCGAGATGCCGGTCGAGCGGATGCTGGCGCTCACCCCGGGCACGCTGCTGGGGCTGCACGATCGCGCCACGGAGGGGGTCGTGCTGTTCGCCGAGGGCGTCCCCATCGGCCGCGGCCAACCCGGGTTGCGCGGTGCGCAGCGCGCGGTCAAGCTGACCGAGGCGGTCGCGCGGGCGGGCGAGCGGGCGGGCGGCCTCCCAACCAACCCGATGCAGGCACTGTTCGCACAGAGCGCCCCCGGCGCGCCGCACCCCGATCCCGGGGGCATCGGCCAACCCACCCCCGAGCAGGCGGAGCCCACGCGCGAGAGCCTCGCCCGGATGATGGACGTCCAGGTGCGCGTGTGGGCCGAGCTGGGGCGCACGACGCTGCCGCTGGGCCAAGCCCTAGAACTGCCGCCCGGCACCGTGGTCGAACTCGACCAGGGCGCCGAATCCCCGATCGAGCTGTTCGTCAACGGCACACGCTTCGCGCACGGCACCCTGCTCGACGCCGACGGCGAGT
>DASZIQ010000045.1:0-28448 GCA_035948945.1 Solirubrobacteraceae bacterium
GTGGGACCCAACGGCACAGGCAAGACGACGCTGATCGAAACGCTCGCCGGCACACGCGACCTCGCCGGCGGAAAGCTCAGCACCGGGCACAACGTGAAGGTCGGCTACCTCTCCCAGCACGCCGACGAGCTGGGGGCCGGCGGCCCGCCGAGCCAAAGCGTGCTCGACGCGGCGCAGCGAGCCACGGGATTGACGCCGAACAAGGCGCGGGCGCTGCTCGGCCGCTTCCTCTTCTCCGGCGAGGAGGCCGAGAAACCGCTCGCCGGTCTCTCCGGCGGGGAGCGCCGCAGACTCTCCCTCGCCGTGCTGGTGCACTCCGGCGCCAACGTGCTGATCCTCGACGAGCCGACCAACCACCTCGACATCGAGAGCCGCGAGGCGCTGGAGGACGCGCTGCGCGCCTTCCAGGGCGCCGTGCTGCTCGTCTCCCACGACCGCGCGCTGCTCGACGCCGTGGGCACGCGCACGATCGCGGTAGACGGCCCCACCCACCCCCGCACGCTGCGCAGCTACGAGGGCGGCTGGCCGGAGTACGTGCGGGTGCGCGAAGAGCGCCGGGCCGCAGGCGAGACGCTGGACGGGTCGGGCGGTGCCGCCAACAGGCATGTCGCGGGGCGGCGCGGCCCCGACGCTACGGGTGCCGGCGACGGAGCGGATGCCGGCGATGGAGCGGCCTCCGCGAACGGCGTCGCCCCCGGCGAGGCGGTCGGCGCGAAGAAAGCAGCCAAGGCCAAGCCCAAAGTCAAGCCCAAGGGCCCGTCGAAGAACCGCCTCAACGACCAGCAGAAGGCGGAGCTCGAGATCGAAGCGGCCGAGGCGGCGCTGCGCGAGGTCGAGGACGCGCTGGCCGACCCCGCGGCGTGGGCCACTAAGTACGAGTCGGCCAAGTCCGAGGCCCGCCACACCGCGGCCCGCCGCGCGGTCGAGGCGGCGTACGCGCGCTTGGAAGCGCTGGTGGGGTAGGCAGCCGAACTAAACTGGTCCGCGATGGACGACCGCAAGAAGACCGTGCGCAACGTCGCGATCCTGCTGGCGCTGGCAGCCGTGGTCGCGTATCTTCCCGGCGGCGGGCGCGCGGCGGCGACGTTCCAGACGATCCTCGGCGTCGCCTTCATGCTCGGTCTCGGCCTCGCGGGGTTGCGGATCTACCTGTCGCGCCGCGTGGACATCTACAGCCTCGGCGACCGCCGCCGCGCCCTGCTGTACGGGTCGATCGGCGTGGCCGTTGTGACGGTCGCGGCGAAACCGCGGATGTGGGAAACGAGCTTTGGCGAGTTCGCCTGGTTTGTGCTGGTGGGGCTCGTCGCGTACACGCTGTTCGCGCTCTACCGCTACTCGCGCAGCTATTGATCGCCACGCTCGCCGACCGAAGCAGGGAGACGCTCGCATGAGCGAGCATCCCCTTTTCGGCCAGCGCCGCGGGCTCCCCGACCAGCCGGGGGTGTACCTGTTCCGCGACGGCAAAGGCCGCGTGGTGTACGTCGGCAAGGCGAAGTCGATCCGCAAACGCGTCGCCTCGCACTTCGCCAAGGCGCAGGTACCAAGCAGCCCCGGCCACGCGGAGATGGTCGCCGCCGTCGAGCAGATCGAGTTCATCGTCGTCGGCTCCGAGGCCGAGGCGCTGCTGGCCGAGCAGAGCTTCATCAAGCAGTACCGCCCCCGCTTCAACATCCGCCTGCGCGATGACAAGTCATACCCGTTCATCGCTATCTCGCTCGACGAGGAGTTCCCGCGGGTGTACTTCACGCGCGAGCGCCACCGCCCGGGCCGCGCCTACTTCGGCCCCTACTCCAATGCCAAGCGCGTGCGCGGCACGCTCGACCTGCTGACGAAGATCTTCATGTTCCGCTCCTGCACCGGCCCCGAGCCGGGGCGGCGCAGCGGCAGCCCCTGCCTCGACTACTACATCAAGCGCTGCGAGGCGCCCTGCGTCGGATACGTCTCGAAGGCCGACTACCGCCGCAGCATCGACGGCGTGGTCGACTTCCTCTCCGGGCGCTACCGCACGATCGAGCGCGACCTGCGGGCGCGGATGCAGGCAGCCTCCGAGGCGCAGGAATACGAGCAGGCGACGCTGGAGCGCAACCGCCTGCGCGCGGTGCGCTCGCTGCTGGAGCGCCAGCGCGTCGCCAGCGAGTCGATCGGCACGCTCGACGCGGTGGCAGTCGCGCTCGACGGCACCGAGGCCAACGCGCAGGTCTTCCAGGTGCGCGACGGGGTGCTCTCCGACCGCCAGTCGTTCTACCTCGCGAACGAGGCCGAGCGCGCGCTGCCCGAGGTCGCGGAGGAGTTCATGCTCCAGTACTACGCCGGCCACTCCTCGATCCCGGCACAGATCGTCGTGCAGCGGGAGCTGGTGCAGCGGGAGCCCGCCGGGGGCGAGGCGCAGGCCGGGCGCGGCGGTGGGGGGGCAGTGCGCGGCTCGGGCAACGGCGCCGCCGGCCTGGACGCGCTCGCCGAGGCCCTCGCCAGCCGCCGCGGCGGGCCCGTCGAGCTGCGCGCGGCCGAGCGCGGCGACAAGCGCCGCATCCTCGAGCTCGCCGAGCGCAACGCGCGCCTCGCGCTCGACCAAGAGCACCTGCGCGCCGAGCGTCGCCGCCAGAGCCGCGTCGAGGCGCTGGAGGGGCTGCAGCGCGCGCTCGGGCTGGACGTGCCGCCCGTCAGGATCGAGTGCTTCGACATCTCCAACCTCGGCGGCACCCACACGGTCGCCGCGATGGTCGTGCTGGAGGGCGGCGCGCCGAAGAAATCCGACTACCGCCGCTTCAAGATCCGCACGCTGGAGGACGGGGTGCCCGACGACTACGCGGCGATGGCGGAGGTGCTGAGTCGCCGCTTCGCCCAGTGGGAGCGCCAGGCCGACCTCTCCCCGCACGACCCCGAGTACGACGCCAGCTTCGCGACGCTGCCCAACGTCGTCGTGATCGACGGTGGGCGGGGCCAGCTGGCGGCCGGGATCGAGCCCCTGCGGGGCTTCCGCGAACGCGGCGTGGCGGTGATCTCACTCGCCAAGCGGATCGAGGAGGTGTTCATTCCCGGCCGCCGCACGCCGCTCGTGCTCGACCACGCCACGCCCGAGCTGCAGCTGCTGCAGCGCGCTCGCGACGAGGCCCACCGCTTCGCGATCACCCACCACCGCAGCCGCCGCGACCGCGCGCTCACCAGCTCGCTGCTCGACGAGCTGCCGGGGGTCGGCCCCGCGCGCAAGCGCGCCCTGCTCGCCCACTTCGGCTCCCCCGAGGCCGTGGTCGGAGCCACGCGCGAGGAGTTGCAGGCGGTGCCCGGGCTGCCGGCGAAGATCGCGCGCGAGCTGCATGCGCATCTCAACAGGACAGGGTGATCGGCTGCGATCCCATTCCGCCAGCACTTCGCGGGGGCGGGCGGGGTCCGATCATGGCCTCGCTTGCTCCTGGGCCGTCTCTGGGGCGTTGCTGGTAACAGGCTGGTGCCGCCGGTGTCCGCCATACGCGGCACAATCAGTGGGTGTCCGTATTCCGACCGCTTCGCAGTCCGCTCCGCTTCCAGAGCAAGCCGGCGGTGAAGTCGAGTCTGAACGAGCTCGTGGTGATCACCGGCTTCTCCGGCGCGGGCAAGTCCACGGCGATGAACGTGTTCGAGGACGCCGGCTACTTCTGCGTCGACAACCTCCCACCGGAGATGATCCGCTCGCTGACCGAGCTGTTCATGCACGAGGGCTCCAAGGTCGAGCGCGCCGCGGTCGTCTCCGACGTGCGCGGCGGCGTCTACTTCGAGGCGCTGCAGGCCGTCGTGGACGACCTCGCCTCGGCCGGCCTCGATCACCACGTGCTGTTCCTCGAGGCCGCCGAGCAGACCCTCGTCAACCGCTACAAGGAGACCCGCCGCCGCCACCCGCTGGCGCCCGACGGCTCGGTCGCCGCCGGGGTCGCCGCCGAGCGCGCGCTGCTGGAGCCGCTGCGCAACCGCGCCGACGTGGTGATCGACACGACCGGCATGTCGGCCGCGATGCTGCGCGGCAAGATCGCCGACGAGCTGGTGCCGCGCCGCGCCACCGGGCGCCTCGCGCTGACGTTTATGAGCTTCGGCTTCAAGCACGGCCCCCCGCGCGAGGAGGACCTCGCCTTCGACGTGCGCTTCCTGCCCAACCCCCACTACGTGCCCGAGCTGCGCGAGCTCACCGGCGAGGACCCCCGCGTGGTCGAGTACGTCGCGCGCGACGGGCGCCTGGAGGAGCTGTACGAGCGGCTGTACGGGCTGCTCGACTTCCTGCTGCCGCAGTACGTCGCCGAGGGGCGCGCCCACCTCGTGGTGGCGATCGGCTGCACCGGCGGCCGCCACCGCTCCGTGGCGATCGCGGAGGGGCTGGCGGCGCGCTACCGCGAGCGCGATGACCTCACGGTCGCGGTCACCCACCGCGACATCGACAAGCGCTCGCGCGACGCCTGAGACGCGGGCCCGCGCGCTCGGTCGCCGCCCCGCGCGCTCGGTCGCCGGCCCCGCGCTCGGTCGCCGGCCCCGCGCGCTCGGTCGCGTTTCCCCGCGCCGGCGACGGTCGGCGGCGCCCCCGCGCTGCGTGTGCGTCAGACTGCCGCCGATGATCGACCACCTTGGAGTCGAGGTGAGCGCGCTGGAGCGCTCCGCCGCCTTCTACGACGCTGTGTTCTTCGCGGTCGGGGTGCGCCGCGTGCACGAGGGCGAGCACGCGATCGCCTATGGCGTGACGGCGCCTGAGTTCTGGATCGTCACCCGCGGGCGCACGCCCGCACCCGGCTACGGCCATGTCGCCTTTCGCGCTGCCGGGCGCGTGGCGGTCGATCACGCCTACCAGGCCGGCCTCGCCGCCGGGGGTCGCGGAGACGGCGAGCCGGGCCCGCGGACGCAATACGGACCGCTCTACTACGCGGCCTACCTGCTCGACCCGGACGGCCTGCGCGTGGAGATCGTCGCCAACTCCCGTTGAGGGGGTGGGGTGGACGACGGTGCCGGCAGCAGCACGGGCCGGGCGGTGGGACGGCGGGCGGGGCCTGGGTATACATATTAACTTTTTAAAAGCCGTTTGCAATTGCTATCGGGCTTTTAGATTTTTATATATGCCCCAGCTCTCCTCGACAATATATATACAATAGGTATACAAATTTTTGGGACGCTGGCCAGGCGAAGCCGCTGTGTGCCCCCGGTCCGATAGCCTTGGGCTGGTAGCCGGGTCGTCGGGGTAACGCTCCCACGGTCCGGCATCGTTGGTTTTTGCCCTCATCGCTCGTTATTGGTGTGCGCCGGAGGAGGCTCCCGAGGAAAAATGCCCGTACGTGTCGGAATCAACGGATTTGGTCGCATTGGCCGCAATGTGCTGCGCGCTGCCGAAGTGCGAGACGATGCCGCAGAGATCGAGTGGGTCGCCGTCAACGATCTGACAGACGCTCGCACGCTCGCGCATCTGCTCAAGTACGACTCGATCAACGGTCCCTACCCGGGCGAGGTGCGGGCGCTCGAGCACGCGATCGAGGTGGACGGCCACGAGCTGAAGGTGCTCGCCGAGACCGACCCCGCGAAGCTGCCCTGGGAGGAGCTTGGCGTGGACGTGGTGATCGAGTCCACCGGGCGCTTCACCGACCGCGCCCACGCCGCGATCCACCTGGAGCGTGGGGCGAAGAAGGTGATCATCTCCGCACCGGCGACCGATCCTGACGTGACCGTGGTGCCCGGGGTCAACTTCGAGACCGCCTACGACCCGGCCGTGCACCACGTGATCTCCAACGCCTCCTGCACGACCAACTGCCTCGCGCCCGTGGCGAAGGTCGTCAACGACACCGTCGGCATCAAGCACGGGCTGATGACCACGATCCACGCCTACACCGCCGACCAGCGCCTGCAGGACCTCCCCCACCAGGACCTGCGCCGCGCGCGCGCCGCCGCGATCAACCTGATCCCCGCCTCGACCGGCGCCGCCAAGGCGATCGGCCTCGTGATCCCGGCGCTGCAGGGCAAGCTGCACGGCTTCGCGGTGCGCGCCCCCGTGCCGACCGGCTCGGTCGTCGACCTGACCGTCGAGTGCGAGCGCGCCACCACCGTCGAGGAGGTCAATGCCGCGCTCAAAGCCGCCTCCGAGAGCGCGCCGTTGCAGGGGATCATGGCGTACACCGAAGACCCGATCGTCTCCAGCGACATCGTCGGCTCTCGGTACTCCTCGATCGTCGACTCCCAGCTCACCGCGGTGGTGGACGCTACGATGCTGAAGGTCGTGGCCTGGTACGACAACGAGTGGGGCTACTCCAACCGGCTCGTGGACCTCGCGCAGAGGGTCCTGTAGGCAGGCGGCGGTGTCCGGGGGGATCGCGTGAGAAGCCTCGACGACCTCGACGTCCACGGGCGGCGCGTGCTGGTGCGCGTGGACCTCAACGTCCCGCTCGCCACCGAAGCCGGGAGACGCTCGCCTCCCGCGAGCATCCCCGTTTCGGCCAGCTCCGCGGGGGAGGTCGAGCTTGCCGACGACACCCGCATCCGCGCGGCGCTGCCCACGATCGAAGAGCTGCGCGCCAAGGGCGCGCGCCTGGTGCTGGTCTCGCATCTCGGCCGCCCGCACGTGCACGAGGCGGCGCTCTCGATGGCCCCGGTCGCGGCGCGCCTGAGCGAGCTGACCGGCGCGCAGGTCGCGCTGGCACCGGCGGTGGTCGGCGAGGAGGTAAAGGCGCTCACCGAGCAGCTCGACGACGGCGGGATGCTGCTGCTGGAGAACGTGCGCTTCGAGGAGGGCGAGACCGCCAACGACCCGGCCTTCGCGCGCGCTTTGGCGGAGCTGGCCGACGTGTACGTCAACGACGCCTTCGGCGTCGCCCACCGCGCGCATGCCAGCACCGAGGGCGTCGCCCACCTGCTGCCGAGCGCCGCCGGACGGCTGCTCGAACACGAGGTCAAGACGCTCACCGGGATCCTCGAGCATCCCGCGCGGCCGCTCGTCGCGATCGTGGGCGGCTCGAAGGTGGCCGACAAGATCGCCGTGATCGACCGCTTCCTGCAGGTCGCCGACGTGGTGATGATCGGCGGCGCGATGTGCTTCCCGTTCCTGTGCGCGCAGGGGCACTCCGTGGGCGAGTCCTTATGTTGCGAGGAGGACGTCGAGCACGCGCGCCGGCTGCTCGCGCGGGCGAGCGACACGCACACCACTCAGCCCGGCCGCGCGCGGCTGCTCGTGCCGCACGACCTCGTGCTCGGGGACCGCCTCGCCGACGACGCGCAGCACCGTGCGCTCGACGGCGTGGAGGTGCCCCCCGGGTGGATGGGCCTCGACATCGGCCCCGGCACGGCGGAGCGCTACGGGCGCGAGATCGAGCGCGCTGGCACCGTCTTCTGGAACGGCCCGATGGGCGCATTCGAGTATGCGCCGTTCGCGTCGGGCACGCGCGCGGTCGCCGAAGCGGTGGCGAAGGCGCCGGGTCTGACGGTCGTCGGCGGCGGCGACTCGGCCTCCGCCCTGGCCCATTTCGGCTTGGAGGACGCCGTCGATCACCTCTCGACCGGGGGCGGCGCGACGCTCGAGCTGGTCGAGGGCCGCACGCTGCCGGGCGTGCAAGCCCTGGAAGGGGCCTGCGTTTCGTGAGCGCGCGCACCCCCCTGATCGCGGGCAACTGGAAGATGTACAAGACCGAGGCCGAAGCGGAGCTGTACATCCAGGCGCTGCTGCCGCAGCTCGGCGCGGTGAGCGGCGTCGACGTCGGCATCTGCGTGCCCTTCACCGACCTGCGCGCGATGGTCGACTCCGCGCGCGGCTCGCGTGTGGAGGTGTACGCCCAGAACATGCACGCCGAGCCCGAGGGCGCCTACACGGGCGAGATCTCCGCGCCGATGCTCGCGGAGACCGGAGCCCGCGGCGTCGTGCTCGGCCACTCCGAGCGGCGCGCCCTGTTCGGCGAGACCGACCGCGCGCTCGCGCTGAAGCTGCCCGCCGCGCTGGGGGTCGGGCTGCACCCGATCCTGTGTGTGGGGGAGACCGAGGCCGAGCGCGCCGCGGGCGACACCGAGCGCAAGCTGCGCCTCCAGATCCGCGATGACCTTGCGGGGCTCTCCGACGAGCAGCTGCCCGAGGTCGCGATCGCCTACGAGCCGATCTGGGCGATCGGCACCGGCCAAACCGCCACGCCCGAGCAGGCCCAGGACGCCGTCGCCTTCGTCCGCGCGCTGCTCGCCGACCGCGCCGGCGCCGAGTTCAGCGAGCGCGTGCGGATTCTCTACGGCGGCTCGGTCAACACCGACAACGCCTCGGCGCTGCTCGCGCTCCCCGATGTGGACGGCGCGCTGGTCGGCGGGGCCTCGCTGCAGGCCGACACGTTCGCCGCGATCGTGCAGGCTGCGTCGTGAGGGCTACGGGCACACGCTGCGCGCTGCCGTGGGGTAGGAGGCCCCACGCCCACCCGCTTGTGTGCGAGCTGTGCCGCGCGGACGATCACACAAGAACAACTTCGGTGCGCGCTTGAGCGAGGATCCTCCGACGCTGCCCCTGCCCTGCGCCTGCCTGGTCGTGCTGGATGGCTGGGGCCTAGCCGATCCCGGCCCCGGCAACGCCGTCTCGCTGGCCCGCACGCCGGTTTTCGATGAGCTGTGGGGCACATACCCGCATACCACGCTGACGGCCTCCGGGCGCGCCGTGGGGCTGCCCGAGGGGCAGATGGGCAACTCCGAGGTCGGCCACCTCAACCTCGGCGCGGGCTCCGTCATCCGCCAGGACCTCACGCGGATCAACGACGCCGTGCTCGACGGGGTGCTGAGCGAGAACCCGGCGATCGTGCACGCGCTCACCTGCTCCGAGCGCGTGCACCTGATCGGCCTGGTGTCCGACGGCGGCGTGCACTCCAGCCTCGGCCACCTGCAAGCGCTGCTGGAGCTCGCCGGCCGCCTCTCGGTGCGCGACCTCGCGATCCACTGCTTCACCGACGGTCGCGACACCCCGCCCGAATCGGGCGTCGAGCACGTCGCGCTGCTCGAACGCTGGTGCCGGGAGCTGTGGCCGCCCGGCCGAAGCCGGGGGACACGCGCCTCCGACCGAAGCGGTGAGACACTCGCCTCCGGCGAGCATCCCCCTTTCGGCCAGCATCCCCGTTTCGGCCAGCGCAGCCGGGTGCGCGTCGGCTCGGTCGTCGGGCGCTGGTACGCGATGGACCGCGACCGCCGCTGGGAGCGCATCCAGGCTGCCTACGACCTGCTCGTCCACGGCCGTGCTGAGCACCACGAGGAGACCGGCGTGCAGGCCGTGCAGCACGCCTACGATCGGGGCGAGACCGACGAGTTCATCGCCCCCACCACGGTTGGCGACGAGGCCCTGATCCGGCCGTGGGACTCCGTGCTCTGCTTCAACTTCCGCCCTGATCGGATGCGCGAGATCGTGCGCGCGCTGGCCGAGCCCGGGTTTGGCGAACCGCCCGCCGAGGGCGAACCGCCCGCCCGTGGGGGTTCGTCCGCCCGCGGGGGCGCATCCGCTGGCCGGGGCCCGTCAGCCCGCGGGGGCCCGTCCGCCGGCCGGGGCCCGTCCGCCGAGGAGCAGCTGCCCGGCTGGGAGGGGCGCCGCGGGATCGAGCCGGTCGACCAGCTCACGACGCTCACCGAGTACGAGGAAGAGTGGGACTACCCGATCGCCTTCCCTCCGCAGCGTCCCACCGTCACGCTCGCCGGGGTGCTCGCCACCGCCCGCGCCTCGCAGCTGCACGTCGCCGAGACCGAGAAGTACGCGCACGTAACCTACTTCTTCAACGGCGGCGACGAGGCGCCCTACGACGGCGAACGGCGCGAGCTGGCGCCCTCGGTGCGGGACGTCCCCACCTACGATCTCTCGCCCGAGATGAGCGCCCGCGCGGTCACCGACCGCTTCCTGGCGGCCTGGCGCGAGCACCCGGATGGCAGGTTTCGGTTCTCGGTGATCAACTTCGCCAACCCCGACATGGTCGGCCACACTGGCGTGATCCCCGCCGCGGTGCGCGCGATCGAGACGGTTGACACCTGCCTGCGCGAGGTCGTCGACGAGGTGCTCGCCGCCGGCGGCGCCTGCCTGATCACGGCCGACCACGGCAACGCCGAGCACATGCTCCAGCCCGACGGCTCCCCCAACACCGCCCACACCTCCAACCCGGTGCCGCTGATCGTCACGCTCCACGGTGTGCGGCTGCTGCAGGGGGAGGGCATCCTCGCCGACGTCGCCCCCTCCGTGCTCGCGCTGCTCGGCATCCCCCAGCCCGAAGAGATGTCCGGGCGCTCGCTGATCCTATGATTGGTGCCAGTCCACCCGTGCCCTCGACGGATGAGCAATCTTTGCGACCCCTGCCAGCGATGATCGGCCCGATGAGCTGATGCCCTCTACCGCAATACGCCGACCCCGGCGCGGCTCGCGGCTGCTCGGTCTCGTGTTTGTCGCCGCGGGCGTCAACCATTTCGTCATACCCCGCCCCTACCGTCAGATCGTGCCGCCGTGGACCGCCCGCTGGGCCGGAGCGGACACGATCGTCGCGGTCAGCGGCGTCGCCGAGGTCGCCGGCGGACTCGGCGTGCTGGTGCCCTCCACCCGGCGTATCTCCGGCCTGTGGCTAATCGCGCTGCTCGTCGCGGTGTTTCCCGCCAACCTCCACATGGCGCTCAATCCCGAGGAGTTCCGCCGCATCCCCCGCTGGGCGCTGTATGCGCGGCTGCCGCTCCAGCCGCTGGCGATGTGGTGGGCGTGGCGCGCCACGCGCTCGCAATCGCCCACTGAGTGACCTCGTGCCGGCTGGATCGGCCTCCTTCGTGACCCCGCGCGCCGCCCCCGGCAGCCGGTGATCGGGACCGCTTGCTGCTATGTTCGATTGAGCAGGGAGGGTCCGGGATCGTGTCCGAACCGAGCGCAATGGCAACCGCGACAGCCATCAATACCGAATCGCCAGTGCCGACGAGCATCCTCGCCGCGGGGGCGCAGGCGCTCAGCGAAGGCACCAGCGGGAAGACACTGAGCGACGGCGAGCTCCGCGCCTGGCGCGGGCTCAAGCGGGCGCACGCCTCGCTCGCCAAAAGCGTCGACGCCGAGCTCGAGCGCACCCACGGGCTGCCGCTCTCCTCCTACGAGGTGCTCCACCATCTGGTCGAGTCCCCGGGCGGCAGGATGCGCATGTGCGACCTCGCCGAACAGGCCCAGCTCTCGCGCAGCGGACTCACCCGGCTGGCTGACCGGCTCGAAAAGGAGGGGCTGATCGAGCGCTGCTCCTGCGAACACGACGCCCGTGGCGCCTACGCCTGCCTCACCGAGCTCGGCCGCGAACGCCTCAGTGCCGCGCGCGGCACGCATCTCGCGGTCGTGCGCGAGCAGTTCCTCTCGCGCTTCACTGAGGATGAGCTGGGCGCGCTCGCGGAGCTGTGGGACCGCATCGCGCCGTGTGGCGGCGGCAGTTGCGGCGTGACCCGTCGCTCCTCGGCTGTTGCACCCTAGTCGCCGCGCTCTCCAACGGCGATAGGAGCCGTGGGGCATGTGGTTGGGTGCTGGGGTAGTTGTATTCTTTTTGAGAGGCGTGCGCGATGGTTATACGCCCTTTGAGTTCTTCACACCAGCATTCGCCGCCTCCGCCGCCGCCGCCTCCTCCTCCTCCTCGCTGATACCATAGTTATACTCAGCTGAGCGGATGCGCTGGCGGCGGTGGCGGCGGTGCAGGACGAACCCTCCTCCAAGCGCCACCACGACCGCCACCAGGCCGTAGATCCCGAACGTCGCGATCGCGTTGCTTGCCGACTGCCCGACGAAGTAGGCGATCAACCCCACCCCTGTCGCCCAGCAGATCCCGCCGAGCGCGTTCCACAGGAAGAACGTGCGCCAGCGCATGTGGTTGGCGCCCGCCAGCCACGACGCCCACGTGCGCAGGCCGAGGATGAAGCGCCCGAAGAACACCGCCTTCGGCCCGTGGTGCTCGAAGAACGGCTCTCCCGTCTCCAGCACCATCAGGCGGTGGCGGAGGAAGGGGCCGGGGCGTTCCAGCAGCCAGCGGCCTCCCTTGCGCCCGATCTGGTAGCCGATGTTGTCCCCCACGATCGCCGCCAGCGCGGCCACGGCGATCACCAGCTCGATCTGCATTTTGCCCTGGCTCGCAAGCACGCCGCCCACGATCAGCGCCGTCTCGCCCGGCAGCGGCACCCCGCCCGACTCGGCCATCACCAGCAGAAAGAGGATCGGGTAGCCCGAGACTTCGACCAGGTGATTGACGTCGATCAGCGAGGCGAGCATCGCTCAGCTTCCGCAGAGCAGGGGAGGTCGATGAGCGAGGTTGGCATCGCCTGGCGCCTGTCGCGGATGGGGTCGGTCAGCGGGGCGAGCATTGCCTAACTCTAGGATGCCGCGGTGGCCGCTATCAGCATCGAAGCCCGCGATCCAGCGTCGAGGGCCCGCGCCGCGACGCTGCACACCCACCGGGGCGACGTGCGCACGCCGGCGTTCGTGCCGCTGGCGACGAAGGCCACCGTCAAAGGCCTGCTGCCCGAGGAGGTCGCCGCGCTGGGGTATGAGATGGTGCTGGGCAACACCTTCCACCTGTTGCTCAACCCCGGCCCCGAGCTGATCGAGCGCTTCGGCGGCGTCGGCGCCTTCATGGGCTGGGAGGGGCCCGTGATCACCGACTCGGGCGGCTTCCAGGTCTTCTCGATGGGCCACGGCACGGTCGCGGATGAGGTCAAGGGGCGTCAATCCCGCGGTGGGCGCGGCGGTGGTGGCGCAGCCGATTCGGGACGAGCTGGCGGTAGGGTCGCCACAACCGGGAGGAGGTTCGACGAGAGGCCGGGCGGTGGCGCCGAAGATGTACCAGGCCGTGGCGGGCCGGCCGGTAGGCGCGGCGACGGACAGAAGGAGGCTCGCACCGGGGCGATCCTCTCGATCGAGGAGGAGGGGGTGCGCTTTCGCTCCTACGTGGACGGCCGCGAGCGCTTCCTCTCGCCCGAGGGCTCGATGGCGGTGCAGGCCGCGCTGCGCTCGGACATCGCGCTGGTGTTCGATGAGTGCACCCCGTTCCACGTCGATCGCGCGTACACCGAGCGCTCGACCGAGCGCACGCACCGCTGGCTGGACCGCTGCCTGAGCTGGCACGCCGAGCACGGCCCCCCCGAGCAGCTGGTGTACGGGATCGTGCAGGGCGGCGTCCACGAGGATCTGCGCCGCGCCTCGGCGCGCACGGTCGCCGCGAGCGGCTGCCACGGCGTGGCGATCGGCGGCTCGCTGGGGGCCGACAAGGAGCAGATGTACGAGGTGGTTGGCCACGCCACCCGCGAGCTCGGCGGTGAGCACGAGGCGCTGCCCCGCCACCTGTTGGGGATCGGCGAGGTCGACGACCTGATCGCGGGCGTCGAGCTTGGAATCGACACCTTCGACTGCGCGATGCCCACCCGCCTCGGCCGCCACGGCACCGCGCTCGTGCCCGATCCCGCGAGCCGCTGGCGCCTCGACCTCCACAAGGGCCGCTGGCGCGACTCTGACGAGCCGCTGCTGGAGGGCTGCCCCTGCGCCGCGTGCGCGCGCGGCCTCTCGCGCGCCTACCTCTCCTACCTCGCCCGCGCCGGCGAGCTCACCGGGATGCGGCTGCTTACGCTGCACAACCTCACTTTTCTCGCGCGCCTGATGGCCGACCTGCGCGGCGCGATCCTCGCCGGGATCTTCCCCGAGGTGGCCGCCGCGCTGCGCGCGGGGGCGTCACCGGGGGCCGCGCGAGCGTTCCATCCCAAGTGAGCCCTACTCTGCCTTTCGGCTTTCCGGTGTGGTGTAAGGGCAGCACGGATACCTGTCACGTATCAAGTGCCGGTTCGAGTCCGGCCGCCGGAGCCGTGTTGAAGGCGGCGGTCGAGGCTGCTAGCCTGCTGGGTAAGTGACAGGTATCCGGCCCGCAAGGGCAGTGCCTTACCGAAGGGCCCGCGCAAGCGGGCCTTTCGCCTGCTACTTGATGTTTTGGTTGACCAGCTGCTGCAGCGCGGCGGAGGTTTCTTCGACGTCGTGGTAGGAGACTTCGCGCAGTGTGACCTTGGTGGCGGGGGGCGCGGTGGCAACGATGATCGCGACGATCACGACCACCACCAGCAGCAGGGCGAAGAGCGTCATGAACAGGCGCCGCCCGCGCGCGGAGCCGCGGCCCGCGCTCGCGGCCGCGAGCGGTTCGGCCTGGCGTGGAGGCGGTCCCGGTCGCGGCTGGCGGGGTGCCACATTGCCCCCGCGAGGTAGAGCTCGAGTCCGACCGGTGGCGCCCGCCGCCCCTGCAGCACTCGCACCCGCGGCGCCGGCGGCGAGCAGGCTGGTGGCGGCGGTGGCGTGGCGCGGCCGAGCCCCGTGGGCGTCGCGGGCAGGCTCCGCGGGCGCAATGCCGCGCTGGGCGTCGCGCACCGCATGGCCCATCTCGCGCGCGTCGCGGTAGCGGTCGCGGGGGTCGAGCGCGAGCGCGATCGCGACCGTCTCGGCGAGCTCGGGGCTGGCGGCGGCGACGAGCGTGTCGAGCAGCGGCGGCTCCTCCTGCTGCTGCTTGAGCGCCAGCTCGGTCAGCGAGGTCGCCTCGTAGGGGAGGCGTCCGGAGATCAGCTGGTAGGCGACCACCCCGAGTGCATAGAGGTCCGCGGGAGGGCCGGCTTCCTCGCCGCGCGCCTGCTCGGGGGCGAGGTAGGCGGCGGTGCCCAGCACCGAGCCCACCTGGGTGATGCTCGACTGCTCGGTCGCCTTGGCGATCCCGAAGTCGGCGAGCTTGATCTCCCCCTCGAGCGAGCGCAGCAGGTTGCCGGGCTTGACGTCGCGGTGCACCACCCCGTGACGGTGGGCGTAGTACAGGCCCTCGCACGCTTGCTCGATGATCGAGGCGGCCTGCTCCACATCGACCCACCCCTCATCGCGCAGGATCTCCGCGCACGACTGGCCCTCGATGTACTCCATCACGATGAAGTGCTGCCCGGTGCGCTCGTCCAGGCCGGAGTCGAACACCTGCACTATGTTGGGGTGCACGAGCCGCGCTGCCGCCTGCGCCTCGCGCTGGAAGCGCGAGACGAACGTCGGTTCGTCGGCGAGGTGCTCGGCGAGCAGCTTCACCGCGACGCGGCGCTCCAGGCGCAGGTCGAAGGCGAGGTGCACGGTTGACATGCCCCCGTAGCCCAGCCGGCTCTCCAGGCGGTAGCGGCCGGCGATCTCGGTGGCGCTCATCGACCCCGACCCTCGTCTCTGGCTTGGCCCCCCGAGCGCGGGACCGGCCTGGCGATCTCCGTCGCGCTCACTGCCCGCTCCCGCCGCTGCCCGTGCCTCCGCTGGGCCCGGCCGCGCCGCCGTTGTTGGCGCCTTCCGAGGCTTCGCCGCTGCCCTGCCCTCCCTGGCCGCTGCCGGCGCCGCCTTCGCCAGCTTTGCCTTCGCTTTCGCTGCCGCCGACTTCCGGCGAAGTGCCGCCTTCGGCGCCGGAGGTGGTGGTGCTCGGCGCAGTCCCGGTGCCCGTCGTGGAGGTTGTCTGGGTGGTGCTCGTGGGTTCGGTGCTCGTCTGGGTGCTGCTGGTGGTGGGGTGGGGCGTGGAGCGGGTGGTAGAGGTCGATTCGCCGGTCGTAGTGGTCTGGGCGAGCGGTTCGGCGCACAGTTCGAGGGCCAGTGTCTGCAGGTGTGAGATGCCTTCCCGCAGCTTTGCGCGCAGACCGGCGTTGACGCTCGCCGGCAGCGCCTGGAAGTCGCGTTCGGTTGTGCTCAGCGCCGCTTTGGTGGGCGCGCAGTTGCCGTCGCCTTTCGACGCGGTCCGTTCGACTGCCTGGAAGTCGGCGACCAAGGGCCCCGCGTTCTCCGAAGGGATCAGCCCCACGCCGGAGCTGCCGCAGGAGACGAGCACGGCCGCGCCCGCGCCGAGCAGACCGGCGGGGAGGAGGCGCAGAATGACCGTGCGCAGGATTGCGCCGCGGGACCCTCCTTCGCGGGAGTCCCCAAGTCGTTGGGTGGTGCTGGTGGAATCGGGGCGACGCACCGTCACTGACCGTACTCCAGCCGCTCGGCGAGCGAGTCGGGCAGGCGCGCGGCGCGGATCGCCGCCGAGGCGCCGGCGACGTCGTAGGGGGTGCGCCGGTAGGTGGCGGCCCATTCGGTGGTATCGAGCAGCAGCCACGCCGCGCGTGGGTCGCCGTCGCGGGGTTGACCGACGCTGCCGGGGTTGAGCAGCCACTCGCCGTCGCCGAGGTCGAGCTCGGTTCCGTCGCGGTGCGGCCCGCCGCTGGCGAGCTTGCCGGGGATGCGCCCAAACGAGAGCGCGACGTGCGAGTGTCCGATCAAGCCGACCCGCTCGCGCAGCCGATCGAGGCAGAGTTCGGCGAGCAGCGTGGAGAGCACGTACTCCCACACCGGATCGCGTGGGCTGGCATGGTAGAGCCCGACGGGGCCCTCGTGACCTTCCGAGCGCAGGCCGGCGAGGAACGCGCGGCTGTCGGGGTCGAGCACCTCCTGCGTCCATTGCAGCGAGAGGCTGGCGCCGCGCGAGAAGTCAGACAGCGGCAGCTCGCCGATCGCGGCGAGGTCGTGGTTGCCGGCGAGGCAAACCGCGGCGTGCTTGCGGGCGAGCGCTACGCAGGCGTCCGGGTCGCCGCCGTAGCCGACGAGGTCGCCGAGGCACCACAGCTCCGCGGCGTCGCTCGCGGCGACGGCCTCGAGCACCGCCTCGAAGGCGTGCCGGTTGCCGTGGATGTCAGAGACGATCGCGACCTTCATCGTTGCAGGGTAGGAGCCTCGCGCATGAGCGGCGGTTCCGCGCCTGGCGAGTCAGGCCTCCTCGCCGTCTCCCGCTTCACCGCCACCGTACTCGGGCAGGTTCTTGATGCCCTCGCGGGTGCGCCACTTGGAGTAGTTGTCCTCCATCGCGTCGATCAGCTCGCGCATGAAGCGCGGGGAGAGGTTGACGCGAGAGACGACCACGCCGGGGACCTCTTCGGCCTCGACCTCGTGGTCGACGCGCGCGAAGGTCACCGTGAACTCGTAGTCGGAGTGGCTGACGTTGGCGAAGTTGGCGTATACGCCCCCCATGATCTCGGGGGAGAGGTGGATGTTGATATGGCGCTCGGCGCCTGGGTCGTCGTCGTTCATAGGTTGGCCTTGTTAGGGGGGAGGTGGGGAGAGGGGCCTGCCCCACTCCCGCTACGCTCGGCGCCTGGGTTGTCGTCGTTCACAGGGCTAGTATCGCAACCCGTGCGGGCGAGTGCGGACAGCGGGCGTTGATGGCCGCGGGCGGCGGACGCTGAGGGTGGTGGGCGGCAGGTGTTGGTGACCGTCGTGGGGGAGGTGCGGATGCGACCTCCCTTCGCCGACGACGTAGCCCACTACAGCAGGCTGCTCTCCCGTTACGTGAAGCTGGAGCTCGTGGAGGTGAGACCGAAGCCGGGAGACACGCGCCTCGCGCGCGAATCCCCGTTTCGGCCAGCCGAGGCGGTGCAGAGGCGGATCTCGCAAGGGGCGTTCGTGTCGTTGCTGGCCGCCGAGGGGGCCGCGTACGACAGCATTGCCTTCAGCGCCTTCCTGGAGGAGCGCCGCCGCGCAGGCACCGACGTGACGTTCGTGATCGGCGGCCCCTTCGGCGCGCCGCCGCTTGAGCGGGTCGACCACCGCCTGTCGCTAGGTGCGATGACGCTGCCCCACCAGCTCGCATGGGTGGTTTTGCTCGAGCAGCTCTACCGCGCGCATAAGATCCTTGCGGGCGAGCCATACCACTATTGAGATGCCAGATCACTGCCTCAACCCCTCAACCTCCCTGCAACTGCGAGCCCCGCATGAGATGGTGTGCCTCGTGATGAGCGACATTCCCCTGAGATGACTGACCCCCATAGAGATCCATCGATCGTGAGCGGCCGAAGCCGGGAGACACTCGCCTCCGGCGAGCATCCCCGTTTCGGCCAGCGGACGCCGCTGGACGGCCTGCGCGAGGCGGTGCTCGCGGCCGCGGCAGGGCTGGCGGGTGCCGGCGACGGCCGCGAGCCCGGTGGGGTGACGCTCGAGCGCCCCCCGAAGGCGGACTTCGGCGACTACTCGACCAACGCCGCGCTGCTGCTGGCGCCGCGGCTGGGCGTCCCACCGCGCGAGGCGGCGCAGCGCCTGGGCGCGGAGCTGGCGGAGCTGGTAGGGGAGGACCTCGAGCGCTTCGAGGTGGCGGGGCCCGGCTTCCTGAACCTGTTCGTGACCGATCGCTGGCTCCGACGGGCGCTGGCGGCGATGCTGCAGGCCGGCGAGAGCTACGGGGCCGGCGGCGCACGGCGCAGCGAGCGGGTGCTGGTCGAGTTCGTGAGCGCCAACCCGACGGGCCCGATGCACGTGGGCCACGCGCGCAACGCGGCGTACGGGGATGCGCTGGCGCGGCTGCTGGCGCTGTACGGGCATGAGGTGACGCGCGAGTTCTACGTCAACGACGCGGGTTCGCAGGTGGCCAAGCTGGGCGAGTCGATCCTCGCGCTGGCGCAGGGGGTGCCGGTGCCGGAGGATGGGTACAAGGGGGAGTACGTCGGGGAGCTCGCCGAGCGCCTGGCGGGGGCCGCCGCGGCGGAGGGAGCTGTCCCGGTGAAGGGGGCCGTGTCGGCGGAGAGAGCTGCCCCGGTGGAGGGGGCGTCCGCAGTGGAGGGAGCGTCCGCGATGCAGCCGGCGCAGCTGGGAAAAGCGGCGGTCGGCCTGATGGTCGAGCGGATGCGCGTCTCGCTGGGGGCATTCGGCGTGGGCGACTTCGACCGCTGGCAATTCGAGAGCGAGCTGCACGAGGGAAGCCCCTCCCGGGTGGAGCACGCGCTCGCGCTGTTGGAAGCCGAGGGCCACACCTACCGCAGCGAGGGCGCGCTGTGGCTGCGCACAACCGCCTATGGCGACGACAAGGACCGGGTGCTCGTGCGCTCAAGCGGCGAGCACACCTACTTCGCCTCGGACATCGCCTACCACCTGGACAAGCGCGAGCGCGGGTACGAGCGCCAGATCGATGTGTGGGGTGCCGACCACCACGGGTACGTGGCGCGGATGAAGGCGGCCTACGTCGCGCTGGGGGGCGAGGAGGGGCACCTGGAGATGCTGATCATGCAGCTCGTGCACCTCGTGCGCCGGGGCGAGCGCGCGCAGATGTCAAAGCGCGCGGGCGAGTTCGTGACGCTCGACGGCCTCGTGCAGGAGATCGGCGTCGACGCCGCCCGCTGGTACCTGCTGTCGCGCTCGCACGACACCACGATCGACCTCGACCTCGACCTCGCGCGCGCGCAGAGCAGCGAGAACCCGGTGTACTACGTGCAGTACGCGCATGCGCGGATCGCCTCGATGCTGACGAAGGCGGGTATCGCGCGGGTGGCGGCGGCGCTGGAGGAGGCGGGCGCGGGCGAGCCGCTGCGCATGGTGGCGATCGGCGGCCCGGTCAACGGGCGGCAGGCGCAAGCGCCCGGCACGGGCGCGGGGGAGGAGCCCCTGCATCCCTCCGAGCGTGCGCTGATCAAGCGGCTGCTGGCGTTTCCCGGCGAAGTGGCGGAGGCGGCGCAGCGCCGCGCGCCGCACCGGATCGCGGCGTACGCGCTGCAGGTCGCCCAGGACTTCACCGCGTTCTACCGCGACTGCCGCGTCGTGGGCGCCGAGCCGGAAGCGGTCGAGCGCCAGCGGATCGCGCTGAGCGTGGCAGCCCGCGGCACGATCGCGCGCTGCCTGGAGGACCTCCTGGGGGTCGGCGCGCCGCGGGAGATGTAGGTCGCGTCACTCGAAGCGCGCGATGTCCGCGTCCAGCCGGGCCTCGTCGGAGGGGCTGAGCGCCGGAAGGGAGACCGCCCCTCCAGGGGCCGGCGCGGCGCGTGAACGGCGGCGCCAGCGGGGCAGCAGCAGCGCGAGCAGGCCGAGCAGTGCCAGCACCACGCAGGGGGGGACGAGGTAGACCGCGAGGTCGAACCCGTGAGTGCTGGGGAGGGCGAGCACCGCCGGCCCGTATTCGCGCACCAGCGCCTGCTTGATCTGCGCCTCGGTGAGCCCCTCGTCGATCAGACGCTGGATGAACGCGCGCTCGCGGTCGGCCTGCGGCGACTGGGCGACGGTGAGCGGGATTTTGCAGGTGACGCACATCGCCTGGCTTTCCACGGCGGGCAGCGTCGTCTTGGCTCCGGGGGTCGGCGCGGCGGGTGCGGCGGCGGCAGCGTGGAGCGCCACGAGGAGCAGGATGGCCTTCATGCGCTCTCAGCGAGGAGGAGGGCCTTTTGCACGAACGGCGCTTGGATCTCTCCCCGCACGTCGGCGGTGATGTGCCCCGAGGGATCGATCAGGAAGCTCTCGGGGAGCTCGGCGGTGCCATAGAAGGTGGCGAATTCCCCGCCGGCGTCGCGGAGGTTGGGGTAGGTGAGGTGGTGTTCGTGAATGAATTCGAGCGCTTCGGAGGCGACGTCGTTGTCGGTGACCCCGAGCACGGTCGCGTGGTGGCGTTCGAGCTGGCGCTGCAGCCGCTCCATCGCGGGGGCCTCGGCCTGGCAGGGAGGGCACCAGGAGGCCCAGAAGTTGAGCACCACGACCCGGCCGCGATAGGCGGCGAGCGAGCTGCCGCCGTGCCCGCTCAGGACGGGCAGGGTCTCGCCGGCCCGCGGCGCGAGCGGCTGCTGGCGGTCGGCGAGCGCCTGATCGATGGTGCGGCTGGGCGCCTCGTGGGTGACCCCATAGATCAGCAGCCCCAGGAAGGCGGCGCCGAGGAGTGAGGCGAGGGCGGGCAGGAGCAGTCGTTTCACGGGCACCGAAAGGGTAGAGGGCCGGCGTGGGCGGCGGGCCGATCCTGCGGCAGGAAGGGCGTAATATTGGGGGAAGCGCGGTGGTAGCTCAGTTGGTAGAGCGCAAGCTTCCCAAGCTTGAGGTCGCGAGTTCGAACCTCGTCCGCCGCTTTCGCTTCGTGGGGCCGAATCTCTTGCGGGGCCTGTAGTTATGCGGGATTCAGGCTCTCTCGGATCGTCGGCCGGAGTCGTCTCGGCACACGCTGGCACACGCTGGCACAGCGTCTCTGCGGGTTCTTGGTCGCAAATTGGTCGCAAGGGGCCGTGGCGTGATGGCTGGCGTCAAGTCCATGCGCACCGAGCAGTGGCGTAAGGGCTCAACGGGCGCGATGGAACAGCGGGGGTGGCTGGCGGCTCGGTCCGCGGGCAAGCGCGGGCGTTCGCGGGCAAAACGGTCACGAACCTACGGCCCCCTTGTGGCCACGGGATTCGGGCTGACGCGGCGGCGCAAGCGCAGGCCGTGGCGCCACCGGCCGCGCGCCAGAAGTGTGCCGGTGCCTTGGGGCTTCGCGGGAAAGGCGGAGCGGCAGAGAACTGCGTAGGGGGAGAATGGCCGCGCTCATCGACAGAAGCATGGATGAGCAAGGCGAGAACCCCATATCCGACCAGGTGGTTGAGCACTCGGGAGGCAGCGGCGGCGCTGGGGGTCCACGAGCGCACGTTGCGTCGCTACGTGTCCTCGGGTCTGCTCGGCTGTCGCCGGCTTCCCGGTGGCCGCTACCGCATACCGGAGGAGGCGATCCACGAGTTCTGCGTCGCAGGCGATGCTTCCCACATCGTCGAGGTCCTGAGCTGGAACCAGCTGGATGAGTGGGGCAAGACCGAACACGCCACCGGCCGCGCTCCCAAGGTCCCCACGCTCCTGCGAGAGGATCTGGCGTGGTGGCGGGCACGCTTGCACGATCGCGGGTACCCAACCCGCGGAGTCGATTTCATCATCCCCGGCGATCTCGCCGGCGAGGGATTCGGAATCCGCGACCCGCAGACCGGCGCCTGCCACATGAGCGGCAACCAGGCCCAAAAGTGGGGGCCTCGGTACCTGACGCCGGCCGTCAACTCGGTGGCCGAAAACCACGACGGATACGCCAGCCTACGCGGCGCGACGCCATATGCGCTCAGGCGGGGCGGGATCTCGATGCGACTGCGGAGTGAAGACGCGCAGTCAGTCGCCGAGCAATGCGGCACCAGCCTCGAAATGCTCTCCCAGCACTACAGCTACGAGATCGACGACTTCAGCCACCTCGGCCCGCGCTCAGTCGATGAGCAGTGGCGCTCGGCGCGAGCCGCCGTTCGCGCCGCGCTTGAGGAGGACGCGGGATCGCGACGCCTGCGGGCGGTGGCCTGACGGGAACACCTCCCGCTTGGCACGGAGAGCAGTCTGTGTCGATCGAGGTCGCCGCTTGTCGTCCGAGGCGAGCGTGAGCGCAGCTCTTGTTCGGACACTCGCTCGTCCCGCGAGAGCAGCAGTCGCTTTGGAGCGGCGGTCAAGTGGTAGCCGACTGGGCCGGCGTGAGGCCGTGGCGGCGCATCACCTCGGCCAGCGCGGCGACGTCCGGCGGGCCGCCGGCGGAGGCGGCCAACACCTCGCCGACCTCTCGGAAGTAGGCGGGTCCGAAGACTCCTGGGCTGGCGATCGCGAGGAACGTCGCGTCGGTGCCGCCGCCGTTTTGGAACCCGTGGACCGCTCCGCGCGGCACACATAGCGCTTCGCCGGCCCCAATTCCGATGCTCTCGCCGTCGACGGTCCAGGACGTGGTGCCCTTGAGTCCGTAGATGGTCTCCTCGAACGCATCGTGGCTGTGCGGCGCTGGCATCCTGGCGTTCGCCGGGACATAGCACTCAAACACGCTCACGCTGCCGTTGGAGTCGGATCCCTCTACGAGGAAGCGGATGCCGAGCTGTCCGACGGTGATGGTCTCTGCGGTGGCTTGGCTCACGGTGGTCTCCTTTGGCGCGATGCGCCGCTGAGGAAAGTAGCTTGACCACCGTATACCCCGGCGATTGGCGCGACGTGATCTCCAGGGCGACCGCGCCTGATGGCCGCGATCCTCGCCAGCCTGACAGCCGCAGTCATCGCCTAGTGCAGCGTTCCCGAAGTGGCTTATCGATTCGCGGCGTTGACGATAGGCCATTGGAGCACTATTGCTGAACCAGAAACCAAAGGAGGAACGATGCCCGGCTTCATCTCTGACACCCCACTGGCCCGTGATCTGATCCGCATCGGCGATGAGGCGATCGCCTGTGAGGACGACGCCGCGCTCCGCGCCTACTTCGCGGAGGACTACGTCTTCCACGGACCCGGCAGTGAGCTGGGCTTCGATGAGCTGCGCGCTTACTTCGCCTCGTTGCGCGCCGCTTTCAGCGATCTGCGGCTCGTTCGGGAGCAGATCATCGTTGACGGCAACTTCCTAGCGGCGCGCACCACGTTCTCCGGCATCTTCACCGGCGTCTTCACCTACTCGCCCATCGGCCCCGTCGACCCCACCGGGGAACACCTCGAGTGGGAGCTGATCGGCACCTTCCGCTACGACGACGACCGGCGGCTGGCCGAGGAGTGGGTGCAGACCGACTACCGCAGCTTCCTGGCCAAGCTCGGCGTCACCACGACCGCGTCGTCACGATGACCGCTTCGCCGGCGAAGCAGGAGTGGTCGCCACTCGATTCCAGATCAGCCCCTCCACAAAACCGGGGGCAGACACCTCCAAGGTCCCAAGGCTTTCAACGTGGCGCGGGGACTGCTTCGACAGGCGCCGTCAGGGATGATCTCGGGCTGCGATGTCACGACCTGAGATCTCGTCAATCGCCCCGTGGCCCACCGGAACCCTCGCTCGCGTGCTTAGGCCCTGCGAGCGGCCGGTACCCTTGTTGGGCGCGGGTATCAGCGTTCCCTGTGGCTTGCCCAGCGGCGCGCAGCTTGCCGCGTGGATCTGCAGCAGCGTCCGGCGGCACTCCGCTGGCTGCTGCTTTGTCATTGCGAGCGTGTCCGCGTCAACTGCGGCGCCGCTCCCACGGTGCTGCAAGGCCGTCCACGTGGGCACGAGGCGAACCGCCTGCTTTCGCCTTGCGAGGGTATTCATGACGAATCTGCCCGGAGACCCGGAAAGCGGGGACGGCCGGCTCGCACGGTTGTCTCGCTTGCGCCTGCTGGTGTTAGGCGGCCTCGATCCCCTCACGCGTGGCGGCCTTGAGGATCTTCGGATGGAATGACGAGACCGCCGAGCGCGCCGCCCGAGCGAACGAGCGCTGGCGGCCACGAGCGGTCCTCGATGCCGACATCATCGTCTCGCGCGTCCTGCACGCGCTGATGGGCGCATCGCCGCCGCGCTACGGCTGCTGGACGCTAGCGCAGAGGTCTCCAAAACCGCAACGTGGAGGTTTCGCGCCCCGATTGCCTCATCGGCAGGGTGTGTGTCCCAGCCGTCTGCAGGCGTACGCGTGTAGGAAGCCGAGCAGGTCGAATGAGTAGACCGTCGCTGGCGCCGGTCAGACGAAGGCGCCGTCGCGTAGCTGGACGATGAGGGCGAGTACGTCGTCGGGTTTGCCCTGCTGGATGCGGTCGGTGGGTCGCTCTCCGGCGAGCAGGCGGTGTGGCGCGAACAGCCACAGGCGTGCCTCCTGGGGCTGGTAGAGCTCTGCGAGTTCACCGACCAGCCACTCAAGCGTGAGCAGCCGCTGTAGGCGGTCGGGCTGCGGCTCGACCCTGCCGGTACGCCAGCGCGAGACTGTCTGCGGCGTGGTGTCGAGCATCTGGGCGACCTCACGGAACTTGATCCCGCCGCGGTTATGGATGGAGTCAAGGCGGCTGGCTACGGCGCTGGCCACGGAATCCTCCCGATGTTCGTCGGATGGCTCATGCTGCAAGCTGGTAGCAGGGCTTGGCGACCATCACCGACGTCAGCGATCATTGATGTAGAGAGATAAACATCTTCATGAACAGAACCGTGAATCATTGTCGGGCGGCAGGGACGGCCCGAAGCATCGCTCGAACTCCTTCATGTCTGACGGGCTGGCGGGGTGGCCTGCGTGGCGCGCATAGACCTCGCGCATCGTGTCGCCGTTGGGCGCTGGCTGGATCTCCTCCAAGACCCAGGCGATGAAATGGTACAGCTCGTCCTCCGGATGTCGATGCATTCGGCGATCTCCTTGGGGCTCAGCCATCGGCGACATCGCGCAGGATCGCCTGATCGCGCTCGCTCAGGTCTATCAGCGCCGCGGCCACGGTAGGGAGGGCTCGCATGTCGAACACCGCACCCCAAGGTTAGAACCCACGCGGATCGACTTCGCGCTGTTCGTCTTCAGTTGCACCATCTCGGGGCTCGGCTTACTTGTGAGGACGTTTGCTTGCAGCGCGAGCGCGAGTGTCCGCTAGCGCTTGGTCCAGCTGCACACCGTCGCCGTCCCGGCACGCTTCGGGGCCTGGCCGGCCGCGATGTCCTCTCGGAGCCGCGCAACCCCAGCTCGTAGCTCCTCGGGATGGTCGCGCGACATCCGCTCGAAATAGCTCGTCTCGCCCTTCTCTGCAGCCTCCAGCACACGATCGGGGTCGGCCGAGAGAGCGGCTAGCGATGCGTCCTCCATGTCCTCGAACTCGAAAGCGAAGAGCCGCGCGCCGGGTAGCTCCTCGAGTATCGCCGCCCGCGGCGGGTGAGTCGCGTCCATCCAGCGCCGGCTGCTCGGAAAGTAGTCGAGAATCCAGAGGGTGGCGGCATCCTCACCCGTGTAGCCCTTGAGCACCAGGCGTCCTCGAGGTCTGAGGATGCGCCGCGCCTCGGCCAGTGCGACGCCGCGGTCCTCGACGTGGTGCAGCATCGAGATCATCGTGGCGGCGTCGAACGTCTCGTCCTCGAACGGCAGTTGCTGTGCGTCTGCCTCTACGGTTTCGAGCCCCTTGGCGGTTGCCCACGCCAGCATTGCGGGCGAGCGGTCCACCACAACAGGCTCCCATCCTTCCCGTCTGAGAGCGAGGGCGTAGTTGCCGGTCCCGCCACCGATGTCGGCGAGTCGTCGGCCGGGCGCGCCGTTGAGGGCCTCACGCAGCCCCCGCAGAACCGACGGGCTCGCGGAGCGCGTCTCGTCATAGCGCTCGGCTTGGCGGGAGTAATCGGGCAGCAGGCCCACGCTATCCAGAGCATGACAGCACTACGCGGCGCTTGACGGCCGGCGTTCGCACCCGTTCGAAGGAGGTTGCGGACCGTCCTCCTGATCGTGAGGTGTTGCCAGAACTGCGCCGGCTGCGCGACGGAGCGATTGTGGGCTCTACGATCACGAAGCTCACAGCGACGGATCTAAAGGCCACAATCGCTTGATGTAGCCGTCATAGACGCCGTAGATGTAGGGGCCGGGCTTCTCGGCCTGGCGTTTGATGCGCTCGATGTTGCCAACGAACCGAGCTGACTGCTCGGAGGCTCGGAGTTGGGCGTTGGTCAGGCAGAACGCTCGCACCTTCGCGGTCGCCAAGACGTCGCGCTCGGAGGGGCGGCGGCGGATCGCGTCGTCCTTCATCAGGACGATCCAGTCGTGATGGCCCACGTCGGCCAGCCACCGCTCGTCCTCAAGTCCTTGCGCGGCCTGCTCGCCGTAGACCGACGCCATCGTATGGACCGTGATGCCAAGATCGGCGAGTGCCTGGGCGAGATGTCTACGTCCCAAGCTGCGGTCGATGAAGAACTCCGGCGCCCCGGCCGTCTCCGCCGGGTTCTCTGACGTGGCTGCGGGGGAGTCGTCAGGCTTTTGCTCGGGTGGCGACACGTACCACGTCCTCGACCTCCGGCTCTGGCACCCCAAAGTCCTCGGCGATGTCCGCGAGTGTGTCGCCGGCAACGAAACGATCAACGAGATCCTCGACCCGGGCGCCGCCGTGAACGACCAGCGGCATCCCAAACGCCCGGCGTGGATCGACTATCACCTCGGCCTGCTGGTATGCCGGCAGGTGCACCTGTGTCGCCCAGCCATCATCGCCGTAGGTGATGCGCTTGAGGTAGTTGCGCACGACCTCCGCGAATTGCCGCTGGCCAGTTCTGACGACCGTCAGTCCACGCAGCTCCTCGTCGTGTTCGCTGCTGGCGTAGTCGTAGAGCACCTCTGCGCCGTCGGTATAGAGCCGCCGGGAAGCCAGTGCGTGATCGACCCCGATCCCGGAGGACAGCACCTCGACCGCCGGGCGGATGCGCTGCATAGGCACCCCCGCACGACGGAACGCGGAGAGGACGTACGCCTCCGCGAAGCCGATGAACGGCACGGTCGCCTCCCTGCCGTGAGCCGGAAAGCAGGTGATAACTGGCACCGCCCCACCACTGGGCCGCGCCCAGCTATACAGGGTAGAGTTGGGCAGCCCAAGGTAGGCGGCTGCCTCACGCAGCGTAAAGGCCGCACGCACGACTCGTGGGTCGTCCATACCGATACTTGCGCCGTTTCGTCGTCTGCTCGTCGCCATCACCTCGTGTCAGTCGTATCGTCTCGGACGATCGTATCGAGGCTCCCGGCGCTCGCCGCCGGGGTGAGTAACCCGGCCGCACCGTCGCTTGACGGTGCTGGATACGGGTGGAGTGCCCTCGCAGAACCGACGGGCTCGCGGAGCGCGTCTCGTCATAACACTCGGCTTGACGGGAGTAATCGGGCAGCCCCCGGCTCTCGTCCTGTGATCGTCGTAATCTTGATCATCCCCATGCCATCACGCTCGATCCAGGCGCTCAGCGGCGCCCAAAACACGAGAGATCTACGGCCCCGGTGTGGCCACGGGCCGGTGGATTTTCCAAGAACATGCGGATTTGCAGGGGCGAAAGCCCCATCCGCCCCAGGCTTCCCAAGCTTGAGGTCGCGAGTTCGAACCTTGTCCGCCGCTTTCGCTTTGCGGAGCCGAATGTGGCTCTGCCGCAGAGGTTCGGTGGTGTCACGATGGTCGCTCCAGGGACGCTTGCCGCCAGATCACCGGGCTACCCCCGCTGCGGCAGCTCCTGCAGCGACCAGCGGTTGCCGTCGGGGTCGCTGAGGAACACGAACCGCCCCCAGGGGAACTCCTGGACCTCGCTCACCTGCGCGCCTCTGGCGAGCAGCTCCGCGCGGGCTTCGTCGGCGCTGGCGATCACCAGCCCGAGGCCGGCGACCGAGCCGGGCTCGGTGTCGACGATCCCCTTGCCGATCGCGATTGAGCACGCGGAGCCGGGAGGGGTGAGTTGCACGAAGCGGATGTCCCCCATGTCGTGGTCGTGTTCGGCAGCGAACCCGAACTGCTCCACGTAGAACGCCTTCGCGCGGTCCACGTCGGAGACGGGGAGGGCGATCAGCTCGAGCTTCATATCCATGTGCTGCTCCTTGCGGTTGGGACTCAGAGCTTGCGGGCGCGCACGGCGGTGCCGTAGGCGCAGATCTCCGTCCAGATGGAGCCGAGCTCGGAGGTGTCGAAGCGGAACGCGAGGATCGCGTTGGCGCTCTTGGACTCCGCCTCTTCCACCAGCCGTTCGGTGGCGTGCTCGCGGCCGGCGGCGAGCATCTTCGTCATGCCCTTCAGCTCGCCCCCCACCAGCGACTTCAGACTCGCGCCGATCTGCGAGCCGAGGTTGCGCGAGCGCACCGTCAGCCCGAACACCTCGCCCAGCACCTCCTCGATCTCATAGCCGGGGAGGTCGTTCATCGTGGAGATGAGCACGCGCAACAAGCTATCAGTCGCCGATGTAGTTCACGGCGGCGCGTGCGCCGCCGTGCGCCGCCGCACATGTGCGGCGGCGGGACGGCCACATGTGGCCGTC
>DASZIQ010000046.1:0-1705 GCA_035948945.1 Solirubrobacteraceae bacterium
TGGTGAACGTCTTCTTTCAGGCGGCCGTACAGCTCGTCCTGTTCGTGCCGCTTGTCACCATGCGGCAGTTCGCCGAGGAACGCCGGGGCGGCACCCTCGAGCTGCTGCTGACGGCGCCGGTGCGCGAGGGCGACATCGTGCTCGCCAAGTTCGCAGCCTCAATGGGCATGCTGCTCGCGATGGTCGCGCTCACTTTGCTCTATGCGGGGATACTGGCGCGGTTCAGCACCCCTGATTGGGGGCCGATCTACAGCGGCTACCTCGGCCTCGCCCTGCTCGCCGGCGCCCTGGTCTCGATCGGTCTCGCCGTTTCCGCGCTCACCGCCAACCAGATCGTGGCCGCGGTCGTCTCGCTCGGCGTGTTCGGGATGCTGTGGGCGATTGACGCCTGGGCCGCGTTGCTGCCGTCGCCGATCGACGATTGGGTGCTCGGGCTGTCGCTGCTGGCGCGCTTCCAGCCCTTCGCCGTCGGCGCCATGTACGCCTCGGATTTCGGCTTCTTCCTCGCCGTGACCCTGCTCGGGCTGTTCCTCGCCGTGCGCGGGCTAGCCCGGCGCTGACGCCATGGAGCACCCTGAGCTCGACTGGAACGCGTTGCTCTGGGCTGGCGGCTGGCTCGGCGCCGTCCTAGTGCTGTTCGCGGCCGGGCTGAGGCTGCCGTTGCAGACCGAGCTCGCGGGCTGGCGGGGGCGGGCCTATTCGGCTGGAGTCATCCTGGCCGCGGTCGGCGCCGCGGTGCTGGCCAGCGTCGCGCTGCATCTGCATGACGTGCATTTCGACCTGACGCGCGAGAAGGTCTATACTCCCTCGGAGGCGGCCATGCGGGCGATCGACGAGGTCTCCCGCGAGGTAACCGTCACCTACTTTTATCGCTCGCAGGACCCCGCTGGGCGGCGCGCGCGCGACCTCCTCGCGATCATGGCCCGGCGCAACCCGCTGCTCAAAGTCGTCGCGGTCGATCCCGACCGGGACCCGAGACTCGCGCGCGAGCAGGGGATCCAGCTCTACAACGCCGCGGTCGTCGAGGCGGAGGGACGCCGGGTGCTGGTGCAAGGCACGGACGAGACAGAGATCGCCATCGGTATCCAGCGCGCATTGCGCGGGCGCGCGATTACGGCCTGCTTCCTCGAGGGCCATGGCGAGCTGCCGATGGACAACTTCGAGTACCACACGCACCTGGAAAGCGGCGCCGGCCATAGCCACGACGACGCCAGCTCGCAGGTGGTGGAGATGCCGGGCCACGGCGTGGGGCGACTGCGCCGCGCGCTCGAAGCGCAGGGGTATGAGGCGCGGAAACTCGTCCTCGCCACCGAGGGCGACGTGCCGACCGGGTGCGCCCTCCTCGTCGCGGCCAATCCGCGGACCACGTTCCTGCCGGCTGAGAGCGCGGCGTTGCGCGCCTATCTGCGGCGCGGCGGGTCGGCCCTCCTCCTGCTGGACCTGGGTTTCGTGCTCGAACCCGGGCTCGCCCGGCTCGTCGCCGAGCTCGGCGTCCGCCCGGAGCAGGAGGTCGTCATCGATCCCTTGAGCCACTACTCGACCAACCCCGAGATCGTGGCGGTCACGGGCTACGACCCGCACCCGGTTACGCGTTCGGTCTCGCTCACCTTCTACCCCGGCATCCGTCCCCTCACGATGCTGCCGCCGGCGGGCGACCTCCGCGTCACCCCGCTGCTCCTCAGCAGCCGCGACAGCTACACGCGCC
>DASZIQ010000047.1:0-44154 GCA_035948945.1 Solirubrobacteraceae bacterium
GCACCTCATCCAGTTCAAAGCGGACCCTCTCGCTCGGGGCTACCTTCTCCATGCGGGCGTACCTCCATCGCTTGGTCTTGTCAGGACAAAGCGGAGGCTACGCCCGCAACCTCAATTCCCCCGGCTAGCGGGACGCGACCCAGTCACGCGCGCTGGTCGCGAAGCCGCTTAGTTGCGGCTGGTCGACGTAAGACGCATCCCCGGCCTGGAAAAGCCTTACCCGAGCAGCCCAGGGTCCGGCGGATTCGGGTCGACAGCGTGCACGGTCACGCTGATGTGATGGACGACCACGTCGCTTGGACGTGCCAGCAGCGGCTGGACCTGGTTACGATAGCGACGGTAATGGCTCGTGTCGTAGTGCTCGTGCATCGCCGTCTCGGTGTTCCACGAGCCAAGCAGCACGAACTCACCGGACTCCTCGGCAGCGAGCACGCGAAAGCCGACGCACTGAGGCTCGGCGCGGCTCGCGTCGGCGAGTTCGCGTAGCAGCGCGTGTAGCTCGGGCTCGAGCGCGGTCCGTCCATGCACCTGTGCCACCAGTAGGACGCTCATGCTGTAAATGCCACGGCGGCATCGAACTCGATCGCAAGGCGCTGCTGATACCAGCCGATCGCTTCGGCCTCCCCGGTCAGCGAGGCGCACATCCGCGCGAACGTCCGTGTCTCCGCTGGGAGCTCGTGCGGCGGCTCGTGGTACTGGTCAAATCCCATACGGAACACGGTCTCTGGTCGGAACAGGCTGGCGCGGACGCGGATTTCTTATCCCATGGCCGTCCTCAAGACGGCTCGAACTCAGCTCGGATCTTCCGCGACATCGCTTCTGCCGCGCTGTGTGAGGCCGTACGAGGGGGCTGCTGTGCCAGGTAGTCCACTCCTCGAAGTTCTCCCTCGCTCTTCTTCGGTACGAGCCAGAGATGGAAATGGGCCACTCGCTCCATCAACGCCAGGAAGTAGACGCGCTCGACTCCCGTGGCAGCCTTGACCGCCGGAACGAGCCGATGGAGAAGGGAACCGAGCTCGGCACTTTCGGTTGGCGTCATTTCACCGAAATCCAACAGATGCCGCCTAGCCTCGACGATGACCGTTCCTGCGCTGGAGGACTGCAGTGGGGCGTGCTCGACGAGGAAGTGCTCACCTTCGACGATGTAGCCACCTGGGCGGGGGGTGTCCAGGAGCTCTGACCCCGTTTTCAGGCCGTCTTGCTGCCGACAGATGTTGCAGTCCGACCGGTGATAATACGGAGGCGGACCGATCTCCGCAGAGCCTTCGCTGCTTGTGGGCGCCTCGGGGTATGTGAACATCGATCTCCGTCCTTTCGTGCGCGGGTCGGTCAGAGGCGGATGTGCTGCCATGCCGGCTCGCTTTGGTTGATGGCCGCTTGGTCTGGTGTCTGTGGACTGGTCATTTCCGCCTCCGGAACTCGATGTCACCGTTGAGAAGTGATGGGATTGCGAGCATCGGGTCAACTCGCCAGGAACGGCAGGAACGCGTCGAGAAACTGATCTGGATGCTCGATGTGCGGGATGTGTCCGCATTCCGGGATAACCACGCGTCTGGCGTTGGGGATGTCGCGTGCGGCCGCCTCGGAGAGCCCGATGAAGTCGCCGAGTCTGGCAAGGTCGTCCGGTTGCGCGTAGTTGCCGAGCGGGACGACGTGATCCTCGGCTCCGACGATCAGCAGGGTGGAGGGCGCGATCTGGTTGTACTCGTAGCGGACGGGCTGCTGGTAGATCATCTGGAAGGTAAGCGCGGCGGCGCGCGCCCACCTCGGATACTCCGTGCTGAGGGTGACCCGGATGAGGACCTCAGCGAGTGGCTCGTAGACGGCAGGGTCGGGGTGCACGAAATATCCGGCGACGTACGCCCGGATGACCGCCGGGTCCGTCCAGTGCACCTCGTGCTCGTAGAGCGTCTCCTCGGATTGGGGCGGGATCCCAATGCGGTAATCGGCCAAGCCGAGCGAATCCTCCAGCACGAGGTGCGTGACGCGGTCAGGGTTCATCAGCGTGAAGCGGGCCGCCGTCATGCCGCCGGTCGAGTGGCCAAGGACGGCGACCTTCCCGACGCCGAGGTGATCGAGCAGGGCTGCGGTGTTGGCGGCCAGGAGATGGAAGCTGTAGTGGATATCCGGCTTCGACGACTTACCCCAGCCGATCTGGTCCGGCACGACCACCCGGTACCCGGCTGCGGTCAGCGCCTCGATGACGTGCTCGAAGTAGTAGCCGCCGAAGGCCTTGCCGTGCATCAAGACGACCGTCTTACCATTCGACTCCGATTCCGGCGGCACATCCATATACGCCATGGCCAGCGTCTGCAGATCGTTCTGCACGGGCACGAATCTCACCGGATGGGGATATGCGTACTCCTCAAAGCAGATTCCAAGGGCCGGGAGTTCGTTCTCGCTCCGGCCGGCCGTCACGTCGGGCATCGGGAGTGTCCCTTCTCGTCGGATTCGGTGGTGACTCGCATGGCTACAAGCGGCCGCATTGGCTAAAGGCTACGATTCGGTCCATCGGTCCCTCGCCAGTCTCACCTGCCGCCTGCCGCGGCGCATCACATGCTGCGTGATCTCTTGGCTGCGCAGGCACGGGTCCGGAGCTCCGCCATCGGTGGATCCCGGCGAGTCGGGAGTCGGCTGACTGGGCCTACGCGAGCAGGACATTGTCGGCGACCCGTGTCGATGACGTCATCGCACCGCTAAACATACTGCTTCCCAAAGTCGCGATGCATGAGTCGAACACCCGGTAGCCGGCAAGTCGCGTCGCCTCGAACTGCCCGACGCGCGACATACCGGCATTGACCAGTTGATCGTTGCAACGCATCGCGATTCGCTGGTCAGACCCGGCGTCCCGCCGATCGGATCGCGCTTACACGGGATCCCGTGCGGGATTGAGCTGCCCGTGACCTTCGCTTCGGGACGTCATCGCCTACGTGCGAGGTCGTGCCGAGACGTGCCTCCCACCATGCGACTGGCACTATCTTCACGGCAAGGTCGAGTGTCCCCCTGTCTAGCTGCTCGGCGAGGGCGGGTCTCGATCCAGTGGCTGCGCGCAAGACCTCGCCCGGCCCCAAACGCTCGCCAGACCAGAAGCCGCGGATGCTCGTGGGCGCCTCTTCGAGCTCGTCCACCGATTCCTTTGCTGTGCGCCGTGGGCCTCCCATGGCACGTCGTATCGCACATGCCTACGCGCCAGCTCTGTCTTTGCCGCTCGGCACTATGAGTCCCGCGATCAGCGGCCGAACCGCACGCTTGATCGCGTCGAGGCGTACGCCCTGCTCGCGGCGCAGATAGCTGATGAGGTTCACGTTCAGTGCATTCAGCAACAGTTGTGCGGTGATCGGTGCGTCGAGTCTCGGGGAGATCTGTTCTAGAAGGCTCTCGAGGTGCATCGAGAGCGCCAGGTAGCCCTCGATAGGTGCTTTCCAGCGGTCCTTCTCGAGTGCGAGCGTCAGCTCGAGATGTCGGTCGTAGAGATCAAGTAGCCCGTCGAGGAAGGCCCCGAGACGCTCACTGGGTGGTGCTCCAGGTCCCAACGGTGGGGGACCGGCTATGAAGGCGTCCTGGAAGGATTTGAGATGCTCGTCGGAGAGCGCCTGGAATAGCCCAGAGCGGTCACCGAAGCGACGGAAGACGGTTCCCTTGCCGACCCCCGCCTCGCTGGCGACGGCGTCGATCGATGTCCCCTGGGCACCTCGCTCGGCTAGAACTCGACGGGCTGCTTCGAGGATCCGCACACGGTTGGCCGCCGCATCTGCACGTTCGCGGGACCCACCTGCCATCGGCAGCTTCTGCGGGGCAGTTACGTTACACCTATCGTCGACGCTCATACGGGTTCCCGGTGCTGATCCTATGGTCTGGCATGCAGCAGATCCCGCCTCTAGGCGGGATCCCTACACCATCAAGGACAGTGGGCCGCCAGTAAACTGTTGGATCGTTCGTCAATGGCGAAGGGTCTTCATCGCTGCGGTCCACGCTTGGAGCTGGTCGAACAGCGTGACTGCCGCTCCGTCGTGCTGGGGTCCGGGCGCGAAGTTTGAGAAGTTCTCGAAGTCGGTGAATAGCGAGAAGCTCAGCTGCTGGCGGACGTGCGCGATCTGGAGCTCGCTGCAGATGGCGCGAAGGTGCTCGATGGCGCGGGCTCCCCCGAGCGATCCGTAGCTGACGAACGCGGCTGCCTTGTTGTTCCACTCGGCGTAGAGGTAGTCGATCGCGTTCTTGAGCACGCTCGAGGTCGAGTGGTTGTACTCGGGCGTGACGAAGATGAAGCCGTCGTAGGAGCCGATCTTCTGCGCCCACGCCTTGGTGTGCTCACCCACGTACTGCCCCACTGACGGCGGGATCGGCTCATCCATGTGGGGAAGTGGGTAGTCCACGAGGTCGACGAGCTCATATCGCGCGGCCGTTCGTGCCTGCGCCTTCTCGAGCACCCAGTCGGCCACTGCCTTGCCGTTTCGCCCGGGGCGAGTACTGCCCAGGATAATCGCGATCTTCAGGTCAGACACAGGAGATCCCTTCTGTTCGGTGTGCGCCGGTGAGCAACACGCCGCTCATCCCGGCCTCTGGTAAACGGACTAGCAGTCCGCTTTTCAGGGAACCTAGCACATCCGTCGAACGAAAGGGACTTCCAGTCCGTTTAGCAAGCCCTGCTGCTAACGAGCTCGTGCTTCCGTCCGCGCTGCGCGCGTTTTTTGGCTCGCAGAACGCCCGCCGCCGCGTCTGTCTCGGCCTCCAGGGTCATTCCTTGAGCAGCCTCTCGTCAACACGATCTCGACGATCTGCGACACCGTCTCTTGGCGGTTCCAGTCGCGCTGCAGCTCGCACGCGAGCGAGACCCAGCCGGTCCACCGATGTGCCGCCGATCGCATCGACAACGGGATAGACCTCGTAGTCCTCCCTCAGTGAGTCGAATGCCGCGAACGCCATGCAGACCTCTGTCTAGCGCGCACAGAAGATGAGTTTGCGTCGGCCGGTGGCATGCACGGCCGCCACGAAGTCGACGTCCTCCCACGAGTTGACGCTCGTGCGGTCGATCGGCGGGCTGTCCCCGAGCAGGGCGTCCAGCTCGGGAACGGTCGGCTGCTGCTGGCCTGATGCGACGTTGACGGTCGAGTGGACGATCGGCAGCCCGAACGCCCTGGCCCGTCTTGACGGTCGAGGCGATGTTCTTCCGCAGCAGATCCGGGTCCATCGACCGGGCCGTCGCGAACTGCGATGCCGCCTGGGAAGCGGCTCAGCTCTTCATCACTCAGAGCACCGTTGAGTACCACCTACGCAAGGCATTCCGGAAGCTCGACGTGAAGTCACGCACCCAGCTCGCATACCGCATCTCGTAGTTGTCCCGGTGTCCCCTCTGCCGGTTTTGGGCGATCCCGGTCGTTCGCGTTCTAATGTTCCGGGCATGGCTGTGGCAGAGCGCATCGAGGTGGCTGACGCACCTGACTGTGATCGCTACGAGCTGTCGATTGACGGCGAGGTGGTTGGCTTCACCACCTATCGCGCACGCCCCGGCCTGATCGTGTTCGTGCACACCGAGCTCGACGAGCGCCTTCAGGGTCGCGGACTCGGTGATCGGCTGATCCGGTTTGCTCTGGAGGACGCTCGCGCACGAGGGCTCGCTGTACTGCCGTTCTGTCCGTTCGTCAAAGCATTCATCGAACGTCATCGGGAGTTCGAGGCACTGGTTCCAGACACCTACAGTGGGTGAGAGCCGCGCGGCGCACAGCGCCGGCACCAGCCCGGCGACCGCGCCGATCAGGAGCGCCGCGCCGAACCCGCCCGCCCAGGCGAGCGGGGGGATGACGATCGCCCAGCCCTTGGCGGTGGGCGTAGATCGCGGTCGCGAGCGCCCCGGTAGCAATACCGGCGGCGCCGAGCGCGTCGAGGTCGCGTTCAGCTCGGCGACATCGGACCCCGCGGGCATCCCCTCGATAAACGCCCGCGTCGGGAACACCGAGCTATACAGCAGCAGCACCGGCTGGCCGCTGATCTGATACAGGCTCTCCCCGCGGATGACGATCTGACCGACCGACGGTAGGTTCGTGAACGTCGAGCCCTAACCGTAGAGCGCGGCCGAGGAGCGCGCCATGGACAAACTGGACTGGGCGCTCGCAAGCTGTTTCTCTGCCGAGGAGACCTGGGAGCGGTCGGCGGTGACCTTGGCGGCGGTGCTGCTGGCGCTCTGCTGGGCAGAAGAAACGGCCTGCACGTCGCTCGCGCACGAGCTCCCGCCACCACTCGGCGAGCTGTTTTCGGTGCTGGCAGGCGAAGAATTGGCGGAGGCGGCTTCCGCGGCGCCCTCACCCGCGCAGTCAACCTCCTCCTTGGCGCGCGCCGCCGCCAGCGTCGCCTCATGACCCGAGAGCGCCTGCGTGTCGGAGGCCAGCGTCGCCCTGGCGCTCGCCAGCATCGTCCTCGTCGCAGATCAGTTCTACGCGGTGGGTTGTTTCGTCGTTGTTTCGCTCCCCAAGTCCTTCAGGGTCCGCCTGGCGGCGCTGGCGCGGCGCACTTCGAGCCAGACGGCCCGAAGTGCTTCTGGCAGGCTTTCTCAGCGGCCTTGAACTGGGGCGAACGAAACCGTCGCGCGGTTCGGGGACGTCACCGGCGCCGTGCGAGCGTAGGCACTTCGCGTAGTCGACTTCCTTCTGTTGGTGGCTCGTCGCGCTTTCAGATGCCGACTACCGCCCTCGGGGCTCGCCGACGATGCGCCCTTTCCGGAGGAGAGGTGGGCCACGGTAGGGATCGATGAGCCCCCGCAGTCGGCGACCGCCAGCACCCCGCTCGGACAGCTGCGGCGGTGAGCGGCCGCGCTCGCGATGGGGGTGAGCCTCTTGCTATCGGTCTTCACCGGCGCACGCTGCGAGCGTGAGCGGGCACAGTGACCGCAGCAAGCGGAACGCGCATCACTGTGGTTTCGGCGACTTACCGCCCCGGCCCGAAGTTGCACACGGCCGCCGCTTGCTCGAACGCCGGTGAGTTCGTGTCGATCGACTTCGGGATCGCCAGGAAGTACCCGCCGTTGCCCATGATCCCGCTGTAGCCGGCCGAGTTCGATGGAGGCGAGGTGGTCGGATCGGGGAACCCCGAGATCCCATGCTTGCGCATACATGCGGACACGTTGAGCATCCGCGCCTGTGCCTGCGGGGACGAGGCTTCGGGGCCCGGAGGGCCCTTCGGCAGCAGGCGCTGGCATGAGTGCGCGGCAGACTGGAACGCGGGCGACCGCACGGTGCTCGGCGAGCCCATCCGGACTGTGTGGCCACTGACCTTCGGGTCGGGGAAGTTCGGCACCCCGTGCGAGCGGATGCACCGAGAGAATGCGACCCCCGATTCGACGGCGTTCGCCGCGGACGCCGAGGTGCTCGTGTCGCCTGCCGGACTTGTTGAGCTTCCTCCGCATCCTGCCACCAGCGCTCCGCTCAGGAGTGCTGCGGCGGTGAGCAGCAGGGCTCGCGGCGGGGTGAGCCCCTTTATCTTGATGCTGTACGGCATCTGGTCTCCTTCGGGTCTGCGTCGGGATTTGCCTCCTCGTCCGGTCGGTTCTACGCGACGAACTGTTTCGTCCTTGTTTCACTCCTCCGCCACCGCGAAGGCGAACGACTCCGGCTGGGAGCGGGGGAGCTGCGGTTTGGGTTGCCCGTGTTGACCCTATGTTTCCATCAATGGTTGTGCAGCGGGAACGCGCATGCGGCTGCCGCCTGTGTGAACATCGGTGACTGCTGGTCGATCGTGCTCGGGAATATGAGGATCACTTCTTCGATATCGCTGATCACGCCGGTACCGGAGCCGAACGGGTTGGACGGGACCGAGGTCCGAGGGTCGGGGAAGTCGTAGACGCCGTGCTTACGCATGCACTGCGCGACCTTCAGAAAATACGCCAGCGTCTGTGGGGAGGGCGGGGGCCCCGAGCCGGGGCCGGGGGGCATGAAATGCCGACACTTCGCCTGCGCCGCCTTGAACACGGGCGATGAGGGATTCATTCCAGCGCTCGCGTGGAAGAGGAAGCCCCCTCCGGCCTGCGGGTCTGGAAAGCTGGGCACTCCGCTTGCGCGCATGCACTTGGCGTAGGCGAGTGCATCTGAGTCGAGGGCACTTGGCGAGGACGGGCCTGGACTGGCCGCACCGCCCCCGGCGGCAGTCGATCCCGCGGTGGTCGTGTTGCCCAGCCGTGCCACGGTCGGGCTGGAAGAGCTTCCCCCGCATCCTGCCATCAGCATCCCGCTCAGGAGTGCTGCGGCGGTGAGCAGGCGCGCCCGCGACGGGGTCAGGCTCTTGGTATGGATGCTGTGCTGCATGTGGTCTCCTGCGGGTCTGCTTCCGGGGGTTTGCGTCCCGACCTGGACCGGTTCTACGCGGTGGGTTGTTTCGGCGGTGTTTCGCTCTCTGGGCTGGCAGCGGTTTTGTTTGACGGCGCGGGCGAAACAACGTTGAAACACTGCGGCGCTACCTTCACGACAAGGAGCTATGGATGCGGGTGCTTTTGATCGAGGACGACGAGGAGCTGGCCGGAACGGTTGCCGCCGGCCTGCGCCACGCGCGGATGGCGGTCGATGTCGCGTTTGACGGCCGGGCTGGATTGGCACGAGCGATGGTCAACGATTACGACGTGATCGTGCTCGACCGCGACCTTCCCGCGCTCCACGGCGATGAGGTGTGCGCAAAGCTGGTCGCCGCCGGCGGGCGCAGCCGGGTGCTGATGCTGACGGGCGCGGCGGCGAGCGATGATTTGGTCGATGGGCTTGGGCTCGGCGCTGACGATTACCTGGGAAAGCCGTTCGATTTCCTGGTGTTGGTGGCGCGTATCGGCGCCCTGGCCCGCCGGGCGCAGCCGAGCATCCCGCCGGTGCTGGAGCACGGCGACGTCGTGCTCGATACGGCCAAGCGCTGCGCGCGGCGCTCTGGCCATGATCTCGAGCTGACACCGAAGGAGTTCGGGGTGCTGGAGCTACTGCTCGCCGCCCGGGGCCGGGTCGTCTCGGCCGAGGAGTTGCTCACGCGCGTGTGGGACGAGAACGCCGATCCGTTCACGGGCGCCGTGAGGATCACTATGAGCCGGCTGCGCGCCAAGCTCGGTGACCCCCCCGTAATCGAGACCGTGACGAAGGCCGGCTACCGCATCGGAGGTCAGTGATGGGCGTCGCGCACCCCCGGCTCGCGCCACCGTCTTGGCTGCGACTGCCCCGCCGTACGGCCCGACTGCGGCTCACGGCTCTCTACGGCGGCCTCTTCCTGCTCTCCGGCGTCGCGTTGGTCGCCACCACCTACGTCCTTTTTGAGCGGGCGACTGAATACAGAGCGCCCCACCTACCGACGATTCCTCACACTGCCGCCATCCAGCATCTTCAGCTTCCGGCTCCGCCTGGAAAGGCTCTGCCTCAGGGCCAATCCGTCGTTATCGAGCATCCGCGTCAGCTGACACAGGCTCAGCTGGAGCTAGGACAGGCTCAGTACGAGCTGACACAGGCTCGGCCTCGGCTGATACTGGGTGTGCCAACTCTGCTGGGACGGGTACAGCATCAGATAACACAGGCCCAGCATCAGCTGGTGCAGGACCAGCGTCAGCTGACAGGCGCAGTGCACCAGCTGGCACAGATAGGGCCCGTCCAAGCCGCACAGCGCGCTGCCGACTCGCACCAGCTTCTGGTCAACTCGGGGATCGCGCTGGCGATCGTGGCTGTACTCGCCCTCCTGGCCGGCTGGCTCGTTGCCGGCAGGATGCTGCGACCGATCCGGACCATTACCCGCACGGCCCGAAGGATCTCGTCTACAAGCCTGCACGAGCGTCTGGCCCTCGACGGTCCGCAGGACGAGCTCAAGGAACTCGGAGACACCCTCGATGACCTGTTTGGGCGGCTCGACGCCGCGTTCGACGCGCAGCGCCAGTTCGTCGCCAACGCCTCGCACGAGCTGCGCGCGCCGCTGACACGCCAACGAGCGCTGATCCAGGTCGCGCTTGCCGACCCGGACGCGAACCTCGCCTCGTTGCGCGCCGCCCACGAGCGAGTGCTCGCCTCCGAGCAACAGCTGGAGCAGATGATCGACGCGCTGCTCAGCCTCACCCGCGGCCAAGCCGGCCTGCAACGCCGCGAGCACCTCGACCTCGCAGCCATCGCCTCCAAGGCCCTACTGGCGCGCGAGTCACATGCGGCAGGCCGCGACCTCGACGTCCGCGCAACGCTCGCCTCAGCACCAACGACTGGCGATCCGCGGCTGGTGGAGCGCCTGATCGCCAACCTCCTCGATAACGCGATCCGCCACAACGTCCCCCACGGACACGTCGAGATCACGACCAGCACCCGTCACCAGCACGCCCTCCTGACGATCACCAACAGCGGCCCGACAATCCCCCCCGAGGAGGTGCCGCGCCTGTTGCAACCGTTCCAGCGCCTTCACGGAACCCGCACCAGCCACACCAGCGGGAACGGGCTCGGCCTAGCGATCGTAAACGCCATCGCCGCCGCCCATCGCGCCACGCTGACCGCCCAACCGCGCCCAGACGGCGGGCTGGCTGTCGAAGTCGCTTTCCCCTCCACATACCTCGACGCGAAGCAGATCAACGCGACCATACGGCGGCCAGCACGAAACACCTCCAGGGGCGCTCAGACGAGACCCTAAACAAAGAAGCTGAGCAAACGTCGAACGAAGTCGCACACCACGACCTGAACCCGAAGGTCGGCGTGCGGCGGCTGCCGCTCGTAGGGCGCCACGGACTGCTCTGGCATACGAGGCCGGGGTCGGGGAGGTCTCCTCTTCGACAGCCTCCCGCGCTCCGCCCACTATCCAGGCCGGGAAGGGATGATTTGCTCCAGAGTCCGAGGTCGCAAATAGGATCAGTCGTTCCCCCGCTGTAGGGCTCATCGGTAGCGGTGGACGCAAGATCGTTAACCTTGGCTGCGACGCCGGGTCAGGCTATGGGATGTGGTCCTTGCGCTCGTCTGGCCGCGTGCCGCAGCATGCGGGGCACGATCTGGCGGTGGAGCATCGATACGGGTGGCCAGATGATCGCAGCGATCCGTCGGTCGTAGCGCACGTATGTGGAATACATCACGCGAGAGGGCTCGGTTCGAAAGACGAGGCGGGAGGTGAGGAACCACAAGCGCGACTCGATCGTGACGGAGTCGGGTGACCTGTCGATGATCGCCCAGCCGAGGACGTGCTCGGGCGAGGGCCGGGGGCCGAATTTGAGGCCCAGTCCGTAGCGGAAGCCGCTCACGAGGAACCAGCGCACGGGCCGTGGTGCGTCCTCGAAGACCGCGCGCGCCAACTGCTCGGGGGTGCGATCATCGGCCGCGGCGCGCGGGGCTGTGAAGGAGTCGTCGTAGTCGTAGTCGTATCCGGCGAGGCTGTTCGGCATCTGCGCGCGGGACCCTATTTGCTTGTTAGACAGGTGTCAAGTAGAGTGTGGGGGATGGCATCCTCGAGCGTGGGACGCAGGCTGGCGCCGGCGGCGCGGCGCGATCAGATCCTCGACGTCGGCGCAGAGCAGTTCGCCGCTCGGCCCTACGAGCAGGTGCACATCGCGGATGTCGCCGCGATCGCAGGTATCTCGCGGGCGCTCGTATACCGATACTTCCCGACCAAGCGCGATCTGTTCGCCGCTGTCTATAGCCGCGCGAGCGAACGATTGCTGGCGGCCAGCGAGCTCGTGCCCGGCCTGACGCTCGCCGAGCAGGTCCTGGCGGGGCTGGAGGCTCACTTCGACTTCTTCGTCGAAAACGCGCGGACGGTGCTCGTCGCCAACCGCGGCGCGCTGGCGGGCGATCCCGCGATCGAGGGCATCATCTCCGAGGAGCTGGCAGAGCTGCGCCGGCGGATGCTCGACGCCGGCGGGCTGCAGGGTCGTGAGCGGGTGTGCGCTTCTATTGCGCTTTCGGGCTGGCTTGCGTTCGTGCGCGCGGTCTGCGTCGAATGGCTTGCCGACCCCAACCAGACCCTCACGCGCGAGGAGGTGAGTGAGATGTGCCTGAGGGCGCTGCTTAGCGTGCTCGGCGAGGCGGCCCAGATCACGACCCCGGAATTGGAGGGAACACGATGAGCCAACCGTCGAAACCGACACGGATACTGGAGCGAACAAGATGAGCCGACAAATGACACCGCGCGCCACGCACGAGGCCACATCGGCCGCTACGAACGGCGTCCCCTCGTCGACTGGGAGCCCGGAGGAGCGCTATGTCGCTCGCTGGCGCGAGGGATGGTCCAACGGCGCTAGCCAGCGTTGCCTGGACGAACACGCGACGACGATCTTCGACGAGCACACCCTGTACATCCAGCCATTGTTTAACGCAGTCACCGGAGAGCGGGGCATGCGGGAACTATTCGAGGGCATCTTCGCGCTGATTCCCGACCTGTGTGCCGAGCTCGATCACTGGGCCGTCAACGATGGTGTCGCGCTGATCGAGTTCACGCTTACGGGAACGATCGGCGGCAAGCCGATTCGTGTGCGCGCCGTCGACCGCATGCAGCTAGACGGGGAGAAGCTGGTGCTGCGCGAGAGCTACTTCGACCCGCTGCCGCTGCTGATCGCGCTGCTGACCCGGCCACGAGCGTGGCCACGTGCGCTGCGCAACATGCGCGCGCACCCGACGCCCGCCTGCGCCCCAGCCGGACCCCGAGAGCCCCGCTCCAGAGAACACCAGCAGACCCCACGCGAACGATGCGCTCCAACCGGCCGAGAGGATGTCGCTGGCGAGCACGCCCCGGCCGCCACAAGCGTCAGGTAGCTGAAAATGAACCCGCTGCGCAGTTCCTCGCACTGCCCACGACTCACGCAGCCCGCTCCCAGCGAGCACGCTTGCCCGTCGGCCGCTCGTGGCACATCCGGATGAAACGCTCCGTGAAGTCGCCGACAGAATGGTCTCAAGCGGTCACACGGTGCTGCCCGTCATCGACCTCAACCAGCGGCTAGTGGGCCTGATCAACCAGTTCGACCTGCTCAAGGCACACGAGCGAGTGCTGATCGAGGAGCGCCACCGCGAGCGCCCGCTCGACCCTCGCCGCGTCGCCCAAAGGCCGCGCTGGCTACGCCCCGATCGCGAGCCGGCGCTGTGAGCCCCACGACGAGCCGAGGTTGCGCGCCGAGGACTACCAGCGGCTGCTCGCGTTCCGCTCAGAGCTGCGTGACTTCCTGCGCTGGAGCGAACAAGCAGCCCACCACGCTGGTCTCACACCGGCCCTTCACCAGCTGCTGCTCGTGATCCGAGGACACCCCAGCCAGCGCGGACCGACCATCAGCGACGCGGCCAAGGAGCTGCACATACGTCATCACAGCGCCGTCGAGCTGAGCCTGCGAGCAGAGGACGCCGGGCTGCTCACGCGCGTCCGCGACACTGTCGACCACCGTCGGCTGCACCTGACGCTCACCGACGATGGCAGCGCGCGACTGGAGAGCCTGACCCGCCAGCACTTGCCCCGCATCGAGGCCCTCGCGGACACCCTCGGGCAGGTCACACACACGTCCAACTGACCGATCGCACAGGGGTTGAACTGGCGCTCTTTCCCATCTGCTCGGCGTCCTATTGCTCGGAACGGCGACCATGAAACTGGCGACCACACGAACGTCTCTGTCGATGGCGTGATGCAGGGCCTCGGCGCGCGGACGAGGACCGCAGGGGCGATTTCGAGCACGGCGGATGGGCCATGCCGCTCTTCGACAACGAGGCCGTGACGTTCCCTCTACGAGGTCTACCGGCCCGGACACAGCACTTGACCTGGTCGACTCGCAGGCCACCCCCAGCGGAGGACCACTGGCTTAGCCGATCACCTTTGCGTCGCCGCGCCGGGCTTGATAAACACACCGCGGCGACGCATCTCGACCAGTCGTGGCGCATCCGGGTAGCCGCAGCCCAGCAGCAGGGCGGCCTCTCGCTCCACGTCGTATTCGACGCGCACCAGCTGGGGCCGACCGTCCTCGATGAGCAGATAGCAAGCGCGCGGATCGCCGTCCCAGGGCATGCCCACGCTGCCGCTGTTCGCGACCGTCACACGGGCCAGCGCGCGGGTGTATGGACGATGGATGTGACCGTAGACCGCGGTGGCTGCATCAAGCGGCTCATAGACAGCCGACAGCTCGTCGTCTTCGGCGTCGGGCAAGGGCGCCCGCCACAAATCGTCCGGGACCGCATGCATCAGCACCAGATCCTCAAGTCGCTGCTGGGCGGGAAGCCCCCGCAGCCAGGCGACTCGCTCCTCGCCGAGCAACTCAAGGGTCGCCGGCGCGTACACCTGGAAGATCAAGCTCAAAAGATTTGCCAGCTTAGGAGCAAGCTCTTCCTGTCGTCGTTGCTCCTGTGGTCGCCAGAGGACCTCATCGGTGTTGCCCATCACGCCCGGCCAGCCCAGCTCGCGTACTCGGTCGATGACCTCGGCGGGCTGGGCACCCATCAGAGCGAGGTCACCGCCGTGCAGCACAAGATCGGGCGCCCGCCGCTGAATGTCGGCTAGGACCGCGTCGAAGGCGGTCAGGTTGCCATGAACATCGGAAACAATTGCAACCCGCATAGGTCATCTCTTTGCATAGCCATCCGCCCCGACCTTAACCGAGCCTCGATCAGGGGAGAGTTGATTGCGCCCTCGGGCTGCTTACCGTCGGGCACCTGGAGGATACTCTCGGCGGCTCGCATCTCGATGTCCGCCTGACCTCTGCTACAGCGGACCCGAGGTGAGGTGTGAAGACGCTGCGGGGATGATTGAGAAGCGCCGGTGCAAACGCTGCGGGTGCCTGTTCGCGCGAGCGGTCCTCCATTGCAAAGACGTCGGCGCCATAGCCGGCGGGGCGATCCTCTAGACGGTTGGCCCTGGCAAGGTGGCACGCTCGCCCGTAGAACGGCAGACCTCGCTTCCCTCAGAGCGGTGGTATCCACCGTCCACCGATTCGCATTCCCTCTTCGCCGGTTCGATGATCGGCGAAGGGGCGGTCATGCGCACCGTAGACGTGCAGCTCGACGAATCCATCTGGTCCATCACGCAACACGAATGCTCGCGGACGCCTTATTCTCACCCGATCCTTTAGTTCGTAGGTCGCTTCCACCTCGGCGATCCACACATCGTCTTGGTGCCACTGCGCGCTAATTCGGTGCGTAGTCTGAAGTATCGTCGCAAGAAAGTCCGAAAGCAGCTCGCGCACTGCGGCCGTTCCCTCAGCGCGGCGGCCGTCTACCGCCAGCATCTGGCAGTTAGGCGCCATCAGTGCGATCACCGCCTCCCCGTCGAGCATGTCGATGGCTCCGAGTAACTGGTCGATAGGCGACTTGGTCAACAGACGCAATCTTAGCTTGTCGGTCCCGAAACGCAGAGCTAAGTGTGGTCCTTTATGACGGCGCTCCTCGCCGCTTCGGTGCGCGCCCAGGCGGCTGTCTAAGGGTCTCGCGCGGGGGTGCTGGAGGGATGGGGCGGGTCTGTGGCCGTTCTCCGTCAACCGTCGTCTTCTCGCCGTGATGGACGATCTCCAGGGAGGCGCCCTGAAGTAGCGAGTACGCTGCCTGCTCGGGACCGACCTCCACCAGCAGCCTTCGCCCACGAAAGCAGAGGCGGAACGTGAGCCGGGTGAGCGCTTGCGGTAGGCGGGGCGCGAAGCTCAGGATCCCGTTGTGGTCTCGCATCCCTCCAAACCCCGCGACGGCGCCGATCCATGTCCCCGCGAGCGACGCGATGTGCAGGCCGTCGCGCGTGTTGTGCTGGAGGTCGTCGAGATCGATGAGGGCGGCCTCACTCAGGTAGTCGTAGGCCAACTCGAGGTGGCCAACCTCCGCGGCAATGACCGCCTGGGTGCAGGCCGACAACGAGGAGTCGCGAACCGTCAGTCGCTCGTAGTAGGCGAAGTCGCGCGCCTTCTCCTCGTCAGCAAAGACGTCCCCGCGCAGATGCAGCGCGAGCACCAGATCGGCCTGCTTGACGACCTGCTTGCGATACAGGTCGAAGTAGGGGAAGTGCAACAGCAGCGGATACTGCTCCGGGGCGGTCGCGTCGAAGTCCCAGATGTCGTGAGCCGTGAACGCCTCCGCTTGAGGGTGGACTCCCAACTCCTTGTCGTAAGGGATGATCATCGCCTGGGCGGCGTCACGCCAGGCGGCGGCCTCCTCGTCGTCGACTCCGAGCTCAGCGGCGCGCTGGGGATAGCGCTTTGTGCCCTCGAAGGCCTCGCGCAGGTTTCGCTCGGCCATCAGGTTTGTGTAGAGGTTGTTGTCAGCGATTGCGCTGTACTCGTCGGGACCGGTCACGCCATCGATCCGGAAGCGGCCGGCAGCATTGTGGTGCCCCAACGAGCGCCACAGTCGGGCCGTCTCGACGAGCAGCTCCAGGCCCACGCCGCGCGCGAACTCCTCATCGTGATCGCTGGCCGCCTGATAGCGGACGACGGCATCGGCGATGTCGGCATTGACGTGGAACGCCGCTGTCCCTGCTGGCCAGTACCCCGAGCACTCCTGTCCCCGGATCGTCCGCCACGGGAATGCGGCGCCCTCCAGCCCTAGCGAGGTCGCTCGCTCCCGTGCGAGATCGAGCGTGAGATGGCGCCAGCGCAGGGCATCGCGCGCGGCGTGGGGAGCCGTATACGTCAGGACCGGTAGGACGAAGGTCTCCGTATCCCAGAACGCATGGCCGTCGTAACCCGGTCCGGTCAGCCCCTTGGCTGCGATCGCCCGCCGCTCAGCCCTGCCGCCGGCCTGGAGCGTGTGGAAGAGGCCGAAGCGAACCGCCAGTTGCAGCTCGGCGTCACCCTCGATTTCGACGTCGGCGCGATCCCAGAAGTCGTCGAGGTAGGCTCGTTGGTCGGCGAGGAGACCGTCCCAGCCGCGGTGTCGCGCCTCCGCCAGCGCGGCTGAAACCTGGTCGACGATCGCCGGGGCCGAGCGCTTGCGCGACCACCCGTAGCTGATGAACTTGACGATTCGAAGGGGCTTTTCGGGCGCGAGGTCGGCCGTCACGAGCAGGCGACCGATGTCCTCGAAGCTCTCCGAGGTCGCCGTCGTGTGCGCTGGCCCGTCGATTACATGGTCTATCGCCGCGGCGATAGACAGACCGCTCGCGCGGGTCGAATGCTCCAGCATCACGCGGGTGTCATGCGCACCAAAGAACTCGGATTGCAAAGGTGACGCTAGCGCCGACGCGGCGCGGGGATCGGGCTCGGTGACCGGCAGCTTTTCATTGGCGACGAGCTCAGACTGCACGACTACCGATGTCTGACCGTCGAGTGCCTCGACCTCGTAGAGGACGGCTGCGACCGCCCGCTGCGTGAACGAAACGAAGCGCGTGGAGGCCACCCGCACGGAACGTCCCGTCGGAGACACCCACTCGACCGTGCGGCGCAGCACTCCGGCGCGAAGATCGAGCACCCGTTCGTGGTGGCGTAGCTCGCCGTAGCGGATGTCAAACGGCTCGTCCTCCACCAGCAGGCGAATGATCTTGCCGTTGGTCACGTTGATGACGGTCTGGCCGGCCTCTGGATCGCCATAGCCGGCCTCGGCGTAGGGAAGGGGCCGCACCTCGTAGACACCGGCCAGATAGGTACCCGGTAAGCCGCAGGGCTCTCCCTCGTCGAGGTTCCCCCGCAGGCCGATGTGACCGTTGGCAAGCGCGAACACCGACTCCGTCTGCGCGAGCCTGTCAAGGTCGAGCTCCGTCTCGTGCACGACCCAGGGCTGAACAGAGAAGGCTTGGTGTTGGATCATGGCGTCTCCAGCAACTCGGCCAGATCGTCCACGACGACGTCGGCGCCGTGCGCGCGCAACGCGTCGGCTTGTCCAACTCGGTCGACCCCGACCACGAAGCCGAAGCGGCCCGCCCGGCCCGCCTCGACGCCCGCCAGCGCGTCCTCGAACACGGCCGCACAAGCGGGCTTTACGCCCAGCGCCTCGGCGCCCGCGAGAAATGTGTCCGGCGCAGGCTTGCCCTGGAGCTGCTCGCGCTCGGCGAGGACGCCGTCGACGATCTCTTCGAACAGGTCCTCGATGCCGGCGGCGGCGAGAACCTCGCGGCAGTTGGTGCTCGAGGAGACCACGGCGCGGCGCAACCCAGCCGCTTGGACCGCTTTGACGTAGCGGACAGAGCCCTCATACGGCTGCACGCCCTGCCGGCGGATCAGGCCGAGCACGATCTCGTTCTTGCGATTGCCAAGACCGTGGATCGTCTCCGCCTCTGGCGCGTCATCCGGGTCGCCCTCCGGCAGCTTCACCCCGCGCGAGGCAAGCAACGCTCGTACGCCGTCGTAGCGAGGCTTGCCGTCGACGTATTGGTCGTACTCGCGGATCGGATCGAAGGGAACGAACGCTTCGCCGGTCCGTCGGGCGCGCTTGCGCAAGTAGTCGTCGAACATCTGCTTCCAGGCGGCGGAATGCACCTTGGCTGTCTGCGTCAGCACTCCGTCGAGGTCGAATAAGCACGCGGTCACACCGATGGGCACGCCAAGCACGCCTCAGAGCTAATCAGTTTAGGGCCCTGTGGGGCCGGCCCACGGCCTCGAGCGGACACAGGACTCGAGCAGGCCGAGGCAACACTAAGCGCCTGGGCGCGGAACTTGTCCCGTCAAGTCGATGAGTGCCGCGCCGTGCCCACCTCGTCCTGGCGCTTCGGCATCTGGGATCACAACGTCCCCTTGGATGAGAGTTCATGCATGAAGTCGTCCAAGCGAGTTCTTCTCCACCGACCTTGATCGGGCACACGGTGGTCAGGCGGCGGGCGGGCGTGGATGGTGTTCTGAGGCGCGGAGTGTCAGGCTGTCGTAGAGGAGCTGGAGCATGTCTCCGAGCGGCTCGTCGGGTGGCGATCTGGGCATGGCTGAACCGCCAGGGCGGCGATAACGCCCTGGCGATCACCGCCATCGGCGGGGCGTGGTTGGGATCGGTGCGCAGCTCGTCGGGATGTTGTTCTTCTACGGCGCGACCTACAAGATCGCCGGTCAGCACCAATACGCCCTCGTCCGCGGGCTCACCGACGCGGGCAACGCCGGCATCGAGATGAGCAAGTTCGGTTTCACGACGTTGATCGCCGGCACATGCCTGGCCGCACGCCGGCTACTGCCGGTCAGGCTGCTCGCCACCGGCCTACTGGCCGCGGGGGCCGCCGTTGGCAGCGCGATACCGCTCTTCAGCGAAGGGAGCTTCACTCAGTTCGGCGGCGGCTTGGACATCGTCGGAATCGCGCGGCGATCGTGTGGATCGCGGCTCTCAGCCTGCTGTTGAGCTCTCGCGCAGCCGGGCGGCAGCCAACAGCTGCGCAGCCACTCCAGGTTGGCGTGACATGACCGCGCGTTCACGACGCAGCCCGACTCCTCCAAAGTGTTTCTGCCGCTACGTCGCGCTCGGCGACAGCCAGACCGAAGGCGTCGGCGACGACCCGTACCCGGATGGCACCGAGCGTGGATGGGCCGACCGCTTCGCCGAAGTCCTCACCGCAGCGAACCCACGCCTCCTCTACGCGAATCTGGCCGTGCGCGGGTGCCGAATCGCCGACGTCCACGAGCAGCAGCTCGCCCCGGCGCTCGCGCTCGACTCCGATCTGGTCAGCGTCATCGCCGGCATCAACGACGTCATCCGACCACGCTTCGATCTCGATGCGACCCTCGCCCACATGGATGAGATACAGCGCGACCTGCACGCCAACGGAACGACCATCCTGAGCACCACCTTCCCCGACCTCTCCTCGTTCATACCCGCCGCTCGCCCCATCCGCAAACGCCTGGCGCGTTTCAACGCCGGCCCGCGAGCCATTGCCGCCGAGCGGGGCACGCTCCTGCTCGACGCCGAACAGACCCGCTCGCCGCCGATCAACGACTGTGGTGCGAGGACCGCCTGCACCTCAACCCCAACGGGCATCGCCAAGTCGCCTCCGCTATGGCCGCCGTGCTCGATCTCAGGGGCCACGACCAGACACGGACAGGCGCGCACCGCCCGCATCAACTCACCCGCCTCACCTACGCCCGCAGGACGAGTTGCGATGGGTCCAAGCGTTCCTGCTGCTCTGGATAGGCCGCAGGCTGACCGGGCGCTCCTCTGGCGATGGGCGGCACGCCAAGCGCCCAGGACTCCGGCCGTTGCCACCCACAGCACCCCACGTCGCGGCAACCCCCGGCATCGGCGAGCTAACGCTACACCACGACAACTAACGAAGGGCGCGTCTCCCGGTGCCCCAGCAGGCTTTCAAGCCGCGCTGGTGCTACGCCAGGCCAGCCGGGAACGGCTCGTCCGATGGGCACTGAGAGGTCGCTAATGGGATCGCATTGTTCCCCCGCTACGAACCCGCAACCAGGCTAGAGCCGGATCTCGATCTGCGGGGTGACAGAGGCGGGAGCGACGGGGGTCCAACCCTCGTTTGTCACCGCATCGAGATCCGGGGGCGGGTCGGCCGAGGTCGTGGCATCGCTGCACCGCGGCAACGGCTACCGTGGGATCATGACTGCTCTCGGACGTACCGACCTTGACGTGTTCCCCATCTGCCTTGGCGGCAACGTGTTCGGCTGGACCGCCGACGAGCCGCGGTCTCACGCCATCCTCGACGCGTACACCAGCGCGGGCGGCAACTTCATCGACACCGCGAACTCCTACCTGGTCGAGCACGGCCGCTCGGAGACGATCATCGGGCGCTGGATCGCCGCTCGCGGGAACCGTGACCAGATCGTCCTGGCCACAAAGGTCGGCGGCGGCCAGGGAGCGGTCCGCAACCTACGGGCAGACACGATCGAGCGCGAGGCGCACGCCTCGCTTGAGCGCCTGCAGATCGACCGCATCGACCTTTACTACGCGCACTTCGACGACAAGGAGACGGCGCTGGAGGAGTCGCTGGGCGCCTTCGACGCACTCGTCAAGGCGGGCACGGTCCGCCACATCGGGGCCTCCAACTACACGGCGGAGAGGCTCGCCACGGCACTCGATTTCCAGCGCACGCATGGGCTTGCAGAGTTCAGGGTCCTGCAACCGCACTACAACCTCCTCGAGCGCGACTTTGAGCGTACGCTGCTGCCCGTCGCTGAGGCATGGGAGCTTGCCGTGTTGCCTTACTTTGCGCTGGCCAAGGGCTTTCTGAGCGGTAAGTACCGGCCTGGTGGCGAGGCTGTGGAGTCCGAGCGCGCCGAGGTCGCCCGTGCGTACCTCGACAGCGGGGGAGTGGCGGTACTGGAGGCCCTCGATGAGGTCGCGGCGGCCCACGAGACGGCGGTGGCCGCCGTCTCGCTCGCCTGGTTGCTCGCCCAGCCGCGGGTCATCGCCCCGATCGCCAGTGCGCGGACGATAGAGCAGCTCGAGCAGATCTTGTCCGCCGCCAGACTGAAGCTGACGCCCGCGGAGGTCGACCGGCTGTCGGCCACCACGCAGGTGGCGTAAGCAAAGGTCGGATAGCCACCCAGTGCTGGAGTCTCTCGTGTATCCTGCGTTAGCCGGGGGAGCCCTCGGTGCTGTGCGTGAAGAATCCGGGGACGGCTACGGTACCTTGCCTGGCTTGGTCCGGTCAGGGGCGTGGTCAGCGGGATTTTGTGGATATCTCTTTCTCCTGCAGGGGTGAACCCGCGCAAGCAGGTGTACTCCCGGGCAGCCGGTACCGGTTGTCCGCGATTAGCCGGTAGATCCTCTCCGCCATCCACGAGATCCCTGGCAGAAGGATCATGCGCCCGGTGATCTTCCAGATCCGTCCAGCGGTGTTCAATATTGCGGCGATCGCCTCATGTCCCGAGCGGACTGTGCCATCGGTTTGAATCCACTGCACGGCATCGGTCGCCTGCTCCTTGGTGATTCCCAGCTCACCCATATCGGTGTGCTGCCACGCGACGATCTCTGCATCTGGCCCGATCCTCTCCAGGATGCGCGCACAGCTCGTACAGAACGCGCAGTCTCCGTCGTAGAGGAGTACCGGACGCACTCCACGGCTCACATGCGTGTCTTTTTGTCTCACGCTGGGGCTGGCTTTTTCGGTGTGGCTGGCCATGTCAGTCCCACGATTCGCTGAGCAGTCGATCGAACGCGAGTCCCAGCACCTGGGAACGGGTTTTTTTACCGTGCTGCGCTGCGATGAAGTAGCTGCCGATGAACAGCGAGAAGACCAGCATGCAGCGGACCTCGACATCGTTCTCATCCACGCAGAACTCTCCGAACAGCGAGCGCATATACGCCATACGCCGGTTGTCGACCCGGCTCAGTCGTTCGGCGACGTCACTGTCGTGGCGCGACCAGTCCCGAAGCGCCAGCTCTACAGTCAGCAGATCGGCCGCAAGCACATCGGTCGAGGAGGCCAGCTCGAATAGCTGCCGCAACTTGGCGCGCGGATCGGCCGGCTGGCTCTCGACGCGTGCGATGACGTCGTCGACTACAGCCTTCTCCCAGGTGTCGAGCATCTCCTCGAGCAGCGCCTGGCGATCTGCGAAGTGCCAGTAGAAGCCACCCTTGGACACGCCCAGGGAAACGGCCAGCGCCTCTACCCGCACGGCATCCGAGCCTCCTGCCGCTAGGGCCTGCAGCGCCGCTTCGATCCATGCGCCGCGTGGAGTCCGGACATTCGCCATCGACATATCTATACGGCACCGTATTGACAAATGCAAGCGATCTGCCTAACATCCATACGACACCGTATGGATGGAGAACTATGAGGGTCCCAAACGCAGCACACGAATCTCGCCCTTGGCGTATCCACGCGATCGTCCCGGACTTCACGCTGGAGGACGTCTGGACCATCCCGGCCGTGAACGGTGGCATCGAGGACTTCCAAACGGCGATCGAAATGGCGGTTTCCTTCGATCCGGCCAACGCAGAATCCCTCCCGACTCGCATCCTGTGGCGCGTTCGTGATCGCCTCGGCAGCTGGTTCGACCTCGGCAGGATCTCGGTCCCGATCGCCAGCGGTCGTGATGATGTCGCGGGCAAACTGCCGATTCCCGGCACGCACGCAACCTCGCTGACCGACCGACTCCCAGACGATCTACGCAACACAGCGATCGATCTGGATTTTCGCTCCTTGCCTTTCGCGCCCCTCTATCGCACAGACATCGAGCTTGCCGCGGAGCTGTCCAACCAGACCGTGCACGCCGTGATGCACCTGGCCTGGGTCGACGAGGGCGAAGGCCGCTACCAAGGACAGATGGCCGTTTACGTCAAGACACGCGGTCTGTTCGGGAAGGGATACATGGCGCTCATCAAGCCATTCCGCTACTGGGTCGTTTACCCGGCGCTCATGCGACAGATCGAACGAGCGTGGAATACACGCGTTCCTCAGCGACGCCCCGCGTAATCCTCGACCCGTACCCCAGTTCAACCGCGTCCCGCATACGGAAGATCGCTCGCAGTCCCCCGCCGTCGCTCGCGCTGAGGCAGTACGGGTTAAGGCGCGGTAGTCAGGGTGTTCGTGGCTCACGACCCATCACACCTCCAGAAGACGCGAGTCGCTTGAATGCCGCATCGGCGAAGTCCATCAGCATCTCGACGACCGTCTCGAGGGGGATGTCGCGATGGTCAAGCCACCAGTCCCCGAGTCTTGGTTGCGGTGATCAGCAACGTGGCGGACGACTCTCGTTTCGGGCCGAGCTGGCGATCCTTCATCGGCTCCGACGTGATCAGCGCCGCCATCGCGTCGCTTCGTTCTCGCCGTACATGCTCGCGTATCTCCTCCAGCTCGTCCGAAGCGAGCTCGAGCGGGACCGAGGCTCAGACGCTCGCTCACCTGTGATCCGAGCGTCTGGCCCGATACCGCTACACGCCGCTGGATTGCCCGGTGGGTGCCCACAGATCGTCAGTAGCGGAACCTCACCTGCTACGCCCCGTTGCGTAGGTTGCGCCCCCATCACCTAACAAAGCCGAAAACACCGCCTTTACCTTCGTCCTCAGGGTCGCTTGGTAGGTGGGGGGTCCACCTGCTATGGCTTCGCTTGAATTCGCTTCGATCCAGACGGCGGCGACCTTTCCCAGCGGCGTCAATGCGGCGTCGAGGGCGTCCGGGTTGTTGCCGGTCAGCTTCGATAGATCAACGGGCTGCCGCCACCGTCGACTGGCTGCAGACCACTCGACGGCAACGGGAGCCGCGCACTGCTGCGACCACAATGCGACCGCGTCGCCGCGCCCGTCGAAGGCGACCAAACTGGGGTTCCGCGACTACCGCCTCGTTGCGGGGACCCACCGCCACCGTCGGTTCCCCCGGCACTTCGGCCGAGAATGAATTCGTCATCAGCTTGACCGGAGCCTGCCACGCCCGTGCGCCCGGAGGCAGCGTGTCGACTTCAACCGTTGCTTCCTGGGCCTCGGGGCCGCCGCGAGTCCAGACGGCTACTGCGTTGCCCCGAGAGTCAAAGGCAATGCTGGGGCTTTCCTCAAATATGCCCGATGGAGAGAGCTTCACGGACGGCTGCCAGACGCCCGTCGCCGCTGGCCTATAGCTCGCTTCTATCGTCTCTTCCGGCCCAATGGGGCCATTGGGCTTTGCCCATAGCGCGATGGCGTCGCCCCGTTTGTCGAGCGCGATAGCCGGTGGCCAAAAGTCGGCGTATCGCTCTTCTGCCAGCCCGAACGGCGTGCCCCACGCGCCGGTCGCCGACGGTCGGAAACCACGCTGCTCAGTCTCAGGCGAGCGGTCGGCCCGTGCGATGAACGCGCGACGGCAGTCGGCGTAGCAAAGACAGGGCCTGTCGAACAAGCGGTCACCGCGATCGCCGCCGCGACCGATCTCGCCATCAAGAGCCTCTGCGAGGTCGTTGTATTTCTCGCCAGCATGTCTGTTGATCGGTGTGAAAGGCAGCCACCGAGTTCCGATGAGTGAACACTCTGCGTCGAGCGTAGTTGCGGACGACCTTCGAGCGGGTCGAGCGAGGGCCGGCACACACGCCCGCCCGCGCCGGGTGAAGCGGAAGCGGACCCCTGACCGCGGCCAGGCTTCGTCTTCGTCCGACGCGCTAGCGTGGCAAAGGGCGTGGAGAACGCCTCCTTTGGCGCAGGTGCGAGACGCACCTGCGTACTGCGGTTGATCGAACCCTGGTAAAACGTTCGTCTGGTGATTCGACACCAAGGACAGCGGCCCAGGCTGACAGCCGGGCGAAAGCTCTACCCGGAGGTGGCATATGCCCGAGTCTGTTGATCCCCATCATCTCTTGCTGATCGGGGCCGGACCAGGAGTCGGCGCCGGTGTGGTTAGGCGCTTCGGACGCGAGGGCTTCCGCAGCACACTCATCTCCCGCAGCGAAACGCTCGACCAGCTCGCCTCTGAACTGCGCAGCGGCGGACTTCAGATAGAGGCGATCGGCGCGGATATCGAGGATCTGGACGGCTACCGCGAGACGCTCGAACGTATCTTCGGCGCCCCCAGGGCGCCCGGTGTCGTCGTGTACAACGCTGCCCTACCAGATCCAGGCCAGATCCTCGACACCACCGTCGAGCGGCTCCGAACCGCCCACGATGTCGATGTCCTCGGTGCCGTCGTAGCGGCACAGGTAGCCGCGCCCATCCTGCGGGCAGCTGGCGGCGGCACCCTGCTGGTCACCAGCGGCGGCTTCGCCGACAATCCAGTGCCTGCACTGGCGAGCCTCTCGATGGGGAAGGCCGCCCTGCGCTCGGCGCAAACGCTGATCGCCGCTGGCGTCCGAGAGGACGGCATCCACGCCGCGACCGTCACGATCGCCGGTGCCGTCAAGCCGGGTACGGACTTCGATCCGGACAGCATCGCCGAGCTTTTCTGGACCGCCCACACCGACTCGAAGGACGCCTGGCAGACTGAGTATCGGTTCACAGGCGCATAAGCGGAGCGCCAGCACCGACGCATGCCGACGATCGGCGACGTAAATAAACGCCGCCGACAGCCCTGGAGCCGTTCTAACCGCCCACGCGGATGCCGCGATCAGCGGCGCATTCAGACTGAGCGCAACATGCGATCGCGCACAGATCTGTGACGCGACGGATGCGATCAATGTATAAGTGGACGATGCGATACCCAAGCGCGCTCCTTGCCGCTGTGCTCTGTGCCACTGTGCTCGCCACCTACGGCTCAAGCGCTGCTCCAGCGCGTAAGACGATCGCTGTTTCGAGCGCCGACACGGTCGCCCTGGGGCACACGGGCACGTCCTCGGGGGAAACGCCCAAGGGTTGCGTAAGGTCCCCGGTGACATTCTCGCCGAGCATCGCGCCCGAAAACGGCGCCACGCTGACAGTCAAGGTGGGCGCCGTCGTCTACGTGGAGTTGGTCGAGGCCGAGAAGTACCTCTCCTGGCCCACGGGCACGAAGCCGTCCCCGCGGGTCTTCCCCTGGGCTGCCGCTCACTCGTCGGACCCCAGCGTGCTGCAGCGCATGGCGCTCTGTCCGAGTAGGACGGTCTCTACGCTCCCCCTCGTGGTCTACGCCTTTCGCGCGCTGCGCCTGGGCACGGCCACGCTCACAGCTCCTATCGCTCCAGCCTGGAAGCGCGTCAAGCCGGCGCGACGTCGTGGCTTGCACCCCTATCACGCGACGGTGATCGTGGCAAGCTGAGCGTTGTTGGCACGGCAGCGAACTGTTCAGAGACTCAGAGCGCCTAACAAAAGTGGTGGACTTATTTGAGGCAGATGCGGGTACAGGCGAGGGTGAGCATGGCTTCGTGGATGTCTGCGCGGCGGGCGTGCCGGCGGGCGAGGTCGCGGTTGGCGTGCAGCCAGGAGATCGTGCGCTCTACGATCCAGCGCTCGCCCGAGATGGCGCTGCTTGGTGGGTCGGTGCTGGCCGGTGCCGGCAACAGCCCCTCGGAGAGTGTCTGGCCTTCGCTGGGGAAGATTGTGGTCTGCCCGGTCGCTATGCACTTTTCGCTCGCTACGCATGAGACGCTTGACAAGCTGCTGTTGGTCGCCGCTTTCGGGTTCGCCAGCGGTACCAAGGCGTCAGCGGCGTGTTGACGCGGTTCAGCCGAGAAGGTAGGCGACAGATTCGCCAGCTGCTAGGCGCTGAGTGGCCTCGCTGAGTTGCTCGGTCTCGATTCGGCCGAGGACGAGGGCGTATCGGACTCCTGCCCTCGGCTACCAACGGCGTCGGAGTCGTTGCCACTCCGACAGCCAAGGTCGCGGGTTCGACACTTCAAACCCGTGACCTCGCCAGAACCGCTGATTTGCAGGGCGAAATGAGAACAGCCGAAATTCGAGGTCTTCAGGTGTAGCCAGCAGAACCGGCTTATTGCTGGGAAAACGTCGCGAAGACGGGAGCGACGGGACTCGAACCCGCGGCCTCCGGCGTGACAGGCCGGCGCTCTAACCAACTGAGCTACGCCCCCGCGTGGAGGAACGCGAGAGGGAGGGCCCTCCGCGGCTCGACGCGCTGAGCACAGTATGCCAAGCCGCGCCGGAGGACGCGGGGGACCGCACCGCGCACGTTGCCCACCAAACTGGCCAAGCAGCCAGGAATGGGGTAGGCTACGCGAGTGACCCTCACAGGCCCGCCGCCTCCGAAGCCGTTCAACCCGTTTGCCGTGATGGTCGACGACCTGCGCAAAGAACGCGCCAGCAGCGTGCCGTACCCACCCGGGGATACCAGCTTCAGCATGGCCAGGACACGCCGCTTCGCGCGCGATCCGCTGCCGCTGCTGCTGGAGTGCTACGAGAAGCACGGGCCCGTGTTCACGATCAAAGTGCTGCACGGCAACGTCGTGTTCATGCTCGGACCGGCGGCCAACCACTACATGACGGTGTCGCACGCGCAGAACTTCATATGGCGCCAGTCGCACTTCCGCGACCTGATCGGACTGCTGGGGGACGGGCTGCTGACGATCGACGGGGACTTCCATCGCCGCTCGCGCCAGGTCATGCTGCCGGCGTTCCACCGCGAGCGCATCGCGGCGTCGATCGACGTGATGCGCCAGGAGACCGAGCGCGCCCTGGACGAGCTGACACCAGGGGGCAAAGTGGACCTGTACAGCTGGACGCGGCGGCTGACGATGCGGGTGGCGATGCGGGCGCTGTTCGGGCTGGACCCCGACGGGGAGCCGGCAAAGGGCACCGACGCGGCGGGGGTGTTCGAGCGCGCGTTGTCGTTCTACGCGACCGAATACACATCTCGCTTCCTGCGCGGCCCGCTGACCCCGTACGCCCGACTGCAGAGCGCGGCGAAAGAGCTCAACAGGATCATCTACGCCGAGATCGACCGCCGCCGCGCGAGCGGGGAGCGCGGCGCGGACGTGCTCAGCCTGCTGCTGGACGCGCACGACGAGGACGGCAGCGCGCTCAGCGACCGGCAGGTGCGCGACGAGGTGATGACGCTGCTGTTCGCCGGCCACGACACGACAACCTCGACGGTGTCGTTCATGTTCTACGAGCTGGCGCACAACCCCGAGATCGCAGGCCGCCTGGTGGCGGAGCAGCACGAGCGCCTGCGCGGCGCGGCGCCGACCGCCGAGCAGCTGATGGGCGGCGGGCTGCCGCAGCTGGAGATGGTGGAGGAGGAGACGCTGCGGATGTACCCGCCCGCCTGGATCGGCCCACGCCGCTCCGTGGAGCCGTTCGAGTTCGAAGGCCTCGGAGTCCCCGGGGGGGCATACGTGAACTACTGCTCGTGGGCCTCGCACCGCCTCCCCGACGTGTGGCGGGACCCGGAGCGCTTCGACCCCGAGCGCTTTGCCCCGGGCGCGCGCGAGGCGATCCCGAAGGGCGCATACGTCCCCTTCGGCGGCGGATCGAGGACGTGCATCGGGATGCGCTTCGGGCAGCTGGAGGTGCGCACCATCGCAACGCTGATCCTGAGCCGCTTCGAACTGGAGCTGCCGCGCGACTTCAAGCTGAACATCCGCCAGATGCCTACGATCAGCCCGCGCGAAGGCTTGCCGATGACGGTGCGCGAGCGCGCCCCGGCGCCTCAGTGCAGCCGCGCGCCGATGCTGACCTGATAGGAGGGATCCGCGCCAGCCCCCGCGCCCGCCGGGGGAGATGCGGCGAGGCCGAAGGACTGCACGTACATGTGCGGCGCGGAGAGCAGCGTGACTTTGACGAACCCCGCGAAGGGAACGCCCAGAGGCTGGGCGACGAGCTTGCCGTCGACGGCGCTTAGCTGGACATCGACCGAGGCCGTCAGCCCAAAGAGGGAGCCGCTGACGCGCATGAGAACCCCATCGGAGTTGCTGTCAAGCAGCGCAAAGCCGGTGGCGCCGGGCAAAAAGGCGCGCAGGTCGGCTTCGGTGAGCCGCCCGCCCATGAACAGCCGATCGCCGCGCTTGCGCCAAACCATGTCGCGCAACAGGAACGAGCCGACGTGCATGCTCGCGGCGTGCATATCGACCCGCCCCACTCCGCGGGAGCGCCACAGCAGTTCGTTGGCGGCGGCCGGAGTCATGTTGAGCTGGCCAGCGCTCACGCTCACGGACTGCGCGTGACCCCACAGCAGCTCGATCGCGGGGAACGCGCTGACGGAGGCGCTGTGCACAACCCCATAGCGCCCGATCTGGCTGCGCACCCGCTGTGCGGCCAGCCCCGGGAGCAGCAGCTGCGCAAGCCCGAGCACCACCACGACTCCGCCGGCAACCCCCAGCGCGATCCGAGCGGCTCGAGAGCTCATGCGCATGCGTACAGCTTGGCAGGGAACGAGATATTTGGATGAAGCGCCCCCAGAGGGGCGCTCGCGGGGTCGCGCAGCTCAGCCCCCGAGCGACCTGACGGCGATGCCCGGCGCGAAACCGCGCGCGTGGGCGATATCGCACGGCCACCCACGGCGCCCGCAAGGCCCCGGGAGCGCTAGCCTTGTGAGGCCGGAAGACCCCGAACACGGGGGCGCGTAGCTCAGCTGGCCAGAGCACCTCGCTTACACCGAGGGGGTCGCCCGTTCGAGTCGGGCCGCGCCCATTGCGAAGCGCCCGCCAGGTCGCAGCTTCCTCAGCGAGGGTCGAGAATCACAACCGGGATCTTGCGGCCCTTGGCGTTGCGCTGGTAGAAGTCGTATCCGGGGTAGAACGCCACGAACTTCGGCCACAGGCGATCGCGCTCCTCGTCGCTCGCGACGCGGGCGCGGACCTTGCGCACCAGGGAGCCGATCTGAATCGTGGTGTCCGGGTTGGCGGTGAGGTTATGGAGCCACGCGGGATGGGTGGGCTGGCCCGCCTTCGAGGCCACCACGGCGATGGCGTCGCCGTCCTCGTGGTACATCAGCGGAGACGTCCGCTGCGCGCCGCTCTTGGCGCCCGTGTGGTCGACCAGGGCGATTCGCGCCTCTGGCCAGCCGGGGAGGTGCCCGCCGATTTTGCCGCCGGTCAGCCGGTAGAGCGCCACATGGATCCTCGCCCCGCGTCGTCCGACGTAGATGCCGCGCCTGTTGGCGAGTTGTGAGCTCGCGGCGGTGAGTTGTCCGAGTGAGGGCATGGCGCTCCGTGAGGATGAGGGGGACGCGGCCAGCCGGGGCTCGGCTTACGCGGTGGGCGGCTTGGCACGCACCGCGGGGAAGATCGTGCCCAGCAGGCCGCGGGCAGTGGCGATCCAGAAATTCATTTGATCGAAGTAATCGCGCCAGAGCACGATCTGGCCGTCCTGGACATCGAAGCGCCCGCACACCCAGAACTGGATGCGCAGCCGACCGAACTTCATTACGTCGGTGCGCTCGGTGAGCACCGACGATCCGTTCGCCGAGATCGTGTGCAGGTAGACCTCGAACCCGGCCCCGTCCAACCCGAGCGTAGCGCGCAGGAGCCGGCGCACACGCTCACGCCCGTGCACGGTGGGCAGACCCACGTTCACGTACTCCACATTCACCGCCAGGAGCTCCGCCGCCCCGTCGATGTCCTCGGCGCGGAGCATGCCCAAGAACCGCTCGACCACTTGCGTGGGGGCCGGGTGACTCTCGTGCACGCTGGCCTGGCCACCCTCGGCTTCGCTGGGCGCATCCGCCATGCCACAACTATATAGGCGATCCGCCGCGCACTCGGCTGGTGCGGAGCCCACGGGCTTTTTTGGCACACTGCGCGACCCATCCCCCAATCCTTCCCCTGCCAATCCCCTCCTTTTATGACCACCTTCGGCCCTGAGCCTCCCCCGTCGTCGCGTGCGATCTCCCCCGCGAGCCCACCGCGGTCTTCGCGCGCGATCGCAGCCCGTGAGCACCGGCCTCGGTCACCGCGCTGGAGCCCCTCCCCGTGAGCGACTCTCCCGTACGCATCGCCGTGGTCGGCGCCGGCCCCGCCGGCTTCTATGCCGCCGGGCATCTGCTGAAGGACTCCGCGGGACGGATCGAGGTGGACATGCTCGAGCGGCTGCCCACGCCCTGGGGGCTCGTGCGCTCAGGCGTGGCACCCGACCATCCGAAGATCAAGTCAGTCACGCGGGTCTATGAGAAGACCGCCGCCCACCCCCGCTTTCGCTACTTCGGCAACGTCGAGCTCGGCTCGCACGTCTCGCGCGAGGAGCTGCTGGCGCACTACCACGCGATCGTCTATGCCACGGGGTCGCCGGCCGATCGACCGTTGGGGATTCCCGGCGAGGAGCTGCCGGGGAGCTGGGCGGCCACGGACTTCGTCGGCTGGTACAACGGTCACCCCGACCACCCCGACCTCGAGTTCGATCTTGCTCACGAGCGCGCCGTGGTGATCGGCAACGGCAACGTCGCGCTCGACGTCGCGCGGATGCTGGTGCTCTCCCACGAAGAGCTGTCGCTCACCGATGTCGCCGACCATGCCCTGCGTGCGCTGGAGCGCAGCGGGGTGCGCGAGGTGATCGTGCTCGGGCGGCGCGGCCCCGCGCAGGCGGCCTTCACCAACCCCGAGCTGCTGGAGCTGGGAGAGCTCGCCGGCGCCGACGTGGTCGTCGATCCCACCGAGCTGGAGCGCGCGCTTGCGGTGCCCGACCCCGCGATCGACAAGATCTCCGAGGGCAACGTGCGAATCCTGCGCGAGTTCGCCGAGCGCCCTCTGCGGGGAGAGCCCCGCCGGGTGGTGCTGCGCTTCCTGCTCTCCCCCGTCGAGCTGCTACCCGACGAGCAGGGGCATGTGGGAGCAGTGCGGGTGGCGCGCAACGAGCTGGCGGCCACGCCCGACGGGGAGCTGCGCGCGCGCGCGACCAAGGAGTACGAGACGATCGCCGCCGGCCTCGTGTTCCGCGCGATCGGCTACCGCGGCGTCGCGCTGCCCGGGGTGCCGTTCGACGAGCGCTCCGGCGTGATCCACAACGAGCGCGGGCGCGTGCTCGGCGCCGAGGGTCCGCTGCCCGGGGAGTACGCCGTCGGCTGGATCAAGCGCGGCCCCACCGGGGTGATCGGCACCAACAAGAAGGACGCGCAGGAGACGGTCAACGCGATCCTCGAGGACCTTTCGTCCGGGCTGCTGCCATCGCCCCCGGCGCCCGACCCCGAGGAGCTGCTGGCGACGCTGCGCACGCGCCAACCCGAGCTCATCACCTACGCCGGCTGGTCGGAGATCGACCGCCACGAGCGCTCACTGGGCGAGCCCACCGGGCGCCCGCGCGTGAAGCTCACCCGCATCGAGGAGATGCTGCGGGTGGCCGCTTCGCAGGACCCTGAGAGCTGAAGTGGCGTCCAGAAAACGCTCACTGCCACCTTATTAGAACTCCCTCTATAGGGGCGGATTCGCAGAAGTCAAATAGACATCTGTTCGAATAAGTTGAGGCAGGGTGGAAAACGGGGGTATACAGAACGACAACCCTGCTGCGGCTCGGTACTTGGACGGGCGCCAGAAGATTCCAACAAGGAGCGATCTGCATGTTTTCGAAACCCCCCAGGGAGGCGCGCAGGCGCCTGTATAAGGCTAATGGGCCCTCCAGAGCCAGAGCCAGAGCCAGAGCCAGAGCCAGGACCCGGACCCGCAGTCGCGGCCTCGCGGCGGTGTCGGCAACGTTGATCGTGGCACTAGCCGCACTGCCCACCGCCTCCGCGCTCGCCAGCACCGGACCCTCGCTTCCCGGTGGGGGCGCCGGCAGAGCGAAGCGACCCTCCCTGTCGGTGCGCCAGCTGGTGGCACCCGGCGAGCTGCTGAGCGCGGGAGAACTGCAGACGCTGCTCGCCGGCCTGCCGCTCGAGGACCTCTCGGCCGTGCAGCTCGCCCACTACCTGGCTGCGCTCGAAGGCGTCAGCGTGCTCGCCGAACTCAAACTGGGGCTGCTCAGCCACGAAGAGCTCGGCGTCGCCGGCCTGGAAGAAAGCCTGCGCAAGGCGATCGCCCAGCTCGGTCCGAGCGCCAAGCTGGGCGAACTTGCCGAAGTCGAAGACATCCTCCCCGCCCTGGAAACGGCGCTCGAAGGCAAGCTCGGTGGCCTGCTCTCAGTGTTGCTCGGCGCGCTGGGCGCCGAAACGGGGCTTGAAAGCGCGTTCGGCTCGCTCAGCCTCGAGCAGTTGGTCGGCTCGCTGCTGGAGTCCACCACGCCCCACGAACAGCTCGCCGGCGAACTCTCCGGTCTCGCCGGTGGCCTCTTCGGAGAGCTGAGCGCCGAACACAAGCTCGAAGGGCTGCTCGGCGGCTCCCAGCTCACGGGCAGCTTCGCCTCGAAGAGCGTCAGTGAAGTCGCCGAACAGCTGCACACCACGCCGCTGGCGGTCAGCGAAGAACTCGGGCAAACCGCCGCGCAGCTGCCCGCAGGCGCCACGATGCTCACCGCGCCCCTGTCCGACGGCAAGCTCGCAGGCATGGCCCCCGCGGTCAAAGGGCTAGTCACCGGCGTGTTGAGCGACCTGGGCGAAACCCCGGAAGGCGAAGGCGAAGAAGGGGGCGGCAAAGGTGGCGGCGAAGGCAAAGGCTCCGGGGAAGGCCCGGGCGAAGGGAAGGGCTCGGGCCCGGGCAGCGGCGAAGGCGGCAAAGGCAGCGGCTCCGGCGAAGGCAAGGGCTCCGGCGGCAGCGGCGGCCAGGGCTCCGGCGGGTCCAGCGGCTCGACGACGGTGCTGCTCACCGTGCCCGGCGCCTCCTCCCCGACGGCCGCCACCGCCTCCAAGCAAAAGACCGGCAAGGTCTCCATCCTCAGCCACAAGGTGCATGGCCACGTGGCCACAGTGGTACTGCGCGTGCCTTCCGCCGGGACCGTCTCGCTCGCCGGCAAGGGGATGCGCAGCGCCAGCAGGCAGGCGGCGCGGGCCGAGCAGCTCACGCTGCATGTCAGCCTCTCGCGCGTCGCCTCCGCGTCGCTGCGCCACCACCACCGGCTGGCGGTGAGGCTCAAAGCCTCGTTCCACCCGACCAGCGGCTCGATCTCCTCCGCGACGGTGACGGTGATCTTCGGGTAGGGCCGGCATCTGCCAGACTGTGGCGCTGCGCGCCGTTAGCTCATCGGGCAGAGCGCCGGACTTTTAATCCGGTGGGGCGGGTTCGAGTCCCGCACGGCGCACCATTTGGGTCTTATTCAAACCCTGGCCCCGAAAAACGGGGCCTGGGCCGTCTTTGCGGCCCTCCTGGCAGCCCAGGGACGATCCGGCGAGGCGATGGATCTCGGTGACCCAGGGAGCCGGTTGGGCTCCGTCTACGTCCTCGTCGCGAACGAATAGCGCATCGAAGAGCGCCTGGTTGAAGAGCCGCCGTTGGTGCGGGGTGGCCTGCTGGTAGGGGATGTGGGGGTCGTCCAGCAGCTTCAGGGCCTCATCGAGGGCGTCCTTGGTGTCGCCGGCGTCTTGGGCGGCTACCTCGGCCCAGCGGTGGGCCTCGGCGCGCTCCTCTTCGATGCGGTTCTGCTCGGCGTTCAGCACGTCCTCATCGACCTTGCCCCGGTAGAAGAGATGCAAGAGCTTCTGCTGCTCGCGCTGGAGCTCTTGGAGGCGGCGGGCGTGGCGCTCGGACTCGCGGACAGCCGTCTGCATCTGCTCTCCGGCGTGCCGCTCGACCGCCTCTCGGACGGTCTGTTGCTGGCGCGGCGTGAGGCGCACGCGGCGGTAGAAGCGCTCGACGGCGCTCTCGACGGTGCTGATGTCCGTGTGGCGGGCTCCGCAGCTTCCTCGGCGTCCCTGGCGGCTGAGGCAGCCGAAGTACTCGTAGAGCCCGCCGTTGCCGGACACGCGGTTGAAGACCAGTCGCCGGCCGCAGTAGCCGCAGAAGATCGAGCCTCGGAGGTAGTGCCGGTGCTTGCGGGTGCGGTTGCCTCTCAGCGTGGCCGATTCCAGCACCTCCTGAACCTTCTCGAAGGTCTCGCGGTCGATGAGGGCCTCGTGACGGCCGTCCGGGTTCTTGGCGCCGTCCCACGTCACTACGCCGATGTAGTAGTCGTCGTGCAGCATCTTGTGAACCTTGCTCCGACACAGCGGCACCGGAGCGCACTTCGGGGTCATGCGGCTCCGCAAACCGGCTTCCTCAAGCATGTCGCGCAAGCCGGAGATCGAGTAGTCGCCGGTCGCGTATGCCTGGAAGGCCATCTGTATCAGCGGGGCGCGGTCGGGGTCGATGGCGACGGTGCGGATTTCGCGGCCCTCGATGCGCTCGCGGGTGTTGATGTAGCCGACTGGGGCCTTGCCGAGCGTGCCACCGTCGGCGTGCTTGCGGGAGAGCCCCATCTTGACCTTCTCGGCATCGCTGCGGGAGCGGAAGGCGTTGACTCCCGCCATGATGGTGTAGAGCAGTCGCCCGGCGGGCGTGTTGTCGGTGCGCTCCAGAGTGGACTCCAGCTTGCTGCCGTTACCCTCGATCTCCCGCAGCAGCCAGAGCGCATCGAAGTCATCGCGCGCGACTCGCGAGAGGTCGTAGAAGATGACGTAGGTCGGCCGAAGCTCGGGGAGCTTGGCCAGCATGTCCTGGAGCGCCGGGCGCCGCGTGTTGGTCCCGGTGCGCCCCGACTCCACGAACTCGGCGATGATGCGCGCCCCGAGCTGCTCAGCGTGGCGCTGACAGGACTCACGCTGGCCGGGGATCGAGTAGCCCTCCGGGTCATGCGCCTTGTTCATCTGACCGTCACTGGACACCCGCAGATACACCACCGCTGTTGGGGTCGAATGGGGAACGGTGAGGTCGGTTAGGGCTTTTGCTGATTTTGGTTTGGATTGTGGCATATGCTCCCTCCTTTCTCGGTTAACTTGGCTTAAGGATTTTCCCGTTAAGTCGTGATTTAAGCAAGCTGCTAATTAGTAGGTGTGGGCCGATCCGGACGAGTGTCCAGATCAGCCCACCTTGTCTCACTTCAGCGCATCCAGGCGCTCGGTGATGGCCTTCTTCCTATCGGCGGCACTGGCCTTGAGCGCTTCGGCCTCACGCGCAGCCTCGGTCGCCCTGGTTACGGCTGCCTCGATCTCTCGATCAATAGAATTGATCGCTCTTTCGAGAGCTGCTCTTGCGTCTGCGAGCGCATCGTCCGGTGTAGTCTCCCGGCGGCGAGTACGCGACGGACGGCTGTCACCTCCCTCTATTCTTTTCTTGTGCGAATAGAAGCTCCCACGAATCGAGTCATAGGGACGATCTGCCTCATTGGCAATTTGCTTGAAGGCATCTGCCTTCTCGACCCCCGAGGCGACCATCTCGTTCACTCGGTCGTAGATTTCCTGGGCCTTCGTGACTTTCGGCCCCTGAGCGCCGGTCGCTGGCTCCTCCTGAGCCTGGGTCGGCTCATCTTTGGCTTTTGTCGGCACTGCGTACCTCCTTTGTGGTTGGACGGCCATGACGGCAGGCAAAAAGACCGGAGTCCTTTCGCCCGCCGTGAGACCGTCCACACCTCACGCCGACTCCTTGGCTTGATGAGCCCAGTGGGTGAGACGGGCGCAGGCAATATCCACGTACTGCCCTTCGCGCTCGATTCCGAGAAACCGCCGACCCTCAAGTACCGCCGCCGCTCCGGTTGAGCCACTGCCGGCGAAAGGGTCGAGTACCATTCCACCCGGCGGTGTCACCAGACGCACCAGCCAGCGCATCAACGCAATCGGCTTGACGGTGGGGTGGGTGTTGGATCGCTGCCGCGAGGGGCGGCTCTTGTAGACGGTCGCTGCGCGCACCGGGAGCTGCTGGCAGCCGGCTTCGCGCTCGTGTCTTGGTGCCTTGCAACAGAAGAACAGCCTGCTCGGACGAGCCCATGCCGGTGTCTGATCCAATAGCGCCACCGGGCAATCCGCCACACACGCGCCCTCAGTGCAATCTGGTGCATGAGAGAGAGCGACGTTGGCTGGCCAGTACCCATTCCCCGGTAGCTCGGGGCAGCTGACGCGCGTTGCCTGGATGTTCAGCGCTCCGGTACCCCACGTTCGCAGGTTTCCCTCAACCGTGCCGGTGAACGGCGCTCGTGCAAGCAGAATTGGCTCGAAAGCTGGCTTCAATCCTGTGCCGCGCCCATTCGGCATCCGCCGGGACTTCGGGAGTCCGTGGCCGTTGAGCCAGATCAACACGTCGCGGATTTCAAAGCCGGCGTCTTCTGCTCCCACCACCAGCCGATGAAAGGTGCGGGGCGCACCGAACGCGACCATGTATCCGCCCGGCTTCAATACCCGCCGCGCTTCGGTCGCCCACACCCGTGTCCAGCGCTCGAACGCTTCGGCGGCGCTCAACCGTTGGCCCTCGATGCTGACCGCCCGGCGTATCGCCTTCCCGTCCCAGGCTTCACCACCGAAGGCGATCCCATACGGCGGGTCACACACGATCGCGTCAACGCAGGCGTCCGGCAGCTTGGCGAGCGTCAGGAGAGCGTCGCCCTCAATGAGCCGCCACGCCTCGGTGTCGTCGGAGTAGACGGTCAGCTTGCCGCGAGCGCTCACGAGCTGCCTCCCCCGGCGAGGAACGCGGCGGCGTCGGCCGCGGTCGTGACGACGAACAGCTTGCGGGCTTCGACCGGGAGGCGACGCAGCGCCCCCTGGATAATCTCGCCCCGCGCCTTGTCCGGCGCGATCCAGGCGGTGCGAGGGAACACGCCGCGCTCGGCTTGGAGGGTGCCGGTGCGCCAGCAGTCGACGTAGCGCGCGGCCTTGGCGGCAATCGTGACCTGAGCCTCTGTCGCCATGTCCTGCTCGATTAACCACGAGAAGAGGTACTCGCCAATGCCGAGCTTCACGTAGGCGTCCGGCTTGAGTACCTGTCGTGCTCCATACGGCCCCGGATAGGTCGCCCAGCAGTCCGGCTCGGGGTCGAATGCCAGCAGTTCCATCCGCGAACTCTGTGAGCGCGCCAGGACGGCCAGGTCGACGTAGAGCTGAGCCACCGCCAGCGTGTGCGCCAGATGGCGCTCGCCGGGCGTATGCGGGCGCCGCACCCGCCGCGGTGGGGAGCCTGCGGCAAGGAGGCGCTGAGCGCTCGGCCCGAGGGCGAAGCTCAGGCCGGCGCTGCCGGAGCGCACGCCGCCGACCCTGCGCGCCAGCGGCGTGAGCAGTTCCAGCTTGGCCAGCCGCGCCAGGCCGCGCCGTGCCAGCCGTGCGCGGGTCTCGGGCGAGCCCTGCGGCCAGTACAGCTCCCGCAACATCGCGCCGCTCATCACGCGGAAGCGGGCAACGGTCAGGAGGATTTGGAGGTCACGAGGCGACAGCTGGTCGGGCGAGGGGGCGGGCGGGGCGGGGAGCCTGCGTCCAGGAGGACGCAGGTCTTTCATTGGCTGGGCGGAGCGGGCGCCCCCGTGGCTGCTGGGGTTCTGGGTTGGTTTACTCGACGCGGTCGGGCCAACGAGCGGACTCACGCCGGCCTCCGCTGGCGGCCGAGTTCTTCATCCGGCGGCGGGGTCTCGCGGGGGCCGCTCTCCGGCGTGGCGGCACCGTACTCGCTCGCCGAGCGCTCGCGGATGGCCTCGGCCTGGCCGGTGGGCTCACCTAACGGCTCGGTGCGGCCGGTCACGACCGCCACCGCGCTACCGGCACCCACGCCGACTCTGGCGGCTACCTCGAAGCGGCCCAGCGACATCACATCCTGGGCCGAGAGGCCGGGCAGCTCGCGGCTCAGGCGAGCGGCCTCATCCGCCGCCGCGCGGAAGGTGATGAGGGTCGCCACGTTGCCGAGCAGGCTCGAACGGGTCGGTTCAGGAACGCGCCCCGTTGTCTGCAAACTGACCCCGATCGAGGTTCCGAGTCCGCGCGCCCGTTCGGCGAGCAGCTCGAAAGAAAAAGGAACGCCGCGCGTCAAAGTTGCCAACTCATCGACGAAAAGTGCGACCGGCGAGCGCTCCTCGGGCGCCAGGGCAGATCGGCTCTCGATACTGCTCCACACCAGATAGGCAAGAACGCTGGCCACGAACATCGCCGGCCCCTCGCCGAGCTGGCCCGGCGACAGGGAGATCAAGAGCCACTTCTTTTCGGACAGCAGCTTCGGAATGTCCAAGGTAGGAGCCGGGGAGGCCAGCACCGCCCGCACACGCGGCATATTCAGCAGCGCCATGACTCTGGCCATAGGAGCCTGGACGTGCTCCGCTCTGGCCGCGACCGAGAGCTGCTGCTCGTAGTGCTGCCAAGCAGCAATTTGGAAGCTGTCAGAGAGCCGCGCCACGGCATCGCGGCGGTAGGCAGCGTTGAAGAACAGATCACCGATGTTGGCGATCGTGGCGCCAGGCACAGCGCTTAAAGCGTGAACGGCGAGCCTGACGTAGTAATCACTTCGGACGGACCAAACATCGGCGAAGGTCGAGCGCAGCGCGCCGGTCAGCGCCTCCGCCCTCAGATCCGGGTCACCTCCCGCGAACAGCGCCACGCCGGGGATCGGCCGCGCGTCTCCGGGATCGAGGACGACGATCCTCGGAGCATCCTCCGGCCTGACGTGATCCAAGATGGTGTTGATGAGATCAGGCCCCTTGGGGTCGATCACCACCCCGCCGATCGCGCCGGTAGCGATGTCGCTCAGCACACAGTTGGCCAGTAGCACCGACTTGCCGGCGCCGGTCGGCCCGACCACCGCCATGTGATGCACCGCCGCCTCCGGCGACAGCGCCACCGGGCGCTCGCCACCACCGTCCCGCCCGATAAACAACCTCCGCCCCTCTCTCGGGACGTGGCGGGGAACATCCAGCTCCCGCGCGGCGCCGACCTCCAGGCCGGGGATCAGCTGGTCACCGACCGGCCACATCAGGAAGGGGAGCAGCTCGGCGCTGTTCATCCACCCGCTTGTGCGCGTCGTCTTGGGGAGCGATGCCAGGCTGCGTCCGCCCCGCTCCGAGGTCAGGCGGAGCGCGCCGACCGCGCCACGGCGACTACGGATCAGGCTGGCTACGTGCGCGCCGAGAGCCCGCGCTCGCGACGCTGGCTCGGCCTTCACCAGCACCAACCCGGCTACCCCGAAACCCGGCGTCGTCGTCTTTTGCCGCCACAGCCGCTCGGTCTCTTTGGAGGCTCGGTCGAGCGGCTCGTGTTGGCGCAGCGCGCCCGGTGAATCCGGCCGCACCGCCCAGCGCACGATGACCTCCTCACTCGAAGCAAGTCTCAGCGCCGCGAGCATCGGCAGCGTGGCGTCCGCGTTATCGGTGGCCAGCGTGACCGGCGTCGGCACGAAGATTTTCAGCGCGAACGTCGCCCGGCCCTCCGGCGCTGAAGCCCTCGTCAGGCGCAGGCCCGGCAGAGCCGCCCTCAACACCGACGCCACCGATTCCCGCACCGCCGCCGGAACCAGGACGGAGTGACGAACACCCTCGGCGGTCACCGCAACCTCAAACACGCACTCCGCCCAATCCGCGATCCCCGCCACTCCGCTCAGGGCGACCGTGGCGGACGTGGTATTGGCGCCAAGCGGAAACCGCAGGGCCAAGCGAACCCGGCTGGCGCGCATGGCGTTGTCTCGTTTTCTCTCCCACAAATGGATTCCGGCCAGCATGGCCGCGCCTCCGCTGGCCGCGACCGCCCCCGGCATGATTGCCTCGTTCACTTCCGCCGCTCCCGGCGCTTGGCCTTTTCCTGGGCCTCGCGCTCCCGCTTCTTTTGCTTCGCGGCTTTACCCATCAAAATGTAGAGGTAGCTGAGCTCTTCGTAGGAAATCTCGCGCTTTTTGACCCCCTTCACCGTCGTCCGCTGTTTCTGTGCCATAAGTTCAATGCACCTCCTCTCTGCTTAGTTGTTACATAGTCACCTCCGTTGTTAGTTTGTTCGCCTTTTGTTCGGTGAACCTCCTGAGTATTGATTGAGTTGTGTGAAGCTGTCAATACTTTTGTGCGTTCAACGGCAGTACCAGAACACCACACGCAGCAGCGCTACGACGATTCCGACGACCACCACCAGCGGCACGAGCGCTCCGGCGAGCTTGGTGAGCGCGGGGGTGGCGGAAGCCAGCACCACCAGCCCCACCAGCGCGAGCAGGACGGTTTGGATCAGCTTGCTCATCGCTTGACCTCGACCTCGTAGCAATTCCCCTCGATAATTTCGCCGCTGGCTTCGGCGGCGATGCGGTCGAGCTGGTCAAGCGTCGCCTGGACGGTGGCGTCGATAGAAGCGAGGCGCTGGACATGGGCGCGCAACTCCTCTTCCTTGAGGTATTCGGCCATGATGCGGTCGTCGCTGCGATCCTTGGCATCCGCGAGTATCTCTTTGCCGGTTTCGACGGCCACCCACACCACGACGCACCCGAGGAGGATGAGGAAGAGTTCCATCGTCTACCGCCCGGCTTCGATGATGCGGATGTTGACGACGGCCGAGCCGTTCTCGGCTGCGGTGTAGAGCCGCTGCGCCGCGTGCGGCACCGTGCGCATCAATGCCGCCTCGCGTAGCGCGATTCTGGCGATTCCGACCATTCCGCACTCAGTTGTCTCAACGGCCCGCTCGATGGCGAGCTGATCGGCCCGCCGGGCGACGATGGAGCCGGCCTCCATCCGGTCGAGGGCTTTGCCGAGCTGGCGGCCGGGGAACCGGCTGTTGTAGGGCTGGACGGAGAGGTTGGTCATCAGGCCCCACCTCCGATCGGCCGCACGGCGGCGCGTGGGGCGATGCCTTGGGCGACGAGCTTGTAGATCCCGCAGCGCATGGCGGTGGTGTCTAGGTCTGTGCGGGGCTGATGATGCATTGAGAGACCTCCTTTGTTCGGGTGCAGCCCGGGTCTTGGGCGGGACGCGGGCAGTTCGTGCTGCCGGATAGGCTCCCGAAGTCAAAAGCGAGTTCAACGAAGGCTTGCGAAGACTTACGAAATCCGCATGACAGAGCCGAATCTAGAGCTTGTGCAGCGCGAGATGGCTCTCTTCGCTGCCGAGGGCCAGTACGGCTGGCGGCGCGTACTTGGCGCCGACGTGGCCTTATTGGTGGGCCTGCCGAACGTACAGACGCAGCTCGCCACATCGACAACGCCCGAGATCGATCCTGATGCCGAGCTCAACGCGATCGTCGCCGCTACCACAGAAGCGATCGAGCACCTGCGGCAGCCCTTCCGCGATGCGGCTCGCGAGCAGTTCGGGTTCACCGACCCCAACCCAAAGGCGCCACGCAAGAAAGGCGCCCGCGAAACAGACGCTGCCGAGAAGCTCGGGATCAGCAAGCGCACCTACGAACTGCCAAGCGCGAAATATGGCGGCGCTTCGCCTCGCGACCAGATCATAAGACTCGTAGCCCGTGCGCTTTGCGGCGTGTCTGACCCGATCTCGTTCATCACGGAGCGAGAATCAGGCGCGGACGACAAGGCAGTCGCCAATGGCGGATGGACCACTTCGATCGCCCTCCGATTCGTAACCCGACATCGCTGGCCAGCCGTTATCGCGAGCATCTCGATCCTGGCTGTGGTGATCTTGGCCGTGACACTACTCGGACACGGCCGGGGGCGGAGCGACACTTCAACTGTCGATATCGGCCGTGCGTTCGCACAGGCCCCTACGCACGTCCGGCGCCCATTTGAGACGGTTGACGAAACCGCGGGCATCACGCTGAAGGTCTGTATGGCGAGGGTTGGGTGTCGCGACCCGTCGGCAAAGCAGGTCGTAGCTGCGCGACCGGGGGATCTCGTCTCTTTCCGACTAGACCTAAACGACTCGTACGAGGAACCAATCGCGAGAATGAACCTGGCAGCATCGACCGCGACGCACAACGGTGTTACGGAAGTAACGGTGGTGGCAGAGTGGAAGGTACCGCTTGCTACCGCCGCTATCGAATCTCGAACAGAGACGGCTCGTGTCGCGGTACAAGACGTCACGCCATCCGGGCTACCGCGCCTCGTCTACGTTCCGGGAACCACCAAGCTATATACGCTCATTGATACACACGTACCCGAAGAAGTGCTGTCTCTGAGCCTGCCCGATGGGCTGTTCACCTCCTCGGGACTCACGCTGGAGCAGGTTGGACCCCGACGACAGTACCCCACGATAAGGCTTGCCGATGTGAGCAACATCCATTTTGATATGCGGGTCGCCACTGGAGGTCTATAGGCGGGATTGACTAATCAGCTATTTATGTTAATATAATTCTCAGTTCTGGATCACTTGTTCGGTCTTGGCATCTGCTCCCGCAGCCTCGCTGCGTGTGCTGATCCCGAGGCCGATTGACGGCCTCCCAAATACGAAAGCGAGGTCGCCATGATTGTAGGAACTGCCGATCACGAGGCGCTCGACAGGGCGCTCAATACGGAGGATTCTGCGCTCCTCAAGAGCTTTGGGTTCGACCCGGGCATCCCGGTGTACGATATCGAGGAGATCGCGTTCGACGTCGAGGAACTCAAGCGAGCGCTGTTCGAGAGCGATTACGATAACCCGGTCACCTTGATATTCCAGGTGCCACACACTGACGCCGCTACCCCGGATGGCTGCACCGATCTCCCGATGGTCGTTGAGCTTATCCAGGCGTCGTACGAGTCGTACCAACGGTACGTCGGCGGCATTGGCATCGGGCGCTTCAATTCCCCGGTCTACTACCTGCGCGGATATCTCTATACGCAACGCAGTGATCGGACGATCCCGATGCACATATATCTCACGGTCGGGGAGCGCAACGTTTTCAGCAGCGCAATCGTGCAGATCGTTATTAGACCGTCTGGTGCCGATCCGTCCGAGCCGCTGCGTTATGGGCGGCTTATCGGTTGTTCAAATTGACGAGCATCACACATCCGCCGCAAACCAAATCAACTGACTATGTCCGATCTGGACATACATGCCACAACCGGAGCCGACAGGGCTCCACCCAACCCCCGGCGCTCACCTGAGCGACCGGGGGTTTTCTTCTCTCGCTACTGCTCCGACTGCCCGCCCTCGATCAGCCACAGGCGGGGGAGCCGCAGCGGTGGCTCGCCCACGCCACTGAGCGTCCGGCTGGCGATCTCAGCGACACAGAAGGCGTCGGCCAGCATGGCCCGAGCGAACGCGCTGATCGCGTCATCGATGACCCGGCTCGCTCGTTCGTGCAGCCGGCCGAACAGCGCCAGCACGTCGGCGTCGCCCAGCTCCACCCTGTAGCGCTCTCGGGAGCCCACCTTCTCCCACCCGATCTGATCGAGCAGTTGCG
>DASZIQ010000048.1:0-111710 GCA_035948945.1 Solirubrobacteraceae bacterium
CGCAACTGCTCGATCAGATCGGGTGGGAGAAGGTGGGCTCCCGAGAGCGCTACAGGGTGGAGCTGGGCGACGCCGACGTGCTGGCGCTGTTCGGCCGGCTGCACGAACGAGCGAGCCGGGTCATCGATGACGCGATCAGCGAGTTCGCCCGCGCCATGCTGGCCGACGCGTTCTGTGTGGCGGAGGTCGCCAGCCGGACGCTCAGCGGCGTGGGCGAGCCACCGTTGCGGCTTCCCCGCTTGTGGGTGATCGAAGGCGGGCAGCCGGAGCAGTAGCCGCGTCGGCTACTCGCGTGTCGACGGCCCCGGTGGCTTACGCGCTCGCCGGCGAGGCGCGTGGCGATGATGCCTGATCGGCGAGTTCGTGGTAGCGGACGGCGGCGCGGGTGGCGAACACAAAGCCGTCACTGGTCTTGTGGGCGAGTCCGGCGCCGTGGAGGCGGTCGATCGCGTCGATGGCGTTGAGTTCGTGGCCGTATTCGCGGGTGATCTCGGCGGTCGCCCAAGGGCGGTGGGTGCCCTCTTCGAGCAGGAGGTTAAGGATGAGCCAATCGACGCGGGCTTCCTCGGCGGCTTGGTCGGGGATCGGCTGCTCATCGGGCATGGAAGGCACACTCTCCTCGTGTCCGGGGCTCGGCACGGGCCATCGCTCCGTGCCGGGGCCGTCTTGAACGGGTCTGCCCGAGGCTAGGGCTGCGTGGTGCGAGCCGTCAAGCTGTGGCCCTGGGCGAATGGCGGCGTTGACTCGGCCCCGGGGGGCTGTAGCAGGGCGAGCGGGTCGAGGTCGAGCTGGCTGGCGATGCGCTCCAGGCTCTTGAGGGTCAGGTTGCGCTCGCCGCGCTCGATGCCACCCATGTAGGTGCGGTGGACACCGAGCTCGTCGGCGAACGCCTCTTGGCTGAGGCCGCGGGCTTGGCGGTAGGCGCGCAGGTTGCGGCCGACCGCTCGTTGGAGATCGCCTTCCATGCCGGGACACAGTCCCGGTCCGCTACTTGACAGTCTACATACTTATAAGTAGCGTGCCTGCGGACAAAGGTCTCGGCCTTGCCGAGACACCCGCCAGAGAAGGAGACCAGCAGTCGATGCCAATGCCTCGTTCTTTCATCGCCACGGCCGCGCTCGATCCGAGCTATGCCCGCATCAATCGCCGTTGTTTGCTCCCTCTCGTCGTTCTGCTCGTGCTAGGTCTGGCACCTGCCGCCAAGGCCGCCAATCCGCTGTCGTGGTCGGCACCGGAGTTGGTGGACCATCAATATCCCTACGCCCAGTCGGCCGAACTCACGGGGGTTGCGTGCCCGTCCAGCGAATTGTGCGTTGCCGTGGATAGCTACGGCAATGTGGTGACGACGACAAACCCGACGGGAGGGGCGAGCGCATGGACGACTCAGAACGTCAAGCCCAATATCGAAGGAATCAACGGCTTTACCGGCGTGTCCTGCCCGACGAGCGGCCTTTGCGTGGCGACCGATGATGACGGCGGTCTGTGGGTTTCGACCGACCCAGCCGGCGGGGTGAGCGCGTGGAGCACGGTCTCTGCCAACAACTTGCCGAACGCGCCGACTGAAGGCTTCCCCGGCGGGCTGTCTGTGTCGTGCGCGTCAGTGTCGCTGTGCGTGGCTGTTGCCGGCGAATACGTCGCTACTTCGACCGATCCGACAGGTGGCTCATCGGCGTGGAGCATTACTTCCGGCGTTGACTCGGGCGGACTTACTGCGGTGTCCTGTCCTTCAACGTCGTTGTGTATCGCCACCGACGGTGCCGGTAATATCATCACTTCCACCGACCCGACCGGAGGGGCGTCAGCGTGGACAAAGGCTAACATTGATGGCACTACCGCTATCCACAGCATATCCTGTCCCTCGTCGTCGCTCTGTGTTGCCGTGGACAACCAAGGGAATGTCCTGACTTCCACCGACCCGACGGGTGGTATGTCGGCGTGGACTGCGGTCAGCCACCTTGCCGTTTATAGCAGCGATGGGTTTGGGTTTTCGGGTGTCTCATGTCCATCGACCAGTCTATGCCTGCTGACGGAAAACGCTGGCAATCTTTTCACTTCCACCGACCCGACCGGCGGGGCTGGTGCGTGGCAGGCTACCAACATTAGCAGTGGCACAGGCGACCTGACCGCTGCCGCGTGCGCATCGACCAACTTGTGTGTCGTGCTGTCCGACGATTCTTCCGGAAACGGTATTGTCACGTCTACCAATCCCGTTGGCGGCAGTTCGGCGTGGACGGTGACAAGCCTCAACACTGACGGTAAAAACAACCCTTCGGCAATCTCCTGTCCCACCGCAGAACTGTGTGTGGTGGCAGACGGGAGCGGGAACATGATCACCTCGACGGACCCCGATGGCGGGGTGAATGCTTGGAAAGCCGCTCATATAGAAGGCGACGGAGCAGGTGGGCCGGTGAGGTACATCACGTCAGTCTCCTGCCCAACGACCACTTTGTGTGTCGCTGTAGATATATATGGTGACGTGCTCACGTCCACCGATCCTGCTGGCGGTGCCGGCACATGGAAAACGACCCAGGAACACACCGAATCACTGGATACCCGGTCGGTCTCCTGCCCCACGACTGCATTGTGCGTCGCCGTCGGAGAAGGTAATATCATCACCTCGACCAACCCGACCGGCGGCTTGCGGGCATGGAGTGTCAGCAAGGTCGAGCCAGTCAACGTTAATCACGAAGGTCTTAAGGATGTTGCCTGTCCGTCAATGTCGCTGTGTGTTGCAGTGGACCACGCAGGGAACGTACTGACCTCAACCGACCCAACCGGCGGATCATCGGCCTGGCACGCAGCCGATATTGATGGCAGCACCGAACTATTTGCGGTGACGTGTGCATCAACAGCGTTCTGCGTCGCCAACGACACGGCGGGCAACGTACTCGCCTCCACCAATCCAACAGGTGGGGCCGCTGCCTGGCATTCTGCCGCGACTAACCCGAACGGGCAATATGGGCGTATGGCGTGTCCCTCGACGCATCTCTGTGTCAGCACCGGCTACAACAACGGTGGTGGCCCTGCCTGCACCTCAACAACGGTGACTGAAGAAAGTGGCCCCTGGACACTCACCACCGATTGCGGAGAACCGGGGGCGATTGCCTGTCCTACAACCACCCTGTGCGTAGCCCTGAACGGCGAAGGCGATGTTATCGTGGGAGCTGGCGCGGCCGAAGAAGAAAAACACGAAGAACCAAAACAAACGGGTGGTGAAAGTACGAGCAGCGGCGGTGGTAACACCACGAGCGGAAACTCCTCAAACAACAACTCAAACGGTGGGCAGACCACTATCAACTCGGGCGGTAACACAACCACCATAATCAGTTCGGCTCAGATTGCGGCGTTGCTCGGGAAACAGCTCCTGCCTACTGGCAAGACGGCTAAGATCGGTGCTCTGCTCAAGAATGGCGGGCTGACAATGTCATTCAAAGCACTGGAGGCTGGGAGGCTCGTGGCGAAGTGGTATGAGGCTTCGAACGGTGCCACACTGGCGAGACGCACCAATACCAAGCCGGTTCTCGTGGCGTCCGGCCAGGTGACGTTTACAGCGGCTGGAGCGGGTAAGATCGAGGTCAAGCTAACGACTGCGGGCAAGCGGCTACTGAAGCACGACAAGCGGGTGAGGCTGACGGCGATGGGCACGTTTGTGCCGGAGGATGGTGGCTCCGTGAATGCAACGACGGGGTTTGTGCTAACGAGATAAGTCTAAGCTCAGCTGCTCAATTTTAGCGTCCCCATAGCCTCTTGATTAGGCCGTGGGATGTCACCGGGCAGTATAGGATGAAATTATCTACTCGGACGTCTTCGGCTCTGTCTGTAAGCGCTGAGCGCGGGATTCTACCCGTAGCCTAGCTATGTCGATGCCACCTTCTCGCATGGCCTTGCGGATGCGTCGTGCTTCATCGATGTCATCGTACCCAATCGCCCGATAGCGGTAATCAGCTCGTGTCACTTCGGGAACCAGAATGCGTCCAAGTCCTCGGAGGGACCACCGGGCATACTCAATACTGCCCTGGCCTTCAAACTCAAAGGCGTCTCGTTCCCAGGCCCACCAAGCATCGAGCAAGTCCCGGCCCCGGATCGTACGCTCGCGGCCGGCGTCGTATTGGGTAGTGGAGCGCAAGCGTACCTCATCGGCTGGCGTCTCATGAGACACGCCGCGCGCGTCAACGTACATAGTGAAAACGAGCCACTGACGTTCGGCTTCACTAAACGGCAGGGTCTTATGCAGCCGATCGACATGGTTCTTGACTGAATCGCCTCGTTCGTCTGCAGCATACACGCCCGAGGTCAATAAGTCAATGGCGTCATATGTGTCATTTGCTAGACCGGCCATATCGGCGAGAGAGACCGCGTTCATCGTACTGCGAAAGGCTCGGTGGTCACTGGCCATCCAGCGTCGGCGGGTACCGCCGCGCCAGTCGGGGTAGTAACCCAAGTCATCAAAGGCGCGTAAAGCGGCCAGTCCCAATCGGGCGCCAACTAAGCCATAGGGACTTTCCTCGCCTGTTGCCTGCATGTATTCCGGCACGTTCGACATACTGTTGTACCTCGTTTACGGTACTACAGTAACACAAAATACGCAGAAGCGCAAGGTGACTATGTGATCTTGGACTGGAAATTGACGTAGCGGCTATAGGCAAGTGCGCACTCAAAGCACGTCGAGGGAGAGCCGAAATCTTCCAGTCCAATGCCTTCTTCCATAATGCCATTCGGCAGATGAAACAGTAGTTTCGGATTGTACGGTGACGTAAGGGTGGTTGAGCCAGGTACATAGGTCAAGTGATAGTCTCCTGGCTTGGGGAGGTGGATCGTAAAGTCAGTCGTATTGCCAGCGGCTGAGGGGCCGTGTACTCCACCAGGCCAACCGACGAATACCTGCATGGTCAGTTCCTTGGCTGCCTGCTTGCCCGGCCCTCCCGGGCCGCTATAGGCGTCCAGCTTGACATACGGCAGCGGTTCATTCTGTGGATCGTACAAAAAGTCCTTGAACTCGATAGTGTCTCCCATGCGAGCGTTGATCGAATCTTCCTTGGGACGGTATTGGCATGGCCGGCCAATTGTGAGATCGCAGGCATGGAAGGTATTGTTGCCTCCATCGATCTGGGCCAATCGTGCTCTGGTAGTCGGAATATGAAGCGACCATTTACCCGTCCAAGTATTGACGATGGCCCCAGCCGGGGGTATCGAAGCGGGGTTGCTGAGAGTGGGTGAAGCAGACGTTACCTTGGCTCGAAAGCTCACAATCCGCGCGTATTCGTCTGCGCACTGAAAGCAATACGAAGGTGAACCAACGTCTTCGAGTCCTATGCCACCATTCATAATGCCGTTAGGCAGATGGTATAGGAGCTTGGAGTTGTCTGGCGAAGTGAGTGTTGTTGATCCCGGAATATACACCAGATGATAAGGCCCTGGTGCTGCCATACGAATACTTACATCTCCGCCACTGCCAGCCGGATACTCAACCCCGTGCGGCGCCACCGGCCATGCAGCAAGCATCCCCACGCCGATTTCTCTGACTTCATCATTACCTGGTCCCCAGGTTAGGTCCAGCTTTACATAGGGGATCGGTTCGGCATCCGAGTCATACAGGTGGTACTTGATTTCGATAATATCACCCGGCCGAGCATTGATAGTTCGTTCTTTGGCGAGGTACGCGCACGGGGCTCCTGTCGATATGTCACAGGCGCGTAGAGTGTCTTCTCCACCCTCGATTTGCCCCTTGGCATATTCAATTGTGGCAGTTGGAGCGTGCGTCGACCAATGCCCTGTCCAGGTGTTGACGATCGCGCTGGCAGGAGGGATAGATAATGATGCGGTATGAATAGGAGCACGCAGGATCAGGCCTACACCTGCGGCGAGCAGACTAAAAGTAACGAGTAGTGCGACGATCCGTCGCCGTTTGGTTGGTCGTGGTTTGGTAGCAGGCGGACGAGATGACGCTTTGTCGTCTGTGTCGGAGATGTGACCCTCGGCGGGTTGGTCTGGCGAGGTCTGTGGCGCTTGGGGCTGGGCAGATGGTGGTGGCGTGCTCCGTCGAGGATCTAGTGGGTGGTCACGCTGGTAGCGGCCGTCAAGTACGTCGTGGCAAAGATCGTCTAGTTCGTCAGCCGTCGCATTGGCATGAAGCCGTTGCAGGATTTTTGTGATGTCTTTGCGTAGATGCTCCCGCTGTCGTTTCAGCCATTCAGGATCGATGTCGGCAGGTTCCGGCATACCGGCGGCCAGCTCGCCCCGGACAAGAGCGAGGGCGGCTCGCCAATCAGCGCTATCGGCTGAGCCAGCAAGCTCATGAAAATCGTCGAAATCGCTGGTTACGTTGAAGCGTCCGTTCTTGCTCCGCGCGACCACCCGTGTCCGTGAGCCCAGGAAGTCGGAGGCGGCGTCGCCAAGGTCGAGCGGCTGCCGTGCTTTGGACAACTCCTGATTTAGCCGTTCGTCAATGGATTCACGGCAATCTGGATCGCTGTATATGATCTTGTCGGCGGGCCAGAGGATGCCGACCAGTTCGCGCTTCTCGTAGGTATCCTTGATTGCGATCAGGGCCAAGAGATAGCGAACTCGCGCTGATGCCGGCAGAGCTGCCTCGCCCCCTGGTTCCTTTCGGGCTTCCAGCGGCCCGAGCACGTTGAGCTTGATCGTAGTCTTGCCGGCTCGTTCGACGGTCATCGCAGCGTGAAGACTATCCGAAGCAATGGATCATTGGGGCCGGGATTCAGGGAGATTGTGGGGGATTCAGGAAAGTTTCCGGGCAGAAATCAGGCTGCATAGCGAGACGCGGTCTGAGAATGGAGGTATGAAGACCACGCCGACATACCCACAGGGCTCGCCCTCTTGCTCGTCCGTTTGGAGCGACGCTCCGGCCCCCGATGTCTGGTGGGGCACCGACGGCATCGACGCCCTGCTCTGGGCTGACCCTGTCCCCTACGAGAACCCACTGGTGCCCTCGGCCGGCAAGGCGCCACCCGTAACAGGCCCCGACGGGGATGCCTCATGAGCCCACCGTCCGACCGTCACCCATGCCTTGGCTGCTTCCTCCAGGAGCGACGTGGCGGGCGGGTCTGCCCGGCGGCGCGTGAGGTTCACGCGCTTGACAACCTAGAGGTCCAGCGCGACGCCGAGGCGCTGCACGCCGCCATCCTTCGGGATGCCGGCACCATCCCCAGCCTTGGCGAGCTGGTGCGGCTGGAGGCCCACCAGTACCCCCTGCGGCTGGCTGCCGCCTTCCGGCTTGGCTTGCTGGCCGTGCCGTCCGCCGATCCCGTTCCCGACTCCCGGAAGGAGCCCTCGCATGTCGCAGTCCCTCGTGCCCTTCGATGACGGCTCCGGTTGGCTCAGCAACCGTCAGCTTGCCCGCGCCCACCGCGCCCAGCTATCGACCGATCTTGCGGTCTTCCGCCACGGCCTCCAGGCTCAGGCGCAGGCCGAAATGGATCGGCACGACACCCAGGCCATCGCCGATGCCTCGCGCGGGGCTTTGGATGAGGAGCTGGCACTTCTTCGTGACGGCCTGGCCCAGGCCGGGCAGTCCGCGGCTGCGATCGAGCTGGTAGCCCGCAAGGTTGAGCTGATGGCAAGCATCGACAACCGCCGGATCGCTCGGCGCTTCGGGGTGTGAGGTCCATGTTGACGATCCTCATTGCCGCGGTCGTGGGCGCGCTCGGCGGCACAGTGGCTGGTGCCGTGGTGAGCCGGTGGACGGTGCGCCGCCAGCCTGCGCCGCCAGCCACGCTCGATGATCTGAGCCTTGATCCCGACCTCGATCAGCGGATCACCGAGGCCGCTCATCAGTGGGCAACGCAGCAGGGCCAGCCAGATGCCGCGCCGCTGGTGGCTGGCAAGCTCCGGCTGGTCTACGTCCTGGGTCGCGGGCGGAAGCGCCGTTGTTGGTGGCGGTCGTCATGGTGACGATACTGGCGTGGCTGTACCTCGTGCTGCTACTGGCGGTGCCGATTGGGCTGGTGCTGTTCAGTTTGTGGCGGCCCAGGCGCCGGCCAAACCAATTGCCGTATCAGACGATGCTCGATCTGCGCGCCATCCGTAGACGTCAGGAAGTCGCACAGTTCAAGAGTGAAACGCGGCGCGATGCGGCAAAGGCGCGGCGTGACTTGCGCCATGCACTGAGTGACCTGGCTCGGCGGGAGCGTGAGCCATGAACCACACCGGCAAACCGCCGTGGGAACGTCTGCTCTGGTCGCTCATCGCCGCCGCCGTCGGTCTTGAGTTGCTTGCAGCCGTGCTCCCCCGCGTGCTGGTGCCGCTGGTCGTGCTGGCTGCCGTCGTGGCTGTGCTGCGCATGATTTGGTGGCACACGCGGCTGTAAACGCTGTTCATGGAACCCGCTTTTATCCGGTGGGGTGATCGTAAATAAAAAATGTTGTTGACAAAAGTCACAGCGTGTTGCAGGATGGTTTGTGACGTGGCGTCACAATTGAATTAGTGAAAGGAGGTGAGCGATGGGACGGCGTAAGCCACACAAAATTGTGATCCGTGAGGATCGATTGAAGAAGATTGACCGGACCCGTATGGAGGTCGCTATCTGGCTGCTTGCTCGCGGCAAAGTTGAAGATCGCACCCAGCGCTCACAACCTGCCCCGCCGACAAAGGGTGAGGCGAATAGCCCGGTTGCTGATATCGGCGGGGGTGAACGCCCCGACTCGCAGGAGGCCGCGTGATGGCGGCTGTGGTCGTGGGCGGCTTGGCGCTGGCGCTCGGCGGTGGGCTCGGCGCGCTGCTCATCGATCGCGTATGGCAGGTGCCTATCATGGAGGCAATCGAGTTGCGCTTTGGCGTGGATGTCAGCGAGAGCGCGGTATGGGGGGTGCTCGGCTGTATCTCGGGCTTGCCGACTCGCTCGCAGGTGGTGTTGGAGCTAGTCGGTGACGCTGACGGTATCCGCCACTACCTGCACGCTGAGCCTGGGACGGTCGGGATACTGCGCGCTCATTTGCGGGGCCTGTTGCCGGGTGTGCGGCTGGAGCCGGTGGAACCGAGTGAGCCACGCATGTGGCGGGCGGCGGCGCGGGTGCGCTGGGGTGGCCGTCACCCACTGTTGCGTAGTGATCGCAGTGGTGAGACGGTGGCGGCACTGCTCGGGGCGCTGTCCGGTTTGCACACCAATGAGCGGGTGATGGTGCGTTGGACGCTCAAACCGGCGCGCGGCCCGTATCTGTCTGAGCGTCAGTCGGGGTCGCAGGCTCGTAGTCAAGGGCCGTTGGGGTGGCTGTGGGGTGAGCAGCCGATCGACCCGGCCCATCTGCGGGCGCTGCGCTCGAAGTACAGCGGGCCGGTGCTCCGCGCTCGCGTGATGGTGGCGGTCGCCGCTGGCGAGGAGGGGCGGAGCGTTAATCTCGTGACGCGGGTGGCGGCGGTGCTGCGAGCGCGAACCGGGCTGCGCGGTCTTCCCGTGGTTCGGTATTGCCGCTCGCGTGGTGTGCAGCGGTTCGTGGAGCGCGTGCCGCTCGGTGGTGGCAATCGGCTCTCGCCGTCGGAATTGGTGGGAATGGTGGGGTGGCCGATTGATGCTCCGCGGGTGCCGGGCCTGGTGCTCGGCGTGGCGCCTCAGCTGATGCCGTCATCACGGATTCCCAGGCGGGGCGCCCGGGTGTTGGCGCACTCCACCTGGCCCGGCATGGAGCGGCGGGCGCTCGCTCAGCCGCTCGTCGGTGCGCTCAGTCACACGGTCGCTGCCGGCCCCTCGGGAGTCGGCAAGTCGGCGCTGCTCGCCGGCGCGGTGGGTCAGGACTTGGCGGCCGGTCGGGGGTGCCTGGTGCTCGACGGTAAGGGCGATCTGGCGGAGGAGGTTCTGCGGCTGGTGCCCGAGCGTCGTCAGGGCGAGGTGATCGTGCTCGACCCCAGTCGTGGTGGTCCGGTGCCGGGGCTGCGGGTGTTCGGCGGTGGCGACCCGGAGTTGGCGGGTGATCTGGTGCTGGGCATGTTCCGCTCGATCTTCATTGACTCGTGGGGGGTGTGGTCGGATAAGTGGCTGCGGGCAGGGCTGGTGACGCTGGCCCATGACCGTTCGGCGACGCTTGCCGACCTGCCCTTCTTGTTCGCCTCGGACGCCTACCGCCGTCGTCTCGCTGGCGGTTTGAGCGATCCGCTTCTGCGGGCGGTATGGGCCGAGTTCGAGGCGCTGAGCCCGGAGGGTCGCGCGCAGCAGCTCGGGTCGCCGCTGAATAAAGTCAACGAGCTGGTCGGCCGGCGGGTGGTGCGCTCGGTGCTAGCGCAGCCTGAGCCGAAGTGGGACATGCGCGAAGTCCTGCGCCGCGGCCAGGTAGTAGTCGTCTCACTGTCGCCGGGGATGATTGGCTCGCCGGCCTCGAGATTGCTGGCGGCGCTGGTGATCCACGAGCTCTTTCAGAGCGTGCAGGCCCGCGCCCGAATGCCAGCCGAGAGGCGGCGTGCGTTCAATGTCTATGTCGATGAGCCGAGGGTGTTCACCGACATCCCGCTGCCGTTGGACTCGCTGTTCGAGCTGGCCCGCGGCCTCGGCGTCGGCCTGACGCTCTCGGCGCAGTCGATCACCCAGCTCCCGGCCGATCTCGCCCGCTCGGCACTGACGAACGCCGCGACGCTCGTCGCCTTCCGCCAGAACGCCGACGACGCCAAACTGCTGGCGCGCGAGCTGCTGGGCGTGACCGCTGAAGAGCTGCAAGCCCTCGGACGGTTTGAGATCGCCGCGCGGATCGGCCTCGGCCCCGGTGATGTCAGCCCGCCCGTGACCGGCCGCACCCTCCCCCCGCCGGAGCCGATCAGCGACCCCGAGGCGGTACGCCGGGAGTCGGCCGCACGCTACGGCCGTGACCCCGAAGAAGTCGACGCGCTGCTGCTGGAGCGCCACGGCCTGAGCGACCAGCCAGCAGCCAGTGTCGATGGGGATGAGACGCCGCTGCGCCGCCGCCGGAGGCCCGCACCATGAGGCTCGTACTACTCCTCTCGGGTGTGCCGCTCGCCCCGCCGTTCGCTTCGCCGATCGCGCAGCCGGTCGCCCCGAGTCACGAGCGTCGTTTGCCGTTGTGGCGTCTGGCTTTTCGGCAAATAACGCCAGGGGCTCTTGCCCTTCGGCTGTCCGTGTTGCTGCTGGCCGGAGGTCGGTCGTGAGTCGCGTCAGCGTTCCCCTGCTGGTGGCCTTGGCCGATGGGATGCCCCTCCGTGAGAGGCTGATCGTGGAGACGGTCGCTCGTCTCACCCTGGTCAGCGGCCGGCAACTCTCTGATCTTTTTTTTGATTCTTTTTCTGGTTCTTCTACCGATACTCGTCGTGCCCGCCGCGTGCTGGCGCGGCTGGCGGAGCAGCGGGTGCTCGACCGCTTGGAGCGCCGCCGTGGCGGGGCCGGCGGTGGTTCCTCGGCCTGGGTCTATGCGCTCGGCCCAGCCGGGGTGCGGATGGTGGCGTATTGGGCTGGTGAGGGTCTGCCGCGTTCGCGCGGCGCGCACGAGCCCGGCGTGGCGTGGACGGCGCACACGCTGGCGGTCAGCGAGTTGTACGTGCGGCTGCGTGAAGCGGAGCGGGCCGGGCGGGTGGAGCTGCTGGCCTTCGATGCGGAGCCTGCCTGCTGGCGGCGGTACACCGGCCTGGGCGGCGCGGCCGGGGTGCTCAAGCCCGACGCCTACGTGCGGCTGGGCATCGGCGAGTACGAGGACTCCTTCCTGGTCGAGGTGGACCTGGGCACCGAGCGGCGAGGTCAGCTGACCCGCCAGCACCACGCCTACGGCGAGTATTTCCGCGCCGGGGTGGAGCAGGCCAAGACCGGGGTGTTCCCCTCGGTGTTGTGGACGGTGCCCGACGCGCGGCGGGTGGCGCTTCTCATGGACATCCAGCGGGGGCTGCCGGCGCAGGCGCCGCGGCTGTTCACGGTGGCAACCACCGAACGGGTGCTCATGGTGCTGTGCGGCCTGGCACCGGAGGCCACGGTGGCGGGAGGTGCAGCGTGAGCGGGGCGACAGCCGGGCGGCCGGTGATGTATGGCGACCCGGCGCGCTGGCTGGTGTTGCACGCCGATTGCTTGGCGCTGCTGCCCGAACTGCCCGAGAACTCGGTCGAGGCGATCATCACTGACCCGCCGTATGGCATCGGGTTCGGTGGCGAGGCGTGGGATGGCGGCACGTTGACCGACCCGGCGACGTTTCAGCGGTGGACGAGCGGGTGGGCGGCGCAGGCGCTGCGGGTGCTCAAGCCGGGCGGGTGGCTGGCAGCGTTTGGTGCGCCGCGCACCGTTCACCGTCTGGTCGCCGGGGTGGAGGACGCCGGGTTTGAGGTGCGCGATCAGGTGCTGTGGCTCTACGCGCAGGGTGTCCCGAAATCACACCATCGCGGCGGCCTGGGGATCTGCCTGAAACCGGCGTATGAGCCGGTGCTGCTGGCCCGCAAACCGCTGGAGGGAACGCTCGACGCGAACCTGGCGGCCTACGGCACGGGGGCGCTTCAGATCGATGCGGCGCGTGTCCCGCGTGGTGAGGGTGACCGGGGGTTCTGGCCGGCCAACGTCACGCTCACCCACGACGTGCGCTGCCGGCCCGGGCGCTGCCAGCCGGATTGTCCGGTGCCGCTGATCGATACCGAGCCGCGCCCCGGCCGGGAGGTCAGCCGGTTGTTTTTCGCCAGCAAGGCCAACCGGCGGGAGCGCGAGGCTGGCTGCGAGGCGCTGGCGCTCACCGAGGTGCCGATCCACCTGCGCGCGGGCGGCGCGGTGCGGCTGGTGCGCAACATCCACCCCACGGTCAAACCGCTCAAGCTGATGCGCTGGCTGGTGCGGCTGGTCTGCCCGCCGGGCGGCACGGTCCTCGACCCGTTCACCGGCAGCGCCTCCACCGGCGCGGCCGGCGTGCTGGAGGGCCGACAGTTCGTCGGCATCGAACGCGACGGCCGGTACGTGCCGGTGGCCTGCGCACGGATCGCCCATTGGGCCACGGTAGCCGACCACGAGGTGCCGCTATGACAGCAACCGAGCCGGTTTTACACCTACGCCAAACGGATGAAAAGAAAAAGAGAACGCAAATGTTAAGCGATCGAAATAAAAGGCAATTCGATTTGATTCGGGCAGCGATGCGAGCTATCGTCGGTTTACACCGAAACCAAAAGTGGTGCAGCACGGCAAAGCGGTTTTCACTGCCAGCGGCACCCCGCCTGGTGAATGGTGCCACGACGTGCACGAGGCCGAAAGCTCGGGCGCATTGTGTTAACCCATCAACTCCAATACAGGAGGTACTTGGCGATGACCAAGGCACAGGAGATACACGAGAAGATCGAGGCGATGGTGGCCTCGGGCGAGGTGAAAAAGGCCGATGCCTTCAAGACGCTTGCCGAGGAGTACGGCCAGCCTGTCGACAGCCTGCGCGGCGCCTACTACCAGCACAAGCGGGTGCTGGACAACGGCGGCACCCCGCCCGCCGGCAACGGTGGGGCTCGCCGCACCAGGCGGCGGGAGACCACCAGCGAGACAGCGGTCGAGTCCGCGATTGCCACACTGCGGCGGGCGATCGACAGCATCGACGCCGAGATCGAGGTCGCCAAGGAACGAGCCAAAGAGGCCCAGGCCGAGTACGAGGCGATGCAGGCTAGCGCCGACGAGCGCAAGGCCAGCATCACCGAGAAGATCACACTCCTGGAGCAGCCCGCCTAACCAGCAAAGTGACAACGTGGGCAAGGGTGGCCCGAATCCAATCGATTTGGGCCACCCGACACCTAGCACCACACCAGGGCCAGAATATATAATTACGGTAATGGTTAGTTGACGTCACGCTCGTATTAAGATACACAGTTAACATTCGTCACATTATGTAATACAATGGAGGTAGTAAACAGGAATGACACATGACAGGAGTACAGGCACGGGAACTCGGACGACTGTTCAAGCAGGCACGTCGCACTCGGCGGTTGTCGCTGCGCGCCGTGGACGAGTTGACCGGCGTGTCCTACGGCTGGCTCGGCCGGTTGGAACGCGGGCAGATGATCGCACCCGCGCCGAGCAAACTGACCAGGGTAGCCGAGGCGCTGGACATCGCACCGGAGCGGATCGACCTGATCACCCGCGGACGGATATCGCGCGACCTGCCGCCGATCCGCACCTACTTTCGCGCGAAGTACCAACTCAGCCCACAGGAGATCAGACAGATCGAGGAGCTATTCGACCAGATTCGCCGCAACCGCCGGGACGCCACAGAAGGAACCGCCGGCTAATGCACATCCCGCGGGTGGGTTCGACCGGGCTGAGAGAGACCCGGCTAGTGAAGCGCTTGCGCGCCCTGAGCCCGGCATGGTCGATATCCCGCAGAGAAGCACGCTGGATCGCTGAGCGGCAGGCAAAGCTCCTGCTCACCGAAGCGGGAATCACCGCCCCGCCAGTGCCCGAGCGAGTCGTGACCGAGCTTGCCGGTGTGAACGTCTATCCGCTACCGCAGATGCCCGTAAAGGGACTCTTGGGCGCCAGCAAACCGAACGGCAGAGGCGGCGACATCCTCATCGACAACACCCTGCCGCTCGCCGAGCGGCGCGTGACACTCATGCACGAACTGAAACACATCATCGACGGTGGGCACACCACCAAGCTGCGCCAACTCGGCAGCCAAACCAGCGGCGAGGGACTCTGCACCGACTTCGCCCTGAGTGTACTGATGCCCGCGCCGTGGCTGCGCGCCGACTGGCAGGCAGGACACCGGAACATAGCGGCCCTGGCCGAGCGCTACCAAGTGCCCGCCGAGGCGGTCGCACATCGCCTGCACGCTCTCGGAATCCTGAAACGCACTCGGCGGCGACCAGGCTCGTATTGCCAGTGGCAGCCGCATACAGCATCAAGGAAAGGAGACACCAGTGAAAACGGTAAACCAGACAAACGTTAGAAGCGACGGCCCGAAAGCCGTGACCTATCTGCGGGTCGAGTCCGAGGTCCGGGCCGACTGGCAACATGACCTCGCTATGCAGCGTGAGGCGTGCCGCCGCCACGCCGAGCGGCTCGGTGTGGAGATTGCCGAGGAGTTCATCGACGTCGGCGCGTCCGGTAACGACAAAGGTCATGACGGTCTGCGACGTTTGCTCGCGTTGGTCACGCGACGGCCGATCGAGTACCTCATCGTGTATGACTTCATTTACCTGACCCGCAGCCCAGCTGACGATGCGGCTACGCGACAGCACTTGGCGCGGGCTGGGGTAACGACTGTGTTGGCTGACACAGTGAGGAGGCCGCGATGACTCTCACGCTTACCAAGGTGGCTGACGCCCCGCCAGCCGATGCCGTCAAACGAGCTGTGCTCTATCTGCGGGTCAGCTCGCGCGGACAGTTGGAGACCGACTACGACGACGATGGCCTGTCGATCGCTGCGCAGCGCGAGCGCTGCGCGCAGAAGGCAGCCGAGTACGGCGCTATCGTGGTCGATGAGTACATCGAGCGCGCCGAGTCGGCCAAGACCAACCAGCGCCCCGAATTGAACGTCATGCTCAGGCGCATCAAGGAGCAGCGCGACGTTGACTACGTCATCGTCTGGAAGGTCGATCGCTTCGCCCGCAACCGACGTGACGACGCCAACATGCTGTTCGAGATCGAGATGGCCGGCGCCCGACTCATCAGCGCCACCGAGAACATCGACGAGAGCCCCGCCGGCCGGCTGATGCACGGCATGTTGGCCAGCTTTGCCGAGTATTACAGCCGCAACCTTGCCAACGAGGTTCTCAAGGGAGCAACCGAGAAGGCCAAGCGTGGCGGCACACCCGGACGCGCTCCGCTTGGCTACCTGAATACACGAGAGCAGCTACCCCAGGGCGGCGAGGTCCGCACCATCGTCATCGACCCCGAGCGCGGCCCGATCGTCACGTGGGCATTTGAAACCTATGCCACCGGCCTCTACAGCCTCAACGAGATGGTGACGCTTCTCGAGGTTCGCGGCCTGCGCTCGCGGGGGACTCACAGCCGCAGCCCACAGCCCCTGAACCTCTCAAGCGTTCACGACATGCTCTTAAGCCCCTACTACGCCGGCACCGTCAGCTACCGCGGCAAGCAGTACGAGGGACGCCATCCACGTCTCGTCAGCCAGGATCTCTTTGATCAGGTCCAGGCCGTCCTCCAGGCACACTGTCTCGCTGGCGAGCGCGACCGCAAGCACCAGCACTATCTCAAGGGCACGATCCGCTGCGGCACCTGCGGCTGCCGCCTCGTCTACTCCCGCAACAAAGGCAACGGAGGCCACTACGAATACTTCGTCTGCCCACACAACCAGCGCGGCGAATGCCCCCAGGGCTACCAGCCCGTCGACCTCGTGGAATCAGCCATCGAGGACTACTACGCCAGCGTCCCGTTCAGCGACGCCGAACGCGAGGAAATCCGAAAGGCCATCACCATCGACCTCGGCGAGCGAGCCGCCACCGCCCAGCAGGAGATCGACCGCTGCCGAGGCGTCCTGCAAGCAATCAAAGAGCAGGAACGAAAGCTCCTGCACATGCACTACGAAGACCGCATCACCGGCGAGCTCTTCGATGACGAGCAGACCCGCCTACGCCACCGCCGCCAAGACGCCGAAACGCTCATCGAGCGCCTGAACCTCCGCTTCGGCGACATCAACGAAACTCTCGACGTCGCTCTGGAGATCCTCGGTGATGACCTCCAAGACGTCTACCTACGAGCCGAAGACGGCATCCGACGGCTCATCAACCAGGCCATCTTCAAGGCCCTCTACGTCTGCGACGAAACGATCACCAAGGCCGACCTCGCCGGGCCGTTCGCTGAGCTACGCACCTTCCACAGCAACCTCCGAGGCATCATCAGCGCCACCCCGAACCCCACGCCAGCCACCGCAGTCGCCAGCACGCTGCCCCAAAACGCCAAGGTTCCCGACCCCTGGCGGGACCGGGAACCTTTGGACGTTGGTTCGATTAGCAACGTTTTGGTGGGCCGTGCAGGAATCGAACCTGCAACCTTGGGCTTAAGAGGCCCCTGCTCTGCCGGTTGAGCTAACGGCCCGCGAGGATGCCAGCGGGTGGGGCATCCCTGAGGAGGTGGCATTTTAGCCCAGGTCATCCGCCGGCCGCGTTCCAGGCCGTGCGCGCCGTCAGAACACCACTGTCCGCGCACCGTCGACGATCACGCGGTCATCGAGGTGCAGCGCTACGGCACGGGCGAGCACCATGCGCTCGATGTCGCGGCCCACGCGTTCGAGGTCGGCGATTGTCTGGCGGTGGTCGACGCGCTCGACTCCCTGTTCGATGATCGGGCCGGCGTCGAGCTCCTCTACGACGTAGTGCGCGGTGGCGCCGATCAGCTTGACCCCGTGCTCGCGCGCGCGGCGGTAGGGCTCCGCACCGGGGAAGGCGGGCAGGAAGGAATGATGGATGTTGATCACCGGCGCGCCCAGGCGCCCCAGGAAGTCGCCGCTGAGGATCTGCATGTAGCGGGCCAGCACCACGAGGTCGGCGCTGCCCGCCAGCAGCTCCAGCAGCTGCCGCTCGGCGGCCGCCTTGCCGTCGCGCTCGACCGGCACGTGGTGGAAGGGCACCCCGGCGACTCGCGCCTGCGGCTCGAGGTCGGGATGGTTGGAGACCACCGCCACGACCTCCGCGTCCAGCTCGCCGCGACGCCAGCGCCACAGCAGATCCACCAGGCAGTGGTCGCGGCCGGAGACGAGGATCGCCATGCGCCGGCGCTGGCCCCAGAAACGCAGCTCCCACTCCATCTGAAAGCGCGCCGCCACCTCGGCGCCGAAACGCTCCCGCAGGCGCTCGCGCGCCTCCTGTGACTCGAGCAGGTGCTCGAGGTAGAACTCGGTGCGCAGGAAGAACCTGCCACCGGCGGGGTCGGTGGAGTACTGGTGGGAGGAAACTATGTTGGCGCCCTGCTCCAACAGGAAGCCGGAGACGGCCGCCACGATGCCCGGCCGGTCCGGGCAGGCGACCAGCAGGCGCGCGGAGTAGCGGGGGAGGTCTTCCGGCTCGGTGGCCGGCGCGTCCTGCGGCCGAGCGGCCACCTCAGGGTTCGGATCGCCCGCCACGCGCTTCCTGGCGGGTCTACTTCTTCCCGGTGCTCGAGGTATGCCCGGAGGTGCTGGAGGTGAGCCCGGCGGCCGGCGTGGACGACGTGGCACCAGCCTTCCCCGCAGCACCGCTCGCCGCCGTCGATGTGGGCGTGGGCGTGGGCGTCGCTCCGACCTTCGGAGCAGCGCCGGCATAGCCGCCTTTGCCGTTCGATTTGACGGTGTAGGTCTTGCCGGCCTGCGTCGCGATCAATTCGCCGTTCGGGCCTTTGCTGATCGTGGCGGGCGTGTGGCTGAGCGGGTTCTTCCTGATTTCCGCCAGATACTTCTTGACTTCCTTCCGGCTGGCGGCGGGCGCCAGGCTGACGGTCTTGCGGGTCGCCGCGTCGCCCACCTTGAGATTGCCGGCCTTGTAGGCGGATTCTGCGAGCGTCCGGTACAGGAGCGAAGAGGGCGGGCCGCTGGCGACTGCGACCTGCAATGCCCGCATCTCGGCAGCCGGCTGGGCGAGACCCTGTTCGGAGAAGGCGCTCGCCATTTTCCGGGCCAGTTCCGAGCTGGGATGGTGGGTTTCCAGCTTCAGATAGGTGTTCCACGAGTTGGCGATCTTGGCGAGCAGCACCTTGCCCTTGGCTGTGTATTTTTCGGTTTCGGCTGTCCCGGCGGCGGCCGTCTGGAAGTATTCCGGTTCGCTCGCCTGATGAAACTGCGCTTCGATGAGGGCCGCCCATGCGGCCGGGTCCGCCGGGTGCTGCTGGGTGTGCTTCTGTGCGGTTTCGACCTTGGCGGCAAAGTTGGCGCTGTTCGAGCCGCTGTTTTCAGTGAAGGCGTTGAGTATCCCGCCGCCCCCACCGCCGACGCCGACGCCGAGCCCGACGAAGCCCAGCAGAAAGATCAGGGCAAGCCCCAGATAGACGATCTGCACGGTTTTGCGCCTGCCACGGGCTCGCAGGTCGAACAGCATCAGTCAGTCAACTCCCTATCCATGTGGTCGATTATGGCGTGTACGCTTGGGTCGGTGTCATTGTCGTCAGTTGTCGCGTTCGACGCCGGCGGCCCGGAGGTCGGCGATCCGCCTCCTCCGGGGCTGACCGGACCGCCCTCCCTGGCGTTGCCCCCCGGCGAGGATGGTGGATCCTGCCGCGGGCTCCCGGTCGTCGCCTGCGCTCCACTCCGCGCCGCGTCGCGTCGCGCAACGAACGATGCCACCAGGATACTCGCCTCGTAGAGAATGTAGAGGGGTATGGTCTCGAGGATCAGTGTGATTGCGTCGCCCGGCAGGAAGGCGGCCACCGCCGCGCACGCCACGATCGCATAGCGGCGGCCCTTGCGCAGCTGCTTGGGTGTCACGATCCCCGCGCGTGTGGCCCCCAGGATCACGACCGGGACCTGGAACACCAGCCCCATCGCCAGTAGCACGGTCGCGGCGAACTGGTAGTAGGGGTTGGCCTGCACGATGATGTTGAACTCGCTGCTGTTGAAGTTCACGAGGAAGCGCAGCGCGGCGGGCAGCACGACGAAGTAGCCAAACGCCACCCCCGCCGCGAACAGGAACGGGACCGCGGCCAGGAGCGGCCTCACCGCGCGTCTCTCACTCGGCTGCAGGGCGGGGAGCACGAAGCCGTACAGCTCGAACAGGATCACCGGCAGCGAGATGATCAACGCGAAGAAGAAGACGACCGTGAGCGTCGTCGTGAATGGCTCGCCGACCCCCAGCGTCGTCAGCTTTTCCGCTGGGGGAGCGGGCGGGATCTGCGCCGTGGCGGCACGCAGGCCGGCGAGCTCGGCAGTCAACTGTGCGCGAGCCGCCGCCGGCAGGTGGGAGTCGGGCGCGCTGAGGATCTTGACGATGCTCTGCACCTCCGCCGCCACTTTGAGCACCGCCTGCTGCGCCAACACCGCCTGGCCGGTGGGCCCCTCGCCCTTTGCGACCTGCCCCCGCTTCTCGCGTTCGTACGGGCGGTTGATCACGTGCAGCAGGGCGTGGTTCTGCCACAGACAGACGCCGAACACGACCGCCAGCACGACGCCGCTGACGATCAGCCGCGTGCGCAGCTCTTCGAGGTGCTCGACGAGGCTGAGGCGGTCTTCGTGGCCGATCGTGCGGATCGCGGTGGCCATATCTGCCTCTCAACATATATCGACCGCGGCCGTCGAGCGGGTTGTCCGCGCTTGGAGGTGGGCAAACCTCGGTATTCGTGCGCACACGCTAAAGACAGCCCCAGGGGCCGTCGATGACTCCTCCGAGGAACGAGATGCCCGCCGACAAGAGCCACCAAACCCGTCACCACGTGCAGCTGCCCAGCGGCAAGCAGATTGAGGTCGTCTACCTGGACAACCCCGCGCCGCCTTCGCTTGGACCCGCTCACGCCACCGGCCAGCGGCAGGCCGATCCGGCGTCGGAGCCGCTCCACGTCTGCTTCTACTGCGGCGGGGAGCTCGTCCATCCAGTGGATTGGGCCGAAGCCGGGGAGCGGCAGTGGCGGATCCTGCTGCGCTGCCCCGAATGCGAGGCCACGCGCGAGGGAGTCTTCGATCAGATCGCAGTGGAAGCGCTCGACGATGAGCTCGACCGGGCCTCGGGTTCGCTGCTGAGCGACCTGCAGCGCGTCACGCACGCCAACATGGCCGAGGAGATCGACCTCTTCATCCGTGCACTCGACGCCGACCTGATCCAGCCCTGCGATTTTTAGGGGGAGGGGGTTTGAAGGCCCACCCACCCGGCCTGCCCTCCCCCAGCCCAGTGATCGACCTCTTCATCCGCGCACTCGACGCCGACCTGATCCAGCCCTGCGATTTCTGACGGGTCAGCGGTAGCGCTCTACGACCGCGTCCGCGACCAGGTCCAGTAAAGCCGCGCGGCCGTTGGGGAGGATCGCCGGCAGCATCGCCTTCGCCTCAGCGACCAGCGCCAGCGCCCGCTCGCGGGCCTCCTCCAGCGCGCCGGTCGCCGCGATCCGATCGCACAACTCGCCCGCCTGCTCGGGCCCCCCAAGCGAGGCGAGGTCCACCGCCGACAAGCGCTCGTCGCGTTCGCGCGCGAGGATCAACGGCAGCGTGACGGTGCCGTCGAGCAGGTCGGTTCCGCGCGGCTTGCCGGTGCGCTCCACGGGGCCGGAGACGTCGAGCACGTCGTCGAGCAGCTGAAAGGCCAGGCCGATGCGTCGCGCGAACGCTCCGAGCGCATCCGCCAGCGCCCCGGCCGGGACGGGCGGGCTCCGATCCCCGCCCTCGCTCGCCACGAGCGCCCCCAAACGGCACGCCGCCTCGAACAGCGCGGCGGTCTTCAGCTCGCAGCGGCGCAGGTAGCGCTCCACCGCCACGCGCGGAGCATAGGCGTCCTCGCGCTGCAGGAGCTCCCCCTCGGCGAGCGCCGAGCTGGCGTCCGAGAGCGCGCGCAACTGCGCCAGAGAGCGATTGCGCGCAAGCTCCGCAAAGGCCCGCGAGAAGAGCAGATCTCCGGTCGCGATCGCCACGCGCCTGCCGGCCTGGGCGACAACCGAGGGGTGCCCGCGGCGCAGCTGCGCACCGTCGATCACATCGTCGTGAACCAACGTCGCCGAGTGCACCAGCTCGACCGCCACCGCTGCCCGCACGAGTTGCTCGTCCTCCCCGCTGGCCAAGGACGGTTGGAGATCCGATCCACGCGGCTCCCCCGCGGCGGTCGCGGCCAGCACGACCAGCAACGGGCGCAAGCGCTTGCCGCCGGCAAGTACCGTGGCGGTGGCGTGCGTTGCCAGCGGAGCACCCGCCTCGGCGGCCACCCGCTCGAGATGCTCCTCGGTGCGCACCATCCGCTCACGCAGCACCGCCCCGCCGCGGCGCATGATCTCCGCTACGGCCTCTTCGTCCTCCGCCGCCTGCGCCTGTGCCTGTGCGGTGCTGCTGCTCACTGTATTCATCATGGCCCTTCCGTCGGCACGGTGCCGGCGTGAATGGCGATGATGCCTCCGGCGGTCAGCAGGTAGCCGATTTCGCCGATGCCTGCCCGCTCCATCTCGGCGGCAAGTATCGCAGGCGCCGGAAAGCGCTTGACCGAGTTGGGCAGGTAGGAGTAGGCGTCGGAGCTCCCGGCCAGCCGCCCCAGCAGCGGCACCACACGGTCGAACCAGAGCGCGAAGAAGCTCGACAGCGGCGGCCGCGTCGGCGAGGTCATCTCCAGCACCACGACCCTGCCCCCCGGCCGCACCACGCGCGCCATCTCCCGCAGGCCGCGGGCCAGATCGGAGAAGTTGCGCGCGCCGAAGCCGACCGTGGCGGCATCGAAGGAGTCGTTCTCGTAGGGCAGCTGCAGCGCATCGCCCCACTCGAAGCGCACCGACGCCGGTGGCAAGCCCGGGGCGGAGGGCCGATTGCGCTCCCACTTGGTGCGCGCGCGGGTCAGCATCTCCTCGGAGAAGTCGCTGCCCACCACTTCCCCGCCCGGCGCCACGCGCCGCGCGAGCTCGAACGCCAGATCGCCGGTGCCGGTGGCGAGATCCAGTACGCGGCTGCCCGGGCCGACGTGCGCAAGATCCACCGCGCGCGCGCGCCAGCGATGGTGCAGCCCCGCGGTCATCACGCCGTTGAGCGCGTCGTACACCCACGCGATGCGGTCGAACATCGCCTGCACCTGCTCGGCCTGCAGTGCTCCCGCGCCAGCGCCCTGCCGACCCTGGGCCTCCTGAGCCATGTCCCTACGCTACTTCAACTGCGAGAGGAACTCGACGGCCGCTTCGAACTGCTTCGGCGGCAGGTGCTTGAACGAGGGCATCGGCTGCGTCGGGTTGACCAGCGTGCGTGCAAGTCCCTGGCGCGGGATCCGCGAGCCGATGTGCGTCAGTTCGGGGCCCGGCCCGTTGTTGCCGTTGTCGCCGAGCTTGTGGCACGCCAGGCAGCCGCTGGAGGCGACCACATTCCGGCCGTCTTCGAACTGCGCGAGCTCCTGGGCGCCGGCGTGGCGCACCGCCGCCGGCGTGGCGATTTCCACCGAGAACGGCGAGCCCGTGGAGGCGCCCTGCCAGGTCAGGTAGAACATCGCCCCAATCACGAACAGCGCCGTGATCGTCGCGATCGGCCGGCGCTCGGGCCGGCGCTCAGGGCCGCGATCGTAGAAGGGCAGCAGGAACAGCAGGATCATGCCGAGCGTCGGCACCCCGATCGTCGCCAGGCCCACCAGGCTCGGCGGCTTGATCACGCGCAGCACCTCGAACAGGAAGAAGAAGTACCACTCCGGGCGCGGCACGTAAGTGCTGGTGGTGGGGTTGACCTTGGAGCCGAGCTCGGCGCCGAGCACCAGCGACATCGTGATGATGCACGCCATCACCACGCACGCCATGATCGAGTCCTTGGCGACCGCGTAGGGGAAGAACGGTTTCCCTTTGGCCTTCAGCAGCGCATACTCGCGCAGGTACTCCTCCTTCTCGCGCTGGTTCATCGCCGCATCACGCCTCGGACTCGCGCAGCTCGGGGTCTTTCTCCGCTTTCGACCACGGCGGCGCGGTCGTGCCGAGCTTGGCGACCAGGTAGAGGTGCGCGCCGATCAGCGCGGCGATCAGCCCCGGCACGAGCAGCATGTGGATCGCGTAGAAGCGCGACAGCGTGGTCGCCCCGATTTCCGAGCCGCCGCGCAGGAAGTCGCTCAGGTAGGGGCCGATCAGGGGCCCGGTGCCGTTGATGTTGACCCCTACCTGCGTCGCCCAGAAGGCGCGTTGGTCGAAGGGCAGCAGGTAGCCGGTGAACGACATCACCATCGTCAGGATCAGCAGCACCACGCCGATCACCCAGTTGAGCTCGCGCGGGTACTTGTAGGCGCCGAAGAAGAAGGTGCGGCCCATGTGCAGGAACACCAGCACCACCATCACGGTCGAGCCCCACTTGTGCATGCCGCGCACGAACTGCCCGAGGAACACCTCGTTGGTGACGTAGCGGATCGATTCGTACGCCCCGCCCGAGGCATCGGGGCGGTAGTACATCGCCAGGAACACGCCGGTGACCGCCTGGTTGAGGAAGGCGAACATCGTCGCCGAGCCCAGGGTGTAGAACCAGTTGGTGCCCTTGGGCACCTTGCGGAACATCAGCCAGCGGGCCGCTCCGCTCAGTGAGGTGCGCTCATCGACCCAGTCGACGACCGCGGTGCCGGCGTTGGCGGCGTGATCGACCGGCCGGACGGCGCCGTTGCTCTCCTGCGGCCGTGGTGGCGGCGCCTTCAGCGGCGCGGGGATCGGGGGGGCGGGGAGTTTGGGCACCGTCTAGCGGCGGATCGAGGGACGCGATGGATAGGCGTACTGGCCGAGCCCGTCGATCGGCTCGCCGGGGTCGCGGGGGGAGAAGCGGCGCAGCTCGCTGTTGACGCTGAAGCGCGAGCCGATCTGCACCATGCCGTCCACGACACGCGTGTAGAAGCGATCGAGCGGCCGCGGCGGCGGGCCGGCCACGCGGCGGCCGAGCAGGTCATATACGCCGCCGTGGCAGGGGCAGATGAAGCGCTCCGCGGCGGGCACCCAGCGCACCGGGCAACCAAGGTGGGCGCAGCGCGAGGTGATCGCGATGTAGGGGGTGTTCTTGTCGTAGGGGTCGGTGTCGATCGCCGGGTTTTTCTGGCGCACGTACACCAGCCCCTTGCCGGCCTCGCCGATCCCCGGGGTGAGCGTGATCACGGTGGGGATGTAGTTGTTGTCGGGGAACATCTCCGTCGGGCCCACCGTTTCCCAGACGTGAGGCTTGCTCTTGAAGATCGGGCCGATCGCGAAGCCCAGCGCCGGCAGCGTGAAGGACATCGCCGCGACCGCCCCGGCGGCGTGGGCGGAGCCGGTCATGAAGCGCCGTCGCGTGACCGTCTCACCCTCGTACGCGCCCGGTATGTTGCGGTCGAGGGTGTACTTGGAGGCGTGCTTGTCGTGCTTGCTGGCCAAGGGTGTCTAAGAATACCGCCTGGGAGCCGGCGCTGGGCGCGCAGCTCATCCTGCGGGATGGTGCTTTTCGTCACAAATACTGGGGATTGGGTGCTCGGCGTGCTCGCGCCGTGCCCGTCGTCAGCTCAGGGCGGCTTGCGGAGCGCCGTGAGAATGGCAACTCCCAGGCGACTACTGTGGCTCGGCGGCCGCACGCATCGCCTTCAGCGCACCGGGGTCCCGCGCGTGCACCAGGATCTTGGCGTGACGGTGGGAATCGTTCGAGCCCCAGCCGACCGCGCGCGCGCCCGCGGCCCACACCGCTAGCGCGAGGTCCTCACGGTCCTCGCCCTGGGCGAGCGCGGTGAGCGTGATCACATCCGCGAGCTCCGCCACCGCCGCCAGGTCGCCGAGCGCCACCAGGCGCGCGAGGCCGAGCGCATAGAGCTGGTCGCCCGCCAGCAGGCCGAGGTCGGCCTCCGGTGGGCGCACGACGCGGGGTGTGCCGTAGTGCAGCAGGTAGCCCTCGTAGATCGCCTCGACCAGCAGCTCGTACTCCTCAGAGTGCGCTTGCGCGCGCGGGCCCGACGCCGCAATCTGCGCGGGGCCGGTGCCGTTGGCGACGGGCCCAGCGTCCCGAGGTCGGGAGTCGGGTCGCCGGGTTGGGCTCTCGCCGGCAGGGCGCGAGTCGGGGGGGTCGCGATCGAGCAGGCTCGCCATCAGGCCGCCCTGCTCCCGTAGCAGCGCCTCCAGGCGGGTGAGTACCGGCGCGCTCATCCGCGCTCCCCACAAGTGGGCCACGATTCCGCCCGCCCAGCCTGCGCGGAGACAGACATCAGGCGAGCTCCCCAAACGCGGCGGCGGCGGCGGCCACGGTGCGCTCGATCTGCTCGGCGGTGTGGGCGAGCGAGGGAAACCATGCCTCGAACTGCGAGGGCGGGGGGTAGACACCGCGCGCGAGCAGCCCCCGGCACCAGGCGGCGTGCGCTTGCAGATCGCACGCCTGCGCTCCCTCCAGGTCGTGCACGGGGCGCTCGCTGAAGAACACCGTCAGCAGGCCGGGGAGGCTCGCGATTTGGATGGGATGCCCGCCCGCCCGCTCCGGCGCACACACGCTCGCCGCTTCGCGCAGGCCCGCGGCGAGCTGCTCGGTGATTCCCGCCAGGCGCGCGTACGCCGACTCGTCGAGCAGCTGGAGCGTGGCGATGCCGGCCGCCACCGCCAGCGGGTTGCCCGACAGCGTGCCCGCCTGGTAGACCTCGCCGGCCGGCGCCAGCAGCTCCATCAGCTCCGTGCGCCCTCCCACCGCCGCCGCCGGCAGGCCGCCGCCGAGCACCTTGCCCACGACCGTCAGGTCGCCGTGCACGCCGGTCAGCTCCTGCGCGCCGCCCCGCGCCACGCGGAAGCCGCTGATCACCTCGTCGAGCACCAGCAGCGCGCCGCTCGCGTCGGCCTGCTCGCGCAGCAGCTCCAGGAAGTCCGCGCGGGGGGGGACGAGGCCCATGTTGGCGGGGATCGGCTCCGCCAGGATCGCCGCCGGCCGATGGCGGCGCACCGCCTCCACGAGTGCCTCGGGGTCGTTCCACGGCACGACCACCGTGGCAGCCGCCACCTCCGCCGGCACCCCCGCGCTCGCGGGGATCGCCTGCGTGGCCAGGCCCGACCCAGCCTGCGCGAGCAGTCCGTCCACGTGCCCGTGGTAGGCGCCCGCGAACTTCACGATCTGCTCGCGACCGGTCGCCGCGCGCGCGAGCCGCAGCGCGGTCATCGTCGCCTCGGTGCCCGAGGAGGTCATGCGCAGCATGTCCACGCCCGGCATCCGCCGCGTCACCTCTTCCGCCAGCTCGACCTCCCCGGCCGTCGGCGCCCCAAAGCTCGTCCCCCGTTCGGCCGCCGCGCGCACCGCCTCGAGGATCCGCGGGTGAGCGTGGCCGTGGATCAGCGGCCCCCACGAGCAGACGTAGTCGACGTAGCGGTTGCCATCCACGTCCACCAGCTCGGCACCCGACCCGCGAGCGACGAACAGCGGGTCGCGCCCGATCGCGCGCATCGCGCGCACGGGGGAGTTGACGCCGCCGGGGAGCACCCGCAGCGCGCGGCGGTAGAGCTCCGCGGAGCGGGTGTCGGTGAGCGCCAGGGTCATTCAGAACGCCTTGCTCGAAGCGCGTTCGCAAGCGTCCAGCCCGGGGACCCCACGGGTTGGTCGGCGCGACCCCCCGGCGTGTTCAGGCGTGCTGTGCTTCCCACCGCTTGTAGTCGTCGGTGAAGTAGAGCAGGCGGATCTTCTTGAACTCCGTCGATGAGTACAGCGTGGCGCGCTCCTCGATCCCGGTCTGCTCGGCGATCGCGGTGAGGATCGCGTCGCACTCCTCCTTGGAGCGGCCGTGGGCCATCGTGAAGACCGAGTAGGGCCAATCCTCGTAGGTGGGGCGCTGGTAGCAGTGGGAGATCCCGCGGTATGACGCCATCCGCGGGCCCAGCTCCATGATCCGCTCCGCCGGCACCTTCCACACGCCCATCCCGTTCGCGGAGAAGCCGGCGCGGCGGTGGAAGAGGATCGCCGCGACGCGGCGCAGCAGCCCGCGCTCGCGCATCCCCGCCATGTGCTCCAGCAGCGTCTCGACGTCCATGCCCAGCCGCTGCGCGGCGGGGGCGTAGGGCTCGCCGATCACCGGCATGTCGCCCTGGGTGGCGCGGATCACCGCGATGTCGCGCTCGTCGTAGGCGACCGACTCGAGCACCGCCTCCTGCTGCGGAGCCCCCTCGCTGGCGAGCGCTTTGGTGTCGCCCTCCATCTCCAGGTCCATCCTGATCTTGAACAGCTTCAGCGTCGGCAACTGGCGGATCGACTCCGCCCCGGTGAGCCGCTGCAGCACCTCCAGCGTGCCCTCCAGGCCGAGCGGCGAATCCGGCTCGGTAGCGAGCGTGAACCACATGTTGAAGTCGTGGTTGCGCAGGTAGTTGTGCGAGACACCGGGGTGGGAGTTGACGATCTTCGCCGCCCGCCACGGGTGCTCGGGATCGACCTTGGCCGCCACCAGCATCGAGGAGTAGCCGAGCGCGCGCGTGTCGTAGATCGGGGTGACCTGGCGGATGATCCGCTCCTGCAACAGCCGCTGCACACGCTCGAGCACCTGCTCTTCGGGAGTCTCCGCCTTCCTTGCCACCGCGGCGTACGGCCGTGGCTCCAGCGGAAAGCTGCCCTGCATCAGGTTGAGCAGCCTGCGGTCCAGCTCGTCGAGCGCCACCGCGGCGCCTTCGGTACGGCTGCGGGTCTTGATGCCCGCCCGCCCCGTGGCGGCACTCGCGCGATCGACCCTGGTCGAGCCGACGGCCGGCGGACGCGAGAAGCTGGCCGCCGGACGGGCTGTCGGGCCGGGGGCGGCCGGGTGTTCCGTCGAGGTCTCTATTGGCTCAGCCATCGCGCCGCATCCTTCGCGTGGTAGGTGATGATGACGTCCGCGCTCGCGCGGCGCAGCGAGGTGAGGATCTCGAGCACCGTGGTGCGCTCGTCGATGTGCCCGGCCGCCGCGGCCGCCTTGACCATCGCGTACTCCCCGCTGACGTTGTATGCGACCACCGGCAGACGCGTCTCGGCCCGCACCGCGGCGATCAGGTCGCCATAGGCGAGCGCCGGCTTGACCATCACCATGTCCGCCCCCTCCTGCACGTCGAGCAGCGTCTCGCGCAGCGCCTCGCGGCCGTTGGCGGGGTCGAGTTGGTAGCCGCGGCGGTCGCCGAACGCCGGAGCCGAGCCGGCGGCATCGCGGAATGGGCCGTAGAAGGCGGAGGCGAACTTCGCCGCGTAGGCGAGGATCGGGGTGTCGGCAAAGCCCTCGTTGTCCAGCTCCGCGCGAATCGCCCCGACGCGACCGTCCATCATGTCCGATGGCGCCACGATGTCCGCGCCGGCGCGCGCGTGGCTGACGGCGGCGCGCGCCAACAGCTCCACGGAGGCGTCGTTGTCCACGCGCGAGCTCTCGTCCAGCACGCCGCAGTGGCCGTGGTCGGTGTACTCGCAGAGGCACACGTCTGTGATCACCGGCAACTCGGGCAGCTCCCGCTTGAGCGCTCGCACGCACAGCTGCACCACGCCCTCCTCATCCCACGCCGAGGAGCCCTGTGCGTCCTTCTCGGCGGGGATCCCGAACAGCAGCACCGCGCCGACTCCGAGCTGCGCCGCCACGCGCGCCTCCTGCACCGCAGCCGAGATCGACAGCCTGGCAAGCTCCGGCAGCGCCGCCCGCGAGCCACCGGCGCCGTCGGGATGCTCCTCCACGAACAGCGGCAACACCAACTGCCCCGCCCGTAGATCGGTCTCGCGCACCAGGCCGCGCAGCGCCGAGGAGGCGCGCAGCCTGCGCATGCGCGTCTGGGGGAAAGCCATCACCCGTCGAGGATACCTCTCGCAGGGAGACCGCTCGGCGCGCCCCACCACCGCGAGGCGGGGTCGAGGCGGTGTCAGGGAGCTTCAATCCAGCCGCCGCAGCCCCAGCCGCGCGAGTACCGCGAACAGCGCGGTCAACCCCAACAGGTGCACGAGCGAGATCGCCAGGCCCGGCGAGGAGCGATTGACGGCCGCGTCGAGCGCCTCCAGCGCGGCCTTGTAGGGGAACACGAACGAGATCGCGCGGATCGCGTCGTACAGCCCGCTCGCGACCGCGCCCGCCGGGACGAGCGCGAGGAAGGCGAGCGGCAGCGACAGCAGGAAGGAGAGCAGCGAGGCCGCGCGCACCTCGCGGGCCAGCGCGCCGATCGCCACGCCCAGCGCCGCGAACGCGAGCCCCCCGAGCGCCAGCGCCACCAGCCACTGGCCGACGCGGCTCCATTCCAGGCCCACGAACGCTCCGATCCCGGCGAGCATCGCAAACGCCACCACCAGCGCGCAGCCCGCCGCCAGCAGCAGCTTCTGCGCGATCAGCGACTCGCGTGTGATCAGCGCCCCGCCGTGTCGACCGACTGGGGTCGTAGGAGCGGATGGAGTTGGGATCGTAGGCGTAGATGTGGGGGCGGTGGGGGCAGCGGCAGACGCAGCCGTGGGGGCAGAGACCGAGGGAATCGGCGAGCCTCTCACCAACCGCGCGAGCGTGTGCTCTTCGCGCTCCAGCGCGATCCCACCGGCGGCGAGCAGCACGCAGACGAACATCAGCGAGATGCTGACGGCGACGACCACCGCGTACGCATCGAGCGGGGTGCGACCGCCATGCAGGTAGGTGTTGGTCACCTGGATCGGCTGGCTGACGGTGCTCAGCACCTCGCGGCTGACCCCCAGATTCTGTGCGGCGAATTCGGTGAACTCGGCCAGCCGTTCCAGCTGGGCGCGATCCGCGTCGTGGGGGTGGCGGGCGACGATGCCGCGCAGGATGTGAGGGATTTCGCTCAGCCCCGGCAGGTTCTGCGGAGCGCCCGACACGCCGAGGCTGCCGCCCCGCACGAGCGCCCCGATCACCTGCGCCGCCACGCGCCTGATCTGGTTGGAGAGTTCGAGGTTGGCCTGCGCGAGCGCCGATTCGATCGTGGAGTGCACGAAGCTCTGCTCGAGGGCGTCGCCGTTGTAGATCACCTCCACGTGCGCCTGGCTGGTGACCGAGGAGAGCCGCGCCGCGATGTTCGCCGGAATCACGATCGCCGCCAGCGCCTTCCCCGAGCGGACCGCCCGCACGGCCGCGGCGCGGGTCGCGACCGGCACCGGCTGCACCTGGTCGATGAGCTGGCTGTAGTAGTGGGCCACGTTCAGGCGCGTGCCACCCAGTTCGACGGTCGCGGACGGTGGGGAGAGGTTGGCGATCGCAACCTTGGGCTTCCCGGGTGCGCGGGAGATCGCCAGGCCGATCAGCAGCGCCACCGCGACCGGGTAGAGCACCAGCACCGCCACCAGCACACGCGAGCGCGCGAGGATCAACAGGTCCTTCTTCAGCATCCACCGCATCAGTGGTGTGCAGCCGATCCAGGCGACGGTGGGCTTGCAGGAAGAGCCACTAGAACGGAATCGATCATTTAGTGACCTCGCGCGCGCAGGAACTCCACGAACGCTCCTTCGAAGTCGGCGGGGGCAGGAATTGGGTGGACGGGACTCCCTTCGACGGGGTGGGCTGACAGCTGCTCCCGCGCGAGCTCGTCCGGGGATCCGTTGAACAGCAGCTCGCCGTCGGCCAGCACCACCACCCGCTGGGCGTAGCGCTCGGCCTCGGCGACGTTATGGGTGGAGAAGACCACGCACCGGCCCCGCTGCGAGAGTGCGCAGATGAAGCGCCACAGGCGCTCGCGCTGGCGGGGATCGAGCGAGGAGGAGGGCTCGTCCAGCACCAGCACGGTGGGCTCGGAGAGCAGGCCGATCGCGATGTTGACACGCTGGCGGTTGCCGCCGGAGAGGCGCTCGACCCGCTCGGATGCCCGCTCCTGCAGGCCGGTCTGTTCGAGCATCGCCGCGACGGCCGCGCGCGGATCGGAGTTGCGCTCCAGGCGGGCGAACAACTCCAGGTTCTCGGCCACCGAGAGGCGCGAGTAGAGCGCCGGCTGCTGCGGCACCCACCCAATCCCACCCGGCGGCAGGGTGACATCGCCGGCCGTAGGCGGCTGGACGCCCGCGAGGATCGACAGCAGCGTGGTCTTGCCGGCGCCGTTGGGCCCAATCACCGCGACCATCTCCCCGGCGCCCGCCTCAAAGCTGACGCCACGCAGCGCCTCGCGCTCGCCGTAGCGCTTGGTGACGCCACGCACGGCGAGCAATGCCTCCCCATCCGCGGGTGATGGGGTCACGCCGAACCGCCCAGGTTTGGTGCAGCACGACGCATCAGTGGGCGGTCCGGCGCAGGGCTTGGCCTCACAGCATTCGTCCCGGGGAGCGCTCCCAGGACTCGAACGTCAGGTGGCGGCTGAGGTAGACGAAGGTCTCGCGCAAGACAGCGAGGATCGGCAGCGCGACCAGCGCGCCGACCACGCCGTAGAGCTGCAGGCCGAGCAGCAGCGCGAAGATCACCAACAGCGGGTTGATTCGCAGCGTGTGGCCGAAGATCTGCGGCGCGACCACGTGGCCCTCGAGCTGCTGCAGGCCGACGAACAGCAGGCCCACCCACAGCGCGGAGATCGGGTCGGTGAGGAGCGCCACCAGCACCGGCGGCAGCGCGCCGAGGATCGGGCCGATGTAGGGGATCAGCTCCATCACGCCGTAGAACATCGCGAACGCGACCGCATACTTCTGCCCATCGGGGAAGATCCCGATCACGCCGAAGATGTACAGCGCGAGGCCGGTCGAGGCGCCCATCACGAAGCTGAACAGCAGCTGCCCACCCACGTAGCGCGAGACGGCGTGCTGAGCCAGCGTGGGGTAGTCGTCGGCGGGCGTGCCGTCGCCATCGGGCATCGCCCGGCGCACCAGGCGCCCGATGCGTTCGCCGTAGAGCAGCATGTAGACGGAGAGCACGAAGATCAGCACCAGGTCGAAGATCGCGCTGGCCACTTCCGTTATCAGGCCCCCGCCGAACGAGGCGATCGAGCCGGCGCTCTTGGCGAGTTTCGCCTGGATCGTCTGCAGCGCCGTTTTGCCCTGCTTTTTGAATTTGACGTGGATGCCGTGCCGGTTCAGCCAACTCTGGATGCTGGCCAGGGTTTCGTTCGCTTCGTCGACCAACTTGGGCAGGTTGTGGATGAACGACTGCACCTGGTGGAAGATCGGGTTGGCCAGCAGAAAGCCGATGCCGGCCAATGTCAGGAAGAATGCAACGTACACGGCGAGCACCGCCAGGCCGCGGGGGAGGCGCGAGCGCTGGAGGAAGGCGACAGCCGGGTTGAGGATCAGCGCGATGAGGGCCGCCACGACGAAGACCACCAACACTTTCCCCGCGGCGCGCGCGAGCGCCCATAGCGCGAGCAGCGCCAGCGGCAGCACCACCAGCTGCACCCAGCGGGGAACCACCACGCGGGGAGGCGCCAGCGGTGCGGCGGCCACCTCTTCGTCTGCCAGTTCCCGCTCCTGCGCTTGCGGCGGTGCCGCCTCGGTGGCCTGCTCCTCTACGCTCACATTCCTCCCATCGCCACCCAAGTATGGCTGAGGCCGAGGCGACGATCCTGTTCGTCGGCGACCTCGTCGGCAGCCTCGGTAGGCACACGCTGCTCGACTGCCTGCCGCTCCTGCGCGAGCGCTACGACCCGACGTTCGTGGTCGTCAACGGCGAGAACGTCGCCGGCGGGCTGGGCATCACGCCGAAGGCGGCCAAGCAGCTGCTGGCGGCGGGCGTCGATGCGATCACGCTCGGCAACCACGCCTACCACCACCGGGAGATCTACGCGTATCTCGACACCGAGCCGCGGATCGTGCGCCCCGCCAACTATCTGCGCGGGCAGCCGGGACGCGGGGTGTGCGTGGTGGAGAGCGCCGCGGGGATGCGCCTCGGCGTGATCAACCTCAGCGGCAGCCTGTACCTGCGCACCGGGCGCTCGGCGTTCGTCGAGATCGACGGGGCGTTGCGAGAGCTGGGCGAGGTGGAGCACATCCTGGTGGACATGCACGCGGAGGCGACCAGCGAGAAGATCGCGCTCGGCTGGCACCTCGACGGGCGTGTGAGCGCCGTGGTCGGCACCCACACGCACATTCCCACCGCCGACGGCCGCGTGCTGCCGGGCGGCACCGCGTACATCACCGACGTCGGCATGACCGGCCCGCGCGGGGGCGTGATCGGCGTCAAGCGCGAGCTGGCGCTGGAGGCGATGATCACGCAGATGCCGGTGCGCTTTCAGACCTCCGAGGAGGACCCGTGGCTGAACGGAGTGGTGATCCGCTGCTCGAAGCCGTTGCGAGCAGACTCGATCGAGCAGGTTCTGATGCCGCGCCCTGCGGCGCCGCCGTCGCCGTCGCCGTAACGCCCGGAGAGTCCTCACACGGGTCGGCAGCGAGGCGGAGGGGATCGGGGTCGGCCGGCGCCGGGCGCGCGGGAGCCGCCAGCAACGCGACCATCACCAGCGGGAAGAACCACACGATGTAAAGGTAGAACCAGTATTCGAGCCCGAGCTGCAGCGCGATCAGGACAGCGGCGCAGGCGGCGGCGAGCGCGGGGATGCCACGCGGGCGGGGAAGCACCGCGAGGCCCAACGCCAGCGCGACGGCGGCGATCTGCGCAACCGTCTGCCACCCCTTCATGCCGCCATACAGCCCCCACACCGAGAAGGGCGCGCCGCGGTTGGACTGGTAGACGATCGTGCGCTCGTAGATCTCGTGCAGCGAGTCGTGCGCGAGCGCCGGAATCGAGACGAGCGCGGCCGTGAGCGCGAAGGCGAGCACGAACAGCGCCAGCGCCCGTGCGCGGCGATTTGATTGGCCGCCCGGGCGGGCCGGCAGATCCCGCAGCCCGTGTGTGGCGAGCAGCGGCGCCAGCGCCAGCGGGGCGAGCTTGGTGAGGCCGGCCAGCGCGGCAAACACCCCCCGCGCCGGCGGCGAGGAGGCGACGAGCAGCACCGCCAGCAGCAGCACCGCCACGAGCGCGTCGTTGGAGTTGCTCTCCAGCACAAACAGCGTGAAGGGATAGGAGACCCACGCGTAGGCGAGCGCGACCCCGAGCGTGGGGCCGCGGATGCGCAGGCCGAGCAGGAAGATCAATCCGACCGCGAGCAGGTCGAAGGCGATCGCGGCGGCGTGCGCGGCGGGGAGGTCGTCCCACAGGCCGCTCCACCCGAAGATCCGCTCGAACGGCACGTACGCCTCGTAGTTGACCGGCCCGTAGGTGTCGCCGTGTTCGTTGTCGGAGGGATAGTGCCCATACAGCGGTTTGCCGTCGGCGATCCGCTGAGCGCCGATCACCCCGGCGTAGCCGACGTCGATCACGTTCCCGTCGGTGACGTTCAGGCCGATGCGAAAGCCCAGCAGGAACACCACTCCGACCGCCAGCCAGGGCGCGGGGATCAGCAGCTTCAGCGGGCGTGGACGAGCACCGGATCGCAGCAACAGCAGCATCCGCACCAGCAGGTAAACGAGCGGCGGGTAGGTGAGGGGAACGGATTTGTAGATCTCGCCGTGGTTGAAATAGGCAAGCGAGACGGAGAACGAGAGCAGCACGAGCAGGTCGAGGTGGCGCAGCGCGAACGGGCGGCGCCATTCGATGAACGGCAGCAGGAACAGCGCGCACAGCGGCAGCCACACGTAGAGCGCGTTGACGTGGCGCCCAAACGCCCCGGGGTAGCCCCGCGCCATCGTCCACGCCACCTGAAAGCCAGTCCACTGTTCGAGCACCCGTCCGCTCGCGTCGGAGATGATCACCTGCCCGATTTCCTTGCCCTTGTGGGAGAACCAGCTGACCTGCCAGCGGCCGGGGCCTTTCAGGTAGGCGCCGTCGTAGGAGCCGGGGTAGTCGGCCCGTAGCCGGCGCATCCGCGGCAGCCGGCCGGCGATTTCGAGCACTTCGTCGGAGGAGAGCCGCCGGCCCGCGGGTGGCACGATCGAGGGCGCGGCGGGCACCGGCGTTTCCGAGTTGGTGGCGCTCGTGGCGGTGGTGGCGCCGGTGTGTGTGCGCAGCCCCGCGGTCAGCTGCCGCGTCGCGATGGTGTGCCCGGCCGCCCCGACCGCCGGGGTGGCCGCCTGAAGCAGGCAGGCGCCGGCGAGAAGGGTCGCAAAGAGGGAACGGCGCACAGAGCGAGGGTACCTGCCGTGCACACCGATGGGAGCCTCTTGAGGCGCCTTACGCGGTGCCCGGGCACAGCGGTCCGGCCGGGGCCTTCATCTATTTTTTGGACCCAGAACACTTCATTTTGTAAAAGGGTTCTGGGTCAATTTTTTTACTTACTACCCCCGCCCTCACTCCCCTGGGCGGCCGCCAAGCCGAAGTGCCGGAGGATCAGCGGCGCGACATCGCGGATCGACCACTGCACGGGCGTCTCCGCTGGAAGATCCACGCCGCACAGTACCAGCGCGCCGAGCGAGTCTTCGCCGCGCAGCGAGCCGTGGCTGCCGCCGCCCGCGTGCCCCTGGCGGCCCCAGTCGAGGAACTCGTGAAAGGGCTCCGCGGAGAGCAGCACGTCCCCCGAGGTGGGACAGCTCAACGCCGACCACGCGCGAGCGAGCGCGTCGGGATGCTCGGGCGTGTGCAACACGCCGTCGCGCACGGCCGCACCCAGCACCAGTAGCTCGCCCTCCAAGCTCCACTGTCCGCCGCGCGCGTCGCGCACGTCCCCGCCCGGCCGGAAGCGCAGCTCCCCGATCGAGGGCCGCGCGATCACGCCCTCGGCCGGTGCACCGTGGGGGTCGCGCTCCAGCCACATCACCAGCTCCACGCCGTCGAGCGCCAGCGCGCGGCGCACGACATCGGAGCGCAGCGCCTCGGCGTGGTGTTCGGCGAGCACGTAGACCATCGCCGCGCGCTGGGTCGGGCAGACCGCGATGCGCGCCTCGCCCGCTCCCTTGGCGCGCGAGGCCGGCGCGCTTCCCGTCCTCGACGTCCCCCCCACGCTCGACACCCCATCCCCCTGCGACGCCCCGGCGACCCGGGCGCGCTCGCCACCCCGCCCACCGCGGCCGGGCTCCAGCACGTCGAACTCGGCGAGTGCGTCCTGCAGCGCCACCGTGGCCCGCACGGAGGCCTGCGAGTGGTCGGCCATCACCACGACGGCGTGCGTCTCCAGGAAGCGCTCGACGCCGCCCGCGGGCGCCATCATGCGCGCGAGCTGCTGGTCGGCGAGCGCCAGCGAGCGCAGCTGCCCCTCGGGGCCGTGCTTGTGGGAATGCCAGTCGTTGTCGGGCAGCGAGAGCAGCAGGAAGTCGAACAGGTCATGCTCGACCAGGTGGGCGGCGACGCAGCCGGAGTGCTGGTCGCGCACGCCGGGCATCCCCAGCCCCGAGCGGCAGCCGGTGCGCCGCGAGGCGAAGATGTCGGCGTAGAACAGCTCGCGCGGGCCCATCACCGCGTGGCGCAGCAGCGTGGCGGAGGCGATCCGCGTCAGCGCCGAGTCGCGCTGGGGCTCGTGGCGGTGGCGGCCGCGGTAGATCAGGTAGGTCGTGCCGGCGGTGCGCACGCCGGCGTCGTCGAGCGCCTCGAACACCGTCAGCGGTTCGGGCGCAAGGTGGGCGCGGTTCATGTTGTAGACCGTGTCGGTCAGCTGACGCGCGATCCCAGAGCGCTGCGAGGCGCGGAAGGAGGAGCCGTACTCGACGTAGCGGGCCTCCTCGCGCATGTACCAGTTCATCGCCGGGATCAGGTGGCGCTCCTGCCCGGCGCCGGTCGTGATCGAGGCGGCGCACACCGGCGTCACCGACGGGAAGGCGGCGGCGCAGTCGGGAACGTAGAGCCCGCGGCGCATCAGCTCGCCGAGCACCGGCGCGGCCCCCTCGGCGACCGCCCGCTCGAGCATCTCGGGCGCCATCGCGTCGATCACGCAGAGGACCAGCTTCGGCGCAGCCATCCGATCAGCAGCTCGAAACCGTCATTGGGATGCGCATGGGCGGGTGCTTCGAACAGCCGTCCCAAAGCCGGCCCTCAAAGTTGTCCGGGTACGGGCCACGCTCACCGTCCGAGGATGCGCAGGCCGGCATACTTGCGCCCGGCACGTCGCCGGTCGGCAAGCAGCAGCCATCCGCACAGCGCCAGCGCGACGTAGCCGAGCGGGTGCAGCAGCGCAACGAGCGCCGCGACCACGAGCGAGGCCGCGTCGAGGTAGATCGTCAGCGCCTCGCGCGCCGCGCGGTCGGGGAGACGACCCCGCGCGCGGACGATCACCGGCCAGCAGGCGCGCTGGGAGAGGCCGACCGCGAAGAAGCCGCCCACCAGCCCCGGCCAGGCGGCGTCGCCGTGCGCCGCGAGCGTACCCGCGAACAGCAGCGCCCCCGTCCCGATTCCCACCCCGGCGAGCGCGGCGCCGAGCGGATCGGGGCGCTGCGCGCGATCGCTCGGGTCGATGACGGGCGCCAGCCCAAGCAGCATCTGCAGCGCGTAGGCGAGCACCAGCGCGACGCACACGACGAGCAGCCACCAGTCGTCTTGCAGGAAGTGGAAGGCGCCGTGCGCGAAGCTGACGCCGAGCGCATCGGCGGACGCGAGCGCCCCGGCGAGCAGCGCCGGCATGAACGGACGCAGCCCGGCGGCGAGCGCGAGTCCGAGTCCGAGTCCGATGTAGAAGACGAGGCCGTTCATGTGACGAGGCTTGCAAACGCGCCCGCGCGCTTGCGCTACGGTCTGAGGCGCCATGACGATAGAGGATGGGGGCCCACCCGCCCGCTCACCCACCCGCGGGGCTCGCCCCACCGCGCACGAGCTGGCCCGCTACGAGCGGCTGTTCGCCGCGCGCACGCGCGGGATGCGCTCCTCGGCGATGCGCGAGATGATGGCGCTCACCGAACGGCCCGACGTGATCTCGCTCGCCGGCGGGCTGCCCGACACCTCGACGTTCCCGCCGGAGCTGTACGCGAAGCTAATGGCGCACGTCGCCGCCGACTCGACCGCGCGGGCGCTGCAGTACGGCCCGACGGAGGGGATGGCGGCGACGATGGAGTGCATCGTGCAGGTGATGGCCGAGGAGGGCACCGCCGTCACGACCGAGGAGATGATCGTGACGACCGGTGGCCAGCAGGTGATCGACCTCGTCTGCAAGACGCTGATCGACCCGGGCGACGTGATCGTCGCGGAGGCGCCCACCTACCCGGGCGCGGTGCCCACGTTCGGGGCCTACCAGGCCGATGTGGTGCAGATCGAGATGGACGAGGACGGGATGCCGATTGACGCGTTGGAGGCGACTCTCGACCGCCTGCAGGCCGAAGGCAGGCGGCCGAAGTTCATCTACACGATCCCCAACTTCCAAAACCCGGGCGGCGTGACGATGTCGCTGGAGCGCCGGCGCCGGCTCGTGGAGCTCGCCCGCGAACGGGAGCTGCTGGTGCTGGAGGACAACCCCTACGGCCTGCTGCGCTACGAGGGGACGCCGCTGCCGACGCTGTACTCGCTGGACGCCGCCAACTCCGGTCGGCGAGGCACGTCGGACCTCGTGATCTACCTGGGAACGTTCTCGAAGATCCTCTCCCCCGGCCTGCGGCTCGGCTGGGCGGTCGCGCCGCGACCGGTGCTGGAGAAGCTCAACCTCGGCAAACAGGGGACCGACCTCTGCTCCTCCCCGGTCACGCAGCTGTTCGTGGCGACGTACTTCCGCGAGCACGATTGGCGCGGATACCTGGAGGAGCTGAAGGGTCTTTACCGGCGGCGACGCGATGCGATGCTGGAGGCGCTGGAGGAGCACTTCGGCGGGAGGGCCGCCTGGAACAGACCGCAGGGCGGCCTGTTCGTGTGGGTGACGCTGCCGGGGTACATCGACACCACCGGCCTGCTCGCGCAGTGCGAGGGGGTGGCGTTCGTCCCGGGCCGCTCCGCGTACATGGATGGGCGTCGTGGCGCCTCGTCGATGCGGCTGAACTTCGCAGGCCTCCCCGAGGACGAGTTTCGCGAGGGCATCCGGCGGATCGGCAGGAGCATGGGCGGAGACACCGGCCTCCTCAGCACATTGATGGGCTCCCCAGCCGCGCCCCCGCCCCGCCCGGATTCCGCGAAGGGCACAACAGGCGGGGATGGGGTGAGCCCAGTGATCGCGGATGTGCTCGAGTTGCCTCTCTCCGGGAAATCGGGTAAGGGCCGCCGGCGGCAGCAGCGATGAGTGCCGACACCCCCGCTGGCCGATCTCCGATCGATGGCGGGGATACGAGCGGCAGTACACGCTCCACGCGGGGAGCGCACCTGCGGGTGGCAGGCAAAGGCGGGGCGAAGGGGGCTGGTAGGCGAGTCGCCGTGCTCAAGGGCGGGGGGTCGCTGGAGCGCACCGTCTCGCTGCGATCCGGAGCGCGTGCCCAGGAGGCCCTGCTGGCGCTCGGGCACGAGGTGATCTCGATCGACGCCGGGCCCGAGCTCTTGAGCGAGTTGCTGGAAAGCCGGCCCGACGCGGCATTCGTGACGCTGCATGGCCGCGACGGCGAGGACGGTACCGTGCAGGGATTGCTCGAGGCGATCGGAGTCCCATACACAGGCTCGGGGCCTGCGGCGTGCATGCGCTGCACCGACAAGGGGCTTGCCAAGTACCTGATGCGCGAGGCTGGCATTCCCACGCCGGACTTCCACGCCTTCAAGGAGAGCGCAATCAAGGAGCTCGGCGTGGCGGCGGCGCTGCCACGTATTGGGCAAGAGCTCGGGTTTCCAATGGTGGCCAAGCCCAACAGCCAGGGCTCGGCGCTGGGCGTGAAGTTTGCGCAATCGAGCGAGGAGCTGCCAGCCGCAATCGTCGCGGCGCTCTCCTACGATCGCAAGGTGTTGCTGGAGCGCTACGTCAAGGGGCGCGACCTGGCGGTGTCCGTGCTCGACTCGGAGGATGGGAGCCCGCCCGCCCGGGCTCCCATCCCCGAGCCGTCAGCGATGCCTGTGATCGAGGCGATCCCGCGCGAGCAGGACTTCTACGCCTACGAGTCGCGCTACGAGATCGGCATGACCACGTTCGTGTGCCCCGCCGAGCTGCCCGCCGAGACGACCGCGCGCGCGCAGGAGCTGGCCTTGCAGGTGTACAGGCTGCTCGGCTGCCACGGGGTCGCACGCGTCGACCTGATGCTCGACGAGGAGAGCGGGGAGCTGACGGTGCTGGAGATCAACGTCGTGCCCGGCATTACCGAAACCAGCCTGCTCCCCCTGGCGGCGGAGGTCGTGGGAATCGATCTCATCGCGCTGGTGGGGCGGATCTTGCAGAGCGCATTCACGCGGTAGGCAGAGGTCGATGCACGCACGCGGCCGATGCGCACGCGGCCGGTGCGCAAGCCCGCGTGCCGGGCCCCAATGCACCTCCGTCGCCGGGCACGGAGGCCCGGCGCCCACCACCGCGGCCCGCGCACTGACCCGCGCGGACGATCTCCCCCCTCAACCCCCTCACGAATCGCCGGCGGCGAAGTCCTCGGGCGAGACCTGATCCAGGAACTCCTTGAACTGCTCCACGACGTCCTCGGACTCCTCCTCGTTCTGCTCGAATTCGATCGCGCTCTCCGCGATTACCTCCTCCGCCGCGAAGATCGGCGCGCCGCTGCGCACCGCCAGCGCGATCGCGTCGCTGGGGCGGGAGTCGATCTCGAGCTCGCGGCCGTTGACCGACAGGGTGATCTGCGCGAAGAACGTGTTCTCGCGCAGCTCCGTCACCGCGACCTGGGTGCACCGCACCTCCAGCTCGCCCAGCACGTCGCACAGCAGGTCGTGCGTCATCGGCCGCGGCGTGCTCGCGCCCTGCAGCTTCATCAGGATCGACGCGGCCTCGGGGTGGCCGATCCAGATCGGGAGGAACCTGTTGCCCTCGACCGTCTTGAGCAGCACGATCGGCTGCTTGCCGACCATGTCGAAGCTGACGCCGTAGATGACCATCTCCTGCACTGCTGCCGTTCCTCCGCGGTGTGGGGGGGAATCCAGAGTATAGGTACCCGCTGGGGCTGCGAACGGCCCTTTCGGCCCGCGCTCAGGCCCGCGTGCGGAAGCTCCAGAGCTTGTTGCCGAGGAAGTTCAGCGGCATCACCGCCGCCACGGCCAGCGCCTGCGCCGCCACCTTCTCGATCCCCGCGCTCTCCACGAAGATCGTCAGCAGCCCCAGGCTGAAGCCCTCCGCCACGAGGCTGACGAGGAAGAAGCGCATCGCCTGCAGCCGCGCGCTGCCCGCGGCGGCGTCGAAGGTCCAGTGGCGGTTGAGCACGAAGTTGTTCAGCACCGCCACGAGCCACGCGATGACGCTGGACACCTGGTAATCGATCCCCGCCACGTGCACGCACACCGCGTACACGGCGATGTTGACGACGAACCCGCTGCCCCCGACGATCCCGAAGCGCACCAGCTGCAGCCAGTTGGCCGGCTTGCGCATCCCGTGCCACAGGCGCGTGTGAGGTCGGATCTCAGGGCCCGTGGGGATGCTCGCGCGCGGCATCTCCACGGCCGTGGCCTCGTCTTGCATCCGCCCAGCGTAGCGGGAGCTGTCCGGGAGGGGCTGCCGGCGGCCGGCCGCGCAGGCGCTCTCGCCGGATCGGGGCCTCACCCGGTGCACCCGGCGCCCAGCCGCGGGGGAGCGCGCTAGCCTGTGCGAGGGTGAGCGTCCATCAGGGGACAGACAGCGTGCCCACACCGGAGCCTGCCCGCCCGCGGCTGGGCTTTTCGCGCCGTCGGGTGGCCGGGGCGATGGGAGTCGCCGCGGTGGCGGGCGCGGTGGTCGCGCTGGTCGTCCCCTCCTCCCCCTCCCACCACACCGGGGCGCATTCCCACACGACGGGCGCGAAGGCCACGAGCAAGGTCAAGGCGCCCCGCAAGGTCGAGCTGGCCTCGGCCAAGCCGGTCGCCGAGGTGCGCGACCCCGAAGAAGCCAAGAGCTTCCCGGTGTCGGGGTCGGTGCACCACTCCGCCGCCGCCGCACCCGCCAAAGTCGCCGAAGAATACGTCGCCCCCGGCGCGCAGTCCAACGCCGAAGTGCGCGCCGAGCTGGGCCACATGCACGCGATCGAAAGCGCCGCGCGCGCGCAGGCGCACGCCACCGTCGCGACGGTCCCCGGCGGGGACTCCGTGGGCGGCAACGGCACGATCCCGATTCCCGCGGGCATCCCCGAAGTCGTGCAGCGGGTGATCGCCGGCGCCAACGCGATCGCCGACTTCCCCTACGTGTACGGCGGCGGCCACGCCTCGTTCGTCAGCAACTCCTACGACTGCTCCGGCTCGGTCTCCTACGCGCTCGCCGCGGGCGGCCTGCTGAGCGCGCCGGAGACCTCGGGGTCGCTCGAGAGCTGGGGCGAACCGGGGCCGGGGAAGTGGATCACGATCTACGCCAACGCCGGGCACGTCTACATGTACGTGAACGTCGGCGGGCGCTGGATGCGCTTCGACACGGTCGGGCGCTCCGGCCCCTACGCCTCGCGCTGGCAGCCGGAAATCCGCTCCAACGCGGGGTTTGTCGCGCGGCATCCGCCGGGGTTCTAGGCCGCCTCAGCCGTGCAGTTCCACGGTGCTCATCACCGTGGTGAACAGCGGGTTCAGCGCGGAGGCGTTGCGCGCGGTGAGGCGCAGCGTGAGCTTCACCCTATGCGCGTGGCGCAGGTGCTTGGCGACGCTCGGGGAGAACTTGATCCTGACCGAGCTCTTGCCGCCCTTGGTCGTGACCAGCAGCGCGTGGCCGATCACCAGCGACTTCGGCGAGCCGGCCGGCAGGTTGGTCGCGACCGGCCCGGCGATCCCCAGGCGGTGGGCGGCGGCGGCTTCCAGCAGCACTTCGAAGCGGCCCGCGACCTGCTCGTTGACGGAGTAGTGCACCAGCAGGCCGTTGCGCGCCACCTGCTTGAGCGAGCTCGACATCGCAGCCGCTGTTGCCACCGGGCGCGGGAGCGAGGAGCCGCCCGGGCCGCCAGGCGGCGTGATAACGCCCGCGCCGACACCCGTACCGGCGCCGCCCGAGCCCGAGCCCGGCGTCCCTGGCGCCGGCGGGCCCACCACCTTAATCTTCTGCATGGTCGTGGCCGTGTTGCCGCCGGCGTCCGTGACGGTCAGCGTCACTTCATATTCGCCCCCGTACTTGTAGGAGTGGAACGTGCTGCCCGCGCACGGCGGCAACCACGGCGCTTCGCACAGGGAAGACGGGGGATTCCCCGGGGCCTGGCCGGGCGCATACCCGGTGACCGTCGGCGTGCCGTCACCGAAGTTCCAGGTGTACGTCGCGTAGGTGCGCTGTGCTTCGCCCTTGGCGTTGTACGCCGTGCCCGCGTCGAGCGCGACGTCGGACTCCATCCCGTCGAAGCCCACGATTTCTTCGGAGTTGACGGGATTGGGAGCCGTAAACTGCGGTGCCAGATTCACCCCGCCGAGGCAGGGAACCCCGGGGTAGGGGAGCTTCAGCGCGGCGAGGTTGAAGGCGTTGTTGAGGTAGTAGCTCTTGGCCCCCACCTTCTGGTTGGACAGCGTCCCCGCGTCCGTGAATTCGTTCGCCGAGGCGCTGCCGCTCACGCCCCCGCTGGCGAAGAAATTGCGGCACTCGTCGGTGGCCTCGTTGCCCACCGAGTCCTGCCACCCGTCGAGCAGCGGATCGGTGACCGTGTCCTGCTGCTCGACCGCAATCTGGTTGATGATCACATCGGACAGACCGTGGTCGTGGGCGCCGTCCGGCCCGACTTCGTTGAGCAGCTGATTGGGCTCCTCGACGTGGGGTCCTTCCAGCAGCCGTTCCTTTTCTTTCTGCGCTTTTTCTTCGGGTTTCGCGGTGTTGAATTCTTCCTGTTCCTTTTCGGTGCGCGTCTTTGGTTTCTCCGGCTGCTCGATCTGCGGCTTGCTGATCGGATTGATCCCGCCGTCCTGGCACGGGTAGCCGGGCTGCATCGATTCTTCGCCCAGCAGGCCAAGACCGTAGTCGCCGATGCCGCCGGCGGTCCACGGGATCACCGCGTAGAGGATCGTGCTCCCGTCGCCGTTCGGCGCTTTGTCCGTGTCGATGTCGGAGTGGTAGCTGCAGAAGCTGTTTTCGTAGCTTTCCTTTTCTTCTTCTAGCTTCGCTTCTTCTTCCGCCTTTGTTTCGCCTTCTTCCAAGGAGGCCTTGTGGTAGTCCGAGCAGTGCCCGGTGGGCCCGCCGGCTTCGTTCAGGCAGACCGTCACCCCAGGGGGGGTCAGCACGTAGAAGATCGTGCCCATCCCCTTCGGCAGGGAGTGCTGGGCGGTGAACGTTTCGAGCTGAGCGCGAATCTGCTTGTCGGTGAGGCAGGCGATCTCGTTGGGTTCATGGCCCGGGGAGCTCGTGCCCAGCAGCGGCTGCGGGTCCGTGCAGGTGGCGGCCGGGTATTTTTCGGTGTCGGTCACCGCGCCCATGAAGGTGGAGCGGTAGGAGGCGTGCTGGTTGGCGGCGTCGGTGTACTGGGAGTCGACCGCGAACACGCTCCCCAACGAGCCGCTTCCGGCGCCCATCGCCTGCATGAAGGTGTCGATCGAGTTCTGCCATTCGCCGTGGTAGTTGTCGTTGGTTGGATCCCAGTAGATCGGGTACACGCGGCTGGAGGCGAGCACCGGGGCACCGCTGGGATTGGCGAACTTTTCGGGGTACGCCGGGTCTTTTGGGTATAGGGGCACGCCGGCTTTCGCGGTCTCCCCCGGGAACAGCAGCGTGCTGCGCGGCTGCAGCCCCACCTTGGGCCCGCCGGCTTCCGTCACCAGGGCGCCCGCGGGGGCGACCGCCGGGGAGAGCGCCAGCGCGCCCAGGCCGGCAGCGGCGAGCGCCAGCCTGCGCGCAAGGACGGGCATCGGGCGAAAGCGGAGACGGAGCGTCACCTGTCCTACATCGGCAGCGCGCCCGGCTCGCATTAGCGCCGTTGGACCAAACTCCGCCACCAGGACGGCCGCTGAGCAAGCGAGGCGAGAACGCAGGGAGCGTGGCGTGCTTAGCACGCGAGCGACCGAGGACAAGCATCGCGCCTGCTCAGCGGTCGTCCTGGCGCGAGAACAGCGCCGCCTGCCCTTGCCCCACGCCCACGCACAGCGTGGCGAGGCCGAGGTGGGCGTCGCGGCGGCGCAGCTCGTGCGCGAGGCTGACCACGAGGCGCGCGCCGCTCATGCCGAGCGGATGCCCAATCGCGATCGCGCCGCCGTTGACGTTGACGCGCGCCGGGTCGAGCCCCAGCTCGCGGATCACCGCGAGGCTCTGCGAGGCGAACGCCTCGTTGAGCTCCACGAGGTCGATCTGCTCCACGGCGGTGCCGGTGCGCGCCAGCAGCTTGCGCACCGCGGGGATCGGGCCGACGCCCATCACCCGCGGATCGACCCCCGCCGAGGCCGAGCCGGCGAAGCGCACGAGCGGCTCGGCGCCGAGCCGCTCCGCCATCGCGGCGCTTGCGACCACGAGGGCGGCAGCGCCGTCGTTGACGCCGCTGGAGTTGCCCGCGGTGACGCTGCCGCCCGCGCGGAACACGGCGCGCAGCTTCGCCAGCGCCTCGGGGGTGGAGTCCGGGCGAGGGTGCTCGTCGCGCACGCACTCGCCCACCGGCACCAGCTCCTCGGCGAAGTGTCCCGCGGCGTCGGCCGCCGCCCAGCGGCGCTGGCTCTCCAGCGCGAAGGCGTCCTGGTCGGCGCGGCTCACGCCCCACCGCTCGGCGACGTTCTCGCCGGTCTCGCCCATGCCCTCCAGCGGAAACAGCTCCGCCATCGCCGGGTTGGGAAAGCGCCAGCCGATCGTCGTGTCGTACACCGTGCGCTCGCCGCGCGCGAACGCCTTTTCGTCCTTGCCCTGCACCAGCGGCGCGCGGGTCATCGATTCCACGCCCCCCGCCAGCGCCAGCTCTATCTCACCTGCGCGGATCGCCTGGCAGGCGCACACCACTGCGGCGAGCCCCGAGGCGCACAGCCGGTTGACGGTGATCCCGGGGATCTCCTGCGGCAGCCCGGCGAGCAGCAGCGCCATGCGCGCGACGTTGCGATTGTCCTCGCCCGCCTGGTTGGCGCAGCCCATGTACACCTCCTCGATCTCGCCCGGGTCGAGGCTCGGCACGCGCTCCACCGCGGCGCGCAGCGCGATCGCCGCGAGGTCGTCGGGGCGCACGCGCGCGAGCGCCCCGCCGTAGCGCCCCACGGGGGTGCGCACGGCGGCGAGGATCACTGGTTCGGGGGTCGAAGTCATGGTCGCGGGCCTCGGAGGGTGGTGTCAGTGGTCGGGGGCTCCCCGGGTGGCGGTGGATGCCGGTTCCAGCCCGGTTCCACGGATCGGGGGCCGCCAGAGTATCGGTTAGCCGCCGCCCGCCTCGCCATACCCGCGCACGCCGAGCATCCGCCGCGCCTCATCGGGGGTGGCCACGGACCGGCCGAACTCCTCCGCCAAGCGCACCACCCGCTCCACCAGTTGCGCGTTGCTGCGCGCCAGCTCGCCGCGGCGGTAGTAGACGTTGTCCTCCAACCCCGTGCGCACGTGCCCGCCGTAGAGCAGGCTCAGCACGTTCACCTCCAGCTGGTGGCGACCAATCCCGAGCATGCTCCAGCGGGCGCCCTCCGGCAGGCGGCTGACGAGATAGCCGATCGTCTGCAGGTCTGGCGCCGCCCCGGCGGGCACGCCGATGCACAGCTGCCAGAAGCCCGGCGCCCGCAGCAGCCCTTCGCGCATCAGGCGCATCCCGTTGCGGATCATGCCGCTGTCGAACGTCTCGATCTCGACGGCGATATCGAGGTCGCGCAGCCGTTCGGCGGCGGGCTTCAGGAAGGCGTTGTACGGGTTGGCAAACACCCAGTCGTCCCCGAGGTTCACCGAGCCGCAGTCGAGCGTCGCCATCTCCGGCGCGAGCTCGATGCAGCCAAGGCGCTGCTCGATTGTGGCGCGCCCGCCGGCGCTGCCGGTACTGAGGTTGACGATCGCCCCACACCCCCGCTCCCGCAGAAGCTCCAGCAGCGCGCGGCACCTCGCCGGGTCCTGTGTCGGCGTGCCGTGCTCGTCGCGGGCGTGCACGTGCACGATCGCCGCACCGGCGCGCCAGCTCTCCACCGCCGCCTCGGCGATCTGGTCGAGGGTTAGGGGTATGTGGGGGGATTGCTTGCCGGAGGCGATGCTGCCGGTGACCGCGGCGGTGATCATCACGGGGTCGGCCATCTGCGCAATCTACGTCAACCCCGAGGCGGGCGCCGGGACGTGGCCTGGTATACAGTCGTTCAGAGGTTGGGAGGGTTCCGGGGCGTGGGCCGCGGGGCACGCGGCGCCACATACCTTCAGCAGTGCATGCGAGAGCAGAGCGTGACCGTCGTGGGGAGTTTAGGATCGTCGTAGTTCGCTTGGAGAGCACATGAGCAACAGAGCCTCAGTGGCCATCGTCGGGGCGGGAGCAATCGGGCTGAGCGTCGCGCGGGCGCTCGTGGAGCTGGGCGTCGAGGACGTGGTGGTGTTGGAGCGCACCCACCCGGCCGCCGGCTCCTCCGGGCGTTCGGTGGGTGCGGTGGAGACGCAGTACGTGGATCCTTTCGACATCGCCCTGCGGGTGTCGTCCAAGCGCGTCTTCGAGCAGCTGGAGCGCGACCACGGGCTGCGCTTTGAGCGCAACGGCTACCTGCGCATCGGCCACACCGCCGAGGACGCCGCGCGCTTCGAGCGCAGCGTGGCGGTGCAACGCGAGCTGGGGATCGACGACGCGGTGGTGCTGGACGCGGCGGGCATCGCCGCGCGCTTCCCCGACGTGCGCAGCGACGACCTCAGCGCCGGCCTGTACGGGCCCAGCGACGGGTTCGTCGACGGCCACCTCTACTGCATGCTGCTGGCCGAGCTGGCGCAGGCCGGTGGCGCGCGGCTGAGGCAGCAAACACACCTCACCGGCCACGAGCCGCTCCCCGACGGGCGTCACCGTCTGCTCACCACCACCGGCGAGGTGGTGTGCGAGCACGTCGTCAACGCCGCCGGCGCGTGGGCCCAGGAGGTGGGGGAGCTGCTGGGCGTGGCCACGCCGATCCTGCCGCAGCGCCACGAGGCGGTGAGCATGCACCTGCCGCGCACGCTCGACTACATGATGCCCGAGGTGATGGACTACGCCCCCGCCGAAGGACGCTCGGGGCTGTACTTCCGCCACGAGACGTTCGACATGTTCCTCGGCGGGCTGCACACCGAGGAGGCGGTGCACCCGGTGGTCGACCCCGACGAGTGGTACGAAGGCGTCGAGCAGTCCTACCTGGAGCAGCTGGCCGAGCTGCTGCTGTACCGGCTGCCGTCGCTGGCCGACATTCGCCTCGGCCGGGGCTGGGCGGGGCTGTATCCGGTGAGCCCCGACGGCCGCCCGCTGGTGGGGCCGTGCCCGGAGGATCGGAGTGTGATCGCCGCTTGCGGCGTAGGTGGTTCCGGGATCCAGGTGTCACCGATCGTCGGGCGACTGGCGGCGGAGTGGATCGTATTTGGGCAGGCGCGCAGCCTGGCGGGGGCGGAGGAGTTGCTGCCGGGACGTGCCTCGCTGTGTGAGTCACGCCCGTAGGGCGCGCGCGAACGCCGCCAGCACGCGGTCGATCACGGCGTCGTCCATCGGTGTGCACACGCACGCCAGCCCGCTGGTCGCGATCAACACGCCCTCCCGGTAGAGCCGCCACCACAGCTCGGGCAGGCGCTCTGAGTGGAGCTTCAGCAGCGACCCACGCCCGGTCACCTCGTAGCCCTGCTCGGCGAGGCCGGCGCGCAACCGCTCGCCGAGCGCGTCGATCCGCGCGATCGCCTCCCCGTCGAGCGCGCGCAGCGCGGCGAGGCCGGCGCGCATCGAGACGGGGTTGGCGGAGAAGGTGCCCGCGACCTGCACCGCGTCGGGGCGGCGCGGGTCGAACACGTCCATCACCTCCGGGCTCCCGCCGAGCGCGCCGATCGGCAGCCCGCCGCCGATCACCTTGCCGAGCGTCACGAGGTCGCCCTCGATCCCCCACACACGCCCCGCGCCGCCGGCGCCCATCCGGAAGGTGATCACCTCGTCGAGGATCAGGACGATCCCCCGCCGGGCGGTCTCCGCGCGCACGAGGTGGGCGAAGTCGCGCTCCAGCGGGCGCAGGCCGGCGCGGTAGGGCATCAGGTCGAGCAGCACGCAGGCCACCTGCCCTTCGCGGCGGTCGAGCGCGGCGACGAGACCCTCGCCGTCCCCCAGGGCAACACTCACCACGGCGCCCTTCGCACCCGCCGGCACGCCGCGCGCCGGGCGGGCGGGGTCCAAATCAGCCAGCGCGTCCCAGGCGCCGTGGTAACAGCCCGCGAAGCGCACCGCCACCTCGCGCCCGGTGGCGGCCCGTGCCGCACGCACGGCCGCCATCACCGCCTCGGTGCCCGAGCCGGCGAAGCGCCACCGCGGCGCCCACCCGACGCGCTCGGCAAGGTGCTCGGCCAGCTCCACCTCCGCCGCCGTGGGCAGCCCGAACGCGCTGCCCTCCGCCAGCGCCCGCGTCGCCGCGGCGAGCACCGGCGCGAACGCATGGCCGTGCACGAGCGCGGAGTAGTCGCCGTGCAGGTCGACCAGCTCGTGGCCGTCCGTGTCGATCAGCCGCCACCCCTCGCCGCGCCGCGCGTACGGGGTGTGGGGGTCCACGTACAGCGTCGTGCGCGAGGCGCCGCCGGGAAAGCGCGCGTCGGCGCGCTCGTACAGCCGCTCGCTGCTGGCCGAAACGGGGACTCGCGCCGAAGGCGCGTGTCTACCGGCTTCGGCCGAGCCGGGGACGCCTCCATGCCCCGGATCGACGGCCTCCGCGGGCAGCGGGTTGGAGCCCGCGAAGAAGCTCGCGACGAACGCGTTCGGCGGGTTGGCGTACAGCTCGGCGGGCGACCCGACGCCCACGATCGCGCCGTCGTGCATGACCGCGATCGTGTCCGACAGCGCGTACGCCTCCTGCTGGTCGTGCGTCACGTACACGACGGTCGCGCCGAGCTCGTGTTGCAGCGTGCGGATCTCGCGCTCCATCTCGATGCGCAGCGCGCGGTCGAGCGCCCCGAGCGGCTCGTCCATGAGGATGATCTCGGGGTCGTACACGAGCGCGCGCCCGAGCGCCACCCGCTGCTGCTGGCCGCCCGAGAGCTGACGGGGGCGGCGCTCGCCGAGGCCCGAGAGGCGCAGCAGCTCGAGCATCGCCTGCACGCGGCGCTCGCGCTCGGCGCGCGGCACGCCGCGCAGCTTCAGCCCGTAGCCGATGTTCTGGACGACGGTCATATGGGGAAAGAGCGCGTAGTGCTGAAACACCATGCCGACGCCCCGCCGCGCGGGGGGCAGCCGCGAGATGTCGCGCCCGCGCAGGAGCACCTCCCCGCCGCTGGGAGCCTCGAAGCCGGCGATCACCTTCAGCAGCGTGGTCTTGCCCGAGCCGGAGGGGCCGAGCAGCGTAAGAAGCTCGCCGCGGTGGACGCTCAGGTCGACGCCGCCGAGCGCGGGGGTGCTGCCGTAGGACTTGTGCAGCGAGCGGATCTCCAAGACCAGCTCGCGGTCGCCGGGCGCATCACGCGACTGTACGGCGGGCTGCTGGAGAGGCGGTCGCCGCTCGCCGCCGGCAGCCATCTCCGTCTGCACCTCGCTCACCGCTCGGCCCGGGTGAGTCGCAGGACGAAGACCATCACGACGCTGGTGCCAAGGATCAGCAGCGCGGTGATCGCCGCCACCACCGGTTCGAGGCCGAAGCGCACCGTGTCGAAGATCGCGCGCGGCAGCGTTTCCTGGCCGGCGCCGCCGAGGAACACGACGAACACGGACTCGTCGAAGCTCGTCATGAACGCGAGCACAGCGCCGGCGAGGATCGCGGGAGCGAGCAGCGGCAAGGTAATGCCGAGCCACGCGCGCACACGGCTGGCGCCGGTGACCATCGCCGCCAGCTCGAGGTCTTCGGGGATGCGGCTAAACGCGGGGCTGCACACCAGCAGCATCACCGGGATCGCGAGCGTGGAATCGGCGAGCACCAGCCCGAGGTAGGTGCCGAGCAGGCCGACCTGCGCGAACAGGCCGTACATCGCCACCGCGTACGCCGACACCGGCAGCACGAGGCCCGTCAGCCCGCCGAGTTGCAGCGCGCCCCGGCCCGGCAGGCGGCTGCGGTGAAAGACGAACAGCACCGGCACGACCACCGCGCAGGAGAGCAGCGCGACGGGCACGGCGATCTTGACCGACAGCAGCAGCGCCGAACCCCAGCGCGGATCTTCGAACAGCAGGCGGTACTGACGCCAGCCCCAGACGCGCGGCGGAAACGCGAAGAAGCGTTCGCCCGAGAACGACAGCGCCACCGTCATAGCCGGCGGGAGCAGCATCACGAACGCAATCAGCGCCGTGGCGGCGGCCCCGAGGGCGCGCGTGAACGGGTCGCCGGCGACACGCATGGCGGCCCCGGCGCGGCCAAGGGAGGCCCGCCATGGCGCAACGGTTGCAGGCGCGCCAGGCGGCAGCGGGCGGGCGGGCTGCATCACGCCACCGCCCGCGCCAGCCGCCCGCGACCGACGAGCGCCAGCGCCCCGGCGAGCACGGCGAGCGCCGCGACCAGCAGGATCACGGCGGCGGCGCTGGCCACCGGGAAGTCGAAGAAGGTGAAGATGTAGTCGCCGATGAAGCTCGCCATGAACGGCGTCTGCGCGCCGCCGAGCAGCACCGGCGTGATGTAGAAGCCGAGCGAGATCGCGAACACGAGCGCGGTGGCCGCCACGATCCCCGGCAGCGCCAGCGGCAAAAGCACGGTGCGCGTCGCGTACAGCCGCGAAGCGCCCATCCCCCGCGCGGCGTCGAGCAGCGTGCGGTCGACCGTGAGGAACACGCCGTAGAGCGTGAGCGCGGCGTAGGGGAGCATCGTGTACACCATCCCGATCCCGACGGCGGTGGAGGTGTAGAGGATCGACAGCGACCCCAGCCCCAGCGTCTGCGTGAGCTGGTTGAGCGGCCCTTCGGCAGAGAGCAGCAGGACGATCGAGTAGTTCTTGACGACCGTCCCCATCCAGAAGGGCACGAGCACGGCCAGCCACAGCACCGCCTTCACGGCGGAGGAGCGGGCCGTGCGGATGTACCACGCCAACAGCCCGCCGAGCAGCACCGCGGCGAGGCTGACGAGCGCGGCGGCGGCGAACGTGGTGATCAGCGAGCGCCGGCCGGCGGAGCTTTCGAACACGGCCGCGTAGTTGCCGAGGCCGGAGCCAGTGGTGAGCGATTCGACGATCAGCTTGACCAGCGGGTAGAGCACCAGCCCACCCAGCACCAGCAGCAGCGGCGCCGCCAGCACGAGCGCCCAGCGGTTGCCGAGCACCGGCCGCCAGACGGCGCCGCTGTTCACCGGCGGGCGCCCCCGCGCGTGCGGCGCCTACCCGGCCAACCCGCCTGGGCCACGCCGAGCCGGAGGGCGCCGTCAGGCGGCGCGGACGCGCTATCCCCGCAGGAAGTTCTCGTAGGCGGTATTGAGTTCGGTGCCGTGCAGCGCATACCAGGTGAAGTTTGGCACCGCCAGCTGGTTGTAGTTGACGGGGTTGTCGGCGAGCTGGACGGCGAACGACTTGGGGATGTACTGGAGCGCCTTGGGGCTGGGCACGGAGACGTGCACTTCCTGCGCCCACTGCGCCTGGTTCTTGGGATGGCTGGCGATCCAGCTGAGCAGTTTGAACGCGGTCTGCTCATGCGGCGCACCCGCCAAAACCGTCCAGAAGCTGGGTTCGTAGACGCCCTGGGCCCACACGATCTTCACCTTCACGCCCTCGGCGGCGAGTTCGTAGGCGCGGTTGCTCCACATGATTCCCATGTCCACCTGCCCGGAGCGCATCACCTGCACCTGCTGTTCGCCGGACTGCCAGAAAACCTTGATGTAGGGCTTGAGGGGTTCGAGCGTTTTGATCACCCGCCCCACATTCACCGGCGCCGTGGCGGTCGCCGAGATCGGCATCCCCGCGGCCACCTCGGCCTCGGTGGCCTCCTCGATTGGTTCGATCCCCCCAAACATGCGCGACTGAGGGAAGGCCTTTGTGTCGAAGAACTGGGTGGTGTTGGCCGGGCAGGTGGTCATCTTGGCGGTGAGGCAGACAATCACGTAGCCGAGGTTGGCGTGTGAGAAGCCCCACGTCGTGACGTTCTTGGGGGTCAATTCGCGTTCCAGTTCGGTTTTGGTGGCTGCCGGCAGCGACGCCAGCTGGTGCTTGGCGGCGAGCGCGTAGGCGGCGCCGCCGCCGACCGAGTCGAGTGCGTCCCATTCGATCTTGCCGGCTTTGTTTTGCGCTTCCACGCGCGCCTCCTGCTCGCCCGGCGCGTCGACGAAGGCGAAGCTGGTGTGATTTTCGGCGTCAAACGGCTTCAGGTAGGACTTTTCGGTGGCTTCATTGATCGGCGCCCCCCAGTCGCCGATCGTGAGCGTGGTTTTGGTGGAGCTGCTGCCGCACGCCGCCACCCCGACCGCGGCGAGCAGCGCGAGGGTTGCGCAGATCGCGCCGCGCGCCCGCTGGCGGGGAATGGGAATCCCACCCACCCGCATCCCACCCACCCTCTCGCCGAAGGCGCGTGTCTCCCGGCTTGGGCCGCTGGGCACTGCTGGGGGGCGCCCTCGAAGTCTGCAGAAGCTGTTCATCTCCATCCCCTTCCGTTTGATTGGAGGCCCACCCGCCCACCTGCCCCGCTTCGGCCGCAGACTCAGCGGAACACCGCGTCCAACGTGTCCCGCTGAAACGCCGGCCGCGAGTCGAGCACCCGATGGCCTATGACTGTGAGCACTGCCTGTGCGGCGTAGCGGGCCGTCCGGCCCCCGCCTACGTCGTACTGGGGAATCATCTCACAGACATCGAACGCTCCCACACTGCCGAACTGGCCCACGACGGCGAGCGCCTCCAGCACCTCCCCGGAGGTGAGGCCGTCGAGCGCGATCGAGTGGGTGCCGGGCGCGTAGGCGCCGTCGGTGGCGTCGATGTCAAACGTCACGTATAGGTGGGTGACCCCCTCGGAGGCGAGCTCGAGCGCCTCGCGAATCGTCGCCTGCACGCCGCGGCGGCGGATCGAGGCGACGGTGTAGGCGGCGAAGCTGCGCTCGCGGCACAGCTCAAGCGCCGCGGGCTCGATCAGGAGAGAGCCGTTGCGAGAGCCGTTGAGGCCCCACCACACCATCCGGCCGACGGCCTCGTGCTCGGCGATGCGCCGCGCGAACGTGCCGTGGTTGTAGCGGCCCATGTCCTTGAACTCATCCCACAGGTCGAAGTGGGCGTCGATGTTGAGGAACCCCACCCGAGCGTCCGGTTCGCGCGCGCGGACGCCGCGCACGAAGCCCACGAATGAGGGGTAGGGCACGAAGTGATCGCCGCCGAGCACCACGGGCAGCGCGCCGCGCTCCACGATCTCCGCGACGGGTGCGGCGATCGCCTCGATCTGGGCGCGCACGTCGCCCTGGTGCAGGCGCACGTCCCCCACGTCGAACAGGCGCGGGTGCTCGGGCACGGTCCACACGCTCCCGTCGCCCACGTCCACGTAGCCGACGGGCTCGAGCTGCTGGCCGAAGTAGCCGGCCAGGAACAGAGAGGCCTCGCGGATCGCGCGGGGGGCGTAGCGCTGACCGTTGCGCCCGAGCGTCCAGGAGTCCAGGGGCGCGCCGAGCACCGCGACTGAGCCAGACGGGAGCTCCGCGGGCGTGGCCGCGGGCGCACGGTAGAAGGTGGTGGGACCGGCGTACCAGTGCACGGTGTCGAGCTGGGGGGCGACGGACATATATGCAAGGTAGACGACGAAGCGGCGGGTAGAGTTTGGGATCGTCCACGTGAGCGGACGCTTCGGAGCGGGCGCGCGCGCGGCTGGCCTCCATGCCAGCCGGCCACTGTGCGCGGCTTCGATCTCGGCGCGCCCTCAGCGCTGCACGACCGTACGCGACTGCTCGCGCATGAACTGCGGCAGGTAGTAGGGACCGAGCCCGCCCTTGCCGGTGGTGCCGGAGGACTTCCAGCCGCAGAAGGACTGGGTTCGCGGCCACGCGCCGGTGGTGGCGCCGGCGCGGCGGTTGACGTACAGCACGCCGGCCTGCATCTCATCCAAGAACCGATCGATCTCGCCCTGATCGGAGCTGAAGATCCCGGCGGTGAGACCGTAGTCGGTGGCGTTGGCCTCAGCGAACGCCTCATCGAGCGTGGCGACCCGGGTGACGGTCAGGAAGGGCAGGAAGAGCTCCTCGCGTGTGAGGGGGTGCCCGCGCGGGAGGTCGGCGACGACCGTCGGCTCGGCGAACCACCCCTCTGGGCGGGGCAGGCCGCCGCCGAGCGCGACCTGCCCATCGCGGCGGGCGGCATCGACGCTCTCACGGAAGCGCTGGAAGGCGCGCGCGTCGACGACGGGCCCGAGAAACGCATCGCGTTCAGACGGGTCGCCGACCGAGAGCGTGGCGGTGAACGCGCAGAGGCGTTCCAGCAGCTCCTCATGGACGCCGTCGAGCACGATCGCGCGCGAACAGGCGGAGCACTTCTGCCCGGAGAGCCCGAAGGCCGCCCGCGCGAGACCCTCGGCGGCCGCGTCGAGATCGGCCGAGGCGGTGACGATCGCGGGGTTCTTGCCGCCCATCTCGGTGAGGGCGGGGCGCGCGTAGGGGCCGGTCACGAGCTTGCGCGCGATCTCTCGCCCGACCTCGGCGGAGCCGGTGAAGGCGATCCCGTCCACGGGGGCGTCCACCAGCGCGCGGCCGGTCGCGGGGCCTCCGTGCAGGAGGTTGAAGACCCCGGGGCCCAACTCACCCGCGAGCAGCGCCTCGGCGAGCAGCGCGCCGGTCCAGGGGGCATCCTCGGAGGGCTTGACGACGACGGTGTTGCCGGCGAGCAGCGCGGCGGCCGTCATCCCGACGGTGAGCGCGAGCGGGAAGTTGAAGGGCGCGATCACCCCGAAGACGCCGTAGGGCCGGAGGATCTCGGTGCCGCGCTCGGCGGGGGTGAAGCTGGCCAGCGGCGCGACGAAGCCGTCATGGCGCTCCATCTCCTCGGAGTAGGTCTCGACCAGCTCGATCGCCTCCTGCACCTCGACGATCGCCTCGGTGCGGCTCTTGCCGGTCTCCGCGCTCATCACCGCGGCGAGCTCGATGTGGCGCTCGGAGATCGCGCGCGCGACGGCGGCGAGGCGCTCCAGGCGCTCGCGGTAGGGGGTGCGCCGCCACTGTGCGCGAGCCTCACGGGCAGCGTCGACCGCTTGCGCGACGGTCTGCGGGCCTGCGGCGTGGGCGCGGCTGGCGACGCGGTCGATATGGGAGGGGTCGGCCCGTTCGAAGACGGGGCCTTCGGCGGAGAGCCGTCCGCCGATCACGTGCGGCCACGGCTCGGGCGGGGCGGCGCGCGCGTCGCGCAGGCACCGCTCGAACTCCGCATGGGCCGCGGAGTCGAGGCCACCGCTCGTGTATGTGAGTCGCACGGCCATCTGACGCTCGATCGTCACGCTAGCGCAGGGTGCCGCTGGCGGGCGGGCGGGCCACATTGCTACGGCAGGCGGGCAAGCCACCACCGCTGCGGCCGGTAGGCGAGCGAGCCACCATTGCTACGGCCGGCGGGCAAGCCACTGCTGCGGCGGGCGTGCGAGGCGAGCCACCGATGCTGCGGCCGGCGGGCGAGCTGTCGGCCCCGCAGGTGGTGGCTAGCCAAAATGTTATACTGAACCATATGGTTCAGTATCGTCCCGTCGTTCATCATCGTCCCGAGCTCGACCGGCCCTTGGCGGCCCTCGCGGACTCCAATCGCCGCCTCATCCTGCAGCAGCTGGGGCAGGGCAGCGCCACCGTCACCGAGTTGGCCGAGCCATTCGGGATGTCGCTGACTGGGCTAAAGAAGCACTTGCAGGTGCTGGAGGAGGTCGGGCTGGTGAGCACCGAGAAGGTCGGGCGCACACGGATCTGCAGCCTCGGACCACGGCGTCTGGACGACGTCCAGCAGTGGATCGAGGCCTATCGAGTCATGTTGGACGAGCGCCTCGACCGCCTCGGCGAGCTGATCGAGGGCGCCGCGGATGAAGCGGTGACGTCCGGCGAGATACAGGGACCGGCGAGCAGAGAGCCGCAGTGACAGCACCACCGACACAACCAGGAGGAACCATGGCTGGAGCCACGACATTGACGACGCCCACCGATCGCGAGATCGTCACCGAGCGGGTATTCGACGCACCTCGGGAGCGCGTGTTCGCTACCTACACCGACCCCGAGCTGATCCCCCAGTGGTGGGGCCCGCGGCGCATGACCACGACCGTCGATCAGATGGACGTCAGACCCGGGGGCAGCTGGCGCTTCGTGATGCGCGAGCCCGACGGCCGGGAGATCGGGTTCAAAGGCATCTACCGCGAGGTCACGCCGCCCGAGCGCATCGTCCAGACCTTCGAATGGGAGGGAATGCCCGGCCACGTGATCGTCGAGACCGCCACCTTCGAGGAGCTCGACGGCCGCACGAAGGTGACGACCACCTCGCTGTTCCACACCACAGAGGAACGCGACGGCATGCTCGCGTCCGGCATGGAGGGCGGCCTCACCGAATCACACGAACGGCTGGCGGAACTGCTGGCTCGGTGAGTGTCTGCACGATCTCGCGCATAAGGGTTCGCCGTGTCGCTCCCTCGGGCAGAGCCAGCGCCTGGTTCGACAAGCAAGGTTCTATGCCCCCGCCAGGAGTCGAACCTGGATCCACCGCTTAGGAGGCGGTTGTCTTATCCGTTGGACTACGAGGGCAGAAGCACCCCAGCACCAGGGGGGCCTGCTCGAAGGCTACCGCGGCGGATGCAGGGCGGCGAGGCGGTCGAGGTCCTCGCCGGTGAGGCGGTGGGTGATCCACTCGGGCATCGTTTGGGCCCGCAGGCCGCTGTAGAAGCGCAGCGCCGGTTCGTTCCAATCGAGCGCGGCCCATTCCAGGCGCTCGCCTCCGCGCTCGCGCAGGCGCGCTGCGACTGCGGCCAGCAGCGCTCGGCCAACGCCCTCGCGGCGGTGGGCGGGGCGCACGAAGAGATCCTCGAGCCACACGCCGCTGCTGGCGAGGAAGCTCGAGAAGGTGGGGAAGTAGAGCGCGTAGCCGATCACCACATGCGGGTCTTCCAGCTCGGCGATCAGCGCCTGCGCCGCGGGGCTGGCGCCGAACAGAGCTTCGCTCAGCTGTTTCTCGGTCGCGTGCAGCTCGTGCAGGAGGTCCTCGTACTCGGCCAGCTCGGCGAACATCTCGAGCAGCTCCGGCACGTCGCCGTCGCACGCATCCCTGATGACCAGCGGCCGGCGACGGGCCGGCCGACGGGAGCGGGTGGAACGGCTGCGCCCAGCCATCACCGATCGGGTCGTTGGGGGTAGATCTCGTCGATCGTGGTGAGCGCCACGTACTCGCCCCGGCCCTCGCCGAGCGCCGCTCGGATCGCCTGCGCTCCGCCGGCGAGGCGGTCGAGCACGCTCACCACGCCCACCACCGTCAGGCCCTCGCTGCGCGCGCGCTCCAGCGCCTCGATCGTGGAGCCACCGGTCGTGACGACGTCCTCGACGATCACGCAGCGCTCGCCCGGGGCGAGCTCGGGACCCTCGATCCAGCGCTGCAGGCCGTGCTCCTTGCGCTCCTTGCGCACGATGAACGCCTTCGGGACGCCTGCCGCGAGCGCCGCGCACGCCACTGGGATTGCGCTCACGGGAACCCCGCCGACCGCGCTCGCCCTCCACGCGTGGACCCGATCGGCGACCAGTGTGCCGATCGCAGCGAACGTGCCGGGCAGCAGGATCGCGCGCTTGGCGTCGACGTAGTACTGCGCCCTGCGGCCGCTGGTGAGCGTCACCTCGCCGATCAGGAGCGCCTGCGCGCGCAGATCGGCCAGCAGGCGAGTGCGCGCCGCTTGCGGGCTGCTCGTAGGTTCGGCCAGCGTGTCCACCTTGGGATCTAATCTAGCTCGATGCTCTCCCGTCCCGGCAGCTCGTGCGCCTGTTCACCCTCTTGTGGGTGGCGCCGAGCGGCCGCGCCCGGCCGGTAGGGCCCGGTCGCATGCTCGTCCCGCTCGTCGCGGTGCTGCGGATCGGCTCGCGGATCGCCTGCCTGATTGTGGCCGTCTCCTTCGGTCTGTTCGCCATCAACCAGACCAGCAGCGCCTCCACCCACCAGCAGGAAGCGCTGAATGGGACGAATGGAGGCCCAACGTCCACGCCGGCCGCCCACCCCGCGCAGGAGGGCGAAGTGCGCAAAGCGATCGACGAAGTCGCCGGCAAGCTCACCTCGCCATTCTCCGGGATCACGGCGGGCTCCACGAGCCAGTGGGTGATTCGCGGGGTGGGCACCGTGATGGCACTGCTGGTTTATGGCGTTGGCATCGGCTTTCTCGCGCGCTTCCTGCGGCTGCGGGTCTAAGCCCGCTGGGCAGCGCGGCCCGCATCCGCGCCTCGCTTGTCCCGTGCATGCACCGGCGGCGCCGGTGAGCCCGATGCAGTCGAGGCGACCGCCGGCGGGGGTATCAGCTAGTAACGGCCCCTGGCGGCAGGGTGATCACTCCCACCTGGCGCAGCGTCAGCCCGAGCAGCGCGATCGTTCCCAGCGCGGCGACCGTCAGCACCGGGATCTGCCAGCCCCAGCCCTCGAGTGCCCCGAAGGCGAGGCAGTTGTTGAGGCAGTGCGTGGCGATGCACGGGTACAGCGAGCCGGTGTAGCGGTACAGCAGGCACAGCCCAAACCCGAGCGACGCCAGCGGGATCAGATCGACGAGCGGCGCCGAGCCGGTGTGCACGCCGCCGAACACGAGGCCCGTGATCAGCGCCGCCGGCCACAGGCCGCGCCAGTTGTACAGCGCGCGGAAGATGAAGCCGCGGAACAGGAACTCCTCGCAGATCGGCGCCACGACGCACGTCAGCCACGCGCTCAGCAGCAGCAGCGCGGTGCCTTCGTTGGCGCCGAGCTGTTCGAGCAGTTTCTCTTTCGTGTTGACGTTCAGGATCTCCGCCCAGATCGCGCTGAACACCAGGAACGTGAACAGCGTCACGAGGATCATGCCGAGCGCCCACAGCCAGCCGAGGCGCGGGCTCAGCCAGCCGATGCCGGGGCGCTGCAGCCCGAACTGCCACGCGCGCACCGTGCGCCCGCCGACTTTGGCCAGCAGCACCGCCACCAGCACGAAGGCCGCGTCCTGCACCACGGTGTCGACGATCTCCAGCCACCCGGGGAGCGAGGATGAGGTGATGCCGACCCCGAACAGCGCCGCCGGGATGTCCACCACCAGCCCCCCCACCGCCGCCAGCAGCAGCCCCCCGAAGAGCGCCGCCGGCGCCGTCCACCAAGGCCAGGTGTTGGCCGGCAGTCTTGGGCCGGGAGGGCCGGGAGGCTCGCTCGGCGCGAGAGCGAGATAGGGCTCGAGCGGGAACAGCACTAGGTCGGTCTCGAGTTGGGGGTGGGATGGGATGTCGGGCTGGAGCTCCATGTGTGCATTCATCGTCGTCGGAGTCCAGCCAGCTTACGTTCAATGTGCGCCATCCACGCCGCTGTCCTCGACACCCAGCATCCACGCCGCTGTCGCTTGCCGCCAACGTGCGGGTCATCCAAGCAGCGGTGGCAGCTGCGCCAACGAGGAGATGCTCGGCACGCCAGGGGGCGGTTTCCCGGGCTCGGCATCGTCGCGGCGCAGCAGCACCGCAGAGATCCCTGCGGCGAGCGCCCCGTGGATGTCCTGGTCGAGCGAGTCTCCAACGTGCACCGCACGCCCGGAGGCGCACCCGGCCAGCGCCAGCGCGGCCGTGAAGATCTCCGGTGCCGGCTTTGGGTGCCCCACCTCAGCTGAGGTCACCACCCCGTCAACCATCCCATCGAGGCCCACGTTGCGCAGTACCGCCGGCAGCGAAACATCCCAGTTGCTCACGACCACCAGCGTCAGGCCGCGGGCGCGCAGTCGCGCCAGTGCGGCGGGCACGTCGGGGTAGGCGCTGAAGCGCAGAGCGTCGAGCATCGCCGCGGTCAGCTGCTCGAGCGAGAGCGCCTCCACCGCCTGGGAGGGCAGCTGTGCACGCAGCACCTCTGCGCAGCGCCGGCGCAGATCGTCGAGCGCGTCCGGGTTGCGTCCCTCATGGTGGTGGGTTCGGTAGTAGGCGATCTCCGCGCGGAAGGCCTGCTCCGCGTCGGTGAGCGAGAGCTCCACGCCGTGAGCGTCGCGCAGTCGCTCCACCAACTCCGGCCATGGCGGCTCAAGTGCCACCAACGTGCCCAACCCGTCGAGAAGCGCAGCGTCGATGTCGTCCAAATGCACCCCTACCACTTCACAAAATGAAGTGTTTAGGTCCGCAAATTACATATCCAACCCCCCGCATCTCCGCTCATCCGCTTAGGAACTCCACCTGCGAGCGCACTACGCCACCCAATGCCAGGTCGCGAACTCGCCCACGAACAGCGCCATCAGCAGCGCCATCGCCACCAGCGCCGGCAGGCGCGCTCGCGGCCGTTCCGCCAGCCATGCCCCCAGCCACATCGCCAGCGGGAACAGCACGACCTCGAAGCGCGGCAGCGACATCAGCGGCTGGGGCGCCACCGGGTAGGAGAGCGGCAGCGCGAGCGCGGCCAGCACGTAGGCGCCGTACGCCAGCGGCAGGCGGCGCAGCACGCCGACCACCATCGGTACTGCCGCCAGCAGGAACGCGAACAGCATCACGTTGTGCCCCGCATCCACGAACGGATCCCCCCCCGCCACTTTGAAGTACACGTGCGTGCGCTGGAAGGAGAGCAGTTGGCGCAGCCCGTCGAAGGCGGCGCGCGCGCCGTCCCACATGGCCACGTATGGGCCGGCGAAGTGCCTGTTCCACGCCTCCTGGGCGTGGAACGGCAGCAGCGCGCCGCCTCCCGCAAGTGCCAGGTAGGCCATGTATGCGCCCACCCCCAGCGGCAGCGCCGCCGCCCACAGCGCGTCGCGGCGCACCGCATAGCGTGGTCGCCACCACGCGCGGTCGGGGAAGTCCGGCGGGCGGTCCTCCCGCGGCCCGTACAGGTAGAGCACCAGCAGCGGCACGACCAGCACCAGCCCGGCGCTGCGCGTGGCGCTCGCCAGCGCCCCAAGCACCCCGGCCCATCCCCACCGTCCCTGGCGCGCGCACCAGAAGAGGCCCACCGACAGCGCCAGATACAGCGACTCCGAGTAGACCGCGGAGAGGAAGAACGCCATCGGCGCGAGCGCCGTCACGAGCACCGCCAGCCGTGCAACGTCATCGCGATGGGCGGTGTGGGCGGCGGCCAGGCGGCCCAGTTCCAGCGTGCTCAGGCGGTGAATCCCATACAGCGCCGCCGCCAGCGCCACCAGCGAGAGCGCCACTCCCGCGACGATCGGCGGGGCGCCCAGCTCTGAGATCGCGCGTACGCCGAGCGGGTAGAGCGGGAAGAAGGCCGCCCGCGGGCCGGTGCCGAAGGAAGCGAGGTCGGGACGGTAGCCGTAGTGGGCGATCACCAGGTACCACACCGCGTCCCAGCGCGCGACGGGGGCCGCCAGCAGGTTGCCCAGCCAGCCGAAGCCGCTCGTCACGCCGGCCGGGTCGAAGGCGCTGCGCGCCCGCCCCACGCCGAACGCCGCGACCGCGCCGACGCCCGCCGCGAGCACGATCAGGCGCGAGACCCACAGCGCCCGCCAGCAGTCGCGCACAGCGGCCATCCGCGCCGGATCTGCGCGGAGCCGCGCATACCGGCCCGGCGCATACGGGACCGGCGAAGTCGGGACGTCGGGGAGCGTCGCGGCTGCAAGCTCGCCCGCGCCTTTCACAACGGTCATCTCGGCGGTGTCGCTGCTCATCTGTCAGGGCGTCCGCTTCTCGATCTCGCGCTCAACCGTGCGGAGTTCACGGACGTGACTGGCAGGAAATCACAGATTGGAGCGGTACCCTCCCACAAGCAGTCCTTCGCGCCCCCCTCGCATGTCACGACAAGCACGCCAGCGCCGCCGCCACCACCGGGGGCCCTCCCGCATCCTGCTCATCGTCCTGATCGTGCTGGCGAGCGCGCTGTTCCTCGGCAGCGTCGGCGCGGTGGCGTACGTGATCGCGGTCGCCGACTCCACGCAGGGCCTTGCCGGGCGCCACCCGATCGTCGAAGGCGCATCCTCGCAGGTGTTCGCTGCCGACGGCACGCGCCTGGGGTTCATCCAGTCCAACGAGCTGCGCTCGCCGATCCCCTGGTCGCAGATCCCCGCCAACCTCTCCAATGCCACGGTCGCGATCGAGGACCAGCGTTTCTACCAAGACGACGGCATCGACCCCACCGGCATCTTCCGCGCCGCCGTCAAGGATCTCGTGCACGGCGAAGCGATCCAGGGAGCGTCCACGATCACGATGCAGCTGATGCGCAACCTCTACCTCGGCGGCGACGAGCGTACGTTCAAGCAGAAGATCACCGAGGCGAAGCTGGCGCTCGAATACAACGAACGCCACAGTAAGCGCGCGATCCTCACCAGCTACCTCAACAGCGTCCCCTACGGCACCGTCGGCGGGCAGACCGCGATCGGCGTGCAGGCCGCCTCACGGATCTTCTTCGACAAACCGGCCTCCCAGCTCGACCTCGAGCAGGCGGCGCTGCTCGCCGGCCTGCCCCAGGCGCCCTCGGAATACAACCCCTTCCTCTACCCCGCCGCGGCCCGCCAGCGGCGCAACGAGGTGCTGGGCAAGATGGCCGAGCTGCACTACATCACGCCCGCGCAGGCGGCCGCCGCCAAGCGCGCGCCGCTGGAGGTCCGCCACGGCGACTTCTACTCGGAAAAAAAAGAAGGCTTCTTCTTCGAATACGTCCGCCAGCAGTTGATCGACCGCTACGGGCGCAAGACCGTGGAACGGGGCGGCCTGCAGGTCCATACGACGCTGGACCTGCACAAGCAGGAACTCGCGCACAAAGCGATCGCCGAAGTGCTCGACGAGCCCGGGGACCCGGCGTCGGCGATCGTCACGATCGATCCCCACAACGGCTACATCGAAACGATGGCCGAGTCCGAAAGCTACGAGCAGTCGCAGTTCAACCTCGCCTCCGAAGGCCACCGCCAGCCCGGGTCCACCTTCAAGGCGATCGACCTCGCCGACGCGCTCTCCCGTGGAGTGGATCCCAACAGCACCTACTACCTCTCCCACACCCTGGTCAAAGGCTGGCTGGCAGCGGAACCGAACTATGAAGTGCACACCTTCGAGGGCACCTCGCTGAACAAGTCGATCAACCTCGTGCAGGCCACGCTCGCTTCCGACAACACCGTCTACGCGCAGCTGGCCGCCGATCTGGGCGAGGAATCGATTACCGAAATGGCTTACAAAATGGGCGTCAAAACCCATCTGCTCGGCAATCCCTCACAGGCGTTGGGCGGCCTCGAATATGGGGTCACGCCGCTGGAAATGGCCGACGTGTACTCCACGCTCGCCGACGGCGGCTACCGCAACACGCCGATCGCGATCACCAAGGTCGTGTTCCCCGGCGGCCGCGTCGACTCAAGCTGGGGAACACCCCACCGCGTGAAGGTGCTCTCCAACGGGGTCACCGCGGAGGAGACCACGATCCTCCACGAGAACGTCCTCAGCGGCACCGCGGTGCGCTCGGCGATCGACTGCCCCACCGCCGCCAAGACGGGCACGACGACCGAACTGGTGGACGCCTGGCTGGACGGCTACACGCCCGAATACGCGACCGTCGTGTGGATGGGCTACCCCAAGGAACGCGTCCCGATGACCGACGTCCACGGCGAAGCCCAGCAAGGAGGGGCACTGCCCGCGGTGATCTGGCACGACTACATGGCGGCGGTGATCGAAGGCAAGCCCTGCGTGGAATTTCCCCAGCCGACCGAACCGCTGGTGTACCGGCCGTTCTTTGGCAAGTACGAGACCATGGACCAGTCGGCCGTGCCCAGCACCGGGCTGGAACCGAACCTCGGGCTCGGCACTGGCAAGGGCGCCACTCGCACTGCTCCGGGGAAATCCCATCACGGCAAGGAAACCGCCACCCCCGGCGCGGCCCCCGAAGCGCCCGGTGCGGGCACCGAACCGCGCGCGGGTGGCGGAGCGCCCACGGAAAAAGCGCCCGCCGAACCGACCGCTCCCAACAAAGCTCAGGCCGAACCGGGGGCCGGCGGGGCGGGCGGGCCCAACACCAGCACACCCAACGCGGGCGGCGGCCCCGGGGGAGCCGGGAGTGGTGGCACCGCGCCGCCGTGATGCCGTGAGCGGTGCCACGACCCGCCGCGACGATTTCCACCACCACCATGCTGTGACATGCCGTGCGGTGGCAGAGCGCCACCGCGACGATCTCCACGAGCAGCCCACCGCGCCGCCGTGACGATCTCGGTGAGCAGTGCCGCGCCGCCGTGACGAGCTGCGGCATCGCGCCGCCGTGACCGTCGCCTGGTGCTAGGTTGTGCGCACTCGTGGCAAAGGAAGATAAGGTCGAATTCGAGGGCGAGGTGATCGAGGCGTTGCCGAACGCGATGTTCCGCGTAAAGCTCGACAACGATCACGTGGTGCTCGGCCACGTCGCCGGCAAGATGCGCCGCTTCAGGATCCGCATCCTCCCCGGGGACCGGGTCCGCTGCGAGCTCTCCCCCTACGACCTCGACCGCGCGCGCATCGTCTACCGGCATCGCTGAGCCGTGTCCGAGGGCGGGCGGCGCGAGCATGCCGATCCTCGCCAGGCACGTTCGGAGGGCTCGGCGACTGCGCCCGGGCGCAGCAGCGAGCTCGCGCTGATCGAGGCGATCGCGGCTGAGCTGAACGCAGGCCGCCGCGCCAATCGCGCCGCCGGTCGGGTGCTGCGCGGAATCGGCGATGACGCCGCCGTGGTGCGCGCCCGGGCAGTGTGCGTGACCTCAGTGGACGCGATGATCGAGGGGGTGCACTTCCGCCTGGGCGAGGAGTGGATGACGCCCGCGCAGGTGGGAGGCCGGGCGCTCGCCGCGGCGCTGTCGGACCTCGCCGCGATGGGCGCCGAGCCGGGAGAGGCGTACCTCGTACTGGGCCTGCCGCCGGGGTTGACCGAGGCGCTGGTGCTCGAGCTGGTGGGTGGTGCTCACGCACTCGCGCGCGCCACCGGGGTCACGATCGCCGGCGGCGACGTGGTGGCGGCACCCGCGCTGATGGTGTCGATCACGGCCGTCGGTTGGGCCGACTCCGAGGATCAGCTTGTCGGCCGCGACGGAGCCCGGGCCGGCGACCTGGTGGGGGTGACCGGCCGCCTTGGCGGGGCCGGTGCCGGGTTGGCGGTGCTGGAAGGGCGGGTGCGCGCCACGCCCACCACGGCCGCGGCAGTGAGCCTGCACAACCCGGTGTCCCCCACGTCTCTGGCCGCTGCACTGGCGCGCCTACGCAACCCCGTGCCCCGCCTGGCGGAGGGCCGCGCGCTGGCGGCCGCCGGGGCGCACGCCATGATCGACCTCTCCGACGGCTTGGCGACCGACGCGCGCCACATCGCCCGCGCGAGCGGAGTGCGCTTGGAGATCGACCTCGGCGCGCTCCCCTTGGAGGAGGGGCTGCCCGAGATCGCGGCCGAGCTGGGAGTGCCCGCGTGGCAGATCGCCGCGGGAGCCGGCGAAGACTATGAGCTGTGCGTCTGCGTGGATCCCGCGGACCGCGAGCGAGCCGAATCGGCGCTCGCCGAGATTGGAGGCCCCACCCGCCCGGGCATCACGTGGGTGGGACGTGTGAAGCGGGTTGCGGATCGGGCCGCGGGTCCATGTGGCGCGACCCCGGGCGCGGCTGCCCTGGCAGCAGGTGAGACTGCGAAGGCCGCGGATCGGGCTGCCCTGGCTGCAGGCGGGACTGCGGCGGCCGCGGATGAGGACGCCCAGGCTGGAGTTGTGCTGCTGGACGCGGAAGGGCGCGTCCAGCAACTGGAGGGGTTCGAGCACCGCTGGTGAGAGCCGGCCAACGGCGGCCCACGGGGCTGGTGGCCGACTGGGGCCGCGTCGATCCGGGATACATAGGACTACCCGAATAAGCCGACGGTCAAGATATATCCACGGCGTCCGATATTCGTGCCATGCGCAAGTCACTGCTGCCGCTGGACTCGGCGCTCGGGCCCCGTGAGCGCCGCATTTTGGGCACCGTCACAGCGGTCCTGATCGCGCTGGTGGTGGCGACCGGCGCGCACGCCATCTTCGGGATCGGCGGGAGTTCCGTCGAAGAACCGATCCGCGACTGGATCACCTCCGCGGTGTACATCCTCGTGGGGGTGATCGTCTGCTGGCGCGCCGTGCGCACCACGGAGTCGCGGAAATCGTGGATGATCTTCGCGTTCGGCATCTCGATCTATGGCCTCGGCAACGTGCTGTGGGCAGCCTGGATCGAACACCTCCCCAACCCCCCGATCCCCTCGATCTGCGACGGGATGTGGCTCACGCTGTACCCGTGCTGCTACATCGGGATCGTGGGCCTCGCACGCCTGCGCGAGCGGCGGGTGCCGGCGCGGATGTGGCTGGATGGCATCGTCGCCGGTCTCGGGATCGCTGCGATCGGAGCGGCGATCGTCGTGCGCCCGGTGCTGGCGACCGTATCGGGCGGAACGGCGGCGGTCATCACCGAGATGGCCTACCCTCTCTGCGACCTGCTGCTCGCGGCGCTGGTGGTGGGGGTGCTGGCGCTGCGCGGCTGGCGGCTGGACCGGATGTGGGCGATGCTGGGCGCCGGCTTCATCGCGCTGGCGGCGGCCGACTGCCTGTACGCGCTGCAAGTGGCGCACGGTGCATCGGCGCCCAGCGCGCTGACGAACATGACCTACGACATCGGCGTGATGCTGCTGGCGCTCGCGGCGTGGCAGCCGGGGGCGACGATCGAGGCCGACACCGTTCCGAGCACCGCCGTGCTCGGGATCCCGGCCGCGTTCACCGTGAGCGCGCTCGGGCTGCTCGTCTACGACCACTTCAGCCGTCTGGACCCGATCGCGCTGACGCTGGCGATGCTGACGATGCTGGCGGCGTTCGCGCGCATCGCGCTCACGTTCCGCGACGTGCGGGCGCTCGCCGAAACGCGACGCCAGGCGATGACGGACGACCTCACCTCGATGCCCAACCGCCGCCACTTCCTGCGGCGCGTGCACGACGGGATCATCGCCTCCAGGGCGACCGGCGCCAGCGTGGCGCTGCTGCTCGTCGACCTCGACCATTTCAAGGAGCTCAACGACACGCTCGGCCACGACGCTGGCGACCAGCTGCTGTGCCAGGTCGGCGAACGGCTGCGCACGGTGCTGCGCGCCACCGACACCGCCGCTCGGCTGGGGGGAGACGAGTTCGGCGTGCTGCTGGCCGAACCCTGCGATGGAGCCACCGCGGCGCTCGTGGCGGAGAAGATCCTCAAGGCGATCGCTCAGCCCTTCCCGATCAAGGACGTGGGACTGCGCGTGACGGCGAGCATCGGGATCGCGCTGTTCCCCGAGAACGCCGAGAACGACGAGCAGCTGATGCAGCACGCCGATGTCGCGATGTACGAGGCCAAGGCTGCGCAATCCGGGTACGCCCGCTATGCGCGCGAGCGCGACAAGCACTCACTCGAGCGCCTCACGCTCGCCGGCGAACTCTCGCACGCGCTGGAAGCGGGCGAGATCGAAGCCCACTTCCAGCCCAAGGCCGACGCGGGCAGCCGCCGGATCGTCGGCGTCGAGGCGCTCGTGCGCTGGCAGCATCCCACGCGCGGGCTGATCTCACCAGCGGAGTTCGTGACGGTCGCCGAGCAGGCCGGGCTGGGGCGGGCGCTGACGCGCAGGATGCTCGACCTGGCGCTCACACAGGTTCGGGTCTGGCGCGACGAAGGCTTCGATCTGCATGTCGCCGTGAACACGACGGTCGCCGATCTGCAGGACACGCAGTTCCCGGCGGAGGTCGCCGCAACGCTGCAAGCGCACGGGCTGCCTCCGGAGGCGCTGGTGCTGGAGGTCACCGAGAACATGGTGCTCGCCGACCCGGTGCGGGTCGGCGACGTGCTCGCGCAGCTCGGCGAGCTCGGCCTCGGCCTGTCGCTGGATGACTTCGGCACCGGCTTCTCCTCGCTCACCCACCTCAAGTCGCTGCCGGTGGGGGAGGTGAAGATCGACCGCTCGTTCGTCGGACGGATGACCACCGACCCCGTCGACGCGGCGATCGTGCAGGCGACGATCCAGCTCGCGCACTCCATTGGCATCCGCGTGGTGGCGGAGGGGATCGAGGATCAGGTGACGTGGAGCTCGCTCGTGGCCAACCGCTGCGAGCTGGTCCAGGGCTACGCGCTCTCGCGGCCGTTGCCGGCGATCGACCTCGACACGCTCCTGCGCGCGCAGCCCCAGCCCGTGGGCGCGCTGGACCAGATCGCGGACGGGCGGGGACAAATCACCGAGCTCGACGCCACGCCCTTGGCAAATGGGCTGGGTGCGCGGGACCAGACCAACGGCATGGGCGGGCGGGAGCAGCGCGACGGGGTGGACGGGCAGAGCCAAAACGGCGCCGGCCTCGGCGCGCCCTCGTCCAACGGGCACAACGGCAATGGACACAACGGCCGACCCGCGAACAGGGACTCATCCGAGGCGCTGCGCGACCTCACGGCGCTGACGCGCTCGCATCCGATGATGGACGCCGTGATCGAGGAGATCGACGGGCGCATGATCCGCGTTGGGTCGCAGTGGCTGGCGGATTTCGCCTCCTGCAACTACCTGGGGTTTGACCTCGACCGCGAGATCATCGACGCGGTGCCCGCCTACCTGGACACATGGGGCACGCATCCAAGCTGGTCGCGGCTGCTGGGCAGCCCCGTGCTGTACGAGCAGATCGAGCAGCGTCTCACGGCGCTGCTCGGCAGCGCGGACTCGCTGGTGCTGCCGACGATCACCCACATCCACCTCTCGACGATCCCCGTGCTCGCGGGGTCGGGCACGATCTTCCTCGACGCACGGGCGCACAAGACCGTCTACGACGGCTGCCAGATGGCGCGAGCGCGGGGCGCCACGGTGAAGCGTTTCCGCTTCGAAGACCCGCAGCACCTCGACGAGCTGCTGCGCGGCGCGCGCGGCGAGCCGCGGCTGGTGTGCATGGACGGGGTCAACTCGATGACCGGCAACCCGCCCGACATCCGCGCCTTTGCAGCGGTGGCGCGCGAACACGGCGCGCTGTTGTATGTCGACGACGCCCACGGCTTCGGTGTGATCGGCGAGCGCGGCCCCGCAGAGCGCTGCCCGTACGGGATGCGCGGCAACAGCATCGTCCGCTACCACGGTGAGAGCTACGAGAGCCTGATCCTGGTGGGGGGCTTCTCCAAGTCGTACTCCTCGCTGCTGGCGTTCATCGCATGCCCCACCGAGATGAAGGAGGTGTTGAAGGTGGCGGCCCCTCCCTACCTCTACTCGGGGCCCTCCCCGGTCGCCTCGCTGGCCACGACGCTCGCGGGCTTCGACGTCAACGAGCGCCGCGGGGAGGAGCTGCGCGAGCGCGTGTGGACGCACACCAGCCGCGTGCTCGATCGCCTCGCGGGCCTTGGCGTCTTCACCCCCAACCAAGCCGGCATGCCGATCGTCGAGGTGCCGCTGCGCGACCACGCGCGCATCGGGGAGGTGGGGCAGCTGCTGTTCGACCGCGGCGTGTACGTCACGCTTGCGGCCTACCCGCTGGTGCCCCGCGATGAGGTCGGCTTCCGCGTGCAGCTGACGGCGGCCAACACCGACGCCGAGGTCGACACGCTGATCGCCGCGCTGGAGGAGCTCGCCGGGCTGGGCGAGCTGCGGGCCGTGGAGCAGGAGAGCCCCCCAACGGTCGAGCGGGCGAGCGCTCCATCCGTCGAGCAGACGAGCGCCCCCCAAGCCGAGTCGGTGGCGTAAGGAGCCGCGCCGCGGGCCCGCACGCGCTATGAAAATGCGCCATTCGCGGGAACCCCCCAGCCTCTTTCCCGTCAGACCTTGGTGGGGGACGTGATGGTGAGTAAGGCATGATCGCCCGCTACCGCGCACTGTTCTCCGCGCCGGGCGTCGGGCGGCTGCTGGTCAGCTCGGTGGTGGGGCGCCTGCCCTCGGGCATGTTCTCGCTGGCGATCCTGTTGTTCGTCCACGGGACGACCGACTCCTTCCTGGCGGCCGGCCTCGCGGTCGGAGGGTTCTCGCTGGCGGGCGCACTGATCGGCCCGCTGCTGGGGGCGCAGGTGGATCGGCACGGGCAGACGCGGGTGCTGCTGGGAGCCGCCGTGGCCCAGGCGGGGCTGCTGGTGGCGCTGGTGCTCGTCACCCGGGCAGGCGCGCCTGTGGCGGCCACTGTCGCGCTCGCGGCACTTGCAGGTGGCGCACTGCCGCCGATCGGGGGCTGCGTGCGCGCGCTGTGGCCGGAGGTCGCCCACGGCGAGGAGCTGCAGACCGCCTACGCCCTGGACGCGACCACCCAGGAGACGATCTGGACGCTCGGCCCGCTGCTGGTGGGCCTCACCGCGGGGTTCGTCTCGCCGGCCGCGGCGGTGCTGCTGTGCGCGGCGCTGGCGGTGCTCGGGACCAGCTACTTCGCGACCTCCAGGATCTCCCGCGGCTGGCGCGCGGATCGGCGCGAGCGCAGGCGAGGAGGCGCGCTGGGCGGCAGCTCCAGCCTGCGCATGCTGCTTTACACGGTCGTGCTCGCCGGCGTGGTGATCGGAGCGGTCGAGGTGGGGCTGCCCGCGCTGGCGGTGGGACAGGGCGCGCGCTGGTCCTCCGGCCCGCTGCTGGCCCTGTTCAGCCTCGGCAGCATGGCCGGCGGCCTGATCTACTCCGCCAGGAGCTGGACGAGCGCGATCGGCCGGCGCTACAGCGCGATCCTGATGGCGATGGCGCTCGCGGTGGCGCCGTTGATCGCGGTGCACTCGCTCGCCCCGGTGTTCGCCCTCAGCGTGCTCGCCGGGCTCTGCCTGGCGCCGATGATGTCCTGTCAATTCTCGCTCGTCGGCGCGCTCGCGCCGGAGGGCACCGTCACAGAGGCGTTCACCTGGCATCGCGCCGCCACGGTCGCCGGCATGGCCGGGGGATCGGCGTTGGCGGGGTCGCTGATCGACGCCCGTGGCGCCGGCGCCGCATTCGCGCTGGGCTGCGTGGGCGTGGCGGCGGCCGGGGTGCTCGCGGTGGCCGGACGCCGGCGCATCGAACCTCAAAAAAGGGCGATCACCGAGGGCCCGGTGCCGTTCAGGCTGGCGGCCGAGGCGGTGGCGCTCGCGGCGGAGGCGGTGGCGCTGGCCGCGGAGGCGCCGCTCGCTCCGACCGCCGAGCAGCCGCGGGTGGGTGGGCCTCTCATCCTTGCAGCCGAGGCAGTGGGGCTTGCAGCGGAGGCGGTGGCGAGCGCCGCGTGAGGCGGTGGGGCGCCAGCGCCGCCCCCCCTGGCGTGGTCTTGGTGAGGCGCGCATACACCAGCAGCCGTTCGGCGGCGCTGAACAGGGGCGTGCAGGCAGAGAGCACGAGGCGGCTGTAGCCGGCGTGACGGATTGCCGAGGCCACATCGGAGGGCAGGACGCTGCGGTGCCCGATCACCGTGTAGAGGAAGTGCGCGTAGGGCATGTCCACCACGATCCGATCCCCGCGGCGCAGCTCGTCGATGTGGCGGAAGGGCGCCAGGAAGGTGGTGCGGTGGCCGGCGATCGCGGTGGTGCCCCCCAGGCCGGGGAAGCGCGTGCCCGGGTAGCTGCTCTGCGTGTAGATCCCCGGCCCCCGCTCTAGTTCTTCGGTGCCGGTGCCGTACACCAGCACGAAGTCGGCGCCGATGCGCGGGATGCGGATGGAGCCCACGGCGCTGCCGAGGGCCGCGTGACGGGCAAGCTCGCTCGCCAGGAAGGCGACGCGGCCGCGCTCGTCCGCGAGCTCCAGCAGGCGCGCGTTCTCCCGCGCGGTGGGCTTGGCATGTTCGAGCTCGTGCAGCGCGCCCCGCAGGTGGTCCTGCTGCAACGTGGCATACAACGCCGAGAACGGCTCCTGCCACACCAGCGTGACGCCCACGTCGAGCAGCGCCAGCGCCCCCAGGACGATCAGCGCGCTCGAGAGCGCCCGCAGCGCGCGGCGCCCGCGCGCGGGGTCCCGGCGGCCGTGCACGGGTGGGCTGAGGAGGGTCTCGGACACGATCACCGTCGCAGCGCGGACTGGGTGCCGACCGAAGCTGGGAGACACGCGCCTTTGGCGCTGGCCGATTTGGGGATGCGAGCGAAGCGAGTGTCTCCCCAATCGGTCCCCATTTCGGCCAGCGACCCGGGTCCAGCATAGGACAGCGGCCCGCGACCGAAGCCGGGAGACGCGAGCCGGTGACCGAAGCCGGGTGACACGCGCCTTCGGCGCGAGTCCCCGTTTCGGCCAGCATCCCCGTTTCGGCCAACGATCGGCTCGCGATCGCCGGGCCACTCATGCGGCTCGCCGGCGTCGTCCTCGTTGGCGACGCGCGGGGCGAGCGCCACCAGCAGCGCCGCCGCGAGACAGCCGCAGGCGACGGACCACAGCACCGCGCCGGCGAACCCGATGCGCCCGCCGGCGAGCAGCAGCAGCGCGGTGTGCGCCACGCCTCCGGGCCCCAGGTGGAGCTGGTGAGCGTAGAAGGCCACAAGCAGCGCGAGCGGCGCCACGCCGAGCGCGACCAGCGCGAGCGCCTGGATGCGGCCCCCGCCGGCCCTGCCCCCGCCCGCGCCGACGCCGCGCCCGCCTGCACCCCACGCGCCGGGCGGCGCGGCGGCGAATATCAGCCACAGGTTCAATGCCGGCAGGAGCAGCAGCGCGGTGAACGGATCGGACACCCATACCACCACCGTGAGGCCGCCTAGCACGAGCAGCATCCCGAGCGCCGCGGCGTCGCCCTGCGGACGCACCGGGAGTGCGAGCCGGCGCATCAGCGCCGGCCACGCCAGCCAGGCGAGCACCAGCACGAGCGCGCTCGCCAGCACCGCCTCCAGGGCGTGGCCGTCGAACGGGAGCGCCGCTTCGGAGACGGGCGGGCGCGGCGCGGGGATCGCGCCGAGCGAGCCCAGCAGGATCGCGAACAGCGCACAGGCGAGGAACGGGAGCGCGCACGCCAGCGCCCACACCACCCAGCGCCCGGCCGATCGATCGGAGGCGCCGCGGGTCGGCCCGCGGCGCCGGCGCAGGCGCGCGAGGCCGTCCCCGAGCACCGCCAGCGCCGGCAGCAGCAGCGCCGCGACCAGCAGGCGCAGCGCCCACGCGGGGATCGCCTTCTGCTGGATCGGCAGCCCCGTTTCGAGGCCGCTCTCATTCGCTTCGCCGCCGCCGATCGTAGGCCCGCCGTCCAGCGCGTACACGGCGGCGAGCGCCGCGCGCCCGAGCGCTTCCAGGCGTCCCGCGCTCACCGGTTCGCCGGCCGGGGGAGCCTGTTCGCCGCCGGCTCCCACCAGCACCGCGGGCAGCCCGTGGGCATCGAGCGAGCTCTGTTCGCCGCCGGCGAGCGGGAAGGCGAGGTGCGCGAGCTGCGTGAGCATCCCGGGGGCGGCGGTCGAGCCCCCCGCCTGCTGCGCGACCGCCGCCGCCACGGTGCTCTGCAACAGCGCCGGCGCCGAGCCCGCAGAGGCCGAGAACGACGCCACCTCGGGCCCGGACGCGCGCGTGCCCGCGAGATCGCCGAGCACCAGCGCGGCGTCGAAGCGGCCGCCCAGGATTTCGCTCGCGTGCGCCGCGAAGTCCGCGGCCCCTCCGTTCCCGCCCGAGCCGCCGCTGGTCGAGACCAGCACGATCGCATGCTGCGTCTCGCCGGCGGCGAGCACCCGCGCGAGTTCGAGCAGCGCCGCGGTGGCGGACAGCTCCGCCTTTGATGGGAACCCACCCGCCCCGGCGGCGTCGCGGTGGGCGAGGATCACGATCGGCGTCTCCCCCGTGGTGCCAGGCCGTTGCGCGATCACGGTGGTGAGCGTGCGCTCCCCGTCGATCGTCTGCGCGCGCACGCTGCGCGTGCTCACCGCGAAGCCACCCTTGGCGGCGCCCCCCAACCCCCGCAGCGTCCCCGCCACGTACGCGGCGAGCCGCTGGTCGCCCGCGCTGCCGGGGCGGCGTTCGGGAAACTGCCGGGCGAGCCCTTGCAGCGTGGCGAAGGCGCGCGCGCCTTCGAAGGCGTCGGGAGCAAGGTTGGAGCCGAGCGGCGCGGTGCGCCCGGTGAGCGAGAAGCCCGCGATCACCAACGCGAACAGCAGCGGGGCGAACGCTGCGCGATAGATGCGTCCGTTGAGCACCTCGAAGAGAGTAACCCGGGGCGCCTGGAGTATCGGTATCGTGCGCGCGTGCTCCAGCCCGTCGCCGTCGGAACGAAGACGCTCGCCGATTACACCCACATCTGCGGGCGCGACCTGATCGATGAGATCCGCGAGCTGGCGGAGCCGCTGAAGGGCAGCCGCGTGGCGCACGTCTCCGCGACGGCGTTCGGTGGAGGGGTGTCGGAGATCCTGTACACGCTGGTGCCGCTGATGCGCGACGTGGGGTTGGAGTGCGAATGGCAGGTGATCTACGGGCGTGAGGAATTCTTCAACGCGACCAAGCTGATGCACAACGCTCTGCAGGGCGCCCCCGAGGACCTCGACGAGGAGCAGTGGGAGACTTGGCGGCGCTACAACGAGATGAACGCCCGCGAGCTGTCCGGCGGGTGGGACGTGTGCCTGATCCACGACCCCCAGCCCGCCGCGCTGCACAGCCTCGTGCCGGGCAAGGCGAAGGGGTGGGTGTGGCGCTGCCACATCGACCTCTCCACGCCCAACCCGGAGACGATCGCGCACCTGATGCCCTACATCGAGGACTACCCCCAGTCGCTGTTCCATATGCGCGAGTACGTGCCGCCGGGGATGACCGGCCATGTCAACATCGTGCCGCCCGCGATCGACCCGCTGACGCCGAAGAACATGGGGCTCTCGCCGGAAGACGCCGCGTACGTGTGCGGCCAGTTCGGGATCGACGTGGACCGGCCGCTGATGTGCCAGGTGTCGCGCTTCGACCCGTGGAAGGACCCGTTAGGGGTGATCGACGCGTATCGCATCGTCAAGGAGCGGGTGCCCACGGCGCAGCTGGCGCTGGTGGGGTCGATGGCGAGCGACGACCCCGAGGGGTGGGACTTCTTCAACGCGACGATCGCCCACGCCGACGGCGACCCCGACATACACATCCTCAACAACTTCAACAACGTGGGGGCGATCGAGGTCAACGCGTTCCAGTCGCACGCCGACGTGATGATCCAGAAGTCCACGCGCGAGGGCTTCGGCCTGACCGTCTCGGAGGCGATCTGGAAGGCGCGCCCGTTCATCGGGGGCGCCGTCGGCGGGATCCCGCTGCAGATCGAGGACGGGGTCACCGGCTTCCTCGTGTCGAGCACCGAGGCGTGCGCCGAGCGCACGCACGAGATCCTCGAGGACCCGGCGCTCGGCAAGTCGCTCGGCAAACGCGGCAAGGAGCACGTGCGCGCCAACTTCCTCACGCCGCGCTACCTTCGGGACTACTTGAAGATCTTCAACGAGCTACGAGAGTCATGAGCGAGGCACCGGCACAGCGAGCCCCGCTGGTGCTGGTGAGCAACCGGGGGCCGGTGACCTTCCAGGCGGGCGGCGAGGTGCAGCGCGGCTCGGGCGGCCTGGTAACGGCGCTGACCGGGCTGGCGTCGCACCGCGAGGCGGTGTGGATCGCCTCGGCGATGAGCGAGCAGGACCTGGAGGTCTCGCGCGGCCATGGCGGCCGCGCGTTCCCCGTGCGCTCGCCCGCGGGCGAAGAGTTCCAGGTGCGCTTGGTGGCGAGCGACCCCGAGGCGTACGACCGCTTCTACAACGTGTTCGCCAACCCGATGCTGTGGTTCATCCAGCACTACCTGTGGGACCTGTCGAACGCGCCCGACATCCGCCGCCACGAGATCGAGGCGTTCGAGTTCGGCTACAACGTCGTCAACGAGGACCTCGCGCGCGCCGTGGTGGAGGAGCTGGAGGGGACGCGCGAGCCGGTGGTGATGGTGCACGACTACCACCTGTACACGCTCCCCGACCTCGTGCGCCGCGCGCGCCCGGACGTGTTCCTGCACCACTTCATCCACATCCCGTGGACGCAGTCGGACGCGTGGCGGGTGCTGCCCTCGCGGATTCGCGAGGAGATCTTCGCGGGCCTGCTCGCGAACGACATCATCGGCTTTCACACCCGCTCTTACCGGCGCAACTTTCTGCAGTGCTGCGCCGACCTGATGGACCTCGAGGTGGACTTCGAGCGCGGCAGCGTGCGCTACGGCGAGCGCGAGGTGTGGGTGCGGGCCTACCCGCTGCCGATCGACCACCGCGCGACCCGGCGGATCGCCGCGGGCGCGCGCGTGCAGACGCTCGAGCGCGAGCTGTTGGCGCGCCGGCGGGACTTCCTGATCCTGCGCGTGGACCGCGCCGACCTCTCGAAGAACGTGCTGAGGGGCTTCTCCGCGTTCGACCTGTTCCTCGAGCAGCACCCCGAGTTCTCCGAGCGCGTGACGTTCGTCGCGCAGCTGATGCCCTCGCGTACGGACGTGCCCCAGTACGCCGAGTACCTGGAGCGGATCGAGGCGCTGGTGGCCGTCGTCAACCACCGTCACGGCACGCCCGACTGGATGCCGATTCAGCTGAAGCTGCGCGACGACCTGGAGGAGGCGATGGCCGCGTACAAGCACTACGACGTGCTGCTCGTCAACGCGATGTTCGACGGCATGAACCTCGTCGCCAAGGAGGGCCCGCTGGTCAACGAGCGCGAGGGGGTGTCGATCCTCTCCGAGAACACGGGCGCGCACGAGGAGCTGGGGGAGTACGCGCTGTCGGTCAACCCGTTCGACATCCAGGAGCTGGCGGACTCGATCTTCGCAGCGCTCACGATGGCGCCCGCCGAGCGCCATCGCCGCGCGCAGGGGCTGGCGGAGATCGTCACCTCGCGCGATCCCGGCGACTGGATCGACGAGCAGCTGGCGGACATCCGCGCGAAGGGCGCGTCGCGGTAGGGGTGGGATGGGATGAGGACCCCGCCCGCCGAGCGGGCGGGTCTGGATGGGTCGCGCAGTTCGGCCCCAGGGCCCATGTCACGGAAACGAAGGCGCCTGGAACGCCCTGTTATCATCCGCGCCCGTTCGCATGACCCTGCCCGCACCCACATACGATCTCGTGCTGCTGCTCGACGCCGAGGCGGAGGAGCCGGCACGCGCGAAGATCCTCGCGGACGCCCGCGAGGCGATCGCCGCGCAGGGGGAGCTGCTGCGCGACGACGATTGGGGGGATCGGGCGCTCACGTACCCGATCGCCCATAAAGCGACGGCGAAGTACCACCTGCTGCAGTTCCACGCCGGCTCCCCTGAGCTGCTGAGCGGCCTCGACCGCACGCTACGGATCGCCGACGAGGTCGTGCGCTTCCGGATCGTCAAGCTGAAGCCGGGCACCCCGGACGCGCCGGACATGAGCGCCCCGGGCGCGAGCGCAGTGGCGCCCGCTGCGCCCACGCCCACGCCCACGCCTGCGCCCGAGCCGATCGCCGCGGCAGAGCCCGTCGGCTGACAAGCCCGAGAGTCCGTTTGCGGCAGGCGGGCCGGCGGTTGCCGGCCGACACACACGCGTCGGTCGTCGGCTGGCACACGCGCGTAATACACTCGGGATCGTGAACCGCCTGGAGAGCAGCGAGCAGTCAATGAGAGGGTGGCGCAGGCGGCCGAAGGCCGCTGAGCCGGGCCCATCTTCTTCGATCCCCCGCTCGGACGTGCTGAGAGCGTCCCCGCCGATGTTCGAGTCGCGCCTGCTGGACTTCTTCTCGCGCGTGCACCCCGCGGTGCCGCCGCTGCTGTTCGTGCCGGTGATCGTGCTGATGGCGGCGTGGAGCCTCGCGCAGGTGAGCGTGGCGGCGGCGGTCGGCCTCGCGGTGGCGGGGTATGCGCTGTGGACGCTGTTCGAGTACTGGCTGCACCGGGTGGTGTTCCACTTCGAGCCCGACCACGGCGTGGGCGCGCGCCTGCACTGGATCATCCACGGCATCCACCACGAGCACCCCAACGACCCGATGCGCCTGGTGATGCCGCCGGCCGTGAGCGTGCCGCTGGCGGCGATCGTGTTCGGCGTGCTGTACCTGATCTTCGGCGAACGCTACGCCCCCGGGCTGGCGGTGGGCTTCTTCACGGGGTATGTGGTGTACGACATGCTGCACTACTACCTGCACCACTTCGCTCCCAAGGGGCGCGTGGGGCGGATGCTGCGCGAGCGCCATATGCGCCACCACTTCCAGGACGACACGCGCGGCTTCGGGATCAGCGCCCCTTACTGGGACGAGGTGTTCCGCACCTCCCCGCGCAGCCGCCGGGACACAGCCGGACGGTAGCCGGCTCGCCCAGCGATCCCCGCGAACTGGAAAACCACGCAACAAGCGGGATCGGGCGCAACCGGGCAGAAGTGCCGCCCGCGGGCAGGTCTAGACTCGGGGGCTCCATCCGAAAGAGACGATGTGGGCCCTGCCATTTGAGGGGTATCAGACAGCCGAAAGGAAGACAGCCGTGGCCGCAACGAACATCAACCGGGTAGTGATGACCGGCAACCTGACCAAAGACCCCGAGCTGCGCTCGCTGCCCAGCGGCACCTCCGTGTGCGAGCTGCGGATCGCGTGCAACACCCGCCGCAAGGACCAGGCCAGCGGGGAGTGGACGGACAAGCCCAACTACTTCAACGTAAAGGTGTGGGGCGCGCAGGGCGAGAACGCCGCGCGCTTCCTCTCCAAGGGCCGCCCGGTGGCGATCGACGGGCGCCTGGACTGGCGCGAGTGGGAAGCGCAGGACGGGACAAAGCGCCAGGCAATCGATATCATTGCCGACTCGGTGCAGTTCCTGGGTTCGCGCGATGACCCCTCCGGAGGGGGCGGCTTCGCGGGGAATGGGGCTTCACCCACCCAGGCTTCGCCAGGTGGCGAGGTCCCCGTCAACGAAGGGGACTTCCAGGCCGCCCCGGTCGGGGCGGCGGCCGCCGAGGACGATATTCCGTTCTAAACCACAACAACCAAGCGAGAGGTAGACACCAGTGGCAAAGGCACGGGGCCGCAGCAAGCCGGCCCGCAGACGAGAGAAGCGAGGCGGCCCCGGCGGCGGCCGGCGCAAGCCGTGCCAGCACTGCCGCGACAAGATCGAGCAGGTCGACTACAAGGACGTGGCGACCCTGCGTCGCTTCGTCTCCGAGAAGGGCAAGATCCGCTCGCGGCGGATCACGGGCGCCTGCCGCCGCCATCAGGCGCAAGTGGCGCGCGCGGTCAAGCGCGCCCGTGAGCTGGCGCTGCTGCCCTACGTGAACGAGGGCGGGCGCGACGACAGCCCGCGCCGCGAGCGCGGCGACCGCGACCGGGGCCGGTAGGGCGTGTTCCGCCTGCACCCCCCCGCGCGCCGTCGGGCTCACGGAGACGGCCGCTGATGCCCGAGGCGATCCTCCTCAAGGACGTCGAGACGCTCGGCGAGCAGGGCAAGGTGGTGGAGGTGTCCAAGGGGTACCTGCGCAACTTCCTGATCCCCCGCAAGTTGGCCCAGCCCGCCACGCGCGGCGCGGTTGAGGCCGTCCGCCGTCGCCAGGAGGCCGAAGAGCGGGCCGAGCGGGAATTCGTCGAGCGGGCGGCCGCCAACGCGGCGCTGCTGAACAAGACCGTGCTGACGATCCCCCAGCAGGCGGGCGCCGACGGGCGCCTGTTCGGGTCGGTCTCCGCCCAGGACATCGCCGAGGCGATCCGCGAGGCGAGAGGCCTCAAACTCGACCGCCACAACGTGCACCTCCCCGAGCCGATCAAGAACGTCGGCACCTACATGGTGGTGGTGGACGTCGTCGACGATGTGACGGCGACCGTCAAGACAATGGTCGTGCCAAAGAAGTAATCCGGGAGCGGGCTTTACCGGGAGGGGGTCTGAATGCCCACCCGCCCGGGTCTCAAGCCCTCCCCCGTCCTATATGGATGGTAGTCCTTAAGAAGTAAGCGGCCTCAGACGGCCGTCCGCCGCTCTTGCAAGCATTCTTTGGTGCATCAGTTTTCCCTCGGAGATAGCGGGTTGCCCGCCGCGGCGCGGCGCGGAGTCGGACTAGAGTCGCTGCCGCTATGAGCGCCGTCGCCGCCACCAACGGCGCGGGCACCTCCACGGTGGCCGTCGCCCCGCCCCACAATCTCGAGGCCGAGCAGTCGGTGCTCGGCGCGATCCTGCTCTCCGACCACTCGATGTATGCCCTCGTGATCGAGGAGGGGCTGCGTCCGGAGGACTTCTACCGCGATCGCCACCGCTCGATCTACGAGGCGATGCTCGCCCTCTACGAGGAGAGCGAGCCGGTGGACGTGCTGACGGTCGTCGATCGCCTGCGCCAGACGGGCAAGCTCGAGGACGTCGGGGGAATCGCCACGGTGGACGAGCTCACCGGCGTGGTGCCGGCCGCCGGCCACGCCCGCCGCTACGCGCAGATCGTGCGCGAGAACGCGCTGCTGCGCCGCCTGCTGGCGAGCACGTACGAGATCCAGGCGAGCGTGCTCGACCACCACGCCCCCCCGCGGGAGTTGGTGGAGCAGGCCGAGAAGGCGATGCTGGAGGTCGCCCGCGACGATCGCAAGCAGGACTTCCGCGCAATCGAGGACGTCCTGCACGAGGAGCTCGACAAGCTGCACCGCCTCTCGATCGAGGGCACCTCGCTGACCGGAACCCCCTCCGGGTTCAAAGACCTCGACGAGATCACCGGCGGCTTCCAGCGGGGCAACCTGATCATCATCGCGGCGCGCCCGGCGATGGGCAAGAGCGCGCTGGTGTGCAACATCGCCGAGAACGCCGCGGTCGAGCACAAGCGCCCGGTGGCGCTGTTCTCGCTGGAGATGGCGGAGGCCGAGCTGGCCCAGCGCTTCGTCGCCTCGCAGGCGCGGATCAAGGGCGATGAGTTGCGCAAGGGCCGCGTCAAAGAGGAGCGCTGGCCGAAGATCCTCACGGCCAGCCAGCGCCTGGCGGCGGCGCCGCTGTGGGTGGACGACTCAAGCGACGTGGGCCTCTTGGAGATCCGCGCCAAGGCGCGGCGCCTGCACTCCCAGTGCGAGGGGGGGCTGGGGCTGATCATCATCGACTACCTGCAGCTGATGCGCACGGACAGCCGTTACGACAGCCGCGTGACCGCGGTGGGCGAGCTGAGCCGCGGCCTGAAGATCCTCGCGCGCGAGCTGGGGGTGCCGGTGATCGCGCTCTCGCAGCTGAGCCGCGCGGTCGAGACCCGCCCCGACAAGAAACCGCAGCTGTCGGACCTGCGCGAGAGCGGCAACCTCGAGCAGGACTCCGACCTCGTGATGTTCATCTACCGCGACGAGTACTACGACGAAGACTCCGAGCGCCCCGGTGAGGCGGATCTGCTGATCGCCAAGCATCGCAACGGCGCCGTGGGGAAAGTCACGCTGACTTTCCACAAGGAGTATCCAAAGTTCATGAACTATGCGGGCGAGCGCTACGCGCAGTAACAGCGTAAGCTGCTGCGCGAGTAATCAGCCAACCGTGGGAGGACAGGCATGATCATCGCTTCAACCAGCTACCCGTTCCTCGAAGTGTTCTGGACGATGCTGATCTTCTTCGTGTTCGTGATCTGGATCTGGATCCTGATCGGCATATTCGCGGACCTGTTCCGCCGCCACGACACATCGGGATTCGCCAAGGTTCTGTGGATCATCTTCATCATCGTGCTGCCCTACCTCGGGGTGTTCGTCTACCTGATCGCCGAGCACCGCGGTATGGCCGAACGCGCGGTCAAACAGCAGCAGGCCGCTCAGGCGGAATTCGACAAGTACGTTCAGTCGGCGGCCGGGAAGGGCGATCCGACCGAGCAGATCGCCAAGGGCAAGCAGCTGCTCGACAGCGGCGCGATCACGCAGGTCGAGTTCGACGCCCTCAAGCAGAAGGCCCTGGCGTAGCCCCCAAGGTCGTCGTGGCGGGCCGGTCACAGGATCGGCCCCGTCTTCCAGGGCCTATCCCGGCGGGCCCCTACACTGCACTCGGCATGCCTGGCATAGTCATAGTCGGCGCCCAGTGGGGCGATGAGGGTAAGGGCAAGATCGTCGATCTGCTCGCCGAGCACGGCGACGCGGTGGTGCGCTTTCAGGGCGGCAACAACGCCGGGCACACGATCGTGCGCGACGGCGAGGAGTGGAAGCTGCACCTGATCCCCTCTGGCATCCTCTACGCCGGCAAGCGCTGCGTGATCGGCAACGGGGTGGTGATCGACCCGAAGGTGCTGATCGAGGAGCTCGACGCCCTGCGCGCGCGGCGCATCGACGTCAGCGGCCTGCGGATCTCCGCCAACGCGCACCTGATCATGCCCTACCACCTGCTGCTGGACTCCGCCGGCGAGGCGAAGCTGGGGCGCCTGCAGATCGGCACCACGCGCCGGGGGATCGGCCCGTGCTACGCCGACAAGGCGGCGCGCCTGGGGATCCGCGTGCAGGATCTGCTCGACGAGAAGATCCTCAAGAAGAAGATCGTGGCGGCGATGGAGCCCAAGCGCCTGTCGCTGCGCCCGTTCGAGAAGGACCCGACGCTCGACCTGCGCACGATGACCGAGGAGTACTTGACCTACGGGCACCGCCTGGAGCAGCACATAGCCGACACCGCGAAGCTGATGTGGGAGCTGCTGGACAGCGGCAAGCGCGTGATCTTCGAGGGCGCGCAGGCGACGATGCTCGACATCGACCATGGCACCTACCCCTTCGTGACGTCTTCCAACCCGGTTGCGGGCGCGGCCTGCATCGGCGCGGGCGTCGGACCGAAAGACATCGATGAGATCTGGGGCATCGCCAAGGCGTACGCCACGCGCGTTGGGGCGGGGCCGTTCCCCACCGAGCTGGATGACGAGATGGGCGACCACCTGCGCACGCGCGGAGGGGAGTTCGGCACCACCACCGGCCGGCCCCGCCGCACCGGCTGGCTGGACCTCGTGGCGCTGCGCTACGCGACCCGCCTGAACTCGCTCTCGGCGCTGGCGATCACCAAGCTCGACGTGCTCTCGGGCCTCGATCGGATCAAGGTGTGCACGAGCTATCGCGGCGCCGAGGGGGCCGAGTTCGACAGCTTTCCCTACCACCAGACGGTGCTGCACCACACCACCGCCGAGTACACCGAGCTGGACGGCTGGAGCGAGGAGATCGGGCAGTGCACGAGCTTCTCGGAGCTGCCCGAGGCGGCGCAGGAGTACCTGCGCTTCATCGGCGAGCACGCCGGGGCCCCGGTCGCGCTGATCGGGGTGGGCCCGGGCCGCGATCAGGTCGTGTGGACCGACACCGGCCGACAGACGCTCGCCGCGCGGAACGGAAACTCGCCGGATTAGCACTGAGCCGCCGGTGTCCGCGGGCGATGAGCTCGGCTTCAAGGACCGCCGCGACGCCGGCCAGCGTCTGGCGGCGCTGCTGGAGCAGTCGCGTCGCGAGCGCCCGGTCGTGGTCGGCATTCCCCGCGGCGGGGTGCCGGTCGCCGCCGAGGTGGCGCGCGCGCTGGGCGCGCCGCTGGACGTGGCGGTCGTGCGCAAGATCGGCGCGCCGCAGAATCCCGAGTACGCGATCGGGGCGCTGGCGGAGGGGGGCGTGCACGTGCTCAGCGAGCAGGCCGTGCGCGCGCTCAGACTCACGGAGGACGAGCGCGCGGCGTTGATCGCGCGGGTCGAGGGCGAACTGCGGCAGCGCCTGAGTCGCTACCGCGGCTCCCGCGCGCCGATCGAGCTCGCCGGGCGCACCGCGATCCTCGTCGATGACGGCCTCGCGACGGGCCGCTCGGCGCTCGCGGCGGTGCGCTCGCTGCGCCGGCGGGGCGCCGCGCGGGTGATCCTCGCGGTGCCGGTGGCAGCGCGCCAGTCGGCGCAGTCACTCAGCGACGAGGCCGACGAGGTGGTGTGCGTGAAGATGCCCGCCGATCTCTGGGCGGTCGGCTACTGGTATCAAGACTTCCGCCCCACCACCGACGCGGAGGTCGCGGCGCTGCTCGCCGCGGGCTTCCCCCAAGAGACATGAGGTTTTGTACGGAGGCTGTCGAATCTGACCCCAGGTAGCGTACGCACTCGGCTCACTGTCTGTCATCGAAAGCGAGCAGCGGAGGGGGCATTGCAGATGAGTGTGATGGGGGCGGTTTTCAACCTCAACCACCCGGCCCACACGGTGGATTGGAACTTCATCCACCTGTCGGTCGCGAATGTCGTGGTCATCGGCCTGATGCTGATCGTCTTCGTCCTGGCGATCCTGCTGCCGTTCCCCGGCGCCGCGGCGCGAGAGGCTGGACGAAACGGGGATGCTCGCCGGAGGCGAGCGTCTCCCGGCTTCGTTCGTCGCGGCGGAGGCGCGTCATGAGCGCCGCCCCCACGACCCCGCCAGCGATTCCCCCGAGGATCCCGTCAAAGTCGTGGACCGTCAAAGTCCGCGAAAAAGGCGTCGAGGCGCTGCCGCCCGAAAGACTTCTGCCCGACGGCCAGCCCACCTACGTGGCCTCGTGGATCTACGTCTTTGGGGTGGCCAGCATCGCCTCCCTGATTGTGATCATCACCTCGGGCACGATCCTCGCGCTGAAGGGGCCGGCGTGGTGGCACGAGACCGGCGTCGGGCACTTCTTCAACAGCATCCACATGTGGAGCGTGGAGCTGTTCTTCTTCGCGATGGTCGTCCACCTGTGGGGCAAGTACTGGATGGCAGCCTGGCGCGGAGGCCGCGGCCGCGTGTGGGTCACCGGCGCAATCACCTTTCTCGTAGCGGTGCCCGCGGCGCTCACCGGTTACGTCTCCCAGCAGAACTTCGACGCCCAGTGGATCTCCACGCAGGCCAAGGACGCGATGAACTCGGTCGGCGTCGGCGCGTTCTTCAACCTCACCAACTTCGGCCAGATGTACAGCTACCACATCCTCCTGCTGCCGATCGCGGTCGTGGCGCTCGTGAGCGTGCATGTCCTGCTCGTGCGCCGCAACGGCGTGGTGCCCCCGTTCGAGCTCGAGCAGAGAGTGGCGCTCGCTTCGGCCGGGAGTCCCCCCGAGCCGAATGGCTCCCCGCAGGCCCCAGCCGGGGGAGGCGTCCCTCGGGCCTCGACAGGGGGACAGTCATGAGCCTCCTCGGCCCCAAGGACCGAACGAAGCCCTGGAAGGGCAGCTACGCGCCCTACGACCTGGTCAAAGAGCTGTGCATCGCGGTCGGCGTCATCACCCTGCTGGCGATGCTGCTCACCGTCCTGTTCTCCTCGCCCGACGACAAGCCCAGCACGATCGCCCAGTGGTCGCACGAACTGCCGGCCGACTTCGCCACGACGGCGGCCATGGAGCTGGACGAAAAGAGCGCCACGGCCGAATACGGCCCCCCCTACAACCACAGCTCGGGCAGCGTGCAGCACTTCTTCTTCCTCCACCCCCAGCGGTGGCTCGGCGTCAGCCATCCGATCGACACGGCTGAAGACTACGTCGTCAAACCGCTGGAAACCGTCCCCAACGACCCCGCGCTGCGCAGCGCGCTCGCCGAATACAAGGCGGCACCGCAAACGCAGAAAAAGGAATGGTCGGAAGCGTACGCCAAGCCGCTCGAAGAATATTCAGAAGCGGTGGCAGAAAAGAAGACGCCGCCCAGCACAGTGTCGGTCGACACGACCACGGGCACCGTGACGGTCAAGACCAGCGGCGCCGGCCCGGTGCCGACGATGATGGCCAGCCTGCAGAGCCTCGCCCAGAGCGGCGGCCTCGAAGGCGGCCTCGTGTCCAGCAGCCAGTTCTTCCAGACCGACTACACCAAGCCGCTGCTGTTCATGGCCGACGGCGGGCTGCTCGCCGAACGCGCCGAAGGACAGCACCTGCTCGGCGAGCAGTGGGGCCTGATGAACGAGACGGGCAGCTACCCGGGCCAGCCCTGGCTGTGGCTGTATGCGCTCTGGTACCAGGTCGAACCGATGAAGTCCTCTCCGAGCGCCGACATCCAGGTGCTGCTGATCATGGGTTTGCTGAGCGTGGCGTTCATCTCCATCCCCTTCATCCCCGTCATCAACCGCATCCCCCGCTGGGTCCCGATCTACAAGCTGATTTGGCGCGAGCACTACCGGCGGGCGTAGCCGCCGGCCGAGCTGAGGGAGCATTCGCGGGGCTACCCGCCCTGTGCCTGCGCGACCCCAGCGGCGACCAGCGAGCTGGCGTCGAAGACCTGGCTCGATGGCGGCGGGACGATCGGGGGAACGGAGCCGTAGCTCGTGAAGTCGATTGTGATCGTGCCGTCGCCCACGGGGGTCCCCGCCACGCTACCGGCCGTGCCTGCGGGGGCGCCGGCGGCGATCGACAGCTGCATCCGGCGCACCCTGCCCTGCGCGTCCACCCACACGTCGACTGGGATCCCACCCGCGTCGCCGAACTTTTCCAGCGCCGCCTTCGCCGCCGCCTGCTCGCTGGAGGGAACGCGGCCGAGGATGCTGCTCAGCTGCAGGGTGGCGCGGTAGTGGGTTGTGGGCACGCCGTCGACCGTCTCGCTGCCCACGGTGCTCACACCGCCGGAGCTCGCGCGTAGGTATTCGAGGAACTGAGTGGGGTCATCCTGGTCGAGCGAGGAGAGCTGGGGGAGTTCGACCCCGGCCGCCGACGCGGCCTTCGTGAGGTCGAGCTTCATCCACGTCTTGCCTTCCGGCAGCTCGCCAGCGAGGAAGGGCATGTTCATGTAGATCAAGGGGTACTGGAAGATCATCTGCACGGTGCCGGCCCCACCCCCGGGCAGCGCCGAGGCGCCCGGGATGCCGGAGAGGTTCATGCTCATCTCCCCGGAGCGGTCGCGGTTGTCGATGTAGCCGTTGGCGGTGATGTTGAACCCGCCGCCCGGCATCGCCGCGGAGGAGAACTGCATCGTGAGCGAGATCCGTGCGCCTTCCTGCTGGCTGGTCACCTCGGCGGCGCGGGCGATCGGATCCAGCGTTTCCGAGGCTCCGCAGCCGCTCACGGCGACTCCCCCGACGGCCAGCGCGGTCACGACGCCGAGCGTCGCCAGGGCCCTCCCCGTCCTGCTGTCAGCGCGCTCGATTCTCATCCTCCGGTTCTCCTCGGCTCTGCCCAGCATATCCTTGAATATCGCCCGCCCGCTCCTGGCCGACCCGTGCGATGACGCGAGGATGGAGAGGCGCCAATAGCCCCGGTTCCACGACGTTCGCCAGCGCTCAGCCGCGCAGGTAGCGGCGAAACGCGGCGACGCACAGCGAATGTGCGGGAGATGTTTGCCGATGTGACACGCTGTGACACCAATGGTAAGGTGTAGGAGTGAGCGATCATTTCACCCTGCGTCTGCGCCCCGGGTCCGGCGAGCGATTGCGGACGCACGCGCGGCGAATGGGCTACGCGCCGCGGGCGCTGGCGCAGCGCTACGTGGATGAGGGGCTGCGCCGGGAGGAGCATCCACTGGTGCGCTTCGCCGACGGGCCGAGCGGCCGGCGTGCCGCGCTGGTCGGCAGTGGCTTGGATGTGTGGGAGGTCGTAGCCGCCGCCAGGGAGAACGAGAACGACCTGGAGCAGACCGCGGCGCTGCTGGAGATCCCGCTCGGGCTCGTGCAGGCGGCGATCGACTATTACGGTGCCTACCGGGAGGAGATCGACGCGCGGATCGCCGACAACGAGGCCGAGTGGGAGCGCGGCTACGCCGCATCGCAGGCCGGGCGGAGGGCTCTGGAGGAGTGAGGGTGCTGCTCGACGAGCAGCTCTCAGGGCTGATCGCGCGACTGCTGCGCGAGCGCGGACTGGACGCGGAGGCGGTTGTGGATAGGCCCGATCTGCTGCAGGCGCCCGACCACCAGGTCATCGACACGGCGTGTCGGGAGGTGCGCGCGGTCGTGACCAACAACATCAAGGACTTCCGTCCGCTCGCGGCCGAGCAGGTCGCGAGCGGACGCGGTCACGCCGGTCTAATCCTGCTGCCCGCCGGCCGCAGCCGCAGTCGCAAGGCGACCGGTGCGATCGCGGATGCGATCGAGGCGGTGATGCGCGCCCATCCCGACGGCATCGCGAGCGCGGAGCACTGGATCCCGCCGTGGTCGTGAGCGGCGCGCGGCGCTACCGCCGCGCCGTGGCGAAGCCCGCGAGCGTCGCTGCTGCCATGCCCGCGGCGACGGCGAGCGGGAGCGTGAGACTCTGCTTCTCGAGCAGCGCACCGATCAGCGCGCCAACCAGCAGCGCCACCACCGCGCCGGTGCGCCGGCGGGAGTTGCGCGGGGCCCCGCCCGCCGGGTCGGCCACGAGGCCGGTGAGCGTGAGCGTCATCACCGTGGTGGTGAGGTCGGGGACCGCGAGCTTGCGCACGGTTGCGTTGCGCACGCCCATCGCGATCGCCACCAGCGCGATCACCGCGTAGGCGGCGAACGAGCCGATCGTGACGGTGACGGCGGCGGCGAGCGCCGTGGCGCAGGCGAGCAGCCCGGCCTCGAGCGCCAGCGCGACGCTGACATGGCGGCGGCGGCGCTCGGCCAGCCGGGCGGCAATGCGCCCGCCGATGCCCGCGCCGAGCAGGAAGGCTAGGAGTGAGATCAGCGGCGCCAGCACCGGCAGCCCCCCGGCGTGCGCGAGGCCGAACCCGAGCAGCACGACGTTGCCGGTCATGTTGGCGGTGAAGACGTGGCCCAGCCCGAGGTAGCTGACGGCGTCGATCAGCCCGGTGGTGACGGTCAACGTCAGCAACACGGGCAGCAGGCGCCGGTCGTGCACGGCCGGTGGCGGCGCAGCTGCCGCCTGCCCCGGTTGTGCGCTTGGGCGCTGCTGAGGATCGGCGGGGCTGGTCGGGTTCACACGGTCTGCTCGATGCCTCCGTGTGCCTGTTCGCGCAATACGGGGCTCCAGCGCTCGGGTTCGCGCTCGGCCTGCTCGCGCGCCCAGCGGAAGTGATGGATCGCGGAGCGGCGCAGCGGCTCGCCGAGCAGCAGTCCCGCGAACGCCCAGCGCCGCGCGTGGCGCGGGGTCTCCAGCACGAGCGCCAGCGCGCCGGCCAACACCCACAGCTGCAGAACCCGGTTGTAGGCGGGCAGGCGCTCCGCCGTCATGCCCTCCGCTTCGACGAGGCGGGGGATGCCGCCGCGCAGCTCCCACGGCCACTCCACGAAGTGCACGATCCCGCCGGCGAGCCCCGCGCCGTTGTTGAGCGCCAGCCACTTCTCGATCGCCTCGCCCTCGCCCAGCCACGCCGCTGCGGCCCACGCGGGAAGTCCGGTGGCCCACAGCGCCACCGCGCCGCGCCGGCCGATGAACGGCTCGAACACCAGCCCCACGCCGGCGCGAACCTCGAAGGTGTGGTGCGCGGCGGTACCGAGCGCGTTCGTGATCGTGAACGGGCGGCGTGGCCGGAGGGCCCGACGTGGCAAGGGCTTCATCCTCCTGCTCGTCTGCCCCGCGCCCGTGAATGTGGCCCCTGTCAGCTTGGCGCTGCTCGCCGCCCGGCGCATGATCGCGCGCCGCAACCTCGGGCTTCTCAGGACGACTCCCACCACCTTAGCCATCGCTCTCCGTGACATCGTGTTCGTTTTACTCCGACGGCGCCATCCATGTGGTGTCGTCGAGCTGCGGTGGGTGATGGAAGTCCTCGGCGTGTGTGAGCATCCAGGCGGCAGCCTCGTCCATGCGCGGCGGCGCCAGTGAGCCGGCGGCGGCGAGGTGGGCCACCTCCTCGAGCACGGCATCGAGCGCAGCCCACCCGGGCTCGCCGGTGAAGGCGACCGCGAAAGGGTGGAACAGCAGCGCGAGATGCCCTTTGCGTTCGGTGTGCGCGTGCAGTGCGGCGATCATCTCCTCGCCCATCTGCTCGGGTCCGTACGGCTCGGGATCGCCGCGGTGGCGCTCGCGCAGCCCGGCGAACTGCGGGAGGAATGCGTAGGCGTCGACGAGCGGCCAGCGGAACGGGAGCACGGCGAGGCCGTCGAGCATCCCCTCGCGCTCGCCGGCGGGGGAGACGTAGCTGCAGCCGCGCTCGGCGAGCAGCGAGAGCGTGCGCGCCGTCAGCCCACCGCCCGGGGGGCGAAAGCCGCGCGGCTCCAGGCCGATCGAGCGCATGGCCTCCGTCGCGCGGTCGAGCAGCGCAGCCTCGGTGGCGGCGTCCAGCGCGGCCCACTCCTCATGGCGCCAGGCATGCACCGCGACCTCGTGGCCCGCCCGCGCCAGCTCGCGCAGCGCGTCGGGGTACATCTCGGCGTTGAGCCCCTCGACGAAGAACGTCGCCCGCACACCCCGGGCGGCGAGCAGCTCCAGCAGCCGGGGGAGCACTTCGAGCACCGTGAAGTGCTCCCCCTGGGGCACGTCCTCGGGCCACATGCCCAGCTCCAGTTGGGCGGCCTCGCCGAGGTTGTCGAACGTCACCGACACGGCAGCGCCGGCGTCGCTCGCTCCCCACGCGCTCATGGCGTGAGGATAGTCCAGGCACACTCGTGCGATCTCGCTCAACGGGCGAAGTGGTAGAGCGTGGCGCCCGAGCCGGAGGCGCTCTGTCCGGGCACGTGGACCACGGTGCCGTGGGCTTCGATCCACCGGTCGCGGGTCTCGATCGTCGCGTTGCCCGCGCCGCTGCCGCCGGGCCCGCCGCCGCCGGGGACGCGCGGCCCAGCGCCGCCCGGAGCGCCCGTGGCAATGCTGCCGCCGGGCCCACCGCCCTGGCCGCCAAGCAGGACGTAGTGCAGCTGGCCCGTGTCGATCAGGTGCTCGACCTGCGCGAGGGTGGGTGCGGGATCGGCGCCCATGAAGCCGCCCATGTCGATCACGTTGCGGCCGCTCCGCAGCGCGATCGCGCCCGCGGTGTTGGAGCCGACCGCCGCGACCATGTACTTGGCGCTGTCCTGATGAGCCTCCAGGTACTTGATCACCGCGCCGCTGACGTTCGCGCCCGCCGCGCTCGCGGCGCCACCGGCGCCGGTGAGGCCGCCACTCCTCGCCACGCCCCCGGCAAGGGCACCTGGAGGCAGGCCGCTGCCGCTCGCGCCAGCGGGACCAGCCCCGCCAGGACCGCCGCCGGTAAGGCCAACGCCTGCGGGCGGCCCCTGCGCCACGCCACCGGGCGGCGCGAAGCCGCTCGGAGGCTGGATCGGCAACTGCCCGCCGGGGCCCCCGCGTAGAGCCTCGAAGGCGGGCTCAGCGGCGAAGGTTGCGTTGGCGCTCGCGGGACCGGCGAGCGGATTGCCGCCGCTCAGCGTGTCGCCCACGGTGGCGATCGCGTAGGAGGCGGGGCCGGCGAGCACGCCCAGCAGCCCGGCGACGGCCGCGAAGGGGAGCAGCACGCGCAGGCTCGGGGCGTGCGGCCGCCGCAGGGATTCGACCCGCGCGAGCACCAGGGCGCCGCCGGCGAGCGCGGCGAGCACGATCGCGGTGGGTGCGAGCCACGGCACGAACCCGCCGGCGCGGGCGAGCAGCACGGCCGCCCACACGGCGGTGCCGATCGTGACGGCGCCGAGCGCCGCGGCCCACATGGCGGCGCGCCGCGCGCGGTCCCACAGCTCGACGAGACCACCGGCGGCGAGCACCGCCACGGCAGGGGCGAGGGCGGTGGTGTAGTAGGGGTGGAAGATGCCTTCCGAGAAGCTGAAGATCGCCCACGAGACCACACCCCAGCCGCCCCAGAGGATGTAGGCGGAGCGGGCGGCGTCGGTACGGGGCGCGCGCCGCCGCGCCCACAGGCCGAGCAGCAGCCCGGTCAGCGCGAGCGGCAGCAGCCAGGAGATCTGGCCGCCGACGATCGGGTTGAAGAGACGTGTGAGGCCGGCGGCGCCGCCGAAGCCCCCTGCTCCCCCGGGAGCCCCACCCGCCCCGCCGCCGGCGCCGTTGCCGGCGACGCGGCTGAGTCCGTTGGCCCCAAAGATCAGCGAGAACCAGGAGTTGTCGGTCGTGTCGCCGACGAACGGCCGGTGCGCGGCGGGGATCAGCATCATCGCGCCATACCAGGCGAAGCTGACCGCGAGCATCGCGCCGGCGCCGGCGGCGAGCTGGGCGACGCGCCGGCGCAGGCTGCCCTTGCCCGCGATCAGGAAGGCGAGCGCAAGGCCGGGCACGATCAGGTAGGCGGCGAGCATCTTGACGTTGAAGGCGAGCCCGATGAACAGGCCACACAGCAGCAGGTGGCGCGTGCGCCCGGACTCCAGCGCCCGCACGAGCGCCCAGGCGGCGGCGATCTCGCACAGCACGAGCAGCGGGTCGGGGTTGTTGAAGCGGCTCATCGCGACGAAGATCGGCGTGAGCGCGAGCATCAGCGCGGCCAGCAGCGCGGCGCGATGCCCGAGCGTGCGCCGCACGACGTTGTGCAGCAGCAGCACCGAGGCGATCCCGCAGAGCGCCTCCGGCAGCAGCATCGAGAAGCTCGAGAACCCGAGCAGCCGCCCGGAGAGCCCCATCGCCATGTTCGACAGCGGCCCCTTGTCGAGGCTCTCGAGCCCCGAGGTGTCCACCGCGTTGGTCAGCCACGCCGTCCAACTGCGGCTCGCCGCCTGCGCAGCCTCGGCGTAGTAGATGTTGGCGTACCCGTTGCGGGTCAGCCCCCACAGCGTGAGCGCCCCGGCGAGCAGCCCCACCAGCCACAGCAGCGGGCGCGACCACGCGGGGTCGGCCTCGCGCCCGCGCACCAGGCGGCGCAGCGCCGTGCGGGCGCGCTCCCCGAGCGCGTGGTCGGGGGTCCCGCGGCGGTGCGCGGGTCCTGCCGGTCGATCGTCGATCGGCGGTGCGGTGATCGAGGGAGTTGACATGCGCCAGGTCCTTTCCAATGCCGTCGGTAAGCGTCGATGCACTTTCGACGCCGTAGGTAGGGTGGACATTGGGACCGCGTAAGAAGTACGTCGGAATTGACCCGCGCGGCGCGTGTGGGGCCCGTCACATCACAATAGGCTGGTCACTATGTCGTAGTTGTAAACGTACATCGTCACCGTGCCAAATCGGTAAGTCGCGATGGCTCGCTGCCGCAGTGCCGCCGGCGGAGACCACTGAGGGCCGCTGGAGTCGGTCAGCAGAAATGTTCGAAACGACCCGGGCCTGTACCATGCTTCGAGATAGTTGAATGAACCCGGGCAAACTCCCGTGGGGCTGCCTGAGCAGCCGACGAACGGAGCAACCTGGACCCTGAAGTTCGAACGCCAGGTGATCGGGGCTGCGTTCCAATAGGTTGCATAGCCACGAGTGGCGCCCACGCGTTCCGCGGTCCGCGCGATGGCTTCGGCAACCTGCGGCGAGGGCCCCGCGGTGGATGGCGGTTTGACCAACCCGCTATCGCCAAGCGAGATCGTGGCAGTGAGCAGAAACACGAGCGTGCCGGCCACCACAAGGGCGCGGGCCGCGACACTGCCGCGAGCGAACAGCGGCAGCATGGCGGCAACCGCAAAGACGACTCCCACCAGGTAGCGCGTGGTCCCCAGGCCGGCGGGAACGGAGCTGAGGATGAAGCCGGCGGAGAGACAGACCAGGCTCGTTGCCCAGAAAATGATGTAGACGCTCAATCGCTCGTCGACGGGCTCATCGCCAGATCGCCGACTTGCAACATACCGCCACGTGTACCGGGGAACGAGAAGTGCCATGCCAACACTCAGGGCCCCACAAACAAGCGCGAGAATCGTCGTGAAGGTGATTGCCGCTTCGGAGAAATTTCCGTTTCCAAGAAGCACAATCGACTGCCACCAGAGTTTTACGTTTGTGGATATGGCTTCGAGAGTTGCAAATCTGAGTTCGAAATACGCCAGGAAGACACCTGCCGAGTGCATGATCGAAGTCGTTGCGACTGCGCTGATTCCGGTGACGGCCGCCGTGGCGGCGCCGAGCCACATGACCTTCGCCGTCCTGGCATTTGGGCTCAGTATCCAAGTCCCGGCGCTGGCGAAAAGCAGTGGGAGCAGCCCGGCGATGAGAAGTATCTTGTCGGAGGCGACGTTGACACCCACGATCACACCGACGAAGAGAATGAGGATCGTCAACGGCAGCCAGCCGATCGTAGAGCCGCGCTCCATCACCAGGACCAGGAACGCCGCCAGCAGGGCCAGCGAATACCACGTGGTGGTGTGATCGTTAAGCCAAAGCATCAATTCCAGGACGGGCGGGCCTGCGCACAACAGGATGACCGCGGTCAACGCGGCCGCCCAGCGCCCCGCCACGCGCGATGCCGTCCAGGCCATGAGCGCAATCGCCAAGAGCCCAAAGAGATACGGCCCGATCACCCAAACCTGACGGTGGTCAGGTAGCCACTTCGTCGCCAGCTCGAAGATCAGAGTTGAAAACCACGGCAGGTTTGCCATTATGACGTGGCCTCCGGCCCTGTCGGCGTAGAGTTCGCCAAGCACCGGTGCCGAGCTGGTATCCGGATTGCCGTTAATGTTCACAAGCATGCGACTCATGTGTGTCACGACGAGCACGAAGTAGACAGCGCCCAGCGGAAGGAATGACCACTTCCACCAGTCGGTGCGCAGCAGAACGCGCGTAGACTGCAGCGCCGGTTTCGTCATCGGCCTCGACCTCGATGTACGGGGTCGGCTCGCCACGGCCGCGGCGCGCCTCACACGGTCGCGATGCGAAGCTTTCGAACTCATGGTGGCATTCTAACCTCCAGTTCCAAAGGTATTTGCTGGCGGTGATTCTGAGCGGCGGATGTCCTCCGGCGATGGCGAGCGAGATGACCAGTTTGTCTCTGTCTCGGCGTGGAGGGGTGCGGGCGCCCCGAAGCTGACCTCGAGCCGCGCGCCGCCACCCGGGGCGTTGGCGGCCCGCACGAACCCGTGGTGGGCCTCAGCCGCCTGGCGCACGATCGCCAGGCCAAGACCGGAGCCCGGCAGGCCACGGGCGGCGTCCGCGCGGTAGAAGCGCTCGAAGACGTGGGGCAGATCGGCCTCCGCGAAGCCGGGGCCGTGGTCGCGGACGCAGAGGACGCCGTCGCGCAGGTCCACCTCGACGAGGCCCCCCGGGGGGCTCCACTTGCGCGCGTTGTCGAGCAGGTTGGCGACGGCGCGGTTGATGCGCTCGCCCGCGCCGCGCACGACCGTCGGCTCCAGCTCGACCTCGAAGCGCAGAGCGCAGCGCCGGCGGGTGCGCTCGACCGCGCCGGCGACGATCTCATCGAGGCGCACGTCGTCCGTGGCCAGCTCGCCGCGGCTGCCGCGGGCGAGCTCGGCGACGTCGCTGACGAGCGCGGTGAGCTCGTCGAGCTCGTCGATGATGTCGCGGCGCAGCGCCTCGCGATCCTCGGGCGCGAGGCGGGCGGCGTCCTGGAGCACCTGGATGTTGGCGCGCAGCGAGGCGATCGGGGTGCGCAGCTCGTGGCCGGCATCGGCGATCAGGTGGCGCTGGGCGGCGACGGAGCGCTCGAGCTGCTCGAGCGTCGCGTTGAAGGAGGCGGCCAGGCGCGCGAGCTCGTCGCGGCCGCTCACCTCCAGGCGGCGGCTGAGGTCGGGGTCGCCGGTGAGCTGCTCGGTGCGGCGCGTGAAGCGGGCGATCGGGGTGAGCGCGGTGCGCGCGACGAGCGCCCCCAGCAGCGCGGCGAGCGCGATGCCGGCGACGCCGACGAGCAGCAGGATCAGGAGGATGTGGCTGAGCTCGTGGTCCACCGTGGTGAGCGGCAGCGCGACCAGCACGGCGCCGTGGGGGCCGGTGCCGAGCGTCAGCACGCGCAGGTGGGTGCCGCGCACGGTGCGGTCGGCGAGCAGCTGGCCACGGCCGCGCGCGGCGATCGCCCGCTCGGAGCCGTCGGGCGCGATCGTGGGCGAGGCGCCCTGGCCGGCGGGGACGTCCACGGTACCGGAGGGGTCGATGAACTGCACGTATCCCGAGGGCCCACCGAAGCGCGCGGGCGCGACGCTGGTGGGGAGCACTGGAGGTCTGCCGCCCGGTGGAGGACTGCCGCCCACGACAGATCCGTTGTCGCTCGCCCTGGGCGTGCCCGGCGCCCCGGGAGGCGGGGCGAGGAGCCCGGCGGCGCGCTGGCGCAGGGAGGCGTCGATCTGGCCGCGCAGGTCGGAGCGCACCGCGACGTACACCACGACCGCGGCGAGCAGCACCGCGACTGCGACCGCGAGGCCGGCCACCGCCGCGATGCGGGCGCGCAGGGTCACGGCTCGCGCAGGACGTAGCCGACGCCGCGGACGGTGTGGATCAGCGGGCGGGCGCCGATCGCCTCGAGCTTGCGGCGCAGGTAGCCGATGTATACGCGCAGCGCGTTGGAGGCGGGGCCGAAGTCGTACGCCCACACGCTGTCGAAGATGACGCTGCGCGAGAGCACCCGGCGGGGGTTGCGCAGCAGCAACTCCAGCAGGAGGTACTCGGTGCGGGTGAGCTCGGCGAAGCGCTCGCCCACGACGGCGCCGTGGCGGTCGGGGTCGAGGCGGACCTCGGCGAAGGCGAGGGCGACGGGCTCGCCCTCCTCACCCTCGGGGCCAGAGCGGCGCAGCAGCGCGCGCAGCCGCGCCTGCAGCTCGCCGACGTCGAAAGGCTTGACGAGGTAGTCGTCGGCGCCGGCGTCGAGGCCGTCGATGCGATCGGCGACGGCGTCGCGCGCGGTGAGCATCAGGATCGGCACGCGGTTGCCCAGCCGGCGCAGCCGGCGGCACACCTCGAGGCCGTCGATGCCGGGCAGGCCGATGTCGAGCACGACGGCGTCGGGGAGCGCCTGCGCGACCAGCTCAACCGCTTGCACCCCATCCTCGGCGAGCTGCACCTCATACCCGGCGAGCGCCAGCGCGCGCCGCAGCGCTTCGCGCACCGCGCGATCGTCGTCTACGACCAGGATGCTCACTCACTCGATTGTGACGCGCGTGCGGGCGGGCGCGGAGCAGCTCCTACCTTGTGCTTACACGCGCGGGGTCGGCAGAGGTGGGCATTGGAGATCGTCCGCGCGGGTGGGCGGAATGCCCCGGTAGTGGGCGCTGGGCCTCCATGCCCAGCGGCCGAGCGGGTGAGCGGACCGGGTATGCCCACGGTTGTGGGCGCTGGCCGAATCGGTCGAAGGCGAGTGTCTCCCGGCTTCGGTCCTCCGTGCCCAGCGGCCGAGCGGGTGAGGACCCGCCAGGGCTATGTTTCGTGGAGCGAGATGGCCCGCACTACCTTCTACTTCGACCTCGGCTCGCCGTACGCGTACCTGACGGCGGAGCGCCTGGGCGAGGCGTTGGGCGGCGGTGCGGCTGCCTGGCAGCCGATCTCGCTGGGCGGGCTGTTCAAGGCCAACGGGCGCTCCTCGTGGGCGTTGCGCGATCCCGCGACTCGCGCAGAGGGGATCGAGGAGGTGGAGCGGCGCGCGCGGGCTTATGGGCTGCCCGAGCTGCGCTGGCCGGACCCGTGGCCGGGCAACTACCTGTTCGCGATGCGCGTCGCGACGTTCGCCTTCCAGGTGGGCCGCGGGGAGGAGTTCACGGTGCGGGCCTTGCGCGACGCCTTCCAGCACGGCCGCGACCTCGGCACCGCCGAGCAGGTTCTGCAAAGCGCCGAGCAGGCCGGCCTCGACCCCCGCGCGGCGCGCGCGGCGACCGCGGACCCGCAGGTCAAGCAGGCGCTGCGCGCGGCCACCGATGCCGCCCACGCGCGCGGGGTGATCGGCGTGCCGACGCTCGCCGTGGGCGAGGAGCTGTTCTGGGGCGACGACCGCCTGGTGGATGCCGCCGCGGCTCATGCGGTGGCCGGATAACGCCGCTGGGCATCGCCCGCAGTGCCCGTTGCCCCGCCCCGCGTCGCCGTCAAGCGCGCGCTCGAGTCGCGCTGCGCGACCCCCATCCAAATCCTAAAAAAATCGTCCCTCCCAACGCCGGTTACAGCCGCCGCCCGGCGAGGCCCTCGGCGGCCTCGATCATCGCGGCGTAGTCCTCCTCGCCGTGGCCGCGGCCGACCGTCGCGGCCAGCAGGTCGCGGGCGTGGGCGGCGGTGGGGAACGGCATCCCGGCCGCCTGGGCTTCCTCGAGGCAGAGGCGCACGTCCTTGAGCATGTGGGCGGTCTTGAACAGAGCGGGGGTGTAGTCGTGCGCGCGCATCGCGCCCGCCTTCAGGTCGAGCTGCGCGGAGGCGCCGGAGCCGGTCGAGAGCACCTGCGCGAAGGCGTCGAGGTCGAGGCCGGTGGCGCGCGCGAGCAGCAGCGCCTCGGCCAGCGCGGCGGCGTTGGCGGCGCCCACGGAGTTGTTGATCAGCTTCAGCATCTCGCCCTGTCCGAGCGCGCCGACGTGCACGATCACGCGGCCCATCGCCTCCAGCAGCGCCCGCGCGCGGGCAAAGTCCTCGGCCTCCCCGCCGGCCATGATCGTCAGCGTGCCCTCCTCCGCGCGCGGAGCGGAGCCGGTGACGGGCGCGTCCAGCATCCGCACCCCGCGCGCTGCCAGAGCGGCGCCGATCCGCCGCGTGTCGGTGGGGGCGATCGTGGACATGTCCACGCACAGCAGCCCTTCGTGCGCGCCGTCCACCACGGCCTCTCCACCCACCACGGCCTCTCCACCCCGCCCGGTGTCCTCTCCGCTCGGCCCGGTGTTCTCTCCGCCCGGCCCCATGCCGCTCGCGCCCCGCGGCGCAACCTCCTCGCCGATCAGCACGGAGGCGACCTGCGCGCCGTCGACGACCATGCTCACGACGATCTCGCTCGCGCGCGCGACCTCGGCTGGGGTCGCAACGGCCACCGCGCCGTGCTCGGCGGCCCACCGCGCAGCCTTGCCGGGGGTGTGCGTCCAGACCGTCAGCGGGAAGCCGGCGCGCCGCACGTTGGCGGCCATCCGCGAGCCCATGATGCCGAGGCCGATGAATCCGATCCGCTCGGGCATGTCTGCATACTCCTACAACGAGAGCCTTGGTGCGGTGCTGCCAGCCGTTATGGCTCAGAGCACGCCGGGGAGCGCCACACCGAGCGCGGTGCCGAGGCAGCGGGTGGTGTTGAGGATTCCGCTGAGCACCCCCACCCGGGAACGAGGGGCGGCGCGCATGACGGTGGCGTTGTTGAGCGGGACGAACGCGCCGAGGCCGCCACCGACGAGCGCGAGCCCGATTGGCAGGCCGGCGCCGGCGCCCACGAGCAGCACACCGAGGCCGAGCGCCGCGAGCAGCGGCCCGCCGAGGGTGAGCACGCGCGCATCGACGTGCTCGGCGAGGCGCCCGGCGAGCGGCGCGCAGATCCCGAGCGCGACCGGCAGGGCGGCGAGCTCCAGACCGGCGAGCGCGGTCGGCAGGTGCAGCGCCGCGAGGTGGTAGGAGACGGTGTAGAGCGTTCCGAACATGACGGCATAGGCGGTCATCGCGCCGCCGAGGCCCACGGCGAGGGCGCGCCGGTCGAAGCGCTCGCGGGTGGCGGCGGGGCGGAGCGCGTTGCCGGAGACACCGCCGCCCTCTCCGGAGGCGGCGCTCTGAAATCCCCCGCGGGCCACATCGTGGGCCGCCCCACGCGTGGGGCGGCGGAGCGCCCCGGCGGCGGTGCGGCTGCGCGGGAGCAGCACCCACGCCAGCGCGATCCCGAGGATCCCGGCGGGGAGGTTGACGAAGAAGATCAGTGGCCAGCCGCCGAGCGCGAGCAGGAGCCCGCCGATCGCGGGGCCGAGCGCGAGGCCGACGGCCTGCGCGGCGCCCTGCACGCCGAGGCCGCGGGGCAGCAGCCCGGGGGGCAGGCTCTCGACGATCAGCGCGACGGAGTTGGCCTGCAGCATCGCCGCCCCGAGCCCCTGCAGGACGCGCGCGGCGATCAGCCAGCCGAGCGTGGGCGCCAGCCCGCAGAGCACCGAGCCGAGCGTGAACACGGCGAAGCCGTAGGTGTACAGCAGCTTGCGCCCGAAGCGGTCGGCGAGCAGCCCGACTGGGACGAGCGTGCAGGCGAGCACCAGCATGTAGGCGAGCGACACCCACCGCACGGCGCTCGCGGCCTCCCCGAGGCCGGCGCCGATGCGGGGCAGCGCCAGCGTCACGATCGAGGCGTCGAGCTGGCCCATGAAGGCGCCGATGCACACCGTTCCGACGACGAAGGCGGACGCGCGAGAGCTCTCGCGGATGCGCGCGGGACGCGCGGGCTCGCGCAGCAGCCGCTCGCGTAGGGGGGTGGGCTGGCGGGTGCGTACGAGCGCGTCCATAACCCCATTGAAGCGCTCTTTGTCTCATAGGTCAAAGACGTTTTTCTTTATAAAGAGATAGGGTATACTTATGAATGAGAGGGGCCTACGGTGCATCCCGGCGGTGGCGGATGGATGAGAAACGGCTGCGGTACTTCCTGGCTGTGGTAGAGGAGGAGAGCGTCACGAGGGCGGCGACCCGGCTGCACGGGGCGCAGCCCTCGCTCTCGCAGAGCCTGCGCGCGCTGGAGGGGGAGCTGGGGCTGGAGCTGTTTCACCGCGTGGGCCGCGGCCTGCGGCTGTCGGCGGCCGGTCACGCGCTGGTCGGCCCGGCGCGTGAGGTGTTGAGCGCGATCGACGCCGCGCGCGGCGCGGTCAGCCAGGTCGCAGAGGTGCAAGCGGGGACGCTCGAGATCGCGGCGCTGGCGACGCTCGCAGTGGACCCGCTGGCGGCGTTGATCGGCCGCTTCCGCCGCGCCTACCCGGGGGTGGCGGTGAGGGTGCAGGAACCACCCAGCACGGCGGGCGTCGGCGCGATGGTGCGCGAGGGCACATGCGAGCTGGGCTTCGCGCGCCTGCCGCTGCCCCGCGACGACCTGCACGCGCACGAGCTGGGCAGCCAGGAGCTGCTGTTCGTGCTGCCGCCGGACACCTCCCTACCGGGCGAGAGCGCGGGCACACCGACGCCGGACACCACCTTGCCGGCCGCGGGCGCGACGCCCGGCCGCTCCCGTCGCCGCCGGCCTCGTGCCGGCCCCAGCACCTCCTCGCCCACGGAGGGCGCGCTGGCGGCGGGCACGCTGCGCGACATCCCCCTCGTGGTGAGCCCGCCCGGGACCTCGACGCGGATGCTGCTGGAGCAGGCGCTGGAGGCGGTGGGCGTGACACCGCGGATCGCGGTGCAAACGGACGCGCGCGAGGCGATCGTTCCGCTGGTGCTGGCGGGCGCGGGCGCCGCGCTGCTCCCTGCGCCACTCGCGCACGAGGCCGGCCGCCGCGGTGCCGTGGTGCGCGCCGCGCGCCCGCGGATCGTGCGGCGCATCGGGCTGGTGCACCGCGACGGGCGGCTCTCCCCGGCGGCGCGCGCGTTCGCGGCGCTTGCCGCCCGCTGACCCTCCCATCCACGCCGCGGCCTATCGTGCAGTGTTCATGTCTGCCCCCTTTCACGCAACCCTCGAAGAGGGCGAGGCGGTGCTGCGCTTTCCCTACGACGAGCGCCTGCGCACGCTGCTGCGCGCGATCCCGGGGCGGCGCTGGGATCCGCAGGAGCGGGCGTGGTGCGTGCCGCTGGAGCCCGAGCCCGCGGAGGCGCTCGCGCGGCTGCTGGCCGAGCTGCCGCGGCCCGAGGTGAGCGAGGCGCTCACGCACGCGATCGAGCGCCGCCGCCGCAAGCGCCGCCGCGGAGAGTGTGTGGTCGAGCGGGTGCGCCCCGACGCGGGGTGGTGGCTGGGCTTTGCGACCGACGGCGACGCGGAGCTGCTGGAGGCGCTGATGGAACACCCCGACGCTTACGGCCTGCCCGCGATCGGGCGCGCGCAGATCCCGCTCGACGACCTCGCGGTGCGGATGGTGGGGGAGCTGAACACGCGCTTCGAGAGCCTGCGGCTCAGCGAGGATGCGCGGCTGGCGCTGGCGGCGCTGCGCGAGCAGGCCCGCCGGGAAGCCGGCGCGGGATCGCGGGGCGCCGGCGCGCAGAGCGGCGGACCGGGGGGCGTCGACGCGCAGGGTCGCGAGGCTGTGGGCGATTGGCCGGGGGGCCGCGGATCTGAGGGCGCCGGATCGGAGGACGGACGATCGGAGGAGGCGCGGCGGCGGGAACGGGCCGCGGCATCCCGCCTCGACGCGCTGGACGAGGTCGCGCTGTGCCGCGACCGCCGCGGGCGGCAGTGGATCCTGCTCGCCGCCGTGCACACCCCGCTGGCGCGCGTGCTCGCCGAACGGGCGGGCCTGCGCGGCGGCGAGGGCCCCGCGGGGACGTACGCGCTCGCGGCAGCGGCGCACGACGCGCCGCAGATCGCCGAGCTGCTCGACCAGCTGGAGGCGGGGAGCGTCGACGCGCGCGTGAGCGCATGGCTGGAGCGCGCCACCGAGTGGCGCGGCAACATCGAGGTGGGGGGCTCCGGCGAGGAGCCGGTGTTCCTGCTGCTGGGCGACCCCGACCGCCTGCCCCCTGCGCTGCGCGAGCGCGCGACCACGGTGCCGGGCGGCGCCAGCGTGCCGCTCACGCTGGAGTCGTGGCGGCTGATGGACGGGCGGCTGCGCGGTTGGATCAGCTCGGCCGCGCGGCGCTGCGCGGCGGCGCTGCGCGAGGGGCGCCCGGCGCCGCCCGCGGTGCTGGAGCGCTCCGCGATCCACGACGACCCCACGTTCGTGCTCGCGCCCGGTCACGACCCCGCGCAGATCGAGGCGTTCGCGGGCTTGGGGGGAGCGCTGCCGGTCAAGCCGCGGCGCGGCGCCGGCCCCGGGCACGAGCACGCCCAGCTGCCCGCGATCCGCGCCGACCCCTTCTGCGTGCCGGAGCTCGACGCCTTCCTCGCCGAGCATGGGACGTGGGTGGATCCGTCGGCGCTCGAGCTGCTGCAGGAGGTCCGCGAGGAGCATGCCCGCGCGGCGGGCCTCGTCGCGCTCTCGGCGGCAACCGACGCGTCGCTGCAGGTCCCGGGGCTGGGGGGCGAGCTGAAGCCCTTCCAGCGCGCCGGCGTCAGCTACATGCTCAGCCAGCGGCGCGCCTTTCTCGCCGACGAGCAGGGGCTCGGCAAGACGATCGAGGCGCTCGCGGCGATCGAGGCCGACGGCGCCTACCCGGCTGTGGTCGTGTGCCCGGCCAGCCTCAAGCTCAACTGGTTGCGCGAGATCGAGCGCTGGCTGCCGGGGCGCGGCGTGCGCGTGCTTATGGGCACCGGCCGCAGCGCCTTACCGCTCGCGGAGATCACCGTCGTCAACTACGACATCCTCGCGGCGCGGCTGAACGAGCTGCGGGCCCTGGAGCCCCGCGCGCTGGTGCTGGACGAGTCGCACTACTGCAAGAACGCCGCCGCCAAGCGCACCCAGGCGGTGCAGCGGCTCGCCGCGGCGGTGCCGCAGGATGGTCTGGTGATGGCGCTGACCGGCACGCCGGTGATGAACCGCCCCCCGGAGCTGATCGCGCAGCTGCGGATCCTCGGGCGCCTGCAGGACTTCGGCTCGGGCGCTCAGTTCGGGCGGCGCTTCCGCGGGCCCGACGCGCACCTGCGCCTGCACTGGCACCTGCGCTCGCGCTGCTTCGTGCGCCGCCTGAAGTCCGAGGTGCTGCCCCAGCTGCCCGCCAAGACGCGCGCCGTGGTGCCGGTGGAGCTGACCAACGAGGCCGAGTACCGCCTCGCCGAGCGCGACGTCGTGGCGTGGCTGCAGAGTCAGCCGCTCGACTTGCGCACGCTCGACGCGAAGGTCGCCGCCGCGCTGCGCGCCGAGCGCCTGGTGCGGTTGAACGCGCTGAAGCTGCTCGCCGCGCGCGGCAAGCTGCACGGGGCGCTGGCGTGGATCCACGACTTCCTCTCCTCCGGCGAGCGCCTCGTGGTGTTCGCCCACCACCGCGAGATCCAGCACGCCCTGCGCGAGCGCTTCCCCAGCGCGCTGCACATCCTTGGCGCGGACAGCTCGACAGCGCGCGAGGCCGCGCTGCACGCCTTCCAGGAGCCCGACGGCGAGGGCAACCAGCTGATCGTGTGCTCGATCGACGTCGCCGGGCAGGGGCTGACGCTGACGCGCTCCTCCAACGTGGCGTTCCTGGAGCTCGACTGGACCCCCGCCAAGCACGACCAGGCCGAGGATCGCTGCCACCGCATCGGCCAGCAGGACGCGGTCAACGCCACCTACCTGCTCGCCGCCGACACGATCGACGAGACGATCGCCACGCTGCTGGAGCGCAAGCGCGCGGTGATCGGCGCCGTCACCGACGGCCGCGCCGAGGACGAGGAGGGCGTGGTCGACGCGCTCGTGCGCTCGCTGCGCGGCGAGCCCTACCGCCACCTGAGCGCGGTGGCGTGAGTATGCGGGTGCTGACACGGCCGCCTGCGGTGTGCCATTGAGTCCGGTCCCACGCCGGCCTGGATGCGGTCCATTGTGACGAGGGTCCTGAGGGTTGACGGGGACGCGGGCCCTATGCTCAGGATGAAGTGATTACCGCGATCCGCACGATCGTGCTGCACGCCTGGGCGGTGGTGGGGCTCGGGTTGGCTGCGCTGTTCGGCGTCGCTCACGCGGTTGAAGCGGGCACGGTCAACGCCTCCTCGCAGGGGGTGACGGCGACGCTGCGCGCCCCCACCCACAGCCCACGCGTCGATGTGGGCTGGCCGATCCACTTCACCGTCTCGCGCGGGGGCGCTCCGGCGCGCGCGAGCGTCGCCTACGAGTACCTGCTCGGCACCCAGGTGGTCGCCCACCGCTCCCACTACACCTTCACCGGGCGCTTCTCCGACATGTTCGAGTGGCCCGCCGCGGCGGTCGGCTACCCACTCACGTTCCGGGCGGTGATCGTCTCCGAGGGCGTGACGCTCGACCTCGACTACCCGGTGCAGGTCGTCAGGTGAGCGCGCCCGCGGGGGCCGAGGTCCGCGTCGAAGGGGTCGCCAAGAGCTTCGGCGGGGTCGGCGCGCTGCGCGACGTCTCGCTCGACGTGCCCGCCGGCGAGGCGGTCGCGATCACCGGCCGCTCGGGCTCGGGCAAGAGCACGCTGCTGGCGCTGATCGGCGGCCTGGAGCAGCCCGACCGCGGGCGCGTGCTGATCGACGGGCGCGCGATCTGGAAGCGGGCCGACGTGGCGCGCGCGCGGCGCGAGCTGGTCGGCTTCGTCTTCCAGCGCCACCTGCTGCTGGAGGCGCTGAGCGCGCGGACAAACGTGGAGGTTCCGCTGATCGGCGCCGGCGTGCGCCGCGCCGAGCGCCGTCGCCGGGCGCTCGAGCTGTTGGGCGAGGTGGGGCTCGCCGAGCGCGCCGAGCACCTCCCCTCCGAGCTCTCCGGCGGCGAGCGCCAGCGCGTGGCGGTGGCGCGTGCGCTGGTCAACCAACCGCGACTGCTGCTCGCCGACGAGCCCACGGGGGCGCTCGACTCGCACACCTCCGAGCGTGTGCTCGACCTGCTCTTCCGCCTGCGCGACCAGCACGGCACGACGATGATCGTGGTCAGCTACGACGCCGCGGTGGGGGCGCGCGCCGATCGCACGGTCACGCTGCTCGACGGCGCGCTCGCCGGGGATGACGCGCGCGCAGGCGCCGGCGCTCCCGCCGCTGCGCTCTCCACCGGCGACGCCGATGGTGCTCCCGGCGGCACGTCCTCGACGGGCGCAGGCTCCGGCGATGGCGCTCCCGCCGACTCGTCCTCCACGGGCGCAAGCTCCGGCGATGGCGCTCCCGCCGGCACCTCCTCCACGGTGGGTGGCTGAGGGGGCGCGCGGTGTTCTCGATCATCACCACCAACCTGCTGCGGCGGCGCACCCGCACGCTCTTCACCGCCGCCGGCATCGCCGTGGGGATCGCGACGATCGTCGCGCTGCTCTCCTTCACCCAGGGGCTCAAGGAAACCGCCGCCGGGCTCGCCCACCTCGGCGGGTCCAGCCTTGGCGTGTTCCAATCCAACGTCTCCGACCCCACGGCCTCGATCCTGCCCGCCTCGCTCGTCGGCCGCCTCGCCGCGGAGCCGTACGTGGCGCACGCGACGCCGCTGGTGCTGCTCGTCGAAGGCGTGAAGGGCGAACCGGGCGCCGTCACCTTCGGCGCCGACCCGCGCGGCTTCTTCGCGCGTAGCCTGGTGATCGTCGCCGGCGCGCGGCCCGTCGCGCCCGAATCCGAAGCGCTCGTCGGCGACCGCCTCGCCGCGCAGTTGCACCTCGCCCCCGGCGACATCCTCACCGTCGCCGGGCGCACCTACCGCGTGGCGGGCCTCTACCACTCGGGGATCCTGTTCGAGGACTCCGGCGCGGTGCTGTCGCTCGCGCAGGCCCGCTCGCTCACCGCCCGCCCGGGCGAGGAGACCGACGTGGTGGTGGACCTCTCCTCCCGCACGCACGCGGGCGCGGCGGCGAAGGCGATCGAACGCGACTTTCCCGGCACGCAGGCGATCAGCGACCCCCAGCAGGCGCTGCGCGCGGGCGCCAACGGCACGCTGATCGCCAAGGCGATCCTGGTGATCGTGGTGATGGCGCTGATCGTCGGCGCGATCGGCGTGGCCAACACGATGGCGATGTCGATCCTCGAGCGCCAGGGCGAGCTCGGCCTGCTCTCCACCGTCGGCTGGTCGCCGCGACGGGTCGCCACGCTGGTGCTGGGCGAAGGGATCGCGGTGAGCATGCTCGGCGCGATGGCGGGGCTGCTGTTCGGCGTGATCGGCGGCGATCTGCTGGTGCGCGCGCTGGGGGTGAGCGCCTACGTCTCCCCCGCGGTCACCGCCTGGGGTCTCGGCCGCGGCCTGCTCGTCGGCTTCGCGATCGGCGTACTCGGCGGCATCTACCCCGCGTGGCGGGTCACCCACATGCAGCCGCTGAAGGTGCTCGCCGGTACGTAGAAAACCCCGTCCCCTCGTGCGGTGTATCCGCGCACGGCAGGCGGGAAGTCCGGGATGGCGCGGCGGCCGGCGAATGTAACCATGAATTGGGACCGCCGACGTTTCCCCTCTGCGGTCATCGCGCGGGGCCCGCCGCCAACTCTCCCCGCTCCCAGGCGGCGGGCACGCGCCCCTCCCGATTCACCGATTGACCCACGCCGGTGTCGGCCGTCCACACGCCACTCTCCGCGTGACAGCGGCTCCTTCCCCCTCCTCTACAGCGGCCAGTAGTGGCCGATCTGCGCCGCCGCGCGCGAGGTCAGCAGCGCCTCGGGAGCCGCGGAGAGCGCCTCGCCCTCGCCGGCGAGCGCGTTCAGCGTCGCCTGCACGCACTTGCCCAGCGCGCGCGGTTCGTAGCCGCCCTCCAGCACCGCGCCCAGTGGGGCGCCCACGGCCGCCGCCGCGTCGCGCACGTGGCAGGCGATCTGCGCGAACGACTCCGCCCGCAGCCGGCAGCCCGCCAGCGGGTCGGCCGCGTGCGCGTCGAACCCCGCCGAGATCAGCACCAGCTGGGGCTCGAACGCCGCCGCCGCCGGCAGCACCACGTGCTCCAGCAGCGACAGCCACAGCTCCTCTTCGGAGCCGGCCGGCACCGGCAGGTTGATCGTGTACCCCTCGCCCTCCCCCGAGCCGACGTCCCCGAGCGAGCCCGTGCCGGGGAAGATGCCGGCCTGGTGGATGCTTGCGAACAGCACGTCCCTGCGGCGGCGGAAGATCTCCCCGGTGCCGTTGCCGTGGTGGACGTCCCAGTCGAGCACGAACACCCGCTCGACCCCGTGCTCGCGGATCGCGTACTCGGCGGCGACCGCCACGTTGTCGAACAGGCAGAAGCCCCCCGCGCGGTCGCGTTCGGCGTGGTGGCCGGAGGGCCGCACCCCGCAGAACCCCACCGCGGCCTCGCCCGCGAGCAGCGCCTGCACCATCGCGCACGCCCCGCCCGCGGCGTGCAGCGCCGCGCGGTAGGAGGCCTCGCCCACGTACGTGTCGGCGTCGATCGCCCCGCCGCCCGCCTCGCACAGCTCGCGGATCGCGCGCACGTGGCGCGCGCTGTGCACCAGCTCCAGCTGCGCCTCGCTCGCCGCCGGCGCCGCGCGACGCTCCCACCCCAGCCAGTTGAGGCTCTCCAGATGGGTCTCCAGCGCGACCAACCGCTCGGGTGTGTCGGGGTGGCCGGGCATCTGCGCGCGCGGATCGTGCTCCAGGCACGCGGGGTGGTGGAAGTAGAGGGGGGCGCCCACCTCAACTCGCGAACAACGGCGGGCGGCGCTTCTGCCAGCCCTCGGCCTCCTCCAGCTGTGCCGCCAGCGAGATCAGGCGGCTCTCGCTGTTGGCCGGGCCCAGCAGCGACGCTCCGAGCGGCAGACCCTCCGCGGTGAGGCCCGCCGGCACGTTCACGCCCGGCCAGCCGAGGACGTTCCACGGCCACGCGTAGGGGCACGCGCCGACGACGACCTTGTCGGTGTCCCAGTGGCCGAGGCCGTCGATCGCGCCGATCCGCTCCGGCGGCTTCGCGGTCGTCGGCGCCAGCACCACGTCCACGCGTTTGAAGATCCTTCCCACCTGGCGCTGCAGCGGGTGCTCCAGCGCCTTCGCCAGTGCCAGCACGGGCCCCCCGAGCAGCCGCCCCATGCGCGCGTTGTGCAGCGTGCGCGGATCCAGCTGCGTCGGGTCGGGCACGCGCTCGATCCATTCGTTGAGCCCCGCCGTCGAGCGCGGCACGAACGTCAGCCCGATCAGCCGGTACGGCGGGTCGTCGCGCACCACCTCGTGGCCCATCCCGCGCAGCACCTCGGCGATCCGCTCCACCGCGGTGCGCACGCGCCCATCCAGCTTCGCGGGCGCGAGGCTGAAGGGGATCCGCAGCGACAGCCCGATACGCAGGCGCCCCGGCGGGCGCGTTGCCGCCGTCGCGTACGGCTCCGCCGGCGGCGGTGGGCGATGGCGGTCGCCCGGGTGGCTGCCGCTCAGCACGTCCAGCATCAGCGCGGCGTCCGCCACCGTGCGCGTCAGCGGGCCGATGCAGGTCACGCCGTTGAAGGACTCCGGTTCCGGCCACGTCGAGATCCGTCCGCGCTGGGGCTTGATCCCCACGAGGCTCGTCCACGCCGCCGGGATCCTCACCGAGCCGGCCCCGTCCGACCCCACCGCGGCGCTCACCAACCCCGCCGCCACCGCCGCCGCGGCCCCGCCCGAAGAGCCCCCGGGCGTGTGCTCGAGGCTCCACGGGTTGCGCGTCGCGCCAAACGCCGGTCCCTCGGTGAACGGCCACTGGCCGAGCTCGGGCGTGTTGGTCTTGCCGACGATCACAGCGCCCGCCCGCTTGAGGCGCCGCACCGACTCGCAGTCCGCCGCGCGCGGCGCGAAGCTGCCGGGGCAGCCGAAGCGGCTCTCCTCGCCCTCGAGGTCCACATCGTCCTTGATCGCCACGGGCACGCCCAGCAGCGGCGCGCGCTCGCCCTGCGCGCGGCGGCGGTCGGCCTCCAGCGCGTCGGCGCGAGCCCCCTCCGTGCGCACGCAGCGAAACGCGTTGAGCGTTTTCCCCGAGGCTTCGATGCGCCGCAGCGAGGCCTCCACCAGCTCTGTTGCCGACACCTCCCCCGTCGCCAGCATCCGCGCGTGCTCCGCCACCCCGGCGAACGCCAGCTCCACGGACGGGGCGGGCGCGCGGTCGCTCACGAGCCCGGCGGGCGCCTGCGCGAAGAGAGGTGTTCCTGGTTCTGCTGGCGCTCGCCCCTGATTTGGATCGCCATATACACGACGATCACGTTGACCACGATCCCGATTCCGATGAACGTGACGATCAGGCCCACGTCCTTGCTGAAGGCTGCGCTTGCGGCGAGAAGCATTGTTCGGTGGCTCTCCGTCGGAGGTTTATGAGCTTGGGAGCCTACCATCCGCCCGCGTCGCAGGCGCCCGTCCCTGTAGCCTTATGGGGGCCGCCGTGCACGCATACGATGGTTGGAGAGGTGCCGGAGCGGTTGAACGGGCGCGACTGGAAATCGCGTAACGGGGGTTGACCTCGTTCGAGGGTTCGAATCCCTCCCTCTCCGTCCCTGTCTTTCGTGGGGCGTTTGGCTCCCCAAAGCCAAAAACGCTCAGCCCGATTGGGCAGCAGGGCTGCTTGTGCTTTTTGCGAACCCAACGAGGCTGCGGCTCTGGTCTGCTTGCAGACATTCATATGCGGCACATGATCGATCGACTGCTGCCGTGACAGCGCTGACATCACGTGGCAGATCATCGCCCACATTCGCGATCTGGACTCCGAACCTCTTATGGCGCACGAAATCTCTAGCCTCGGCTCGGTCATGGGCGATCACGGCCGGCACGTCGGACCCGCAGTATTCTCCGTACGGAGAAGGTCCGTGGATGGGGCATGCAAGCCCTGTCTCGATCAGCAGTTCGAGCAGTCGCTTGGCAGGCTGTCCGCTCGTCGCTTCCGCCAGCGGCTTTGTGTAGAACCCGTAAGGGAACATAAGGACGGGTCGGCCTGTTAGCTCCTCAACGCCGCGAGATCGAGGGGACTGAAGCACGCAAGGGCCACTTTGGGGCTGCCGGACACTTTTGATGAAGGCCGCCGCCTGCATCCATCGAGCTCGAATGTCACCTCGCGGAAACGTGGTTCGCCACTGAGTGGACTCCTTGGGGTATAAGCGATCATCGTGAACTCCCCTTCCGGAGGGATCACGGTCCCGCTACCTCTCTGGCCACCGAGGCGGCGTTGGCGATCGGGGACGCACCGCCATTAAGTTGACCCACGATCACAACATGTACATCATTGTTGACGTAGTGGCGCGCGTGGCAAGCGTGGCTACCTGGTGGGTCCGACAGCTCCAAGATGAGGTCGTGGTCAGGCAGGTCCGAGTTGCTCCTGACATATCTGCGCTCCGCAGAGTCCACAGATATCACCGCGACCTCGAGACGCAAACCAGGCGGTTATGCCAATCTTGCGGGTCGGGCCGTATCTCGAACGTAGCTTCCAGTGCGTGCACGATTGCGCCAAACTCGTGGTGTCGGATACCACCACTACCGCGCAGCCGTGGTGAGGCTTCCCAGCCTCCAGCCACTCGTGGCAGATGCGCGGGAAGTCCGCAACGTCAAACG
>DASZIQ010000049.1:0-13410 GCA_035948945.1 Solirubrobacteraceae bacterium
ATCGAGCGGGCCCTCTCCGCCTCGGCTACCTACCGCCTCCAAGGCCACCCCCTCTTCGCGTATATGCGCCAGCTGCTCACCGCCCACGCCCGCGGCGACCCGCTCCCAACGCTCACCTGAGCAGAGGACTGAACGCGTACCTTTTTTTGGTAACCGTTCAGTTGGTCTGGGGGACATAGCGCTGGCGCGTCGAATCCGTCTGTGTGGAGCGCGTTGAGGCGGAGGCGATCTACGAGCAGGTCGCGAGGTCGTGGTGGCGGTGCTGTTGCGCATGGACGAGCAGATTCGTCGCTTGGAGGAGCGAGTGGCGCGCCAGGATGAGCGGATCGCGCAGCTCGAGCGCGGGTTGAATCGCAGCTCGCGTAACTCCTCGGCTCCGCCGAGTTCCGATCCGCCGAGCACACCGAAGTGCGGCAAGGATCCCTCTGGCCGCAAGCGTGGTGCCCAGGACGGACATGAGGGCCACAGGCGCCCGCTGTTGCGGCCGACCCCACGGCGATCTTCTCGGCCGGCTGCGCGCTACCCGGGCGCTGAACATGGACGAGACGGGCTGGCGTACCGCCGGGGAGCATCGTGCGTTATGGGGGATGTTCGATTCCCGCTACGCCTACTTCGCCATCGAGCCAGGCCGGCACGAGGACCACGCGAAGGAGCTATTGGCTGACACCACGGCGATCGTGACCTCTGATCGATGGTGGGCGTACTCCCATCTTCCCGCCAAGCGCCGCCAGCTGTGCTGGGCGCACCTGCGGCGGGATTTCAACGCGCACACTGAAGGACTGTCCGCCGAGAAGGAGTTAGGCGAGATAGGGCTACAGCTATGCGAGCGGGTCTTCTGGGCGTGGGAGGTCTTCGCTCACACCCATGACGGGTCACAAGCTCTGGATGGTCGGGCGCGAGCCGCACGAATCTCATATCGGTCGGGAACAAGATGAGTTGCTCGATCTTGTTGGGGCTGTGCCCGCGCTTGTGCTCGGCGATCGCCTCGACCGTCGGCCATTCAAGCTCCGATCCCTCGGGGGGTCGAGGAACGCAAACGCCGGAGCCCGTCGAGGAATGAGGCCCAACATGGCCGCGACGATCTTGTTGGCCTTATGAAACGTCGCTAGCGCCATGCGGCTCGCGACTTTAGACGGCGCTGCGGAGGTTCTACGTCCGCAGCGCCGTGTCCCAGATAGCGATCCCGCCCTCTCCTGGCGCGCTCGGCCCAGAGCGATCCACCCGCGGTCAGATCGTGGAATCGTCCTGCCAGCGAGGCTATAGCTGGGACTCGCCGGAGCAACGCTACCCGCTACGCATCCGGGTGCGATTCTTGCCGCGATTCGGCAGGCACGACCGGAATTCCCCAGCCGCGGGTCGGGTCGAGACGCCGAGGAAGCACCTGGTAGAAAATGCGTCGTGCCAGCGGACTCTTGTATTCATGGTGCCGCAGCGCATAGTGCCAGTGACCGACAAGCCACAGCGCGAGCCCGACCATGAACGGAAGGATCGCAGCGGCGTTACCGACAAGCGCGAGGTTCAACGCAGCAAGCGCGGCAACAACCAGTCCTGCGGCGCGTAGGAGCACGCCGCCGACCATCCAGAAGCCAACGCAGCCGATGATCGCAATGCCGATCGCGACGATAAGCATCAGGAGCCTCCTTGCATCATCCAGGACGAGTCTAGCTTTGCCTCAGTCTAAAAGATCCTCTTGCTTGGAAGATCGTAGGCGGGGCGCGACCGGGGCATGAGCCTACTTGGCAGCGTCATCAAGCGACATCGGCCCCCCGCCCGAAAGCCGTGCGCAGTGGTTCGCATTGACTTCGGTTGGCTCCACTGGCGAAATGCCTGGTAATCGCATGTTTTAAGGCTCGCGGGGCCGATGGGATACCAGCAGGGACGAAGCGGGGACGAAGCAGACAGCGGAGGGAGCGTGATCGCCTGCAGTTTGGGCATCGCGCGGGCGATTCGTGACGGGCTGGGAGCGAGCTCGGCGGGTCGCGGGAGCGACGAGGGGTCAAACCCTCGCCCGGTACCGCATCGAGATTCGGCCCCGGCAGCGATGACCCTCAGCCGCCGTGCGCGGCGACGATCCCAGCGGCGACGAGCGAGTTCTTTCGAGGATTTCGTCGGCGGGCGGCGGTACGGACGTCCCTTACCCCTTGAACGTTGAGGCGCCGTGGTCGCCGAAGGGCTCGTCGCGCTCGCGCACCGCCATGCGGAAGCCCTCCTGCGCGGCGCGCTGCTGAAAGGCGTAGCCCTCGGCGGTGTGGCGCGCGATTCCGTCGAACACGGTGCCGAGGACCTGCGTTGCGTGCAGGCCTTGGGCGAAGAGGGTCTGGTTGACGAGCAGCTTCATCATCCGCAGCTGGTTTACCGGCAGCCGAGCGATCCGCCCGAGGAGTACCTCGGTGCGCTCCTCCAGCTGCGCGGGGGCGGGCGCCTCGATCGCTAGCCCCCACTCCAGCGCCTCCGCGCCGGAGAGGCTATCGCCCGTGAACAGCAGCCGCTTGGCGCGCTGCGCGCCCACGCGGTGCGCCCACAGGGCGGTCGTGGGCGAGCCCCACACACGCGCCGGGGGGTAGCCAAGCTTGGCGTCGGCGGCTACGACCAACAGGTCCGAGCACAGCGCCATGTCGGTGCCGCCGGCGACGCAGAAGCCGTGCACCCGGCAGACGACCGGCTTGCCGCAGTGCAGCAGCGACATGAAGGCGCGCACGCAGCGGCTCATCATGGCGTAGTCGACCATTGGGTCCCACGTGCCCGCGGGATCGTGGTTGGCTGCCATCACGGCCGGGTCCAGCGGCGAGCCCGGCGGCGGCGCGGGGCCCTCCGTCCCCAGCGTGCCGCGGCCCTCGGCGCTCTCCACCAGGTCGTAGCCGCCGCAGAAGCCCCGCCCGGCGCCCGCGAGCAGCAGCACGTGCACGGACAGGTCGAGGTCGGCCTGCTCGACGCACCGCTCAAGCTCCCCGAGCAACGCCCAAGTGATGCCGTTGCCGCGCTCGGGGCGATCCAGCGTGATCCGCGCGACGCGGTCGCGCACCTCGTATTTCACACAGGGCAGCGAGGTGGACACGAAGCTAACCGCCGGCGGGCGGCACCTCGCCGTCGTAGTAGCCGACCGCGTCCCGCGTACGGAAGATCGCACGCAGTCCCCCGCCGTCCGGCAGCCGCTCGCAGGCGTCGAGAGTGCCCGAGTCGGGCCGAATCACGATGTCCGGCTCACCGCTCGTGCTGAACGCGAGGAACCGCACAGTCTCGCCCGTGCGGTTGACGAGCTGGTGTCCCCCGCGCTCGCCGCGCAGGAAGGCCACGACCTCGCCCTCCCGCAGCTCCTGCCACCCCTCGGGAGTGCGCAAGCTCGGACGGCCGTCGAGCACGACAACGAGCTCCTCCTCGGCGAGGTGGTAGTGGTAGGGATAGGCCGCTTCGCCGGGCGGTAGCTCCCACAAGCTCAACCCCAGCCGCTCGCTGCCGGCCTGCCGGCTGACGCGGGCACGCCGGCAGCAGAAGCCCGGGTGCTCGCGTAGCTCATCGAAGACAGGGTCGTTAAGGTTGGGCACGCCTGGGAGCTTACGGTCTCACGTCCGACTCCGGTCACCCCGAGGTCTCACTCCACCAAGGCCACGGTTGGTTGTCACAGACTCTTGCCCCACCAGAATCCCTTCGTGATGAGGCGCCACGACTACACCCAGGCCGACGACGCCGAGTTGCTGGCGCTCACCGCGAGCGATCCCGAGGCATTCGGGGTCTTCTACGAACGGTTTGAGGCGCAGATCCTTGGGTTCTTCTGGCGTGCGACCCGCCGGGCGGACATTGCCGCCGACCTCACGGCGGAGGTCTTCGCCGCCGCGCTCGAATCGGCTGGCGCGTTTCGAGCAGAGTCCGGGAGCGCACGGGGATGGCTGTTCGGGATCGCCCGTCACGAGCTCGCCGATACCTGGAAGCGCGGCCAAGTGGAAGATCGGGCGCGACAGCGCATGCAGGTGGCGCCGCAAATGCTTACCGACGAGGCGCTCGCGCGGGTCGAGGAGGTCGCGAGCCGCGCGTCAGATGATGCGCTGCAGTTGCTTGAGTCGCTGCCGGAGGACCAGCGGCTCGCCGTCAATGGGCGGGTGTTGCACGAACTCGACTATGCCGAGCTGGCCGCGAGCCTGTCGTGCTCGCCGAGCCTTGTCCGTCAACGTGTCAGTCGCGGCCTGCGGGCACTCAGAGTGCGGCTAAAGGAGACCGCATGAGCGATCTGGGTATGCCCAAGCTGCGTCGCGCGCTCGTCGAAGCCGCACGACTTCAACACGAGACCGCCGTCGACCGGGCGGGCGAGCCAGGCGAGGTGCATGCGGGGGCGCGGCGGCGCTGGCCTGGGCTGCGCAGGTCGCGCTGGCACGCGGTGCCGGTGATGCTGCTGCTCCTCGTGTTCGCCGGGGCCGCGGTGGCTCTTGCGAGCGGGCTCATCTCTTTCGGAGCGCCCGCCACGTCCGTGCCAGTGTTCGCCAATCCGCGCGTGGGGCTCGGCGGGATCGCGCCGGGGACCGTGCGCCTGCTCCCGCTCTCAGTGCCGGACCCGCAGGGCGGGCTCCCGTGGGGAATGCGGGTGCTGCACACGACGCGGGGGGTCGGCTGCCTGCAGGTCGGTCGTCTGCTTGACGGTAGGCTCGTCGCGCTCGGCCAGGACGGGGCGTTTGGCAACGATGGCCGCGCGCACGCACTTCCGCTGAGCACCAACGTGGAACGGCTCAACTGCTCGTTCGTGGACGGCCACGGTCGGATCTTCGACAGCGTCACGATCAAGAGCCAGGCCGCGAGCGCGGCGCCAGGTGTGCACTGCGAACCTCCCGGCACCTACGCGCCGTCCCACCACGCAGCATTCAGCACGTGCCCACTCGCAGACGAGCGCAACCTCTACTACGGGATGCTCGGCCCGGGCGCCACCAGCCTCACCTATTCGGCGGGCGGCAGAAGCCACACGATCGCGTCCGTCGGACCCGACGGCGCCTATCTGATCGTCACACCGGGAACGACACACCGGTACTCAGGCGCGGCCGGGAGTCGCGAACACGCGGGGCTTTACGCGCACGACGAGGTCCCCGTCTACAGCCCGATTACCGCAATTCATTACCTTGGCGGGGCCACCTGCCACCTGGTGACCGCCGAACGGTGGATCTACGGTTCGCGGGCCTGCGCCCCGCCGCTACCCGAGCCGTTCGGCTGGGTTCCGGTGGATGTGCCGACGCGCGCGCAGCTGGCAACACCAATTCACGCGACGCTTATCCGTGACGCGGAAGGCCGGTGGGCGATCCGCATCCGCTTCAGCTCGCGGGTGGCGATCTCGAGCCTGCGCGGTGAGTATCGGCTGGAGTGGCATGAACCGGGGACGGCCACAGAGGCGTACGCGGCGGGGCCGATCGACGAAGGCGCAAGCGCCCGCTACAGCGGTCTGATCCCGCAGGGCCGGAACATCGCAGCCGGGCAGACTCTCACCAAGACCCTCGACCAAAACCGCTTCGGGCCTCGCCTAGCGCCCGGGATCACCACCGGCAGCGTGATCCTCGACTACGCCACCGGACCATTCATACAGGCCGAAGAAGACACCACCAAGATCCCGGTAGGCACCTTCAAGATCAGAGTCCCGTAGCGGCGGCCAACACCCCCGGCTGGTCGCGGGTCATTTGCGGGGTCAAACCCTCGTCCGGCACCGCATCGAGATCCGGGCGAGGAACGACTCCACGCCAGGGGGAGCCGGCACTGGATCACTCGGTGCCGAGCAGCGCTGAGCGCAGGAGCTTCGCGACATCCTCTGCGCCGGCGCTGAAGCTGAGTATCCAGCCCGCCAGCTCGGGTCGGTGGCTTGGACACGGAGGCCGTTGATCTCGGAAGGTGAGCATCGCCACCAGCGCGATGCGCTTGTTGCCGTCGATGAACGGTTGGCCCTCGGCGATGCCGTGAGCCAGGACGGTCGCTTGGAGGGCGAGGTCTGCGTCCTCGTAGTGCGCGTAAGTGGCGGGCCGTGCAAGCGTGCTCTCCAGGCCGTCGCGGTTTCGCAGGTGGTCGGCCGCATCTGCGGCGGTGGCACCGATGATTAGCCCATACATCTCCAAGACGTCCTCGAACGTGAGATCGATGGGCTCGATCTCGCCGGGCTGCTCGCCTGGCATGCTGCTACTGCTGGGGAGCGTCGGGGTCGTGATCGGCGAGAATCTGCAGCGCCTCGCCGTGTTCGGCGACAACACGCTCTCCAACCTCGCGGATACGCTCACGGACCTTCTCGGTGGACATGATCCGCAGCTCGCCTCCAGGGAGCTCCTCGACAAGCACCGAGGAGCCCGGGGCGTAGCCCTGGGCCTCGAACTCCCGCGGGATCGAGATCACGTTGCTGTTGCCGACACGGCGCACCTTCACAACCTTCATACACCTAGTATATACACGGATAGCCCCCCATACAAGAATCCTCGCCGCGGTTGCTTGGTGCCGGGATAGACCCTTCGCCTATTGCGGTGATCGCATACGTAGATCTTGTTATCTGTACTCCTGCATACCAGCAGAGCCCGAATCTGTACCTCGGGGGGCATATCAGTTCTCACACAGGCTTCTTGAGCGGTCCGAAGGAACCCGCTTCCGAGTCTGTTTGAGCGCATTGGCTCCCGCTTGGAGCGCGAAGGCTGATTCAAACGCTGGACCACCAACGTTAATTGGGTTGATATGGCAACGTAGATCTAGACCGGTTGCACTCTCACGGAGAATAACGCATGTTGTGGCCGTCGTCTTTTGAGATAACATTAGTCCGTTCGTCCAGGCTGTACCATAGGTCGGCACGTAGGGAACGCGAGAATGAATCGGGCGTGGCGACTCTCAAGTGCGTACATCGCCACCATGAAGGTGACTGCGGCGGCCCCGAAAGCTGTGAGCAGGTCTCAGTCTGATCCGTCGCTGTGAGCAAGCGCTTCGAGATCGAGAGCAAAGGCGATGGCCTCGAGCGCTGGCTCGTGCTCTACCTGCGAAACTGAGATGGTCAGGCGCCGGATGTTTGGCTCCCAGCCCAAGTCGAAGAACGGGCAACACTTCCGCTCGGTGGCGATCGTCTCCTCAATGAGCGTCGTGTCTACCCGACGGTCGAGATCAACGACAAGGCTCCGGCGGGTGTGGTCGATCATGCGGGCGCCCCGGCCGGCCTGCCGGTAGCGCTCTAGCTGCAGGCGCAGTCCACTCTCGTCAAGGGCGCAGCTCGGAGCCATCGGGAGCGGGTCCACCGATCAAGCCTACGATCCGAGCACGGATCGTTCCCGTCCCCACAAGCCGCCGAATCGGAGTGGCCGGCCTGCGCGCATGGCGATGAACGCATAAACCAGAAGACCCGCGACAGCGAAGGGAGCGGTGCAGGAGAGGCTGCCAAGCAGGGTCGCGGTCGCCAGTCCAGTGCCGGTTACGTGGTGGACCGCTGTCGGCCCGCCGAAGCTGGACACCGATGCAAGGAACGCGACGACAAGCAGGGCCACACCCATGAGCGAGAGCACCAGGCGCATAGCGCTGGCCGCTTCGAGTCTCGGCTCGGCGCCGGTTTCCAGTTGGGCAACGCGGACGGCCAGCAACTCGGGGCCGCCGATGGACGCCACGACTCCCAGCTCGCTCCATTCGGGGCCGCGTACAACCTTCAGCAGCGCCCCTGCGAGCGAACGGCGACCACAAACCGCGACCGCGCGCCGGTCGGCCGCAAGCTCACGGCCAGCCACATAGCGGGCACGCAAGGCATCCAACGCCGGAACGAAGAACAACGCCACCGAGAGCGCCCGTACCAACACGACCTTCAACGGGTCAAGGTTGCATACGTGGTAGCACTCGTGCTCAAGCACCGCGCGCAACTCTCCGCACGATGCGCCTTCGAGAAGTCCACGACTCACGGCGACGCGCGGAGTCAGGATGCCGTAGACGAACGAGAACGACTCGGATGCGTCCACCAGAACGACACGCCCCTCCAACCCTGCCTGCAAGGCCACCCCTGTCAGCTCGGCGGGCACCGTCACCGCCAGAGCACGCACGCGACGCGCGAGCCCATGAGAAGCGACTATCTGCCTCGCAAGCGAGCGCGCCCCGAGTCCCAAACCTACTGCGACCAAGGCGAGGAACGGGAACAACAGCAGAAGCGACGTGCCCGACAGCCCGACCCACTCTCCACGGGATATCCGCGCCAGAATCAGCGGCGCGAGGACACCGCCGACCGCTCCGCAGAGCACAAGCGCACCGAGCAGCACCGCGATCCCCATGAAGGCCAGGAAGCTACGGTTGGGGCGATCCAGTCTCATCCATCCTCCGCGAGTAGAGATCGCAGGCGGCACAGCACGCCGGGGTCAGCGCGCGCCTCATCCACGAAGTGCGTTACCGCCGCGTCCCCGTAGGTGCGGAGCACGTTCTGCACCGCGATCCCGGCTGCGTCGGCAGCGGTCGCCTCGTACACGTAGCTTCGTCGCTCGCCGTGGCGAGCGAGGACGTTCTTTGCGACGAGCCGGTTCATCACAGTCATCACGGTCGTATATGCCAATGGCTCGGGTCGACAACAATTGAGCGCATCGAGGACCTGCCTCACCGACACCGGCGCGTCGGCCTGCCACACCGCCTCCATCACCTCGGACTCAAGCGGTGCTAGCCCACCGCTCGCCTTTTTCGGCCTTCCCGCCACAACCCACACACTACTACATTCTTGTCGTGTATGCTCGTGCGCATGACCACCACCGAACACGACTACGCAGCACAGGCACGACAGGCAATCGAGATCGTCTGCGCGGGCGACCTCTCCCGCATGGAGGAGTTCTACCACCCCGACTTCGTAGATCGCATCAACGACATGACATTCCACGGTTACGACGGGGGCCGCGAATCAGTGGCCTTCTACATGGCCATCTTCAAGAACCTGCGAATGGGCGCCGACGAGCAGATCACAGAAGGCAACCGCGTCGCCTCCAGATGGGTCCTCAACGGCACCTATCACGGGCGGCCGGTCACGCTGCACGGCATCACCATCAGCCACTTCGCCGAAGACGGCAGAATCCTCGAAGACCGAGGGCACTCCGACTCGACCAGCCTCGTGCGCCAGCTCGGCGTAATCCGAACGCTCGTCCTCGGCCTGGAAATCCTCACCCGCAGGGTCAAACTGCCGAAAGGCGCGCTGGGAGGAGGGTAGCGACGGTTGTAGTCTCACGGACAGCTGTGGACTGGCGAACTTGGCATGAGGACTACGCGGACCCCGACTCGGCTCTGGGCCGACGCCTGGCGGTCGTGCAGGCGCAAGTGCGCGCCGCGCTCGATCGGAGCGCCCCCGGCACCGTGCGGGCAATCAGCGTGTGCGCCGGACGGGGACACGACCTGATCGGCGTCCTTGCCGGGCATCTGCGGCGCGCCGATGTCACAGCTCGCTTGGTCGAGCTTGACGCGCACAACGCGCTTCTCGCGCGCCGCGCCGTCGAGGAGGCGGGGCTTGGAGAGGTTGAAGTCGTTGTCGCCGATGCCTCGATGACAGATGCGTATGAGGGCGCCGTCCCGGCCGACTTGGTTCTCCTCTGCGGCGTGTTCGGCAACATATCGGCGAAGGACATCGCCAACACCATCAGCCATCTTCCGCGGCTTTGTGCGCCCGAGGCCACGGTGATCTGGACGCGCCATCGTCATCCGCCCGACCTGACGCCGTGCATCCGCGAGACCTTCGAGCGCGCCGGCTTCGGCGAGCTTGCTTTCGAGGATTCGCCGCCGTTCGGCGTGGGAGCCAACCGACTGCTCGCCCCGCCGCTGCCCTTTACGAGCGGTGTCCGCCTGTTTGAGTTCGTCGGTTACGACGTTCTCCAACCAGACTGATTCTACTGAACTTGCGGTGGCCGCCCAGCGATCTCAGCGATCTCCTGAGCAGTCAAGGCGTGGCGACCATCTGGCCTGGCGGGGAAATGTTTACTGACGATGCTGGGGTGAGTTCACCTAAGCAGCAGATCGTCACCTTCGACCAGAACGTGATTGACAGCACGACGGTACTCCAGCATTGGCAGCTCGAGCCAGGCGTGGGTCGCGGCCGGTGTGGACGCCTTTCGCCAACCATTGTGCTCGGAGAAGCGCCGAGCACGGGCGTTGTCCTCCGGCACAGTCAAGCGAGCGGCCCGAAGACCGTCGTCGATCATCCCCCGCGATACAGAGGCGTGCAGAGTTGAGCCAACGCCTGCACCCCAGTTGTCTGGGTGAACCATCAGGAGGGAGAGAACGGCGGGCTCGCTCTTGACCCACCGGCTGACGCCAACGACACGCTCGTTCATACAGGCAACGAGCCAACTGACAGCTGGATCACGGACGAGCCAGCGAGCACGCTCACGCTCCTCCGCGTCCTCCGGCACAGCCCAGCCCGGGTGCCAACGACCATACGTGCCCATCGCGGCGAGAATGACCGCGATGGCTGCGCTTTCATCATGGATATGAGCTCTACGCACCTGCAGCACAGACGGAAGGTTACGATGCCGACGCACGTCTCCTCCGCATCGGCGGCGTCAGGCGCCAGCATCAGGGCTCCAGCGCGTGAGCTGTTCTGCGTAGCCACGAGCGACTAGGCGCTCCTCGGTGATGGCGAATGCGTCACGCAACTCCGCAACAAGCCCGTGCTCGCGAGTGAGGTCGGAGTCTGTCGTGGCCACGGCCTCTAGCTCGATGAAGTTGCCAAGTCGCTCGACAAGATCGAGGTGGATGCGGACGGTCGATTGCGATGGGCTTACTCCGGTCAGCTCGGCTGGAGCAGGACTGCATCTGCGCTGGCGTCCGAAAACGGCAACTCCCGGGCAACCGACGCTAGGGGAGTCTCAGGTTGGGTGGCCGAGGCGGCTGCGGCTGCCTCAATATGCGGCTTCCAGGGGTCGATGAGATGGACCTCGTAACCTTCTCGCGCCAGCGGCAACGCGTAGGCTCCTCTGGCTCCGCCCACGTCGAGCACGACGGACGGCGGCGAAGGCAAGTAGCGGCTGAGCAGTTCGCGGGTCCTCACGCCCTCCAGGCGACCCCAGGTCTCCAGGCGATCGCGCTCGGGATCGTGCCCGTAGTGCGCGGCAATCGCTGGATCGAGTTCTTGCGCCACGACGCAACGTTATCGGGCTGCGACCAGGGGGCCGCCTTGCTACTGCCACGGTATAGGGGCGAGTGCGTTGGCGGGTGGGTCTCATGCCTCTGCCTTGAGCAAGCAGCGGCAGTCCCGCGATCCCAGGCTGATCGCAGGGGCGTTTACTGTGTGCTGGGGCCGAGGAGGGTTGCGAGTTCGGCGGGGGTGTGGGCGAGTGCGTTGGCTCCGGCGGCAAGGAGCTCCTGTTTTGAGCCGATGCCCCATAGGACACCGATCGCTGGGATGTTGTGCTCGTGGGCGGCTCGGATGTCGTGCTTTCGATCGCCGACCTATGACCGGGCGGGCGCTGGCTGCGAGCTGGCGCAGGGCGCGTTCGATGGTGATGGCCTTTTGCTCGTTCTCGCTGTCGAGGTTGGGGCCGATCACGGCGAGGAAGAAGCGGCGTAGGTCCAGGGCGTCGAGCAGTGGCTCGGCCAGCGCGTACGGCTTGGATGTGGCGATAAGTAGGGGGAGGTGCTCTGAGAGCTCGTTGAGGAGATCGCGGATGCCGGGGAAGACGGTCGTCTCGCTCGCTGCCAGCTCTCGGTAGCGCGCGCGGTAGGCATCGACGCATGGTTGAACGAGCGCCTCTTCGCCGACCAGCGCGTGGAATGTGTGGTGCAGGGGAGGGCCGAGATGCTGGTGGAGTTCGTGCTCGGGCCTCGGCGGCAGTCCCTGCGCGACGAGCGCGGCGTTGACCGCTTGCGCGAAGGGCACACGCGAGTCAACGAGAACGCCGTCGAGGTCGAACAGCACTGCGTCGTGGTCAGCCATTGTGCGGCAGATCATGACTGCCCCGTCGGCCGAGCGCCGTTTGTGGCGGCGAGACGGGCGTCGACATAATCTGGGCGCTCGGCGGATGCTGGCCTCTTCGTAATCGAGGAGGGAGGCGTTCATGGTTGATCCATCGCGGGTTCGCGTGACGGGACCACTGGTGCCGTATGTGGATGGGTTTTGGGCTGAGCTGGCGGCCGTGGGCTATACGGCGTGGTCGGTGGAGGCCCAGCTGCGGCTGATGGCGCACGTCAGCCGGTGGCTGGCGGTCCACGGGCTCGGCGCGGGGGATTTGACGCCGGAGACGATCGAGGAGTCGCGCAGGTGCTGCGTCACAAGACCCTGCAGGCCACGTGCATCTACGCGAAGGTCGATCGCGTCGCGCTCCGCGGGCTGGCGCTGCCCTGGCCGGAGGCACGGTCATGAGCGCGCTTCGAGTGGCCGCCGGGGATACCTGACGATCCGCCGCGCCCTGGGCTACAAGCTGAACCGGCAGGGTCTCGCGCTGCTCTCATTCGTGAGCTACGCCGAGGAAGCGCAAGCGTCGTGCATCACCAGCGAGCTGGCGCTCGCGTGGGCGATGCAGCCATCGAAGGCGATGCCGCAATACTGGCGCCAGCGGCTGTCCGTGGTGCGGGGCTTCGCCCGACACATGCAGACCCTCGACCCCCGCACGGAGGTGCCGCCCACCGACCTGCTGCCAGCGCTGCCGCCGCGCCGGGCTGTGCCGTACCTGTATTCCGAAGCCGAGATCCAGAGGCTCACGATGCAGGCGAGCGAAACGTTCACCTCGCCGCTGCTCGCCGCGAACCACAAGGCGCTGATCGGGCTGCTCGCCGTGAGCGGCCTGCGGATCGGGGAAGGCGATCGCGCTCGACCGGGACGACCTCGACCTGCGCGCCGGCCTGCTCCTGGTCCGCGCCGGCAAGAACGGCAAGCCCCGAGAGATCCCACTACACCCAACCACGCTCGCCGCGCTCGAAGCATACGCCCGCCAGCGCGAGAAGATTCACCCTCGCCCGCGCGTGCCCGGCTTCTTCATCTCCGGAGCAGGCACGAGGCTCGATCAGCGCAATATCTGGAAACAGTTCAAGCGGCTGCGGCGCGATGCCGGCGTTCACGCGCCCCGCCGCGCCTGCATGACCTGCGCCACTCGTTCGTTTCCGGACGCTGCTGAACTGGTATCGCTCGGGCGCCGAGGACGTCGAGGCGCGCCTACCACAGCTCTCGACCTATCTCGGGCACGTCGACCCCGCATCCACCTACTGGTATTTCCAGGCCGCGCCCGAGCTGCTCGCGCTCGCCGCGCAGCGCCTGGAGCGCCACGAAGGGAGCCACGCATGAGCACGCTCGCGCCAACACTCCAAGCGTTCTTCACCGACAGGCTGCTCTCCCAACGCCACGCGAGCCCACACGCGATTGCCGCCTACCGAGACACGATGCGCCTGCTGCTCACCTACACCGAGCAGCAAACAGGCAAACGACCATCCAACCTCGACCTCGCCGCACCCCTGATCGCCGACCTCCTTCACCACCTCGAGCAC
>DASZIQ010000050.1:0-169349 GCA_035948945.1 Solirubrobacteraceae bacterium
CCGGGGACCCGCCGCATGCGGCGGGTCCGCCGTTGGCGCATGCGCCAACGGCAGGGTCGTGCATGCACGACCCTGAGCAGGGCCGCATGCGGCCCTGCCGGCAATCGATGCGCGAGCGTCTACGCTTGGCCGTGAAGATGCCTGCACGCCATCTCGATCGCGATGCATCCGCCTGCCCGAGTCAGGGGAGGTCTGCGAGGAGGATCGGATGGCTGAGCCGGTAAGTCGAGTGCTGTCGCGCTCGCAGCTTACGATGCTCGCCTCCTACGGCGAGGAGCGGACCGCCGCGGTCGGCGAGACGCTGTTCGAGGTCGGCGACGAGAGCTATCCGTTCGTGGCGATCATCGAGGGGGAGGTCGCGGTGACCGACGCCGCGGGGCAGGAGATCGTCCGTCACGGCGCCTCGGGCTTCTTGGGGGAGATGAACCTCCTCTCCGGGCAGACCGTCTTTCTCACCGCGGTCGTCACCGAGCCGATGCGCTACATCGCGGTCGATCGCGAAGTGCTCAGGCAGCTGCTGTTCGAGGACGGCGCGCTCTCGGATCTGCTCCTCAGCGCCTTCGTGGAGCGCCGCGAGCTGTTGCAGCAGCTCCAGGGGATCGGATTCGAGATCGTCGGCCCGCGCGAGTCGCCGGACACGCGGCGGCTGCTTGACTTCGCCCGGCGCCAGCGGCTCCCTCACACCTGGGTCGACCCCGCTGAGAATGCGCCGGCCGGTGCCGGGGCCGATACGCCCGGCCCTGCGGACACGCCCGTGGTGCGCCTGCTGGGAGGCGCAGAGCTGCGGAACCCCACCAACGGCGAGCTCTCACGGGCGCTGGGAATCGGGCGCGAGCTCGCCTCGCGCGAGGAGGTCGACCTGCTGATCGTCGGTGGCGGGCCCGCCGGCCTCGGCGCGGCCGTATACGGCGCCTCGGAGGGGCTCGACACGCTGGTGGTCGAGGGCACCGTGCTCGGCGGCCAAGCCGGCACCTCGCGCAGGATCGAGAACTACCTCGGCTTCCCGGCCGGCATCAGCGGCACCGAACTGACCAGCCGCGCGATCACGCAGGCGCGCAAGTTCGGCGCTCGCGCGGCCACGCCCTACCGCGCGAGCACGCTCCTGCCGGGTGGCGAGCGGCACCTCGTCAAGTTCGACGAGGGCAACGAGGTCGCGGCCCGCACGGTGCTGCTCGCGACTGGGGCCGACTACCGGCGCCTGCCGGTGGAGGGGCTCGATCGCTACGAGGGACTCAGCGTCTTCTATGCTGCCGGCCCGCTCGAGGGGCAGATCTGCGCGGGACGGCGCGTCGGGGTGATCGGCGGCGGCAACTCCGCCGGACAGGCCGCCGTGTGGCTGGCGCGCGGCGGCGCGCTCGTCACCCTGTTGCACCGCCGCCGCGACTTGAGCGAGACGATGTCGCGGTATCTGATCGACGAGCTCGAACGCTACGGGGTCGCGGTTCGCGATCGCGCCGAGGTCGGCGAGCTGCATGGCGAGGAAGGGCAGCTCGACGCCGTCACGCTCACCGATGGCGCGCGGGTGGCGCTCTCTTTCCTGTTCTGCTTCCTGGGCGCCGACCCCTGCACCGACTGGCTGGGCGACACCGTCGCGCGGGACTCCCACGGATTCATCCTCACCGGCCCCGACGCCGCGGCCGGCAGCCTGCACGAGACCAGCGTACCCGGCGTCTACGCGGCCGGCGACGTGCGCGCCGGGTCGATCAAGCGCTGCGCAACCGCGGTCGCGGAGGGCGCGACGGTCGTGCGCCTCGTGCACGAGCACCTGGCGGCCACGACCATCTCACCCCGCTGACGCCGGTCGCCGCCGCTACCGCTGTGTGTGCATCCGACGCCCGGCAACCCAAGTAGCCGCGGCGCTGATGGCCGCGAGCACGTCGGGGCTGGGAGACGGGGTAGTCGGAGCTGCCCGCCAGCTCCACGCCGGAAGCGGGTGCCTCCACCCAGCGCCTACTTGTCGCTTTCGGGCAGCCCGAAGCCGACCTGGCGCTTGGGCCGGGGAGGTGGCGAGATCAGCTGCCGAAGTGCCTGGAAGATCTCGTCCAACTGCTGGTCATGCTCGCCGAGCTTCGCATTGGTCTCTCGCTTGAGATCCTCAAGGCGTCGCTCTATCGCAGTGTACGTGGCAGCGGTGCGTCGCAGCTCAACGAACGCCCGCATGATCGCAATGTTGACGGCGACCGCCGTCTTGCTTCGGAGAACGCCGGAGAGCATCGCGACGCCCTGCTCTGTGAAGACGTACGGCGCGTAGCGACGCCCACCGTGTCCGCCACTTGAGATCGCAGATTGCGATCTCAAGGCAGCAGTCTCGTCCCTCGTCAGCTGGAACATGAAGTCGGGCGGGAACCGATCGATGTTCCGCTTGACCTGCTCGATCAGGCGCCGTGTCTCCACCCCGTAGAGTACCGCCAGATCCTCGTCGAGCATGACATGGCGCTCGCGCACGACCATGATCCGCTGCTGGATCGCCGGGAGCGGAATCAGCGCCAGCGAGCCCTCTGCCTCCGTTCGATCTGCCATTCGCGCAGAGTGTATGGCCACGATCGTGCGCAGTCTGCTCGTGCCGGCGCTGATGCGACTGCTCGGCGACCTCAACTGGTGGCGCCCCGGGGTCGCGCGGCGCCGGGAGCGTGTGTTGCAGTAGGCCGGGCCGATCCCGCGGAATGGGCGACCATCGCACTGGCGGGCGCGTATCGTAATGGCCATGCTCACGGACAACTCGGGGATGGGCCCCGAGCCCGAAAACGGGGACGCCGCCCAGAATGGTGCTCGGACGATCGTGCAGGCGCGGGATCTGGCCCGCCGCTACGGCGAGGGCGAGGCGGCTGTCGACGCGCTGGCCGGGGTCACGGTGGACTTCCCGACCGGGCGCTTCGCGGCGATCATGGGCCCGTCGGGGTCGGGCAAGTCGACGCTCATGCACCTGCTCGCGGGCCTCGATCGCCCGACCTCGGGGACGGTGAGCGTCGGCGGGGTCGAGCTGACCGCGCTGGACGACCGTGCGCTCACGCAACTGCGCCGCGATCGCATCGGCTTCATCTTCCAGACGTTCAACCTGCTGCCGGTGCTCAACGCCGAGGAGAACATTCTGCTGCCGCTGTCGATCGCCGGGCGCGAGGTCGACCGTGAGTGGTTCGACCGGCTTGTGGACACGGTCGGCATCCGCGACCGGCTCAGCCATCGTCCCGCGGAGCTCTCCGGCGGCCAGCAGCAGCGTGTCGCGGTGGCCAGGGCGCTGATCTCGCGTCCCGCGGTGGTGTTCGCCGACGAGCCCTCCGGCAACCTCGACTCCAAATCCTCCGGCGACGTCCTGCAGCTGCTGCGCCACGCCGTCGACGACTTCGAGCAGACGGTCGTGATGGTCACCCACGACGCCCACGCGGCGTCGTTCGCCGACCGGCTGCTGGTGCTGGCCGACGGCAGGATCGTGCACGACGGCGAGGCCGGCAGCGCCGAGCAGGCGCTGGATTTGATGAAGGCCGTGGGCTGATGTTGTGGGACGGTGCCGGTCAAGCGTCCGGCGCCTGTGGGGATGACCCGGGGCCGCCATGGGTCAGTACGTCGAGGTCGCGGCTGATGTTCAATCGAGGTCGCGGCTGATGCTCAAGCTGGTGCTGCGCGGCTTCGTGCAGCGCAAGCTGCGCGTGCTGCTGACGGCCGTCGCGATTGCGCTCGGCGTGGCGCTGATGGCCGGTACCTACATCCTCACCGACACGATCAACCATGCGTTCGCGGAAGTCTTCGACACGGCCTACGCAAACAAGGCGGTCGTCGTGACCGAAAAGGAAACGCTCGGCGGCTCGGAAGTCTCCGTGCTCAACCAGGCAACGCTCGCCCAGGTGCGCGCGGTGCCCGGCGTGGCGGCGGCCTCGGGCGCCATCTCCAGCCAGGCGGCACTGCTCACGACCAGCGGCAAGCGGCTCACCAGCGGCGGGGCGCCGGGGCGCGTCGATGCCCTGCAGCCGCCGCGCTTCGATGCCTTCACCGCGACGCAGGGCCACCTGCCGCGTACCGCCGGCGAGGTCGCGATCGACCAGGCGAGCGCCAAGCGCAACCATCTGCGACTCGGCCGGCAGATCGTGATTGCGGGCCGCTCGCCGGCGCGCCGCTACACGATCGCCGGCATCGCCAAGTTCGCGGGCAGCGAATCCTTCGGCGGCACGACCGTCGTGATCCTGATCCCCAGCCAGGCACAGTACGTCGCGGGCGAACCGGGGGTATACGACAGCATCAACGTCGCTGCCCGGCCCGGCACCGCACCCACGGAACTGGCCGCCCGCATCCGCGCCGTGGTGCCGGCAACGCTGAAGGTGCGCACCGGCGCCGAAGAAGCCGCCAACCAGACCGCCAACCTCGAAGAAGAGCTCGGCTTCCTGCGCACCTTCCTGCTGATCTTCGCCTACGTCGCGCTCGTCGTGGGGGCGTTCATCATCTTCAACACCATCTCGATCACCGTGGCCCAGCGCACCCGCGAGTTCGGCCTGCTGCGCACGCTCGGCGCCTCGCGCGGGCAGATCATGCGCGCGGTCGTCGAGGAAGGGCTGCTGCTGGGCGTCGTGGGGGCGGTGATCGGGCTGTTCGGCGGGATCGCCCTGGCGCCGGCGCTCGACGGGCTGTTCAAGGCGTTCGGCGCCGACCTGCCGGACAACGGCACGGTGCTGGAGGCGCGCACCGTGATCGTCTCGCTCGGCGTGGGGATCGCCGTCACGGTGCTCGCGGGCTTCTTCCCGGCGTTGCGCGCCACACGCGTGCCGCCGATCGCGGCGATGCGCGAGGGCGTGCAGATCCCGCCCCGGCCGCTGCCCACCAGGCGGGCGCTGATGCTCCGCTTCGCGCTGTACCTCGTGGTTGTGGTGGCGTTGCGAGTCGTCGTCGGCGGCGGTATCGCGCTACTGGTCCTGGTGGTGCTCGCCGTGCGCGCCTGGCGTCTGTGGGCGCGGCTGCGGCGGCCCGGTGAGCGCCCGGCCCGCCACCACCGCGTCGTGCCGGCGCTGGCCGGCGCGATCGGCTGGCTGGTGAGCTGGCGCGGGATCACTGCCCGCCTCGCGCGCGAGAACTCGACCCGCCAGCCCGGCCGCACGCTCGTGACCGCGCTCGCGTTGACCGTCGGGCTCGGGCTGGTCGCCTTCATCTCAGTGCTCGCCGCGGGCACCAACGCGACGATCGACCGCGCGGTCAGTCGCTCGTTTGCGGGCAACCTGATCGTGCAGAACACTCAAGGTCAAGGGGGCATCCCCGCGGTGGTGGCGCCGGCGCTGAGGACGATCCACGGTGTGGGCACCGTCACCGCGATCGCCTTCACCAAAGCCAGGGTGCGCGACCTCTCCCAGCCGGGCGCGCCGGTGATCGACGAAGAAAGTCGCGTGACCGCGATCGAGCCCGAATCGTTCGGGAAGATGTACAAGATCGAATGGGAACACGGCTCGGCGGCGACGCTCGCGGCGCTCGGGCAGCGGGGCACGATCGTCAGCGAGAAGTTCGCGAGCGCCCACCACCTGCGCGTCGGGCAGCGCCTGTCGGTGCTGACGCCATCCAGGCACAGGGTGACGTTGACGATCGCGGGCGTGGTCAAGGAAGAAGTGATCGGCCTGCTCTCCAACCTCACGATCTCGCGCTCGCTGGCGCGCGCGGCGTTCGGGCAGCGCGAAGACGGGGTGGACTTCGTCGCCTACACCCCCGGTGCGGACGGCACCGCGGTAGACGGTTCCATCCACGCGCTGCTACGCCACAGCTTCCCGCAGGCTCACGCGCAGACCGCGGCGCAGTACACCAGCGAACAGAACAGCAAAGTCAACCAACTCCTGCTGCTCGTCTACGTGCTGCTCGCGCTGTCGGTGGTTGTGTCGCTGTTCGGCATCGTCAACACGCTGGTGCTCTCGATCTACGAGCGCACCCACGAGTTGGGGATGATGCGCGCGATCGGCACCTCCCGTCGCCAGATCCGCCAGATGATCCGCTACGAGTCGCTGATCACCGCGATGATCGGCGGCGTCCTCGGGCTGGCGATCGGGGTGGTGGGGGCGATCCTCGTCACCACCCTGGCGCTGTCGGGCTCGGGCTACGTGCTCTCCGTGCCCGTGGGCACGCTCGTCGTGCTGCTCGTGGTCGCCGCGCTCGCCGGAGTGCTCGCCGCGCAGGCCCCCGCACGCCGCGCCGCGCGCCTGGACATCCTGGGCGCGCTGGCCAGCGAGTGAGTCGCGGCTTGCAAAGCGACGCGGGCAGCCACGGTGTGTCGGCGTTTGTGGGAGTGCGCGAGCGTACCGTCCCAACCGGGGTGGATCATCGAGCGATCCGTTGGCTCAGCAGAGCCGGCTTTGAAATCACCGAAGGCGTCATATTATGTCAGACAAAAATGCTATGCTCAGTAGCGTTCCCGGGGTGCGTTTTGCTCGCTCCGCGACTCGCCACCGCATATCCAAGGATCGAATCCGGCATGTCATCGATCACTGCACCGTTCGCTTCGAGGAGGCCGCGCCTGCCGGTGAGCCGGGCTCGCGCTCGATACGCCTCGTCTATCTTGGCGCGGACGCAACAGGGCAGGTCTTGGAGGTCATGGCCGTCGAGCTCGAGGACGGGGATTTGCTCGTGATCCACGCCATGCCGCTACGCAACAAGTACAGGAAGCAGTACGAGGAGGCGAGGAAATGAAGAAGGTCAAGACTGCTGGCGGCGACGAGCTGTCCGGGGAGGACATCGAGGCGCTGGCCGATGAGGCCGAACGCGGCTACGACCTCAGCAAGGCCACACGCGTCATGGTTGGTCGGCCTTCCCTTGGTGGTCCCTCCGGGGTGTCACCCCGTGTCCAGGTGCGGGTTGATCCACAGTTGGCCACCGAACTGAAAGCACGCGCTCGCGAGGAGCGCCGCTCTGTCAGCGAGATTGCGCGAATCGCGCTACGGGAGTATGTCGATCGTGCGGCTTGACCGTGCCTGATAGCCGCCGTTGGGGCCCCATATCTCCCACTCCTCTGAGAGCTGTGCGACATACCCGTCGCCCTCTGGCGCGACACGCGTCGCGTGCTCGAGATCTGAGACGCCCTGCGTCATCGGCTGCCGCTTCGATTCCGGGTGCCCATCGTGCTCCGTCTCGCGGTGGCCGGTTTGCATGGCGATCAAATATCCAACCGATTGGTCTGCAGCAGTTCGTTGAGTGCATCGGCCACAGCCTCGGCGGTCTGCGCGCCGGTATCGATCACGTGCGTCTCGAGCGGACCGAGATCCATGAAATCGCGCGAGAGGCGTTCGATGACGGTCGCATCGGATAGCCGGTCTGGAGCTCGGGCCCTGGCCCTCGACAGGCAGACGGGCAGTGGCGCCCGCAGCACGGCGTAGGCGACGGTGTGGCCGGCGGCGCGCAGTGAGTCTCGCGCCGGCTGCAGGAACCACCTCGGGCTGACGATCCCATCGATGATTGTGAAATAGCCGGCTTTGGTGTAGCCCGACGCTGCGTTGGCAACGATGTTCATCACGGTTGTGTTCTGCTCGTGAGCATCGGGCTTCCATGGCTCGACGTAGCCGGATTGGATGAAATGGAAAAACCGATCGGACTCGATATGCACGGCGCGCTCTGATTTGGCGGCGAGGAGCCGGGCCACGGTGGTCTTGCCCGAGCCCGGGGCTCCGGTGAGGATCAGGACGGGACGCTCGTCAGACATATCCATGCCCGGGGTCACGGTACGGATGCAACCGCGCCGACCGGCGCGCATAGGCTCGGCGCGTCGATGAAGAACTGCTGCGCGAGCGTGCAGATCATGCGCGCGAGCTCCTCGTGCTCCTCCGGTCGCCAACCCTCGAGCAGGTCCGACAGGCGCTGTTCGCCCGTGGCGATCAGGCGCTCGAGCGTTGCATGACCATCGGCCGTCAGCGCCTCGGCTGAGGGATCGCCGTCCGTCGACAGGCCGATCAGGCCCTTGCCTGCCAGCTCCTCGTGTGCGGCTGTCAGCGTGTCGAGGTCGATGTCGTACCGGGCGGCGAGCGTGGCGAGGTCGGGGGTGTGGTCCTCACTGAGCCGCGCCAGCAGCCAGCACGCCGCCGGGGCGAGATCCACGCCGGCGCGGGCCGCCACGCGCACAACGATCTCCCGGGCTCCCTCGCGGCGGTCGAGGCGCCCGAGCTTGTTGACGATCTCCGCGAGCGAGTCGCCCTCGCGCGGCGTGGCGTAGGTGTCGCCGAGATCGCCGGTGGCGACGGTTTCGCGCAGCCGCAGCTCGCGGATGAACCACGACAGCACGAACCCCACAGCGGCGAAGCCCGCGGCGGCGAGGAACACGCCGCTCAGCGAGCCGGTGAACGCGTGCAGGTAGCCGGTGTGCAGCGCCGGCGGCAGGTGCGCGATCTGCGCCGGGTCGACCTCGCCGCTGGTGGTGGTGTGCGCCGCCGCGCCCGGGGGTAGATCGCTCTGCAGCTCATCGCGCAGGCGGTTGGCGAAGATCGCCCCGAGCGTCGCCGTGCCGAGCGACCCGCCGATCGAGCGGAACAGCGTCGCGCCCGAGGTGGCCACGCCCAGGTCGGAGTACTCGACGGCGTTCTGCACGGCGAGCACCAGCACCTGCATCACCATCCCCAGCCCCAACCCGAGCACGAACATGAACACGAAGATCAGCCCCCTGCCACTCGTCGAGTCCATCGTCGAGAGCAGGTACAGGCCCAGCGTCATCACCGCGGTGCCGGCGATCGGGAAGGCCTTGTAGCGGCCGGTGCGCGTGATCACCTGCCCGGAGGCGATCGAGGTGATCAGCAGGCCGCCCATCAGCGGCACCAGCTGCAGCCCCGAGCCGGTCGGGGAGGCGCCCTTCACGACCTGCAGGAACAGCGGCAGGTAGGTGACCGCCCCGAACAGCGCGAACCCCACCACGAAGCCGACGGCGCTGGTCACCGCGAACACGCGGTTGCGCAGCAGGCGCGGCGGCAGAATCGGCTCGCGCGCGTGGCGCTCCCACACGAGGAAGGCCGCCAGCGTTGCCACCCCGGCGGCCCACAGCCCGACGATCGTGGATGAGCCCCACGCGTAGGTGGTGCCGCCGAGCGACGCCGCCAGCACGATCGCGGACAGCCCCGCCGCGAGCAGCGCGGTGCCGAGGTAGTCGATCGTGTGGTGCACGCGCTCGGAGGCGGCGGGCAGCGTGGCGGCGAGCACGAACAGGGCGGCCACGCCGAGCGGCAGGTTGACGTAGAAGATCCAGCGCCAGCTGAGGTTGGTCGTGAGGAACCCGCCGAGCAGCGGCCCGGCGACGCTGGCCAGGCCGAACACCGCGCCGAACAGGCCGGTGTAGCGGCCCCGCTCGCGCGGCGGCACGACGTCGCCGATCGCCGCCTGCGCGCTGACCATCAGCCCACCGCCGCCGAGACCCTGCAGCGCGCGGAAGGCGATCAGCTCATCGAGGCTGCGGCTCTGCCCGCACAACGCCGAGCCGGCCAGGAACACGAGCAGCGCGCTCTGCAGCACGATCTTGCGTCCATACAGGTCGCCGAGCTTGCCATACAGCGGCGTGACCACCGTTTGCGCGAGCAGGTAGGCGGTGACCACCCACGAGATGTGGTTCAGCCCACCGAGATCCCCGACGATCGTCGGCAGCGCCGTCGCGACGATCGTCTGGTCGAGCGCCGCCAGGAACATCACGAGCAGCAGCCCGGCGAACACCAGGCGCAGGTTGACCTGCGCGCCGCGCTCCGTCGCGGGTGGGGTCGGAGGGGATGCGACTGCGCTCACTATCGCGACCCCTGCCAGCTTCCCTGTACTCGGGCTCGCATCAGCTCATCAACGCTATCACCGCTGGTAGTACCAGGTGAGTGGGCGCTCGGTGCTGCGCGCAGCGATAATCGGGCCGGTGATGGCGCGCGAGCGAGAAGCCGCGACAGACCCCGGCCGCACTGCCTGGGCCCGTAACCTGGCGGCGCCGGTGCGTGACTTCCTGGGCACCGAAACCGGCAGCGCGATCGTGCTGGCGGGGATGACGGTGCTCGCGCTGGTGTGGGCCAACTCGTCCTGGTCGCACTCCTACGACTCGCTGTGGAGCACGACGCTCTCGATCAGGATCGGCGGCGGCGGAATCTCGATGGACCTGCGCCAGTGGGTGAACGAGGGGTTGATGACGTTCTTCTTCCTCGTCGTCGGGCTGGAGGCCAAGCGCGAGCTCGACCTCGGCGAGCTGCGCGAGCGCCGGCGCGTCGCGATTCCACTGTTCTCCGCGCTCGGGGGCATGGCGATCCCGGTGGGGATCTACCTGGCGTTCAACGCCGGCGGCGCCGGCGCGCACGGCTGGGGGGCGGCGATGTCGACGGACACCGCGTTCGCGCTCGGCGCGCTGGCGCTGCTCACCCCGCGGGCGGCCACGCGACTGCGCGTCTTCCTGCTGACGCTGGCGGTGGTCGACGATCTCTGCGCGCTGGCGGTGATCGCGATCGTTTACACGACACACGTCTCGATCCTCGCGCTGGCGGTGGCGGTGGCCCTGCTCGGCGGCCTGCTGCTGCTCGGTCGTGCGCCGCCGTGGCTGCGCCCGGTGTCGGTCGTGCTCGCCGTCGGCCTGTGGGTCGCGATGTTCGAGTCGGGCATCGACCCGGTGATCTCGGGGCTCCTCGTCGGCCTCGCGACCAGCGCCTACCCGCCCTCGCGCGAGGATCTGGAGCGTGCGACCACGCTGGCGCGCTCGTTCCGCGAGCAGCCCACCCCGGAGCTGGCGCGCTCGGCGCAGCAGGGGGTGATTCAGGCGATCTCACCCAACGAGCGGCTGCAGTACACCCTGCACCCGTGGACGAGCTACGCGGTGGTGCCGCTGTTCGCGCTCGCCAACGCCGGCGTCCAGCTGACGGGCGGGCTGCTCGAACATGCGCTCAGCTCGCCGATCACCCTGGGGATCCTCGTCGGCTACGTCGCCGGCAAGCCGCTGGGCATCGCCGGCGCCTCGTGGCTGGTGTCCAGACCGGCGCTGCGCGGGCCGCGCTCGCCGCTGAGCTCGCCGCTGCTGGCGGCCGGCGGCGCCTTCGCGGGGATCGGCTTCACGGTGTCGCTGCTGATCGCGAGCCTCGCCTTCACCGGCGAGCGACTCGACGAGGCCAAGCTGGGCGCGCTCGGCTCGGTCGTGGTGGCGCCGCTCGTCGGCTGGACGGTGCTGCGCATCGTCCGGCGACTGCCGGCGGGGGTGAGAGCGCGCCAGCTCGCGAGCACCGCCGCGGACATCCTCGATCTCTCCGAAGACGTCGATCCCGAGCGCGACCACATTCGCGGTCCCACCGGCGCGCTGGTGACGCTCCTGGAGTACGGCGACTTCGAGTGTCCCTACTGCGGCCAGGCGGAGGGGGCGATCCGCGAGCTGCTGTCGTCGTTCGAGGACGAGGTCCGCTACGTGTGGCGGCACCTGCCGCTCAACGACGTCCACCCGTACGCGCAGATGGCGGCCGAGGCCGCGGAGGCGGCAGCCGCGCAGGGCAGCTTCTGGGAGATGTACGACATCCTGCTGCGCCACCAGGGTGAGCTGCGATCGACGCAGCTCACCGCATATGCCGCAGAGCTCGAACTGGACGCCGAGCGCCTGCTGGAGGAGGTGCGCCGCCGCGAGTATGCGTCGCGGGTCAGCGAAGACGTGGTGAGCGCCGACGAAAGCGGCGTGTCGGGAACGCCCACCTTCTTCATCAACGGGCGCCGTCACTACGGCGCCTACGACATCGCGGCCCTGACCGAAGCCGTGCACGCCGCGCGCCGGCGGGCGCGGGTGCTGGCCGGCGTGTGAGCGCACTCTGCGGAGCGAGCCTGGTTGGCTCCATCCACACCGACTTTCAGAGGATTCCCCGGCGTGCCCTTGACGGTAGTCGAACCGCTTGCACGTGAGATCGGCCCGCTACGTCTTCGGCATCTACGGTCCCCCTCACGGATACACTTATCTCATGGACGTTCGACCGTGGCCTGTCTTGCAGGACGATGATCGTTGGCTTGCCGACGCGATGGAGCGTCGACTGCATGACAGCACGCAGAGTGCGGAGCAACTGCGTGCACGCGCGCATGTTCTGCGCGCTGAGGCTGAGCAGAGCGACGTGAAGGGGATACGCGACGCTGCGTTGGCACTCGCAGAGCGCTACGAGCACGCAGCGACCGCGCGGCTGTCGGCCTGAGCCTGAGCGCTAGCGGGCTCGGCTGACGCGATCGAGCAGCTCGGCGACGATCTGATTCTGTCGAGCGCGCAGCGCTGCGAGCGCCGGCACGAGCTCTGCGACTTCGCCGTCCAAACGCTCGATCGAGCGTTTGGCAGCCGGCGGATCCAGCAGCTCTTGCTCAGCCCATTCGTATTCCGTACCGCGCAGTCGGCGAGTCAGCTCTGGCATTCGATCAAGCACCACGACTGTCGCCTCGTGCAGAAGTTCGCGAGTGTGGTGGTCGGCGGCGTCAAGCTCCACGAGCTCGCGGTGCAGATCGAAGACATACTCATGGGCGATCCTCGCAGCCGCGAAGTAGCCGTCAAGGATTCCGAGTGGGCCGGGGCGCTCTTCGGGGCTCATGTCTTGGAGCGCAGCCGCTCACGTCCCTTGTCGCTGATCTCCCACGTTCCCCTTGGTGACTTCTTGACAAGCTCACTCCGTTCGACCAGGCGAAGTCGTACAAAGGCCACCCGATTCTCCCAGCGTATGTCGCCCGACTTCAGCGGCTGCTTGTCTAGCTCAGTGAGCTTGTCGCCCAATGTTTGGCCAACAGCTTCAACGACCTCACGGCTTGGCGCTCTCCCTCCGCGCTCCTCCAGGCAACGCAGAATTGGGATCTCATATTCCGACTCGGGCAAAAGCGTTCCGGGTGCAGCGCGAGCAGTTTTACTGGCCTTGCCGGCAGCCTTTACTCGATCGATGCCGAGAAGACGGCGTAGAACAGTGTTGGGCGTATCGACGAACGGCTCCGCGTTCTTCTTGATGACCTCGAAAACCTCATCGTCAGTATCGATGGACGGGCAGATTGAGTGACCTCCTACGCTGTCGCAATCTAACTATAAGCTAGACTTGGACCTTATCAGACTTAACTAGGAATGTGGATTGCGGGTAGGGACGGCCCGCGATCCGCAATCAGCTCATCAGGAGGGGCGTCGTGTCCAATCCGGGGATGCGCTCGAAGTGACGGGTGTTGGCTGTCCCGACGCGCCAGCCGGCGGAGATGGCGGTGGCGGCGACAAGGCGATCGTGGGCACCGACTTCAGCCCCGGATGAGGCCAAGCCGGCCCACAGTCTTGCGTGGACCCGCGCCACCAGAAGGTCGAAGGAAAGCGTCGGGAATGCCGCGAGTGCGCCCTCGACGAACGCTGCACGTCTTCCACGATGCTCAGCGGTGGCTCGGTGTACCCCGTGCAGCAACTCCGAGGCGGTGATCGCGGCGATTGCCACCTCCTCGTTCGCTCCCAGCTGCGCCTCCAAGCGCTCGGCGACCTCCGTCATGGCCCGCTCGGCGGGTAGGCCGCGCATGGCCCGCTCGAGCTCGATGAAGACGGTGGTGTCTAGGACTGTGCCCACGGATCGGCCGGCGCCGGCCCGATGGCGCGGAGCACCGCTTCCATGTCCTCGGCGAACGCCGGATCGGGCGGCGCTGCTTGCGTGAGCAGCGCCAGCGCGTCCCGCAGGGGCCGGCCGCGACGCGAGGCAGCCGTCAGCCGATGGTCGTCGGGATGAACGATGACGTAGGCCGGTCGCTCCCGGTTGAAGACCACGACCTCCTCATGGTGGGCAACCGCCTCCCGAGCCCGACGGGGTATCCGGATCTCCTCAGCTTTGAGCGTTGCCACAGCTGGATGGTAGCAGATCAGTACGTAAGTGTACGGAATCGTACGGTTAGTGCCGAGCGTCGTATCGACAACCACAGTGGGCATATGGGATCGTCCGCGTGACGGGGTGTGGAAGAGGCGCGCAATGTCGCCGGGCCTCCGTGCCCGGCGACCGGGCACTGTGTACCCGTGCCGTCACATGTCCGCGCTCGGCGGTTGCAGCACAGGACAGCCAGGACGGTAGAGTCCCACCCCATGACGCTCGTCCTGCTCACGGGGGCCACGCGCGGGATCGGCCGTGCGGCCGCGATCGAGCTCGCTCGCGACGGTGTGGAGGTCGCGCTCGTGGGTCGCGATCCCGAGCGCGTACAGACGCTCGCGCGGGAGGCGAAGGCGACCGGCGGGGGCGCGCCGGTCCACGAGCACGTCGCCGACCTGATGCTGATGGCCGACGTGCGGGCGCTCGCGGAGGAGGTGCGCGAGCGCTACGAGCACATCGACGTCCTGGCCAACAACGCCGGGGCGCTGTTCGCCTCGCGCAAGGAGACCTCCGAGGGGTTCGAGCAGACCTTCGCGCTGAACCATCTCGCGCCGTTCCTGCTCACCAACCTGTTGCGCGATCGTCTGGACGGCGGCCGCGTCGTGACCACGGCATCCGACGCGCACAAGTCAGGACTCCTGGATCTCGGGGACCTGCAGTCCGAGAAGGCCTACTCAGCGATGCGCGTGTACGGAACCACAAAGCTCTGCAACATCCTCTTCACGCGCGAGCTCGCCAGGCGCGCGCCGGAGCTGCACGCCAACTGCTTTCACCCGGGCGTCGTGCGCACCGGCTTCGGCAAGAACGAAAACGGGATCTGGAAGGTGCTCACCACGCTCGGCGGGCCCTTCTTCCGCTCGCCGCAGCGCGGCGCCCGCTCGCTCGTCTGGCTTGCGACGTCCGATGAGGCGGGCGCTCTCACCGGCGAGTACGTCCAGGACGAGAAGGTGCTCGCGCCCAGCGCTCAGGCCCAGGACGACACGCTCGCCGAGGGTCTGTGGGAGCGCAGCGCCCAATTGGTGGGCCTGCCTGCAGATACGCCCGTCTGATGCCATGATGTAGCACTACATCACCATGCACCGTACCCAGATCACGTTGACCGATTCCCAGTACGCACGCCTGAAAGACGAGTCGGCTCGGAGCGGTCATTCGCTGGCCGAGCTTGTCCGCCGTGCGCTCGACGAGCGCTATGAGGATGTGTCGCAGGCCGAGCGGCTGCGGTTGCTCGACAGCGCCTTCGGCGCGTGGGCGCATCGTGGCGAGAGTGGCGCGGAGTTCGTGGAGAGGGTTCGCACGGGCACGGCCCGCAGGCTTCGCGCGACCGGGTGAGCGCACTGCTCGACACTTCGGTGCTCGTCGACTACCTGCGTGGGGTGCAACCGGCGCGCGAGCTGTTGCGCTCGGCGCTCGAACGCGAGGAGGTCGTGGCTGCGTCGGTCCTCACGCGGATCGAGCTCTCGATCGGAGTGCGCCCCGCCGAGCGAAGAGCCACTGACGCGCTGGTGGGGGTTCTGCGGTGGCTGGCGGTCGACGACGCCGTCACCGAGCAGGCAGACGCCCTCGCGCGGCGCTATGCCCGCAGCCATTCTGGGATCGATGCCGTGGATTATTGCGTTGCGGCTTCGGCACTTGTGAATGGATTGGAGCTGTGGACGCTCAACGTTCGCCACTTCCCGATGTTCGACGGGCTCCGTCCACCGTGGTGAGGTAACGACCCCATGGCTCCCGTCACGCGATACGCGCGCAGCGGCGAAGCTAGCATAGTCATACACCGATCCGGCGACAGCGCCTGGGACCCACGCCACTCGCGCTACCTGGCCGAGCACATCCCGGGAGCCCGTCACATCGAGCTGGATGGAATCGACTCCCTTCCGTTTGTCGGTGACAGCGATGCGATCGTCGAAGAGATCGAGGAGTTCCTCACCGGTGGTAGGAGCGCGCTGTGTACTCGGACAACTAGCACCACATATACTAAAGTTTACAGATTTCTGTAAGGTCTTGTAAGGTCTTGTAAGGGCTTGTAAGGTTTGGTATTCTCTACGCGTGGCCAGGAATCCTTACAGTCCCGGAGTGGGCACCAGGCCCCCATACCTCGCGGGCCGAGAGAACCAGATTCGCTTGTTCGAGCGACTGTTGGAGGATTACCCGGAGAAGCGGCGCAACTTGAGGATTACGGGGCTGCGCGGCGTCGGCAAGACGGTTCTGTTGAAGGAATACGAGCGGCTGGCAAAGCGTCGAGATTGGGTCGTGGTGCGCCGCGACTGGGGGCCGCGACTGCGGGAGGAGGCTGACTTTGCGACCGCGATCTCCGAGTATTTGCGGGAGGCCGTCGAGTCGTTGAGCGTCAAGGCAAGGATGAAGAAGGGCGTTTCGTCGGCGTTGACGGCGATCGGTCAGGTGCAGGTGCAGATCGGCGGGGAAGTGACCGTGTCGGTGGGGCCGGGCGTCCCACGGCCCACGAAGTCGATTTTGGAGGATCGCCTGCGCGTCGCCCTCACCGAGGTAGGGTCCGTGGCCCGTTCCCAGGGCCGCGGCGTCGCGTTGTTGTTTGATGAGGCGCACAGCGTCCACGATCGACCGGGTAAGCACCAATATCCGCTCGGCGCGCTCCTGTCGGCGATGGTCGCAGTGCAGGACGAGGACGAGGAGCCCCTGCCGGTGATGCTCGTGCTATGTGGATTGCAGCCACTGACCGCGAATATCCACGCGGCGCGCAGCAACGCCGAGCGGTTGTTCCGGGCTGGGGAGGTTGGGAATCTGCCCCTCATCCCGGCGTCGCCCGGGTCGCTCAGCGCGGCAGCGCAGGCGCTCGTACGCCCAGCCGACACGATCGCTTACGCCGATGGCGTTGCGGAGCGGGTCGCCGGCGACGTGAGTGGCTACCCGTACTTCGTCCAGTGGTTCGGCGAGGCGTTGTGGGACGCCGCGGACCTCGACAGCCTGGATTCGATCACTCATGAGTTATACGAGCGCGAGCGGCCCGCAATCCAGCGCAGCCTTGACAACGAGTTTTTCGAGCCCCGCTATCGGGACGCCCGTAGAGCCGACCAGCGCACGGTGCGCGTCGCCGCATCGCTCGGCGGCGAGGGCTTCACGAAGGTCGCCCTTGACGCGGCGGACACGAGGACGACGGGCGCGCTCGCGGTGAGCTTGAACCGTCTCATCGCTGACAACCTCGTGTACCGTGACGAACACGGCGTGTATGCGTACACGGCGCCGCTGTTCGGCAACTTCATGAGACGCCGTCATCCGTGTCTCCCCGGTGATCGCTGATGGCCCTGGCCTTGTCCCGGCCACTCCGACGCGTGGCGCATGTCCCACGCTCGGCCTTCACATGTGCGGCGCCCTACGCCGAAGCAGGCGCACTGCAGCTCTGAAGAAACGCCTCGGTCGCGGCCACATCGAGCGGCCGCGCAAACAGGAAGCCCTGCCCGCTGTCGCAGTCCTCGTCGCGCAGCAGGGAGAGCTCCTGCTGCTGCTCGATGCCCTCGGCGAAGGTCTCGATCGAAAGCGCCTTGCCGAGTTGCACGAGTGTGTGGATCAGCGTTTCGCCCTCCTTGTTGTGCTTCAGGCCGGAGATGAAGGAGCGGTCGATCTTCAGCGCGTCGACGGGGAAGCGCTGGAGGTGGGCGAGTGAGGAGTAGCCGGTGCCGAAGTCGTCGATCGCGATTCGCACGCCCAGCTGCTTGATCGCCGCGAGCCGGCGAGCGGTCGCCTCGATGTTGCGCATCAGCGTGGTCTCAGTAATCTCGATCGTCAGTGCTCCAGGGTCCAGGCCGCTGTGGGAGAGCGCGCTTTCGATCTCGCCCACGAGCTGATCGGTGTCGAGCTGGCGTCCGGAGACGTTTACGGCCATGCTGATCGGATACCCGCTGGCCCGCCACGCGGCGCCCTGGCGGCAGGCTTCGTCGAGCACCCACCTGCCGATCTCCACGATCAGCCCCGTCTCCTCCAGCAACGGGATGAAATCGTTGGGCTGCACGATGCCGCGCACCGGGTGGCGCCAGCGGATCAGCGCCTCCACCCCGTTGGGGCTCATGTCGCTGAGGTCGAGCGTGGGTTGGTAGGCGAGGAAGAACTCGCCGTTGGCGAGCGCTTCGCGCAGGTCCATCTCGAGCTCCATGCGCTTTTGCACGGTGTCCTGCATGCCGCTCTCGAACACGACGTGGCGATTCTTGCCGTCCCACTTGGCGCGGTACATCGCGATGTCCGCGTCGCGCAGGAGCTCCTCGGCCGAGATGTGCTCCCCGATCGCGATGCCGATGCTCGCCGTCACGGTCACGCGGGTCGCCTTGTCCGCTCCGAGCTTGAACGGCTGCTTGAGCGCGTCGAGCAGGCGCTCGGCGATCAGCTCCGGTCCGGCCTCCAGCGAGAGGTCCTCGGAGATCACGACGAACTCGTCCCCGCCGAGGCGCCCCAGCGCATCGGACCCGCGGATCACGCCGTCGAGCCGCGCGGCGACCGCCTGCAGCAGCTCGTCGCCGACGCCGTGGCCGAGCGTGTCGTTGATGGACTTGAAGTTGTCGAGGTCGATGAACAGCGCCGCCGTCGGCGTCTGGCTGCGCCGCGAGCGCACGAGCAGCTGCTCGACGCGGTCGAGGATCAACGTCCGGTTGGGCAGGCCGGTCAGCGGGTCGTGGGTGGCCAGGAAGGAGAGCTCCTCCTCGCGCCGCGTGAGCTCCTCATCGGTGTGTTGACGCTCTTGCTCGAAGCACTCGCACATCCGCAGCAGGCTGAACTCGAGGCTCAGCTGCAGAATGTTCAGCGCCTGCGAGAGCGCCTCGGGCGAGACGTCCAGTTGGGCGGCGCTCTCGCGCAACACCTCGGCCATCACGTTGCGCCACCAGAAGCAGCGCCTGGTGACCTCGTCAAGCGTCGCCGCACGCTGGGCGGCGAGCTCGCCGAAGATCAGCCAGGTTTCCTGGCCGGCCTCGATCGCCACCTCCATGCCCTCTCCCGCCATCCAGCGGGCCACGGCGATCGTGGAGCTCCTGCTGATCCGCTCGAAGCTGCCCTGCACCACGGCGTCGACGTCGTGGCCCGTTCCCGAGGTGTGCGCGACTGTCCGCTCGAGCACTTCCTCGGCGCGCGCCTTCAGCGCCGCGCCGAGGCAACACAGATCGTCCGCGGGCTGCTCCACCACAGCGGACGGCGGCGCCGGCACCCGTATCTCGTCTACCCCCACGGTTGAGCGTTGAACTGCCATCTCAAATCCACAGATCGGCATATTGTGGACATTCCATGAGGTCGTCTCCCATCTCGGTAGACAGCCGTCTGTGCCCCCGTCTGTCACATCAAGGGCAGCTCCGTCCGCGGGTCTCGGTCGACCCCGCGTATCGCGCACTCAACGGCGCGATGAGGCCGGCGCGTCAGCGCCGCTGATCTGCCAGCGAACGCCGGGGCCGAACTCACCGCGGCCCGTCCCGGTCGAGGTACCAGTGCCGCCCGACGGAGGCGAGCCAGCCGTCATCGCCGACGGGGGCCAGCATGAAGCGGCTGATCGTGCGCTGGCCGCCGACTTGGTCGGAGTAGAGCAGGTCAATCGTGATCGTCTGATGCTGGCCCACCGCCTCCGCGATCGGGGTGTGGGCGTCCTCGGTGGGGTCGCGCAGCGCTCCCTGCCACAGGCCGATGTCGCCGGCGGGGATGTACAGGTCGCGGGACTGGCGGCGGAAATCCTCCTCGGCGGCGTGGGGGACCTGCCCGGTTTGCAACCCTGTGCGTACGACCCACCCCTGCAGCACACCGATCCCGGAGCCGACGTTGCGCAGGCTCATCGCCAGGTAGACGGTGCCCTCGATGTGTTCGGCGACGGCGCGGCTGCCCTCCACGCGCACCCAGTGGCCGTCGACGAACATGATCTTCTGCAGCGGGTCGTCGAGGCGCGATTGGACGAGCACCGGCCGGCGCTGCTCCTGCAGCGCGAGCTCGGCCACGCGCGCGGAGCGGTTGGCGGAGCGCACCGAGCCGAACGTGGCGATCGCGAGCACCAGCGTCCCGCCGGCGGTGGCGAGCGAGGCGACGGTCGGCCAGTCGAGGCTGGCCAGAACGGTCATCGTCACATCAAAGCGCACAACTCAGACGCTCATGCAAACCCGGTCGCGCCCGGACTCCTTGGCCTCGTACAGCGCTGCGTCGGCGCGCGCCAGGACCTCGTCTGCCGACTCGCCGGGCCGCCAGCAGGCGAAGCCGGCCGAGCAGGTTTGGTCGCGGTAGACGAGGCCGCGCAGGCGCTCGATCACTTCTGTGGCCCGCGCGGTGTCGCAGTTGATCAGCAGCAGCCCGAACTCCTCGCCGCCGAGCCGCGCCAACAGATCGCCGGAGCGCACCTGCTCGCGCCACACCGCGGCGGTCTGCTTCAGCAGCCGGTCGCCGGCGGGGTGGCCGTGGGCGTCGTTGAACTCCTTGAAATGATCGAGGTCGAACATCGCGATCGTGAAGCGCTGGCCGGCGGCGAGCGCGCCCGCGACGCGCGCGTCCCAGGCGCGGCGGTTGGGCAGGCCCGTCAGCGGGTCGGTGCTCGCCATGTCGGTGAGCTCGGAGAGCGCGTCGGCGCTGGCGATCACAGCGGCGGCCTCGTGCGCGAGCAGTGCGACGACGGTGGCGCGCGGGTCCTCCGCCTTGACGTTCGCCGGCCACCCGACCACCAGCACCCCGACCGGCTCGCCCGCGCGCGACAGCGGCTCGTAGAGAATCGACTCCGGCCGGCCGGCGGCGACCCACAGCTCGAGCGAGCCGACGTGCGCTTCGACGTCCTCGGTGATCATGCGCGGCTGCCCGGAGGCGAACGCTTCGGTGACGGCGGAACGCCGCAGCGTGGATATCTCGATCGGGTCGGCGTCCGCGCCGGAGATCGCCGTGGCACGCATCGCGCTCGTGCCATGCACGGGCTCGTACAAGACGGCCATAGAGGCCGCGCCGATCGTGCGGGCCGCCTCGCACACCTCCAGGCGCGATTGCGAGCCGCCGCCGAACAGGCTGCGCACGACGTCGTTGACGAGGCCCAACATGCGCTCGCGCTCGACCGCCTCGGCGACTTGGTGGCGAACGTCGTTGACCAGGCGGCGTGTGGCGAGGCCGATGATCGCGGCGACGAGCACCGTCAGCAGCGCGGCGCGGTACTGCGAAGACGGGTACGCGGGAGGCCCCACCAGCACGATCGGCGCGAGGTAGAACACGGCCACGCCGCCGAGCACCGCGCACAGCCAGCGCAGGCGGCGGCCGTAGAGGGCCGTGTAGAAGACGGGGATCAGCGACACGACCGCCACGCCCGAGCCGCTGCCGCCGGCCGAGTCGCGCAGCACCGCGACGGCGCCGAGAAACACGAGCGAGGAGAGCGCTCCTTCGAAGCGCCGGCCGAACGGCGTGAAGCGCACGGCCCCGGCGAGCAGCAGCAGCGCAACGGAGAGCGCGTACAGCGCCCAGTCGATCGAGGAGCCGACGATCACGGCAGCCCACACCAGCACGGCCGCGGCCGCGAATGGAGCCACCCTGAAGGCGTACGACCCCCTGCCGGCGTCGGGTCCCATGCCGGACCATCGGCAGATCGCGAGAGTGGCTCAAGCGGTGGGCGGCCTTCCGATTCCTCGAATTGGGAAGGCATCGCCGCATGCGGCGATGCCCCGCCCGGCACATGTGCCGGGCGGCCGGACCGTGCATGCACGGTCCGGAGCAGGCCGCGCATGCGCGGCCTGCCAGCCGGCGCATGCGCCGGCTGCACAGCATCCCCGATCCGCCGACCGAACGGAACATCGAGGGGAGTAGCATTGAGAAGCGCAATCCGCGCGCGGCGACGAGGGAGGCAGCATGTCCGAATACGACTACGTGATCGTGGGCGCGGGATCGGCCGGATGCGTGCTGGCGGCACGCCTCAGCGAGGATCCCGATGTGAGTGTGGCGCTGATCGAGGCCGGCCCGCCCGACACGATCGAGAACATCCACGTGCCCGTCGCGTTCCCCGCGCTGTTCCGCACGCAGGTGGACTGGGACTACTCGACCACGGCCGAGCCGTACGCCGATCGCCGGCGCATTTACCTGCCCCGCGGCAAGACCCTCGGGGGGTCCTCGTCCACCAACGCGATGGTGTACATCCGCGGCAACCGCGCCGACTACGACGGCTGGCGCGCGGCGGGCTGCGAGGGGTGGGGCTTCGACGATCTGCTCCCCTACTTCATCCGCGCCGAGGACAACGAGCGCGGCGCCTCGGCCCTGCACGGCGCCGGGGGGCCGCTGACGGTGAGCGAGGACCGCGCGCCCAACCCGATCACCGACGCCTTCCTGGAGGCGTGCGCGCAGGCGGGGCTGCCGGCCAACGAGGACTTCAATGGCCCCGCGCAGGACGGCTTCGGGCGCTACCAGCGCACGCAGCGCGACGGGCGGCGCTGCTCCGCCGCGGTCGCCTACCTGCACCCCGCGATGGCCCGCCCGAACCTCACCGTGGAGACGTACATGCAGGTGCACCGCGTGGTGTTCGAGGGCGAGCGCGCCGTCGGCGTGCAGGGCGCGCGGCTGGGGGAGCTGCACGAGCTGCGCGCCACGCGCGAGACGATCGTGTGCGCCGGCGCCTACAACTCACCCCACCTGCTGATGCTCTCCGGGGTCGGCCCGGGCGAGCTGCTCACGATGCTGCAGATCCCCGTCGTGCAGGACCTGCGCTCGGTCGGGCAGAACCTCCAGGACCACGCCGCCGCGGGGCTCACGTGGGCGCACGACGAGCCGGTGTCGCTGTTCAACCCGCTGACGGAAGCCAACCTCGCCGCGTTCGTCGGGGAGGGCCGCGGCCCGCTGACCTCCAACGTCGCCGAGGCCGGCGGGTTCATCCGCTCCTCCGCCGCCCTGGACGCGCCCGACATCCAGTTCCACGCCGCCCCCGCGATGTACGTCGACGAGCCGGTGGCCGAGCACGGCTTCGGCGTGGCGCCCTGCGTGCTGACGCCCGCCTCCCGCGGGTACGTGCTGCCGCTCACCCCCGACCCCACGGCCAAGCCCTACATCCTCCACAACTACCTCGCGGAGGAGTCGGACATGGCGAGGCTGGTCGAGGGCATGCGCGTGACGGCGGAGATCGCCAGCCAGCCTGCCCTCGCCCCGTACACGACCCGTCCCCGCTACGTCCCCGCGTCAGATTCCGACGCCGACGTGCGCGCGCACATCCGCCAGCAGGCGTTCACGCTCTACCACCCCGTCGGCACCTGCCGCATGGGCGCCGACGCGGAGGCGGTGGTGGACACCGACCTGCGCGTGCGCGGGGTGGAGGCGCTGCGCGTGGTGGACGCCTCGGTAATGCCGACGGTGCCCCGGGGCAACACCAACGCCCCGACGATCGCGCTCGCGGAGCGCGCCGCCGACCTGATCCGCCACGGGGTGGCGGTGGCGGGGCGGGGGGCGGTCGCCGCGGCTTCGTGAGCCCCCTCATTGGAGTCGCGTACCAAACCCGCTTCCCGCAGGTGTGCCTTCGGCGCAAGGAGTTACCCCTACGAGCTACATTAGTAGATCTATGCCAAGCAAGCATCACAGAATCGCAGTGACAGCCGATCCAGAGCTGGGGGCGGCGTTGGAGCGGGTACGGGCGGCAACCGGCACGCACGAGGGCGATGCGACCCTGGTGCGTCGCCTGGCGGTTGTCGGGGCGGATGCGGAGCTGCAGGCTGGACGCGATCGGCGCGCGGCGGCTGAGGCGCTGTTCGCCATGATGGACCGCGATAGGTTCGACCTGGACCTGGACGCCATCGACCGTATGAACGCGCCGACCAGCATCGCGTGAGCGTCGATCTCTGGGACGGGGCGGGCCGGTCGTCGCCGATACCTCGGCGTGGACGGCCGCCCGGCGCGATCCCCGCGCACAGGCGCTGCTGCTGAGCGCCTTGGCGAGCTTTTGAGCGTTCGCACTCACTGGATCGCCGAGCCGGCCTGAGGCGCTCTCTTCGATCACCACCGTTAGGCCGGCGGCGAGGAGTTCGCTGTGGGAGATGAACACCAGGCCGGCCTCGTACTCGGGAAGTGATTGTCATGAGCCGGAGCGGGTTGGTCGCGGTGGGCTCTCCAGGCGTCGATCTACCACCAGCGTCTGGTGGTAGGTGTAATGCGCAGCCCTCGCCGTGGATGGCCGCCCGGTGCCCGCCGCTCACCCTCGGCGTCGCCGCCCGACCCCGAGCGCAGCGAGCCCGACGCATCCCCAGCTGACGGTCGCAAACGATGCGACCGCCGCGGCTCTGTAGGCGGGGTGGTGCTTGAGCTCCGGCCGCAGCGCGAGCGCGCCAAACGCGTTGGCGTTGGTCCACGCCCCGACCGCGAGCGGCCACGCGATCCGCCGCGGCAGGTCGGGGATGGCGCTGCCGATCAGCACCGAGAGGCTGCCGAGCGCGATCAGGTCGAGGTGCCACTGGCGCAGGCGCGGCACCGAACGGATGCCCAGGCGGCGCGCGCCGTCGGGGTCGTCGATCGCGAGCGCGTACGGCCAGCCGGTGAGCGCGCCGAGCGCGAGCTCCACCAGGCCGGAGGCGATCAGGGTGTCGTTGGTGCGGGTGGTCGTGCTATGGCTCACGGTGGGGTTCCTCTCCGATGGGGTGGGGCGCTCAATGCGAGCGCTTGACCTGGTGCTCCAGCAGCTTGCCCGAGGCGGCCTCGACCTGCGTGGTCATGCGCAGCTTGAACATTCCGAGCAGCGCCTCTGAGGCGATGCCGCGCAGCGTGCGGATCGCCTCGGTCATCTCGTCCCAGCGCTCCTCGGGCTGGCCGGCGGCCGTGAACGGCTCCCACAGCTCCTTCAGGTAGAGCTTCACGAACGCGCGCGAGATCGACTCGCAGTCGCGGCTAAGGCGTTCGACCAGCGCCAGCGCCGCGTGCAGCGGGATGCCGAGCGCGGTGACCTCCTCGGCCGCCTGCATCAGCGCCGGGCTGGGCACCTCGAAGCGGTCGTCGCCGAGGGGGATCAGCAGCCCGAGCCTGCGGATCCGCTCGACGTCCTTGGCGTCCACCTCGCCGAAGCGCTGGCGCAGCTCCTCGCCGGTGACGACCTCCGGGGTCTCGCTCTCGAACGGGGCCGTCATCGCGTTGCGCAGCCCCAGCAGGCGCGCCGCGGAGCCGCCCGAGGCGCTCAGCAGGCGCTCGATCGCGGCGAGGTTGAAGCCGTCGGCCTGCATGTCGAGCACCAGCTTCAGCCTCGCCACGTGGTCGGGGCCGTAGTAGCCGACACGCGCTCTCACCTCGGGGGCGGGCAGCAGGCCGCGCGAGTGGTGGTTGCGGATGTTGCGCACCGACATCCCGACCTCCGCGGCGAGCTGCTCGATCGTGAGGTCTGCCGTCTGCGGTTCGACCGTGTTGCTGCTCACACTCGCCATCTCCAAGCAAGGATACTGTGTTTGATGTACCCTCAAACGAGGTAGCATGGACTCAGGTCATCATCTCCATCCCCATCCCCTTCTTCTTCTTCTCCTCCTCCACCACCACCTCCACCACCACCACCACCACCACCACCACCACCACCACCTTCACCGCCGCCGCCTCCTCCTCCTCCACCACCACCACGCGCCTACTCTTGCCCATGGCCCTGCCCTTGACCCAGCCCGAGCCCTCCTCCTCGCCTGCGCGCACCGATGGCTGAACGCGGCGCCGTCCCCACGGTCGCACCGGTGCGTCGCCGCGCGTTGCGCCTGATCGGCTCCTTCACCTCGCCGCTCGCGCCCGACGACTACCTGGAGCTCCTCAACCCCTTGTGGTCCACGCGCGAGCTGCGCGGGCGCGTGGAGGGTGTGCGCCGGGAGAGCGCGACGGCGGTGACCGTGACGATCAGGCCCGGCTGGGAGTGGCCGGGGCACCTGCCCGGGCAGTACCTGCGGTTGGGGATCGAGGTGGACGGCGTGCACCACTGGCGCGCCTACTCGCTCACCTCCGACCCCCTGCGCCACGACGGGCGCATCGCGATCACGCCGAAGCTGCTGCCGGGCGGGAAGGTGTCGCCCTACCTCTTCCGCGGCGTGCGACCCGGGACGATCGTGCGCCTCGGCGGGGTGGAGGGCACCTTCGTGCTGCCCTCCCCGCTGCCCGCGCGGCTGCTGTTCGTGAGCGCCGGCAGCGGCGTCACGCCGATCGTCAGCATGCTGCGCAGCCTCGCGCGGGGTGGCGAGCTGCGGGACGTGGTGCACATCCACTGCGCCCGCGACGCCGCGGACGTGATCTTCCGCCGCGAGCTGCACGAGTTGCACGAGCGCCACGCCGGCTACCGGCTGCACGAGCGGCTCACCGGCGCGCACGGCCGCCTGGCGCCGGCGCAGCTCGATGGGCTGTGCCCCGACTGGCGCGCGCGCGAGGCGTTCGTATGCGGCCCCGCCGGTCTGCTGCAGGCGCTCGGCGAGCACTGGCGCGCCGAGGGCGATCCCGCGCGGATGCACGTCGAGCGCTTCCAGCCTGCCGCCGGCGTGGGCGACGGCCCGCGCGGGGCGGGTGGCGAGATCGACTTCTGCGCCAGCGGCATCCACGCGCGCAGCGACGGCGAGCAGCCGATCCTCGTGGCGGGCGAGCGCGCCGGCGCCACCCTGCCCCACGGCTGTCGCATGGGCATCTGCCACTCCTGCGTCGGGCGGCTGCGCTCCGGTCAGGTGCGCGACCTGCGCACCGGTCGCGTGCACGGCCAGCCCGGCGAGCTGCTGCAGACCTGCATCAACGCCCCCGAGGGCGCAGTCGAGATCGAGCTGTGAGAAGGTGCCCGTCAGGCGGGCATCGCAATTGACGACACCAAACACAACGGAGGTATCCATGTCCGCCACCATCGAGCGCCCGCCGGCGCTGCCTCCCGCGGCCCCGTCTTTCCAGGAGCCCGACAACCCACTGCACCGCCTCACCCCCGCGCAGCTCGAGCAGCTCGGCCGCGAGCTCGACGCGCTCCACGCGGAGGTCTTCGCCGACCTGGGCGAGCGCGACGCGCGTTACATCCGCTCGACGATCCGCTTCCACCGCCAGCTCGTGATCGCCGCACGGCTGCTGCTGCTGCGTTCGAACAAACGGCCGCTGTGGCTGGCGGGCACCGCCGCGCTGTCGCTGGCGAAGATCCTCGAGAACATGGAGATCGGCCACAACGTGATGCACGGGCAGTGGGACTGGATGAACGACCCTGACATCAACTCCCGCAGCTGGGATTGGGACACCGCCTCGCCGGCCGACGCATGGCGCCATTCGCACAACTACGAGCACCACACCTTCACGAACGTGCTCGGCAAGGACCGCGACCTCGGCTACGAGATCATGCGCATCGACCCGCAGCAGAAATGGCACCCGGTGTACCTGTTGCAGCCGCTTTACAACCTGCTGCTGATGGGCTTCTTCGAGTGGGGCGTGGCGCTGCACGACCTCAACTTCGAGGCGATCCGCAAGGGGGAGAAGCCCAAGGCGAAGGCGCTCGCCGAGCTGCGGGCGATCGGGCTGAAGGCGCGGCGGCAGGCCGTCAAGGACTACATCGCGTTTCCGTTGCTGTCGGGCCGCGCATTCAAGTCGACGCTGACGGCCAACTTCACCTCCAACATCGTGCGCAACGTGTGGGCCCACTCGATCATCTTCTGCGGGCACTTCCCCGACCAGACCTACACGTTTCCCAAGGAGGTGCTCGAGCACGAGACCCGCGGCGCGTGGTATGTGCGCCAGCTGCTCGGCTCCGCCAACATCGACGGCGGGCAGCTGTTTCACTTCGTCAGTGGCAACCTCGGCTTCCAGGTCGAGCACCACCTGTTCCCCGACCTGCCCTCCAGCCGCTACGCCGAGATTGCCCCGCGCGTGCGCGACATCTGCCGCCGCTACGACCTGCCTTACAACAGCGGGCCCTTCCACCGCCAGCTCGGCGCGGTGCACCGCACGATCCTGCGCCTCGCGTTTCCGGGCGGGCGCCCGCGGCCGAAAGGCGAGGGCTACCGGGCGCAGTAGCTCTCTACCCGGGCTTCGACGGTGGGGTGGAGGTCTGCATCCGTTGGACTCGCTCGCCCACCAGCTCGAGCAGGCTGGGGGGAAGCGCGTCGATCTGCTCGGCTGCTGCGGCGATCGCGGCGGGCAGGCGATCGAGCGTGCCGGCGACGATCTCCTCGGCGCGCCCGCGGGTCATGCCCCATAGCGTCGCCTCGTTGACCAAGCGCTCGGCGGTGACGCGGTCGGCCTTCTGCACGCTGTCGACGTACATCGCGAGCTTGTCGTCCAGTGGGTAGAGCCTCGTTGCCAGCAGGTCGTACAGCGGCGCCAGTCGCAGAGCGCCCGCCCGGGTGTGCAGCAGCGAGAAGTTCTTGCCGTGGGCGTCGCAGTTGCCGAGCGCCACGTTGAGTGTGAGCGCGCGCAGCAGCGTTTCGGGCGCAGACGGCTCGGCGACATCCTGGAGGGTGCGCGCGATGCGTGACAGGCTTGGCCCCGCGTCCTGCTCGTACTTACGGTCGGGTGGCAGCCCCAGCGCCTGGCAGAGATCCTCCTGGTGGATCCTGTGGACTGTTCCGTCGGGATCGACGATGCGGTCGTAGCGCTCCACGACCAGCACGGGGTGTTCATCGACGGTGATCGTTTCGACGGCGGCGACGCTCAGCCCGAGGTTCTTGGCGATCGTCATGCAGAACGCCTCGTTCTCGACCGTGTTCTGAAAAGGTTCGATCTCGGGCTTGAGGATGTGGGTGGATGGCGTCCCCTCAACAGGGCGGCCCCAGTTGCCGTCGGGCATGCGTGTGAGCAGCAGCTTCTCCTGGACTCCGGCAAGCGAGAGTCGGACGTTGCGGTCGATGCCGAGGGGGGCGCGATGCAGATTGGCGATCAACTCGCCGAGCTCGTCGGCGGTGAGTGGCTGGGCGGCGAGCGTGGTGGGTGTCGGGGGAGGCGGATCGCCCTCTGGTTGGGCGACCAGCGCCCCGGCGCAGTCCCTGCCGAGCGCGGCGAGCAGCCCGAAAGCATCGCTGGAAGGCAGGTCGAGATCCTCCGCGATCGCCCTGCGTGGCTCGCCCTCCGGGAGCAGGCCGTCGAGAAAAGCACGTGTCGCTCCATTTGGGTAGTGAGTGTCGGTCAGGGGAAGCGCCAGCGACAGCAGCGGCGTGCCGCCCTCGTAGGTGCCCAGCGCGTAGTCGGTGTAGGAGAGGCGCAGGCGGTTGTTGCGCTGCTTCTCCACGACGGCGACCTGGTGGCCGTACAGCCAGATCGCAAGGGCAGCGGGCACCTACCAGTCCGCCTTCTGCAGGGTTGCGCGGACGCCGAGCAACTTAAGCAGGCGGATGATGCGACGCATCTGCTCGGTCTCTCGTCCTTGCTCCAGTTCCGACAGGTAGCTCCGGTTGAGGCCGGCCATCTCCGCCAGTTGCTCCTGGGTCAACCCGGCCGCCTCGCGGTAGTGGCGGATTGCGGGGCCGACCGACGCCGCGGTGTAGAGGCGGAAGGGCTTGGTTGCGGGGGGTGTGTCCGCGAGCGAGTCATCCTCGTCTGATGTCCGCATAATAAGACATCATAGCAGTAAATGTTTGAAGTCGGCTTTTCCGGACAGACGCCCTCTCATGCAATGTGTCGGGATTTTCAGACGGATGGCGCACCGCTTGCGCGAAACAAGCTCTCTGCTGATGAGACGCCCCGCAGGGCGATTCATCCGCCCACGGGTGCTCGCCGCACGGCGGGCATGAACAACTATCGACCAGACGGCAGTGCTACGGCAGACGCCCCAGCTGCCAGCGGCCGTGGCTGTGACTGTCGTGCAGCCAGCGTCGGGCGTCGCGGCGGCCGAGCTCGATCAGGCGATCGGTGAACTCTTCGGCGAACAGCAGGTAGCTGAGCAGCTCGCCGTGGATTGCGCTCCGGCCGGCGTTCATGAGGTGGCCGAGGCCGCTGACGCTGGGCGAGCGCACGAGTGCGAGTGGTGACTTGTAGCAATCGCGGTAGACCTCGGCCGCGACACGACCGATCTCCAGCGGATCCTCCGGGGCGATCAGCATGTAGGGAACGCGCCGGCGGTCGGTACGGCGCTCGTGCTCACGGATCTTCGCCTCGGAGTCGTCGTCGAGCAGCTCGTTGATCGTGGCGAGCGTGTGCACGTCGTTGATCAGCGGGTCGACGAGCACCGCCTGGATCAGCTGCGTCGCGCCGTCGAGTGCATCCGGTTGCCGCTCTGCCTTCGCTTCTCGGGTCGGGGTGAGCGAATTGAGGGCGATCACGATCACCCTGCGCGCGCCCAGCGCCAACGCCGGCTTGATCGGCGTGTTGAGGCGAGTGCCGCCATCGAAGTACCAGTGCCGCTCACCGTGTTCGTCGATCGCAACGGCCGGGAACAGCAGCGGGATCGCAGCCGAGGCGCGCACGTGATCCTCGGTCAGCTCGGCTTCGACGTAGGAAATGCCACGACGGGTATCGTCGGCGGGGGATCGGCCGCCGTCGTGGAATACGACGCTCATGTTCGTTCGCCCCGAAGTGGCGACGACAGCCGCTGTGAGGAGGTGTTCAGCGCTCACGTTTGCGTGGATCTGCTCGAACGCGATCAGCTCGCTCAGCGTCGCGGTCAGAGGCGTCGGATCGAGCACGCTCTTGGTGTGCGCGCTGCGGCTGCCGAGCACTTCGCGCAGGTATGAGATCAGACGCGTACCCTCGGAGATCGACAGCAGCGGCTTGAGCACGCGTCCGTAGCCGATCTCGCGCCAGAGGTCGAGTCCGCCCTCGACCTGCTGCTTGGGGGATTGATCGGCATGTGCAGCGAGGTACGCCGCGTTGATGGCCCCGACACTCGTCCCAATGACGATCTGCGGCTGCTCATCCTCCTCGAGCTCTCCCAACAAGACCGAAAGCGCGCCGATCTCGTAGGCGCCGCGGGCGCCGCCACCGGCGAGCACCAGCGCCACGGGCTCGGCAGGGCTGCGACTGGATCGGGGCATGCACGAAGGCTACAGCGATCCCGCTGAGCGCAGACCCACCTACTTGATCAGTTCATGCACTCAGCTCATGCGCTCGGGTCGGTGGCTCGTCCCCCGCGCCCGCACGCTCGTTCCCCGCGCCTGCACGCTCGTCCCCCGCGCCCGCACGCTCGTCCGCCGCGACCTTCAGCCGCGCGTGGATCACGCGCACGGCCTCGGGGTTGCAGTCGACCATCACATAGCGCCTGCCCAGCTTCGCGGCGACCACCCCGAGTGTGCCGCTGCCGGCAAAGAAGTCCAGGCACCAGTCGCCCGGGCGGGTCGATGCCTGGATCATGCGCCGGACGATGCCCTCGGGCTTCTGCGTGGGGTAGCCGGTCTTCTCACGACCGTTGGTGGGGACGATCGTGTGCCACCACACGTCGGTCGGCAGCTTGCCCTTCGCCGCCTTCTCCGAGGTCACCAGCCCCGGCGCCATGTACGGCTCGCGGTCGACCGCGGCGTCGTCGTAGTGGTAGTGCCGCGGATCCTTCACGTACACGAGGATCGTGTCGTGCTTGGCCGGCCAGCGTCGCCTCGAACGCGCGCCATAGTCGTACGCCCAGATGATCTCGTTGAGGAAGCACTTGCGACCGAAGATCTCATCCAGCAGCAGCTTGCAATAGTGAGCCTCGCGATAGTCGATGTGGAAGTAGAGCGTTCCGCTGCTCGCCAGCAGCCTGTGCGCTTCGCACAGACGCGGCTCCAGGAACGCGAGGTAGTCGTCGAACTCGTCGCGATAGGAGGACTCCGCGAGCAGGCGGGTCCGGTAGCGGCGCCCCACGAACCCGATGCGATCGCCGCTCTCGTCCGGCACCGCCTGCAGCGTCTTGCGCGTTTGCGCCTTGCCGGTGTTGAACGGCGGGTCGATGTAGATCAGCTGGAAGGCTTCGTCCTCCAGGTCCGGCAGCACGTCGAGATTGTCGCCGAGGATGACGCTGTTCTCGCCGAGCACCCAGCCAATCTACGCGGCCTGGCGGATGCCGGGGCCTGCGCTCTGACGCCCGGCGCACGACGCGAGCCAGATGATGGGGCCTCCTCGGGTATCCGCCACGGGGAGGCCGGCGGATGCTCGCGCTTACGCCGGGCTGATCGCGACCAGCGGGATCGGACGCGTGGTCTGCTTCTGGTAGGCGTCGTAGCGGCCGTGGTTGTTGTCGTTGACGAGCTTCCACAGGCGCGCGTACTCCGCGTCGCCGGACTCCACCACACGCGCGGTTCCGGGACGCTTCGTGCGCCCGATCTGGATCTCGACCTCGGGCTTGGCGCGCACGTTGTACAGCCACCCCGGCGCGCTGTCGGAGCCGCCGTTGGAGGCGACCACCACGTAGTCGGCGCCGTCGGTGGCGTAGATCAGCGCGTTACAGCGCTGCGCCCCGGTGCGCCGGCCGGTGCTGCGCAGCAGCAGCGCGGGCACCCCCAGCATCCGGTGCCCCACCATCCCATCGCTGCGCTCGTAGAGCTGCTGGTGGAGCTTCAGGGCGGGGCCCTGGATGGCGTCGGCAACGCTCACATCGCGCAGTGTACGTCCTCAGGCTGGCGCGAGCGTGCCCCACAGGTGCTGCAGCGCATACGCGCGCCACGGCCGCCAGCGCTCGGCCACACGCGCGGCATCCCGTGGCGAGCACCTACCGCTCGCCGCGGGGTCGCCGCGGCCGAGCGCTTCCAGCGCGTGGCGCACGCCGAGGTCGGTGGGCAGGAACGCGTCGGGGTCGGCGAGCGCGCGCATCGCGATGTACTCCGCCGTCCACGGCCCCACCCCGGGGAGGGCGAGCAGGCGCGCGCGCAGCTCCGCGCGGTCGCTGCCGGGGTCGATCGCGAGCTCTCCGTCGGCCAGCAGTCGCGCCAGCGCCTGCAGCGTGTGGCGCCGGCGCGCGGGCCCGCCCGGCAGCTCGCCGGGCGCCGCGGCGGCGATCGCGGCGGGGGTGGGGAAGAGATGGGTGAGGGAGCCGTCGGGCGCCGGCAGCGGCTCCCCCAGCGCCTGCGTGAGTCGCGCGGCGGCGGTGCGCGCGGCGGGCACGGAGATCTGCTGCCCGAGTACGGCGCGCGCCGCAAGCTCGGCGCCGTCCACCGCCCCGGGCAGGCGCAGCCCGGGGGCGGCGCGCACCAGCGGCGCCAGCAGCGGGTCGCCGGCGAGGTGCTCCGCCGGCGCGGTGGGGTCGGCGTCGAGGTCGAGCAGGCGCCGGCAGCGCTGCACGGCCGCGGTCAGGTCGCGCAGGTCGGCGAGGCGCAGCCGGCACGCGATAGCTCCGTCCACGGGAGCGAGCGCGACGACGCCGTGCCCGTGGGGCAGACGCAGGGTGCGCCGGTAGCAGCCATCCACGACCTCCTCCACGCCGGGCACGGCACGCGCCCCGAGGAAGCCCACCAGGCGCCCCCAGTCGAGCGGCTCGCGGTAGGCAAGGCGCAGGACGATTGGAAGCCCGCCCGCCCCCGGGCCGCCAACGCTCGCGCCACGGGAGCCATCCGCGGGGGGCGGGTGGGCTTTCCGCCGCAACGCCGTGGGGGTGCGCGCGTAGACCTCGCGGATCGTGTCGTTGAACTGGCGCACGCTCGCGAAGCCCGCCGCGTGGGCGACGTCGATCAGCCGCAGCGAAGTCGTCTCGATCAGGATGCGCGCGGTTTGCGCGCGCTGCGCGCGGGCCAGCGCGAGCGGGCCGGCGCCCAGCTCGGCGGCGAGCTGGCGCGTGAGGTGGCGCTCGCTGTAGGCCAGCCGGCGCGCGAGGCCGTGGACGCCCTCGCGGTCGACGACCCCATCCGCGATCAGCCCCATCGCCCGCGCTGCCAGGTCGCCGCGGCGATTCCACTCGGGTGAGCCGGGCGCAGCGTGCGGGTGGCAGCGCAGGCAAGCGCGAAAGCCGGCGCTCTGGGCGGCCGCGGCGGTCGGGTAGAAGCGAACGTTGCGGCGCTTGGGCACGATCGCGGGACAGCTGGGGCGGCAGTAGATCCCGGTCGAGGTGACGGCCACGAAGAAGCACCCGTCGAAGCGGTGGTCGCGGCTGCCGAGCACGCGGTAGCGGGCCTCGAAGTCCTCGGCTTGCGGACTTGCTGCGAGATTGGGCGTGGTCGGCTCGATGGTCTGCCCGGCGGCCCGCTTGACGGCCTGCCTGGTGGTCCGTTCGATGGGCTGCCCGGTGGTCCGCTTGGCGGCCTGCCTGGTGGTCTGCCGGGTCGTCCTCTTGGCGGTTGGCCGGGGGGTTGCGCTGGGTGGCATGGCCCCAGTATGCACCCGCCGGCTGGCGGGAATCGGACGGCGACATTCTCCGCACCTACCCCGTCCGATTTCCGCCAGACTCCGGCACCGGTCGGTGTCAGAGTGAGGGCATGAACTACACGACGATTGACAGCCCCGTCGGAGAGCTGCTCGCCAGCGCCGACGCGGCGGGACGGATCACCGGCCTGCACTTCGATTGCCACCGCATACCAGCGTGCGACTCCAGCTGGGTGCGCGACGAGGAGGCGCTCGCACCGCTGCGCCGCCAGCTGGAGGAGTACTTCGCCGGCGAGCGCCGCAAGTTCGACCTCGACCTCGCTCCCAGCGGCTCGCCCTTTCAGCTGGACGTGTGGCGTGCGCTGTGCGCGATCCCCTACGGCGAGACCGCGTCCTATGGCGAGATCGCCGCCGCCGTCGGCCAGCCCGGCGCGGCGCGTGCGGTCGGGGGCGCCAACAACCGCAACCCGATCGCGATCGTCATCCCCTGCCACCGCGTGATCGGCGCAAACGGGACGCTCACGGGCTACGGCGGAGGGCTGCCGCGCAAGCAGCAGCTGCTCGCGCTGGAGACCGGGGCGATGGTGCTGGTCTAAGACGCATATATTCCCCGGCAATGCCCCGTCACCTGATCTCGATCGACCAGGTCGACGACAAGTTGGCCCGCGAGATCTTCGCCGTCGCCGACGACATGGCCGCCGCGCTGCGGATCCCCACGCGCCTCTCCAGCCTCACGGGGAGGGTGGTGGCGCTGCTGTTCTTTGAGCCCTCCTCGCGCACGATTCTCAGCTTCAGCGCGGCCGCTGCGCGGCTGGGCGCGGCGGTGATCTCCCACCGCGGGGTGGAGTCCTCCTCGCTCTCGAAGGGCGAGTCGATCGAGGACACGGTGCGCGTCGTGGGCAGCTACGCCGACTTGATCGTCCTGCGCCACGAGGCGGCGGGCATCGCCAGGCGCGCGTCCGAGGTCAGCCCCGTGCCGCTGATCAACGGCGGCGACGGCCCCAACGAGCACCCCACGCAGGCGCTGATCGACATGTACACGATCGAGCGCGAGCTCGGGCGGCTGCACTCGCTGCGGGTGGGGATGGGCTTCGATCCGCGCCACTCGCGCTCGATCCACTCGCTCTGCCGCGGCCTCGCCCACTACTCCGACAACGACGTGCTGCTGGTGGGCCCCGAGGAGCTGTGGCTGGAGGAGCGGGAGCTGAGCGACCTGCGCGAGCGGGGTCTGCGGGTGCAGCAGAGCAGCGACATGCGGCAGCTGCTGGCGCGTGAGATCGTGTACGTCAACCGCTTTCAGGTCGAGCGCATCGTGGATCCCGAGCTGGCGGCGACCTACCGCGAGCGCTACTGCATCGCCGCCGCCGACGTGCGCAGCTCGGAGATCAAGCTGCTGCTCGACCCGCTCCCGCGCATCCACGAGATCGCCCATGAGGTGGACGACCTGCCCGAGGCGCTCTACTTCAAGCAGGCCGCCAACGGCGTGCCGATCCGCATGGCGCTGCTGTCGATGCTGGCGTAGGGCGAGCGACACGAGGCGCGTGGATCGGCTCACGCTTGAGCCGTCGGGAAGTCCTTGCGTCAGCATCCCGACCGCCTCGGAGGTGCGAGCCCCCCAAGCGGGGGTAGCCAAGCTTGGCCCGGGATCGAACTCGTTCAGCCATGCGGATACGTCGTTGACCTCGTGGTTGCTGCTTCGGCCGGGAGTGCAGCACCGGAGCCCTCTCGGTCGAACGCAAGCATGTAAACATTTGTATACCACATGCCTAGAGAACCTGTCAAGGATCGTCTGCTGGAGGCAGCCATCGGCTGCCTGCAACGCCAGGGCTACGCAGCTACGACAGCCAGAGACATCGCCGCCGAAGCTGGGGCCAACCTCCGCTCGATCGGCTACCACTACGGCTCCACCCGGGGTCTTCTGCTCGCCGCGATCTCAGCGAACTGGCGGCGCTGGCTCGCACCGCTGATCGCCGCCGCCAGCAGCGACTCCCGATCGCCAGAGGAGCGTCTGGTTGAGGGCATGGAGTTGTTCAGCGCGGCCCTTTCAGAGAACGCACCAATGGTTCACGCATGGCTCGAAGCCGTGACGCTCGCGCCTCGCGACGCCGAGCTTCGGGCAACCCTTGCCGCCAATCAGCAGGAGTTCCGCACAGCGCTGGCCGCAAACCTCGCGGCGGCGGGCCAGCCGGACGCCGACGCGCGGGCGGATGCGATCATCACAGTTTGCGATGGACTCATCGTCCACTTCCTGCTCTACGAAGAGGTACACCGTCCCAGGGACGTCGCCCGCGAAGCGTCTGCCGCGCTCGCACAGTTCGGTGAATAGCTGCGCTGGCCACCTGACGCACACGCGCGTTGGCACTCATCAGTCGTCGGGAAGAGCGGCAAAATCACGCTTGGCCTTCCTGTACCACCCCATTCCTGAGATGGGATGCCTCCACCTACCCTGCATCTCCTTCAAGGCGCTTTCGTGCGTTGCGTCGCCTTGTGCAACCACATCCTTGAGATGTTTGTCCTGTGCCTTTATGACCTCATCTGCGGTGTTGCCGTGGTGAGGGAGATCACATGGTCCACCCAATTGTTTACATGTCATTGTCTTCATGAGTCTCGCTCCCTTGGCATGGCTGGATACGGCCTGCGACGCCGGGTCGCCGTCAGCCGCCGATCGTCCTATCCAACAGCGCGAACAGCTCCGTGAAGTGCCGTTCGGCCGCCGCCTCATCGTAGGCGGCCGTGTCGCTCATCGTGTAGCCGTGGACGGCTCCCTCGTAGAGCTCTGAGCGGTATCGCACCCCGGCCTCCTCGAGCGCTTGCTCGAGCGCCGCTACGTGCTCGGGGGTCATGCTCTGGTCGTTGTCGGCGTGGCCGAGGTAGAGCTCGGCGGAAATCGCGGCGGCGCTCAGGTGCGGACTGTCCTCCTCGTCGCTCACGAGCCCCCCGGCGTGGAAGGCGGCGAGCGCGGCGACGCGCTCCGGGTAGGCGGCAGCGATCCGCCAGCCGACGCGCCCGCCCATGCAGTAGCCGGTGATGGCGAACGGCGGGCTTGCGACCTCGCCGAGGTAGTCGAGGTAGGCCGCCCCGTCGCTGGCGATCCGCTCGGGCGTCAGTTCCGCCATAGCGGGCCTCAGCCGCGCGAAGAACGGATCCCGCTGTGCGGGGTCCTCCAGATCGGGCATCTCCATGTCCGACGCCCGCCCGGCGCGATAGAGGGCGTTCGGGGCAAGTACGACGAACCCCCGCGCTGCGATGCGGTCGGCCATCTCCTGGATCCGGGGGCGCAAGCCGAAGGCGTCCATGATGAACAGCACGCCAGGGTGGCTCCCGTCCTGCCCGGGGGGCCGCGAAAGGTAGGCGTCCGCCACGCCGTCCCGGGTACTGATGTCGACCGTCTCGCCTTTCATCGTCCTCTCCTCTCGTCGCCAGATTGGGGAGACCCAGCTAATCACGTCTTACCGGCGGACGACCCGCCGGCGGGTCAGCCGCGCCGCGCGCGCATGTGCCCCGGACGGCGGGGGACACCGAGCAGAAGCGCGCCCGCGAGCGCGAGCGCGGCGAGCACGCAGAGGCCGACGACCAGCGCTGTACCGCTGTGGCTTGTGGCCCGGCGTCCGGTTTGCGCCACCGCGGCGATGGCGGGTGGCGGGGCGGACGCCGGCCCGGCAGCGCGCAGCGCGTACTCGATGCGCCCCGCGCTGCCCCCGCCCGCGAGCGTGACCCACGCGGCCAGCGCACGGCCGCTCGCGGGGTCCACCGCTACCGCCGGGGGCCCGTTGGGCCCGGGCGCAGCTACGAGTTCGGGGGCGGCGAAGGAGACTTCCCCGTGCCCGGCGTAGTGGCCGCGGGCTGCGCGAATCGCCCAATAAGCGGAGCCCGCCCGCCCGGGGGCTCCGTTGGCCAAGCTCGGGGCGGTCCGCCACAACGCAAACGCTTCCGCGTCGGGCCCCGCGGCGAGGTCCGCCAGCACCGCGTCGGCAGCAGGTGGGCGATTGGCACCAGTTTGCCCTCCGGATTTGGAGCCCGCCCGCCCCGCGAGGTCGGCGCCGGCCTGCCCCTCGGTCGACCCGGGGCCCGAGATCACCACCGGCGCCCACGCGCCGCGGCGCAGCGACACCGGCGAGGCGCGCACGACGTAGCGGCCGGCATCCACGCCCGTCCACGCGATCATCACCGCCTCGCTGGAGAGCCGCAGCAGCCGCAGCGAGCCGGCCGGCGGGACGAAGCCGCCGAGGTCGCGGAAGCGTTCGAGCGGCCGCGGCGCTCCAAAGGTGAGCCCGCCGCCGGAGATGCTCAATTCGATCGTCGTGCTCTGCGGGCTGCCGGGCGTCGCCGACTGGCTGCGCCACGCCACGATCGCGTGCCCGTCGTCGCTGACCAGCGCCTGCAGTTCTGGATCGGAGGAGCCGGCCGCGAGAGTGCCCAGCACGTGCACTGGCCCGAGCGCGCCCGCGGCGGCGAGCTCACGCGCATAGACCGCCCCGCCGGCGGCCCACACGAGCAGGACTTCGGCGCGGTAGTCCATCGTCGCGACCACCGCTTCGACCGGGCGGGCGCCCACGGGCACCAGGCGCGCGGGCGCGGGCGATTCGCTGTAGTGGCGCTGCACGCGCACCGCGATTGCCCACCCTGTCCGCGTGCGCACCGGGGAGGCGATCGCCACGTCGCCGAGGTAGGAGCTGGAGACCGCCACCGGCGCCGCCGGCCCACCCAGCGGCCGTGCCGACCCGAACGCGCCCGCCATCCTCCCCTCTGCGAGCGCGCCGGTGTCTACGCCCGTGCCCTCGTCGGCGGCAGCCGGACTCGCCACTGTGCCCCCGCCAGTGGCTTGCGGCGTGGCCCCCTTACTCCCGCCGGCTACCGCCGTGCGCTCAGCGCGGCCGACCGCGACGACCTGTCCCGTGCCGGTGCCCGCGGCAGTCGCAACTTCCGCGAGCCCCCCAGCGCCGGCGGCGAGCGCGCCGCCGAGACCAGGGAGATCATCGACCGCCAGCGTCGCGCCCGCCGCTTCGGCTGCCGTGGTAACCGCTCTCCCTGCCGCCACATTGCCCGCGGTGCACCCCCGCGGCGCGCTCCACAGCAGCGCCCCCGGCCCGCTGCGCGCGGTGGGGTCGGCGCTCGGGAACACGACCGACGGAGTCGCCGCGGCAGCAAGCGCGGCCGCGCAGCCGGCGGGCTGCGCGGGGGCAGACCAGCGCGCGGCCGCGGTGGGTGTCACACACAGGGGCACGAGGAGCAGCGCGGCGATCGACGCCGCACGGGCATCACGAGATTGCATCTGCAAAAACCGGACCAGCATCCGGCAATCGTAGGGGGCTATTGCCGCCGCCAGTCTCTCAGGCGCCGTCCGTGGCCGTCGGGGGTCCCGCAGGCGTTGCAGGCTGCCGCCAAGCCTTGGGGCGCCGCCCGTGGCACGCGCCCTCAAGCGCCGCCGCTCACGGCCCGTGCGGCTTCGCGGGCGCGGCGGTACTCGTTGACTACAATCTCGGTCAACTCCTCCACCGAGGTCTCCGCGGTGGGCTTGTCCAGCGCGATCACGCCGTCCTGGATCAGGCTCACACGGTCGCATGCTTCGAACACGTGCACGTAGTTGTGAAGGATCATGATGACCGAGACCTTGCCGTCCGCCTTCAGGCGCGCGACGAGGTCGAGGATCTGCGCGCCCTCTTTGGCGCCCATCGCCGCCAGCGGCTCGTCCAGCAGGACGATGTCCGCGTCGGAGTTGACCGTGCGCGCGACCGCGATCGCCTGGCGCTGGCCACCGGAGAGGCGCGCTACGGAGACATCGATACGCGGGATGTTGATACCGATCTCGTCCAGTGCCCGGCGTGCTTCGCGCTTCATCTCACGGTTGGCCAGGAACGGGATCGGATGGTGCACCTTCTCGCGGCGCAGCGCCAGGTTGTGATAGACCGACAGTTCGTCGATCAGCGCGAGGTCCTGGTAGACCGTGTCGATGCCGTGGGCGCGCGCGTCGTCGACGCTTTTGGGCTGATAGGGCTCTCCGTGCAGGAACATCTGCCCCGTGTCCTGACGCTGAAAGCCGCAGAGGATCTTGATCAGCGTCGACTTGCCCGCGCCGTTGTCGCCGAGCAGGCCCAGCACCTCGCCCTTGCGCAGATGCAGGTTGACGTCGCGCAGGGCCGTCACCGGCCCGAAGCGCTTGGCGATGTGTTCGACGCGCAGCACGTCATCCGCGGCCGAAACCGGCTCGACGATCGTCTCCGCCGGTACCGGTCGATCAGCCACTTCGGGAGCCCCTGCGCACGCGCTGCACGTACACGTTGATCGTCATCGCCAGGATGATCGCGAGGCCCAGGTAGAAGAGCTGGTAGTCGGCGTTGACGCCCTTGAGGATCAGCCCGTCGTTGAGGATGCCCAGGAACAGCGCTCCGATCAGCGCGCCCACTACTGTGCCCGACCCGCCCGTGAGGAGCGTGCCGCCGATCACCGCTGCCGAGATCGCCTTGAACAGGATTTCGTTGGCCCCGGCGACGTCCGGCTGCACCGAGGAGGCCCGCACGGCCTCGAGGATGCCGACGAAGCCCCCGGCGGTGGCGCAGAGGATGAAGTTACGGACCACCACCAGGCGCACCCGCACCCCGGCCTCGGCGGCGGCCAGCTTGTTGGAGCCCACGGCCACCGTGTACAGGCCCCAGCGGGTGAACGTCAACACGATCTGCCCCACGACCACGATCACGAGCGCCCAGATCAGCTCCGAGTAGGTGCCCTCGCCGAGGATTTTCGCGAACGTCGAGACGTGGTTGACCGTTTCGGTGAGCACGATGTGCGCCCCGTTGATCACGTGGTGGACGCTGACGGTCGTGCTAGTCACTTCCGCGCCCGGCATCGCGACCGGCTCGCCATGCGAGATGATCAGCGTCAGCCCCTCCAGCGTGAAGAGCATGCCGAGCGTGGTCACGAACGAGCTGATGCCGACAATCGCCGTGAAGAACCCGTTGATGAAGCCGACGGCCATGCAGCAGACCAGCGCGATCAGCACGCACGGCACGTGCGGAATCCCGGCCGTCGCCAGCTTGTAGTAGATGAACGGCGCGAGCAGGTAGGTCGCCCCGATCGAGAGGTCGATCTCGCCCAGGATCATCACGAACACCTCGCCCGCGGCGAGGATCGCGAACGGGGCGAAGAACGGCAGCAGCGTCTTGAAGCTGGAGGTGGTGAGGAAGGTGCTGGTGGTCAGCGAGAAGTAGATCGCCACGAGCAGCGTGACGACGATGATGCTGCCCTCACGCAGGGAGAGCGCGCGTTCGAGTAGTTCGCTGCGACTCGGCAGCGACGAGGCCCGGCGCGTCCGGGCCGGGCCTCCCGCCGGCGGGGTGGATCCCCGCGCCGCGGCCGGAGCCGGGGTTGGCCCCAAAGACGAGCTGGCCACGGTCGCCGACCTTGGTTAGGCGGCGGTGCCCGCCGGGATCGGGACGACCTTGGGTTCCGAGGAGGTGCCCTCGAAGCGGCTCTTGGATTTGACGTACGGGGCGACGGTTTCTTTGTCGATGAATTTCAGGCCCGTGTCGACTTCCGCCGGACCCGTCAGGGACCCGGAGACCTGCCACAGGAACAGCTGCAGAATCGGCAGGAACCCTTGCAGGTAGGGCTGCTGGTCGATCGTGAATTCGATGTAGCCTTCGTGGAGCAGTTTCTGGGTTTTTTCAGCCAGATCGAAGCCCCCGGCCTTGACGCCTTTGGCGACGAGCCCGAGCTTCTGCATCACGCCGGCGAGTTCCGCGGTGTCGCCGCCGTCGACGGCGTACATCCCCTTCGTGGTCGGATGGCTGGTCCAGTAGGCTTCGATCGCCGATTTCTCGCCCGATTCCAGAGAGCCGGTCACGATCGTGGTCAGTTTGATCGGCGCGCCCGATTCTTTGATCGCCTTTTCGGCTCCTTCGAGGCGCGGTTGCAGGTTCGCCGAGCCCGCACTGGCAGTGAAAAGGACCACGTCGCCCGAGCCCACGGCGGCGACGATCCGCTTGCCCATGAGTTCGCCGGCCAGTTTCAGGTCCTGGCCGATGTAGGACAGGCGTTTGTTGGGGGGCGAGGGAGCGTCGGCGTTGTAGGCGACCACCGGGATGCCCGCCTTCAGCGCGTTTTCGATGGGCACGTTGAACGCGGTCTTGCTGATCAGCGACACGGCGATCCCGTGGGCGCCCGAGGAGACGGCGGTGTTGATGGCGTTGACCATCTGGCTGATGTTTTCGCTTTCCGAGCCCGTCCACTCATAGCTCGAGCCGAGCAGCTTGCACGCGTCGGAGATCCCGTACTGCGTGGGGACGAAGAACGTGTTCGTGGTCACGTGGTTGACCACCACGAATTTGTATTCCGGGTGCGAGCCGAAGATCGAGGCGGAGTTTCCGCCCGAGGAGGACGCGCTCGAGCCGCACGCCTCCAGCAGCGCGCTCACCGAGCCGACCGCCGCGCCGGTCAGCGCGGTGCGGCGCAGGAACGAGCGTCGGTCGAATCCCGGGGCCCGCTCGCGTGTGAGCAGGTCGGAGTGCTCCAGGCGCTCCACTGCGTCGAGCGCAAGATCGCTGTCGGACATCTCATCCTCCTCCTAGTCTGCGGGACGGGGACAGCGCGAAGGGTCCCCCTATAAGGTTTCCCGCTTGAGTCATCTGTTACACGCTCAATTCAGCGCGTGGGAGGGTGAGAGCACCTCGCCCGCCGAGGATGTCTGACCAAAGATGAGGATTGCTGGCCGGCGGGCTACCCGCCTACAGGGGGGTACCGGGCCACACAGGGGGTGAGGGGCCACAGGGGGTACGGGGCCACAAGGGGTATCGGGCCACAAGAGGTCACCCCGGCTAACGGGACGACCCCCGGCCAACGGGGAGCTACCCGGGCGCGCCCGAGGTGATGACGGCCATCGTCATCGTGAGCGCCACCAGCACCGCCGTGACCGCGATCACCGCGCGCTCACCCGAGAGGCCGCCGGGGAAGTCCGGTTTGCGCAGCCCCAGGCCGAGTGAGACCACAACCGCCCACACGACCAAGAGGCCGCCAGCGATATAGAAAGGCACCCTGCTCTTGGCGGCCGCAAGGACGGGCGCCAGCTGCAAGACCGTCGCATGCATCCCAGGCGAGCGTAACAGGAGCGGCGGAGATATGCTCTCCCGCGATGCCCGAGACGGTGCGAACACCCGACGAGCGCTTCGAGGGCCTGCCGGACTTCCCCTTCCAGGCGCAGTACCGCGAGGTGGAGGGGTTGCGCCTCGCGCACCTCGACGAGGGCGAGGGCAGGCCGGTCATCTTCATGCACGGCGAGCCGACGTGGTCGTTCCTGTGGCGCAAGGTGATCCCGCCGGTGCGCGACGCCGGCTTTCGCTGCATCGCCCCCGACTACGCCGGGTTCGGGCGCTCGGACAAGCCGACGGACATCGGGTGGTACTCCTACGATCGCCACGTCGCGCTGGGGGCGGCGCTGCTGGAGGAACTCGACGTGCGCGGCGCCACGATGGTGGTGCACGATTGGGGCGGGCCGATCGGGCTGCGCCTCGCCGTCGAGCACGCCGAGCGGATCGACCGCATCGTGATCACCGACAGCGGCATCTTCACCGGCACCCAGAAGATGAACGACGCGTGGCTGGCGTTCCGCGACTTCACCGCGCGCACCGAGGACCTGCCGGTGGGGATGCTCGTCAGGGGCGCCTGCAAGAACGACCCCGGCGAGGAGGTGGTCGCCGCCTACGAGGCGCCCTACCCAAACGCCGCCTCGAAGGCCGGCGCGCGCGCCTTCCCCGCGCTGATCCCGTTCGCGCCCGACGCCCCCGGCGCCAAGGAGGGGCGCGACACCTTGCACGCGCTGCGCGAGGACACGCGCCCGACGCTGATCTTGTGGGGCGATTCGGACCCGGTGCTGCCGATGGCGGTGGCGGAGAGCTTCGCGGGCGCGATCGGAAGGCCGCCGCCGCGCGCGATCGAGGACGCCGGGCACTTCCTGCAGGAGGACAAAGGCCCGGAGATCGGCGCGATCGTCGCCGAGTGGCTCACCTCGTAGGGCTGAACAACCCTTGCCTGCCCGGGAGAAGGGAAGCATAAATTTTGGCCCCAACTACTTCACAAAATGAAGTATATGGGTCCCAAAACGAAGCATCACACTGCCGGCAGTGGGTCACAGTTTGGGGCAAAGAGAGGGGCCGTATAGCCATTGCAATAGGGCGGGGTGTTGAACAAAAAATGCAAAAGCCGTGTGCAATTGCTATCGGGTTCTGAATTTTTTATAACAACCCCCAGCACCTGCCTATACATACTATTGCGATACTAAACGCCAGGTCTCCAGAGAATGTCTCCAGAGGACGCGAGACAGCGGCTCACTCAGTGAGCTGCGGCTGCTCCGGCGCGGCCGCCAGCGCCGGCTCCGAGCGCGCGGCGCGCAGCTCGTACTCGCGACGCGCCTCGACGTCGGCGTCGGCGATCACGCGATCGACCTTCGTAAGGTGACCGATGCCCTCGGCGACCGCGCGCGGCAGCAGCGTGCCGAGTCGGTAGGTGCGCCGGGTGGAACGGGGCACCCATACTTCGACGGTGCCGTGCTGGAGCGCCGCGACGATCGCGTCGGCGACTTCGGCGGGCTCGACGTTGGAGAAGCCGCGCGCGTGCCCCAGGCCGCCGCCCAGCTCGGTGTTGACGATGTAGGGCATCACGTAGCTCAGATCGATGTGGGCGCCCATCAGGCGCAGCTCGCCGCGGACCGACTCGGTGAGGCCGACGACGGCGTGCTTGGTCGCCGAGTAGGTGGCGATGCCGGCGGTCCCGAACTTGCCAGCCTGCGAGGCGATGTTGACGATGTGGCCGCGGTCGCGCGGGAGCATCCGCGCGAGGCCGAGCTTCATCCCGAGGATCACCCCGTGCAGGTTGATGTCGACGGTGCGCCGCGCGGCGAGGTCGTCCTCGTCGAGGAACCGCCCGACGGGCATGATCCCGGCGTTGTTGACCAGCACGTCGAGCGGCCCGAGCTGCTCTTCGGCGGCGTCGAGGAAGCCGGAGAACGAGTCGCGGTCGGTGACGTCCAGCGGCAGCGCGACCGTGCGCGGCCCGAGCTCCGCGGCTGTCCGCTCGGCGGTGGCGAGATCGACGTCGCCGATCGCCACCCGCATCCCCGCGGCCAGGAAGGCCTGCGCAGTGGCCCGGCCAATGCCACGCGCGGCCCCGGTGATCGCGGCGCTCCGACCGGCGATGAGGCGGGGAGATTTGGCCACGGCAGGAAGCGTACCAGCGCACCTTTTGCGCGGGCGGCGGGTTTGAACTGGCGGACGACCCGTTGGGAAGGGAAGGATCGGAAAACCCCCACCCAACGGGGCGCCAGGGGAGAGGGCACGCACTGCTCGGGCGATCCACGGCATCGCCCGAGCGTGTGCAGCCGGCACCGAGCTGGGGCAGCAAGAGGGGTGCCATTTGGGGATCGTCCGCGCGGGCTCGCTCACGGCCAGACTGGTGGGCGCGGGGCCTCCATGCCCCGCGACCACGCGGCGCGGAACCCCCGCACAGAAACCCGACACTGGCGGGCCACCCGCAGAACCCCGATAGCTGACCGGATCGCCCGCGACAAGTGGATCGGCCCCGCCGGCAGGGTACTCTGAAGCGATGGCGCACTTCATGTTCGAGGGGCAGCGGATCGCCTACACGGAGTACCACCCCGACCCGTCCGAGGCCGCGGTGACTCCGATCAAAAGCTCGGCCCGCGCTCGCGCCGTCCGCTCGGCCGAGCGAGCTCAGGTGGAGGCGCGGACCGTGATCCTGGTGCATGGGCTGCTGCTGGCGCAGACGATGCACGCGCCGCTCGCGCGCGACCTCGCGGCGCGCGGCAACCGCGTGGTGACCGTCGACCTGCTGGGCCACGGCGAGTCGGAGCGCCCGCGCGACATGTGGCGCTACTCGATGCGCTTCTTCGCCCAGCAGATAGTCGCGCTGATGGACCACTTGGAGCTCGAGCAGGCGGTGGTGATGGGAACCTCGCTGGGGGCCAACGCGGCCTTGGAGATCGCGCTGGAGGCGCCGCAGCGGCTGCGGGGAATGGTGATCGAGATGCCCGTGCTCGACAACGCGCTGCTGGCGAGCGCGCTCACGTTCACCCCGATCCTGGTGGCGCTGACGTTCGGGGAGCCGGTGATGAAGGCGGTGGCGCGTGGGGCGCGTGCGATACCGCGGCAGCTGCTGCCCCACTACGGCAACGTGCTGCTCGACCTGGTCCGCCAGGAACCGGGTCCCGGGGGCGCCGTGCTGCAGGGGCTGTTCTTCGGGCGCGTCGCTCCGCATCGCACCGAGCGGCGCACGTTCCAGACGCCGGCGCTGGTGATCGGCCACCGGCGCGACCCCGTGCACCCCTTCTCCGACGCGGGGATGCTCGCCGAGGAGCTGCCCAACGCGCGCCTGCTGGAGGCGGACTCGCTGATCGAGCTGCGCCTCAGCCCGGAGCGGCTGACGGGCGAGATCGCGGCCTTCCTGGACGAGGTGTGGGAGGGCAGCGGGACGGCTAAGAAGAAGCGGGCGGGTAGAGCGCCACTTCGCTGAGCGCCACGTGGCCCGGTGCCGTGGGGGTGCCCTGCGCGGAGGCGGGCGCCTTGACGAGCCACACGACCACCCAGCGGAAGGATTGGCCTTCGGTGCGGAGCTTCTTCAGGTGCGTGACCTTCTTCTTCAGCGTGTGCGAGCCGCTGAGCAGCACCCAGCCCGGTTCGGTGATCGTGGTGGGCGCCTTGGCTCCGTTGGCTCCGTAGATCTGAACGGTCATCCCGGGAGTCGGGGTGCGCAGTTCGATGCTGCCGAGCTTGGTCGGTTCGCGCAAGTCGATCAGCAGCCCCTCCGCCATGCTCGGGAAGGAGTGCGGCTGAACCTGTGCCGTCCATGCCGTGGTGGGTTCCCCGTCGATCGCCAGCGCAGGATCGCCGAAGCCGGATTCGGGATAGTTGTAGGGGTTGTAGGTGGTGGCGGCGTTGGTGTCCAGCAGGATCGGCGTCGGCTGTTCGCTTTTGCCCGAGGAGCCTTCTTTCGATTTCGATTCGGTCGTCGAGGTGCCGGTTTCGGTGGTGGTGGTGGCTTTCGAGGGCGTCGTCGTGGAGCCGGTGCCCGAGCCGTTCGATTCCGAGGGGTTCGATTCGCCGCTCGCTTTGGGGGTGGACGTGGGGGAGGCGACCTTCGGTGGTTTGGTGGTGGAGGATGGTGGGAACAGCAGGTTGGAGCCTTTGGAGGAGCTGTGGGGACTCGTCGTGCCGCCGGCGGCGGGGGTCGTCGCCGTGGGCGCGGGCGTCGTGGGTGTGGTTGGCACGACAGTGGCGGGCGTTGTGGCGGGCACCAGCGCGACGGTCGCGGCGCGCGGCGCGCTGTGTTCGTTGATGGCGGCCGCCACTGCCACTGCCGCGCCGAGCGCGAGGATCGCGGCGGTGAGCGCCAGCACCGTCAGCGGGCGCAGGTTGGGCCGCTCGCCGAGGCTGCCGGGCTCGCAGGCGCCGCAGTGCAGGCACCACTGCTGGCCCTCCTGTAGAGGTGTGCCACAGTGCGCGCAGACGTGGGCGTGCGCGGGCGGCGGCGCCTCGGTGCCGCCCGCTCCGCCCTCGGGCGGGGCCGCCGGAGTCGAGGATGCCGTCGGCTGCTCAGGGCTCTGCAGGGCCGGAGGATCGGCGAGCAAGGTGTTCACTGCACACCGATTCTACCCCCGGCCCATCAATGCGGCGCCACCCCTGCGCGGAGGGGACTACGGCACGCGCCGGGTCAGCGTCCAGGGGACGCTCTCCTCGACCCCATCCTCGACGATGCGGCATGATCTCCCGCCCCCCACCGGCATGATCTCCCGCCCCACCTGCGTGCGAGACGCACGATCTCCCCCGACCCCATCCGACCACACAGGGTCTACGGCCGCGGCGCCGGCGACCCCCCGGGGACGATCTCCCGGCCGGTGGGCCGCAGCTCCTCGTCGAGCTCGAGCTGCCAGTAGTAGCGAAGGACCGTGCACCCCTCACGGAACTCGCCGACGTGCGGGGCGATCGCCTCGCCGGCGGCCATCCTCACGATCAGCTCGGGGTAGGTGCGGCCGGGCAGCGCGGCGTAGGCGGGCGTGGGGAAGGCGCCGCCGAAGCGGGTGTTGACGTCGGTGATCCCGAGCCCCACCTCGGGGTCGCGGAAGACCTGGATCGTGGCGGGGCCTCGCACTGCGAGCGCCTCCATCGCGCGCTGTCCCAGCGCGATCAGCTCGGGGTCGCGGATCGCGGCGCCCTTGATCGACTCCCCGCCGCGGGACTCGAGCATCGTGCGCGGGATCGCGTTCAGGCAGCGACCGTCGAGGTCGCCGAGGCAGTCGATCGAGAGCTCGGGCCCGCCCATCGCGCGCTGCACCATCACCGGCTCGCCCTCGAGCATGGGGTCCTGCCCACCCGCGACTTGCCAGCCGGGGCCCCGCCCACCTGCGACTCGCCCGCCGGAGCCCTGCCCACCTCGGCCTTGCCCGCCGGCGACGTAGCGCACGAAGAAATCCTTCTCCGCGCGGTTGCGAGCCAGATGGATCGAGCGCGCGCCCGAGCCCCGCCGGGGCTTGACCATCACCGGGTAGGAGTCGGGCTCCTCCTCCGGCAGCACCGTCGGCGGCGAGGGCAGCCCCAGCCGTGAGAGCAGCATGTGGGCCTCGTACTTGTCGTAGGTCGCGCGCGCGACCTCGGGGGAGGGCACGAGCGCGGGCAGCAGGTCCTCGGCCCGCGCACGTGCGAGCACCTCGATGTCGAGGTCGGTGAGCGGCACCACCGCCCCGACGCCATGGCGCTCGCACAGCTCCTGCAGGAACGAAACGTAGCCGGGATCGGCGATCGGCGGCGGCGCCGCGCGCACGTGCGCCGCGTACTGCGCGGGCGCCAGCGGGTTGGGATCGACCGCGATCGTATGCGTCAGCTGCGCGAAGCAGGCGACGATGTCGTAGCGCTTGCCCACCCCCGTCAGCAGGATTGGCGGCGGCTGCCGAGCGCCCCGGCTCGTGGGCGCGCTCGCGTGGTCTCCCTCCCGCGGAGGTCTCTCCGATCCGGCCCGCGGAGGTCTCCCCGATCCGCCCGTGTCCCCGCGCTGCACTGTCCGATCTCCGCTCGACCATCCAGCGGAGCCGGATTGGGACCCGCCCACCCGGAGCCTATCCATCCTTCCCAACTTCCCTCCAACCGCCCGTCTCGCCCTTGTACAGGCCCGAGCCGCCCACGACCATCGCGGGGGTGCGCCACAGGATGCGCAGGTCGAGCGCCAGCGAGCGGTGCTCGATGTAGTGGAGGTCGAGCTCGATCCGCTCGCTCCACGGCAGCGACGCGCGGCCGTTGACCTGCGCCCAGCCGGTGATTCCCGGCCGGATCGCCAGGCGCCCGCGCTGACGGGGGGTGTAGCGCTCGACTTGCACGGGCACGGTGGGGCGGGGGCCGATCAGTGACATCTCGCCGCGCAGGACGTTCAGCAGGTTGGGCAGCTCATCGAGCGAGGTACGCCGCAGGAAGGCCCCCACGCGCGTGATCCGCGAGTCGTTCTCATCGACGGCCAGCCCGGCGCCGATGTGCTCGGCGCCGTCCACCATCGTGCGCAGCTTCAGCACGTCGAACGGCCGCCCGTCGCGCCCGATGCGCCGCTGACGGTAAAGCGCGGGGCCGCGCGACTCCAGCCGGATCGCCGCCATCGCCGCCGCCGTCACGGGCGCGCTCAGCACGAGCAGGGTCGCCGAAACCGCGATGTCCACGGCGCGGCGGATCACAATTCGACCCCCTCAGGCAGGGTGGCGGACACCGCGATATCCACTGCGCGGCGGATCATTGCGCCACCCCCCGCGATGGGAGCCTGGACGGGCGCGTCCCCTCCGCCGCCTCCCACGTGGCGTCCGTGCCGTGGCGCAGCCAGTCCCACAGGCCGAGCGCCAGCGCTGCGGTGGTGAGCACGTAGTAGCGGGCGACCAGCAGCACGCGAATGTGCAGCACCCCGCCCGCCCCGGCGGCGGCGAGCAGGACGAGCTGCACGGCGAGCGTGGCCGTGTAGAGCGCGTGCGGCCCGGCGTTGCTCGTCACGAGCGCGATGTTGGCGGCCAGCGCCAGCGCGTGCAGGAACGGGGTCAGGTAACGCAGCAGGCGGTGGGAGAGGATCATCGCCGCGTACCCCGGCGGGTAGCCGCGCGGCGAAAGTATCCCGCCGCGCAGCACGATCGGCCAGGTGTGGCTCGCCATGCGCCGCTTGCGCGCCAGCTCGCCCTCGAGCGAGGGCACCATCCGCTCGGTGGCGCGCGCCTGCGGCACGTACACCGCGCGCCGGCCGCGCTTGACCATGTTGAACGGAAACGACAGGTCGTGGCCCATGACCGGATCGACCACGAGGTAGGTATCGCGGCGGGTCGCGTAAATCGCGCCGTTGCCCGCGGTGATCGATGACAGTCGCGACTCCATCCCCCGCACCGCCATCTCATAGCGCCAGTACACCCCCTCCTGGTTGGTCGCCCCAGCGCCTGCGCGCACGAAGCGCACCTGCCCGCAGGCGTAGCCGACGCGAGGATCGGCGAACGCCCCGACGAGCACGCGCGCGGCGTCCGGCTCCCACAGCGCGTTGGCGTCGGCGAACGCCACTGTCTCCCCACGCGCGCGTTCGACGGCGGCGTCCTGAGCACGGATCTTGCCGCCGCGAGCCAGCTCCAGCACAAGGTCGGCGCCCGCCTCCCGAGCACGCTCCGCGGTCGCGTCGGTGCAGCCGTCGCAGGTGACGATCACCTCCAGCAGTTCCCGCGGATAGTCCAGCGCGAGCGCGTTCGCGACCTTCGCGGCGATCACCGACTCCTCGTCGTGCGCAGCGACGATCAGCGACAGCGAGGGGAGCGGCGGGGTGAGCGGGGTCCCATCCTCGGGTGCCGTAGCCGGAGCCGGAGTGGGTGCGGGAGCCGGTGGATGCGCGAACAGGCGCGCCAGGACGGCCAGCGCTGCCGCGTAGCCGATCTGCGTCCACACGATCAGCGCGGCGCATACCCAGAAGATGGCCTCCAGAATCGTGTTCACCATCCCCAACCTTGCCTCTCGCCGCCGGCATCGCTACGCTTGTGGACGGCTAATACGCTCAGTGGGTTGCTGGGTCGTATGAGGGGAAGTCCCTGGTGGCCGCCGGGATCGTCTTCACTGCGACCACCAGGGCACCCTGCTACCTTGCCAGTCGGTCTATGACCAACAAAGCAACCAGCAGAGCGATGGCTAACACGATCAGTGGGTTGCCCATATAGCCCCTCCTTTCTCCGGGACGTACGATCCCGGAACGGCCCGGAGAGAAGGGCCCGCGACACACAGCGATCAACCATTCGAGCCACTCTACGGCGCTACGGCGACGGTACGCTCGGCCGGGTCATCGTGGCTGTGCGCACAGTGAGCGGTACAGCTCAAGCGTGCGGTGGGCGATCGCGTCCCACGAGTACGGCCCCGCCGCGGCGGCGCGGGCTCGCTCGGCCATCGTGGCGAGGGCGGCGGGATCGGCGAGCAGCTCCCGCAGCGCCTCGCGCAGCGCCGCGGAATCTCCTGCCGGCACCGTGCGCGCCGCGCCGGTGGCGGCCACCTCGGGAAAGCCGCCGACGTCGCTCAGCAGCAGCGGCTTGCCGAACGCGAGCGCGGTGAACAGCACGCCCGACTGGTCGGCCTCCAGATAGGGCAGCACCACGAGGTCGGCGCGCGTGAAATACGCGGGCAGCTCAGCGTCGGAGATGAAGCGCGGCACGATGCGGACGCCTGGCGGCGGGTCCGCCAGCAGCGTCGTGACATTCATGCGCGGCATGCCGGCGATCCATAGCTCCGCGCCTGCGATCCCAGTCCGACTCCCGTTCCGTTCACACCCTCCGTCCCCATCCTCTTTGCCTCCATTGCCTCCCTTGTCCTCGACCCCCCGCCACGCACGCAGCAGCACGTCGAGGCCCTTGTAGGGGCGCAGCAGGCCGAAGAACAAAACCACCGGCCCGTCAGTGTGGATAAGGACCCCACTCGCCCCATCGCCAACCCGTCCCACCACCGGCGGCCCGGACGGCAGCTCGGCGAGGTGGGTGAGCGCCCCGTGCGGGATCACATGCACGCGGTCGGGTGCCACGCCCAGCTCCAGCAGCCGCCCGCGCCCGTGCTCGGAGTGCACGACCACTGCATCGAAGCGCTCGTACAGCCGCCGCTGGGCGGCCAGCTGTCCCGGCCGCGGCTCGCGGGGCAGCACGTCGTGGGCGGTGAGCACCAGCTTGGGGCGCGGCGGGTGGGCCTCCGAATCCGTGGGCCGCCGCCGCGGAAGCAGGTGCACGTCGAGCGGCTGCACCGTCAGCCACTGGAAGTGCACGATGTCGGCCGCGCGCGCGGCGCGGCGGTAGCGCAGCATGTCGGGCACGTGCTCGGCGAGCTTCAGCGCCTGGCTGGAGCGCGAGCGCCGGCCCGAGGCGCCGCCGCGATGGGCGAGCCGGTAGAAGAGCTCGCGCCGCTCATACCCCGCTGGGGCCGGTACCTCCCCGTAGACGAAGCGGCTCGTGAACAGCTCCACCTCGGCGCCGGCCGCCGCCAGCGCACGACACAGCTCGTGGTCATACGGCGGCGTGTAGGCCGAGGGGTCGACGACGTGGACGCGCACCGCCCGAGACAATAGGCGGGTGAGCGATGAGATCGAGTTGAGCTTCTGCGTGGTCAACACCTCCCAGTGTGGGTTGCTGCTGCGCGGCCTCGACGCGATCGCGCGCGAGCGGGTCGCGCTGCCGTTCGCCACGGAGGTGCTGGTGCTCGACAACGGCTCGCGCGACGGCTCCGCGGAGGCAGCGCGCGCACACCCCGCAGTGGATGAGGTGATCGCGCTTGTGCAGCGGCGCGGCAAGGCGCTGAACGACTCGGAGCTGATGCAGCGCGCGCGGGGGCGGTATGCGCTGCTGCTGAACGAGGACTCCGAGTTGCTCCCCGGAGCGACGCTCGCGCTGTGGCGGGCGCTGCAGGCGCGCCCGGATGCCGCCTGCGCGGGGGCGCAGCTGCTGCGGCCGGGTGGCGACCGGTTGCAGAGCGGGCCCACGGTTGCCGATCCGACCGGGGCTATGAGCGGTGTGGCCACGGCCGCCGCCCCGGCTCTCCCGGTTGTGGACCCCGGAGCTGTGGCTGCTAACTCGGCTCCCTCGGTTGTGGACCCGGGAGCTGTGGCTGCCACCACGGCTCCCGGCCTGGCCCTCCCGGCTATGAGTCCCGAGGCCAAGGCTTCCGTCGCGGCCGCCTCGGCTGTGAGTCTCGAGGCTCAGGCGTGCGCGTGGCGCTTTCCGACGGTCGCGACGGCGCTCGCCGGCGCGGTGTTCGCCCACCGGTTGTACACGGTGCAGAGCAGGGGCGGGCGGACCCGCGCGGTCGATTGGTGTCAGTCCTCGGCGCTGCTCGTGCGGTGCGAGGCGGCGGCGCAGGTCGGCTACATGGACCCCGACTTCTTCGTCTACTCCGACGAGGTTGATTTCGCCCGGCGCCTGCGCGACGCCGGCTGGCGCAGCCTGTACGTGCCGGGGGCGCGGGCGATCCATCACGAGCAGCTCGCCACGGGCGCCGTGCCCGAGCGCAGGATCGTCGAAATGGCGCGCAACCGCGACCGCTACATGCGCAAGCACCACTCGCCTGCCGCCGCGCGCGCGGTGCGCTGGCTGACCGCCTGGTCCTACGCCGTGCGCGCGCTCGCGGCGCTCGCGCTGCCGGGCCACGTGGGTGGGCGGGATGCGAATCGCTACTGGCGCCACGTCACTGCAACGCTGCGCCCGGGTCGCGGCGAGGGCCTGCGCGAGGCTGCCGCTGAGTACAACCGCGCGGGCGGGGCCGGTGTGGTCAGCGAGTAGCGCTTTGCCTCCGCGCTGAGGCGGCGCCGCGGCGGTCGGTGGCATAGTTTCCTTTAACGCCCCTACCAAATGAGAACAAGACTCATTCTTAGATGGTTAGGTTTTCTTTTAGAGCACCACCCCTGCCCCCAGCAAGCGAAGCGCGAAACCACTTCCCAGCCACTGACGCGTGAAGCCCGAGGTCCAATGACGATCGCGCCCCCAAAGCTGCCCCACATCGCGCAGTCGGTAACCCGCCGGCGCGTGCCGCGCCCCTCGCGCTCGTTGATCGTGTTGGCCACGCTCGCCGTGACCGCGCTCTTCTCCTACGTCGCGCTCAGCGGCGTTGACTTCGGCGAGGCGTGGCGGGCGCTGCGCACCAGCGACTATCTGTGGCTGTTGCCCGCGCTGCTGGCGCTCGGGCTGTCGATGGGCGCCCGCGCGCTGCGCTGGCGCGCGCTGTTCGCGCCGGCCCGCCGTCCGCCGCTGGGCGCCGTGTCCAACGCGATGATGGTCGGCTACCTCTACAACAACATCCTGCCGGCCCGCTCCGGCGAAGTCGCCCGCGTGGTCGTGCTCAACAAGCGCAGCAGCGCGCAGCCGGTGGAGATCGCCGGGACCGTCGTGCTCGAGCGCCTCTATGACGTGGTGGGGATCCTCGTGATCTTCTTCGTCGCCGCGCCGTGGTTGCCGCCGGTGAGCTGGCTGGAAACGGCGGCCGTCGCCGCCGGGGTGCTCGCCCTGGCGATCGCCGTGCTCGTGCTCGCGCTCGTGCTTGGCGGGGAGCGCCCGCTGCGGCTGCTGCTGCGCCCGCTGCGCCGGCTGCCGCGCTTCACCGAGGAGCGCATGGAACGCACCGTGGCGGAGCTGATGAACGGCCTGAGCGGCCTGCGCCACCCCGGCGTCGCCCTGCTCGGCGGCTTCTGGACGATCGTCGCGTGGATGCTCACCGCGGTGGTTGCCTACCTGGTGAGCCTCGCCTTTCCCCTGCACGTGCCGTTCGCCTGCGGCGTGCTCGTGGCGGTGGCGGTCGGCCTCGCGATGATCCTGCCCTCGCCGCCCGCGGCGTTGGGCGTCTACGAGGGGGCGGCGCTGATCGGCATGAAGGCGTACGGGCTCTCGCATACGGCGGCGCTGCCGTACGCGCTGGTGCTGCATCTCGTGAGCTTCCTGCCGTTCATCGTGGTCGGGGTCGCGCTGCTGCACCACAACTCCCGCCACCCCGCGGTTCATCCACGCGCCCCCGGCCAGGCTCCGGTGGCGCTCCTGAGTGGGAGCGCGGCATCGCTGTGAGCTCCTCCCCGCAGACCCTGGCGGCTGACGCGAGCGGCGCAGCGGCATCCGCGGCGCCCTCCGGGGAGGCATCCGCGGCGCCTGCGACGGACGCATCGGCGGTGCCTGCGGCGAAGGCATCCGCGGCGCCGGCCGAGCGGGCATCCGCGGCGCCGGCTGAGAAGGGCACGGCGAAGGTGATCGTGGTGATGCCGGCGCTCAACGCCGCGCGCACGCTGGCAGCGACCGTTTCCGGCATCCCCCGAGAGTGGGTCGACGAGATCATCCTGGTCGACGACGGGTCGCGGGACGACACCGTCGAGCTGGCGCGCACGCTGCCGCTGCGGGTCATCCCCCATCCCCACAACGTCGGGTATGGCGGCAACCAGAAGACCTGCTACCTGCAGGCGCTGCAGGACGAGGCCGACGTGGTGGTGATGCTGCACCCCGATGGCCAGTACGAGCCGACGCTGATCCCCGAGCTCGTCAAGCCGATCCTCGCCGGCGAGGCCGACCTGGTGCTCGGCTCGCGGCTGATGGAAAAGGGCGGGGCGCTCGAGGGCGGCATGCCTATGTACAAGTACATCGCCAACCGCGCGCTCACCGCGGTCGAGAACCGGGCGCTCGGCACCTCCCTCTCGGAGCTGCACACCGGCTACCGTGCCTACTCGCGCGAGCTGTTGATGGGGATTCCGTTTCTGCGCAACTCGCTGGACTTCTCCTTCGACTCGGAGCTGCTGATGCAGGTGGCGCACTTCGGCTTTCGCATCGCCGAGGTGCCGGTGCGCACGATCTACTCCCACGAGGCCTCCTCGATCGGGCTCCGGGTTTCGACCGTGTACGGGCTGAAGACGCTCCGAGCCCTGCTGCGCCTGGAACTGCACCGGCGCGGGCTGGTGCGCAGCAGGAAGTTCACCGCGTAGGAACGTCCACAGGCGTGCGGGACGCAGACGCGGGTAATCCGGAGCCGGTGGCGACGTGGCAGGCGTAGAGAGCTTGGAGGGCACCGCTCACACCTCGCCGCCCGGGCGCCCGGCCGCCGCGTGGGCGTCGCGGTTGCGCCGCCCACGACTCGACCGCTTCGACATCGGCCTGTTGGGGCTGCTGGTGGCGCTGTCGGCGTGGACGCTCGGGCTCGACCTGTGGCAGGTGGTCGTGCACGGCCGCATCTGGACCGGCACCGAAGCGGTGTACCAGGAGGACGGGATGCAGTCGATGATGTGGATCGAGGGCATCCTCCACCACGGCGCCAGCCCCGACCTGTACGTGCTGGTGCACACGCCCGCCGACTTCTTCCAGCCGCTGCTGGGGATCTCCGCGGGGGTCGCGGCGCTCGGGGTCGCGCCCTATGTGGCGCTGCTGCTGTGGAAGCCGGTGGCGATCGTCGCGATCTTCTTCGCGGTCCGCGCGTACGTCCACCGCACCGTGTCCGGCCTCTGGCCGCGTCGCGCGGCGCTGACGCTCGCGCTGTTCTTTGGCTGGGGCGCGGTGATCGGCGACTCCTGGATCGTGTTCTGGTCGTGGGGCTACCCGTTCGCACTGATCGCCCTGGCGTGTGCGATCGGCGCGCTGCTCGCCTACGCGCGCGATCGCGCGGCCGGACGCGTTGGTCTGCTCCCGGCGCTGCTCGGCGCGCTGGCCAGCTGGCTGCACCCGTGGCAGGGGGAGACGCTGCTCGTGATCCTGCTCGGCACGGAGCTCGTCCTGCTGGCGCGCCGCGAGCGGGTCGCCATGGCGGCGCTGGCGCTGACCGTGGCGCTCACCGCGCTGCCGCTCGGGTACTTTGCGGCGCTCGTGCACTTCGACGCCGTGTGGCAGCGAGAGCGGGAAGCGGCGCTCAGCACCTATCCGGTGTGGCTGGTGGTGAAGGCCTTCGTGCTGCTGGTGATCCCCGCGGCGCTGGCCTACCGCGTACGCGCGGTGAGCTTCCTCGCGGTGACCGCGCGCGTGTGGCCGTTTGCGGTCGTCGCCGTCTTCGCGCTCTCAGAGTGGCAGGGCAGCGGCTCGACGCACGCGCTGCTCGGCGCCACGGTCCCGCTGGGCGTGCTCGCGGTGGAGGGCGTCCGCACACTGCCCTGGCACGCGCTCGCCCAACGTCTGCCCCGGCCCACCGTGTCGCTGCCGGCGCTGGCGGTGGTTGCGATCGCCGTGCTGACGATCCCCGGCACGATCTACATGTTCAAATATGCGTATCGGGCCGTCAGGCCACGGCAGGGCAACGCCAACTTCATCGCGCCCGGCGAGAGCGCGGCGCTCTCCTACCTCGCGCACGACCCGCAGCCCGGCGGTGTCCTCACGCGTTTCTATCTCGGCGTGATCGTGCCGGCGCAGACCGGTCGCCAGACGTACACGGGCAACTGCTACTGGTCGGAGCCCTACTGCCGCTACCGCAGCGTGATGGCCGAAGAACTGCTCGCCGGCAAGCTCTCGGCGACGCGGGCGCGCAGCTTCGTGCAGAGCACCGGCGCGCGGTTTGTGCTCGGCGACTGCCGGGCGACGAACCTGACGGCGGCGCTCCAGCCGATCGCCAGTGCGGTGTATCGCTTTCGGTGTGCCACCGTGTATGTGATCCGGCGCTAGCGGCGTGGCGGGTCTCGACTGCACCCCACGCCTACCTCGTTTCACGCTTACCTCGTCCCGTGCTCGCCTGGTCTCGTGCTCACCTCGTTCCACGCTCACCCCGTTTGTCCGATGCCCAAGCCGCCGAAACTACGGTGTGGGCGGCGGAGTCAATGGTTTAAACTCGAGCGAGGCTTCTCCTGCCCCCGGATCTTTTGGGCCCTCCCAATCCTTCGTGCAGGCCACATTGACGAGGGCCCGATTGGAGACGTGCGTAATGGCAGACAACGGTCGCCCCACCGGCGATGGGCTGCATGAGGAGATCACCGATGCGCTCGTGGGGATCCACACCAGGTACCTTGGGCACAGCCCGGCGAGTGCTGCCACCTTTCAGCACGACAACGTCTTGGTGACATTGATGCAGGACGTGCTGTCGAAGGCGGAGAAGATCCTTGCGCAGAACGGCAGCCGGCAGGAGGTGCACGCGACGCGAGCGCTCTACCGGCAGGAGATGGAGGGCGACTTCCGCGCGGCGGTCGAGCGACTCACGGGCCGCGGCGTGAGCGCCTTCCTCGGCGCCAGCCAGTTGGATCACGATGTCGCGGCCGAGATCTTTATTCTCGACGGCGATATCTGAGGCACCGGCCCCGAGGCTCCCGGATCCGAGGCGTGCGCCCCGGAGGCACGCACCGTTTGCTAGCTTACGGGCGCGCATGCGTGCTCGTGAAGAGTGGCGCTTACGAACGTTGTCGGATGGGTGCGCGCGGGAGGCAGGCCCGCGTCGGCTCGCCGCAAACACGCGAGTCCACATGCGCATGCCTGTTTCGAACTCATTGACCAATCTTTGTTGCTTGGCGCCCCGCGAGGGAGTAGCGTAGATCTTGCCATGGGCGAGTCCGAGAATCTGCGGGGCGGCGAGCTCAACGCCGCGGTCACCAGCGCGCTGGTCGGGATCCACACCGAGTACCTCGGCCGCGGGCCGAAAACGGCCTCGACGTTCCACTACGGCAACGTGCTCGTGACGCTCATGCACGACGTCCTCACGCACGCGGAGAAGTCGCTCACCCGCAACGACCAGGCCGAAGCCGTGAACAACATCCGCCACCTCTTCCAGGAGACGATGGAGAGAGACTTCTGCGCCGCCGTCGAGCGGCTCACCGGTCGCCGCGTGCGCGCCTTCATCAGCGGCAACCACATCGACCCCGACATCGCCGCGGAGATGTTCATTCTCGATCACGCGCTGTGAGGGCGGCGCCCAGGTCGGCGACGGCGAGAAGGATGAAGCCTACGCCGTGAGCACCGTCTTGACCCCCCCGCAAAGGCAGTGCTCGCGCAGCGCCAGGGGGGCGTCGTCGAGGGGGGCGACGTTGGTGGTGACGAGCTCCGGGCGCAGGCGACCGCCGGCCATCAACTCCAGCACGGCGGGCATCAGCGCGCGCGCGTGGACGACGCCGACGTGGAGGGTGGCCCGGCGGACGTACATCCGCAGAAAGGGCAGGCGGGCGCTGCGGTGCAGGCCGCCGGAGCTCGTGCAGATGCCGTCGGGGGCGGTGTGGGCGAGCGCGGTGGCGAGCGGGTCGGCGCTGATGTGCACGACCAGTGGCACGGGTGGGCGCCGGCGCAGCTCGCGGGGGCGCAGCGCGTTCAAGCCGAGCCGCTCGGCGTGGACGCGGACGTGGGGGCGGGAGTCCACGAGGGTCACGTTGCGGGCGCCCAGCGCACGCGCGATCAGGCCGGTGTAGAGCGGGCAGCTGGAGCTGAACACCGACCGCCGGGAGAGGCAGGCGAGGATCAGCACCTCGGCGTCGGGGTCGGCGGCCAGCAGCGCGGGGAGATGGGGCCCGACATGGCGGTAGGCGTCGCAGATGTTGTCCGAGACGCTCGCCGCGGCGGCGGGGTCGATGCCCGCGGGCAGGGGAACGAGCATCGCCTCGGCGTAGGGGACGGCGAGCTGATCGGAGAAGGCGCCGCCGAAGTGCCCGGTGGCGAGGCCCATGCCGTAGGCGGAGAGCGGCGGCACGGCCAGGCAGCTGCCGGGGCGCCCCGAGCGGCAGGGGACGCAGGCGCCGCAGTTGATCTGGAAGGGGACGACCACGCGGTCGCCGGGCCGCACGGTGGCGACGCGCTCGCCGACGGAGAGCACCTCGGCGACGCATTCGTGCCCGAGGTGCAGCGGCAGGGCGAGCTGGGTGGCGCCGAGCACCAGCGGGCAGTCGATGTCGCAGGTGGCGGCGGCGATCGGATGCACGACCGCCCCATCGGGGCCCGGCGCGGGAGGGGCCGGCGCCTCGCGCCAGCGCAGCCGGGCGCCGGGCGCCGCGGTGAGGACTCGCATCCGCGCCCGCGTCGGGCGCCGGCGCTGGGCGACGCCATCGCCGACGGTGGCGGCCAGCCGCCGCAGGCGCTGGGGGCGGTTGCGTTCGAGCAGCAGCGGCATCGCGGCGGCGGCGGAGGGGGAGAGGAAGCCGGCGTAGTGGCGCAGCGGCCCCCGCGGGCGCTTGGGGCGGACGCCGGCAGGCGTACCGGCGGGCGGGTGGACGAGCGGGGCGGAGCCGTTCTCGACGTGCTCTGCGGGCAGGCTCACATTCGGCATGACGCCTCCTTGGTGCTGCTTCGCGGAGTAGAGGACTCTACCTGCTCGGACATGCCAGTTGGTGGTGCGCTCCCCGTGCGCACGGCCGACGGAGGCAAGTGGGTCCGGGACCGTTGATGCGTTGATGCGATAGCATCAAGCTATGCGGACGACGCTCGAGATCGACGATGATGTGGTTGCGGCTGCTCGGGAGTTGGCCGCCTGCGAGCGCCGGTCGCTCGGCTCCGTCATTTCCGATCTGGCTCGGCAGGGCCTGACGCCCGCCCGCGTGGAGGCTGAGGATGGTATGCCGGTGATCCGTGTGCCGGCTGGCGCGCCGCCCATCACCCCGGAGATGGTGAGGCGTGCGCTCGACGAGGATTGATGTGCCCTGATGGCGCTGCTTGATGTGAATGCGCTGGTCGCGCTCGCGTGGGACTCGCACGTACACCATGCGCGGATACGCAGTTGGTTTGCCGATAACAGCTCACGCGGATGGGCTACCTGCCCACTCACCGAGAGTGGTTTTGTACGAGTGTCATCCAACCCCAAGGTGCTCCCCGTCGCTATCGGCATCGATGCGGCGCGCGCTGTTCTATTGGCTTTACGCGAGCTCGATGGCCACCAGTTCCTGACTGACGACGTGTCGATCAGTGACGGCGATATCCCCCCGATCGCGGGTTACCGCCAGGTGACGGATGCGCACCTGTTGACGCTTGCCCGTCGCCGTGGGATGCGCCTCGTGAGCTTCGATGGGGGCGTGCAGGCGCTCAGCGGAGGACGCGACGTGGAACTGCTTACCGCTCTCTGACGACCAGCCGATTGTGAGGCCGGCGCGGACGCGGTCTCAAAACAGGCTCTGCTGGTGGACGGCGGGCGGAGTGGGAGCGGCCGCCGCATCGGGTCGCAGTCCCGACCACCGGCCGCTCCGATCGCGCGCGGCGCCGCCACGCCGTTCGCTCGACTCGCGCGGAACGCGCCCGCGCACGAGGCCGGCCAGCCGTTCGCGTTCCCCGCGGGGTGCGTAGGCGCCGCGGCGGTAGAGCTCTTCGTAGCGCTCCACGAGGTCGGGGCGCTGCGCGCGCAGCCACTCCATGAACACGTCCTTCACCTCGCCGCGCAGGTGCAGCGCCATGCCGCCGATGCTCCTCGCGCCGGCGTCGATCGCGCCCTGCAGCAGCGGCTCCAGCTGGTGGGGGGCGTCGTTGATGCCCGGCATCAGCGGGGCGATCAGCACGCCGGTGGGGATCCCGGCGCGGTTCAGCTCAGCCACCGCCTCCAGGCGCGCGCGGGGGTTGGGGGTGTGCGGCTCCGTGGCGCGCCACGCGCGCTCGTCGAGCGTGGGGATCGAGAGGTTGGCGGAGATCGTGGTGCGCTGTGCGATCTGCACGAGCAGCGGCAGGTCGCGCAACAGCAGCGGCGACTTCGTCAGCACCGAGCAGGGGTTGCCCGCGCCGTCGCGCGCGTCGCGCAGGGCCTCCCAGATCCCCACCATCAGCCGGTAGCGGCCCTCGACCCATTGGTAGGGGTCGGTGTTGGTGCCGAGCGCGACGGGCTCCCCCTTCCACGACGCCCGCGCCAGCTCCGCGCGCAGCACCTCCGGCGCGTTGACCTTCACCACGATCTCGCGCTCGAAGTCGCGGCCGGCGTTGAAGCCGAGGTACGTGTGGGTGGGGCGGGCAAAGCAGTAAACGCATGCGTGACTGCACCCGCGATACGGGTTTACCGTCCAGCGGAACGGCATCCGCGACGCGCCCGGGACGCGGTTGAGCGCCGAGCGGGCGTAAACCTCGTAGAAACGCATGTCGAGCGCCTCGGGCGCGTCGAAGTGGCGCACCACGGCCTCGTCGCGATAGCCCGGCAGGCGGTGCTGCTGGTCGATCTCCGATCGATCGGCGTCGAGGGTGAGGTTGCTCCAACGCACGAACATATGTTCGCATGGCTGTCAAGCTGCCGGGGCCCGCGTCGGGCCGTGTCGTCGTGCTCGCATGGCGTCCTCACGGATCTGCTCTTTGGGAGAGATCGCTTTTTCGGCCCCGCCAAATTGGCCCGCGGCCCTTTCTCCGCCGCCTCGCTTCTGCTAGGTTTGATGAGCGCGGGAGCGCTCCGTCGGGAGTGGCGCCACGCGTAACCTTGCGCGATGGGTGCATGCGGGGCAACGGTCCTCCGTGTCGGCTCGTCCACGGAATACGTTGTGAGGATGGAGCTTTGCCGACGCCAGAGACAGAGCAGCTGCGGGGCGGAGAGTTGAATGCCGCGCTCACCAGCGCGCTGGTGGGGATCCACACCGAGTACCTGGGCCGCGGGCCGAAGACGGCCTCGACGTTCCACCAGGGGAATGTGTTGGTGACGCTGATGCACGACGTGCTGACGCCGGCCGAGCGCTCGCTCGCGCGCCATGAGCACACCGAAGCGGTCAGCCAGATCCGTCACCTCTTCCAGGGGACGATGGAGGTCGAGTTCCGCGCCGCGGTCGAGCGCCTCACCGGCCGCAAGGTCGTGGCGTTCATCAGCGGCAACCAGTTGGTCCCGGACGTGGCGGCCGAGCTGTTCATCCTCGACGAGCCGCTCTGACGCGCGGTCGCTGGGCAGGGAGGCCCAGCGTCTACCCGCGTGTTGGCAGGTGGCCCGCGCGGATGATCTCCGAGAAACTTATGGCCCCTACCAGGCGTCGACGTTGGGGCGGCGCTTGGCCGGGCGCGCGCGCCAGTCGGGTGGGGGTGGGTCGAACAGGGTGGCGATCCAGCGGCGCGAGTCGGCCGGGTCGATCACGTCGTCGATCTCGCCGTACGCGGCCATGTTGACGCCGCGGCCGTGCTCGTACGCGGCGGCGACCGTGGCGGCGAAGACGCGCTCGCGCTCGTCCGGGTCCTCGATCGCCTCCAGCTCGCGGCGCATGCCGAGCCGCACCGCCCCCTCCAGCCCCATGGCCCCGAACTCCGACGTCGGCCAGCCGACGGTGAACAGCGGGGCCTTGAACGAGCCGCCCGCCATCGCCTGCGCGCCGAGGCCGTACCCCTTGCGCAGCACGATCGTGCCGAACGGCACCTCGAGGTTGGCGCCCGTGGTGAACAGGCGCGCGAAGTGGCGCACGGTGGCGGTGCGCTCCGCTGCGGGGCCGACCATGAAGCCGGGGGTGTCGCAGAGAAAGAGCACGGGCAGCGCGAACGCGTCGCACAACGTCAGGAAGCGCGCGGCCTTGTCGGCCGCGTCCGCGTCGATCGCGCCGCCGAGGTGGGCGGGGTTGTTGGCGAGGACCCCCAGCGTGCGCCCCTCCACCGTGGCGAGCGCGGTGACGATCCCCGCGCCGAAGCCGTCGCGCAGCTCCATCACCGAGCCCTCGTCGCACAACGTCGTGATCGCGCGGCGCACCTCATAGACGCGCCTGCGCCGCTCCGGCAGGGCCTCGCGCAGCAGCCGCTGGTCGGGCGCGGTGAAGTGCTCCGCCGGGCCGTGGAAGTAGGAGAGGTAGCGCTTCGCCGCCGCCACTGCGGCGCGGTCGTCGGCCACGCGCAGGTCCACCACGCCGTTTGCGTGCTGCACGTCGATCGGTCCGATGGCGGCGGGCTCGTGCACGCCGAGGCCACCGCCCTCGATCATCGCCGGGCCGCCCATCCCGATCGAGGAGTCCTCGGTGGCGATCGTCACGTCACAGCAGCCGTACAGCGCGGCGTTGCCGGCGAAGCAGTACCCGGAGGCGATTCCGACCGTCGGCACGCGGCCGGAGAGGCGGGCGAAGAGGTGGAAGGCGCGGCAGTCGAGGCCGGCCACGATCGGCATGTCCACGTCTCCGGGCCGCCCGCCGCCGCCCTCGGCGAACAGCACCACCGGCAGGCGCCGGCGCTCGGCGAGCTCGAACAGGCGGTCCTTCTTCAGGTGCCCGCGCATCCCCTGGGTGCCCGCCAGCACGGTGTAGTCGTAGGACATCGCCACGCACGGGTGGCCGTCCACCTCGCCCACGCCGGCGATCAACCCGTCGGCGGGGGTCTGCGCGATCAGCTCCTCGCGCGGGCGGCGGCGCTCCTGGGCGGCGAACGCCAGCGGGCCGTACTCCACGTACGTGCCCTCGTCCACCAGCTCGGCGAGGTTCTCGCGCGCGGTGCGCCGGCCCTGCTCGCGGCGCTTCGCCACGGCCTCGGGGCGCGCCTCGTCGAGGCCCTGCGCGTGGCGGGCGCGCACGGCGGCGAGATCCGCGCGGGGGGTGTCCGGGTCGGTGTCGGCGGGCGGTGGGGGCATCGCGGGTCGGGCGGGGGGTGAGACGTTGCGCAGGGTCGTCTTCTCAGCGACGCGAGGAGGACGGCGCGTCAGTGCCGCTGATCTGCCAACGAACTCCTGGCCCAAACTCGAGGACGACCCCAGCGGGGCTGATCAGCTCCCAATAAGGAGGGTCGTCCTCTGTCTCGGCGGCGGTGGGCTTGATATCGAGCACGGAGCCATCGGAAAGCTCACAACGCAGCTCGCCGGACTCCTCGTTGATGTCGGCATCATCGATCGAGCGCCCGACGAGCTGAGACGGGTCAGGTGGCGACCATTCGGCATCTTGGGTGGCGAGGCGCCAGATGCCTCCGCTCGAGTCGCGAACTTCAACGTGAAGCACATCTGGATAGGCGATACGCGCATCGACAATCGACCCACGCATCGAGCCAAGCACAGTGGTTGGTGAGGCATCTAGCGCTACGAAGGTCGCCATGACTCCTTCCATTCTCGCAGCCAAGCCAGCATTTCTCCATAGCCCATGTCCTCCTGCTCGCCGCTGGACTCCTTCTCTGCATGCAGTGCTTGGCTCGCCTCATAGCGCTCACCGACGGTCAAGCCCGCCTCCCTGCAGGCTTGCCGGAACTGCTTGATGTCGCGCTTCCGGGTCACGAACGTGGCGAGTCTAGCCTTGGTGTCCACTGTTCAAGCTACCCGCAGCGGGTTGGCTGGCAGGCGCTCGGCCGCCCCGGGCGGGTGCGATGATCCACCGTTCAGGAACATCACCCCGGGGGGCCGGCACATCCATCACATGACCTTCGGGATCACCGGCCTGCTGACGGTCGGCTACCTGTGGATGCTCGAGATCGGCGTCAGCGAGGAACGCCGCTCCTCGAGGGTGACAGCCGCCGTGTACGGCGCGGGCGCGGCGCTGACGCTCGACGAGTTCGCGCTGTGGCTGAACCTCGCGGACGACTACTGGACCAAGCAGGGCCGCGAGAGCATCGACGCGGTGGCGCTGTTCGGCTCGCTGCTGGTGCTCAGCGTGCTCGGGGGTGGCTTCTTCAGGGAGCTGCTGCACCCCGGGCGGGGCTGACCAGCGCGCGCGATACGGCGCAACCGGCATGCCGCCGGGCCGTCTCGAGGGATATCAGCTGCGCGGAGCGGGTGAGATGATCCACCGCATGGACCCACCGGCGCACCCGCGCGAGGCGATGCCCGAGCACCTCGCGCCGATGCTGGCCAGCCCCGGCCGCCTGCCGCCCGAGCAGGAGCAGTGGGCTTTCGAGGTCAAGTGGGATGGGGTGCGGGCGATCGCATACTGGCGCTCCGGGCAGCTGCGGATCGAGAGTCGCAACGGCAAAGAGATCGGCGCCCGCTATCCCGAGCTGCACGCGCTGGGCCGCCGGCTGGGGATGCGCGAGGCGGTGCTCGACGGGGAGATCGTCGCGTTCGACGAGCGCGGGCTGCCGAGCTTCGAGCGTCTGCAGAAACGGATGCACCTGTCATCCGAGAGCGCCATCGCCCGCGCCGTGCGCGACATACCTGTCACGTATGCGATCTTCGACCTGTTGTATTTCGACGGCCGCTCCACCACCGAGCTGCCCTACCGTCGCCGGCGCGAGCTGCTCGAGGGGCTGCGGCTGAAGGGCCCGGCCTGGCAGGTTCCCGCCCGGCGCGAGGGCGACGGCGCGGAGCTGCTCGCGGCGACCGCCGAGCAGGGCCTGGAGGGGGTGATCGCCAAGCGTCTGGACTCGCCCTATCGCCCGGGGCAGCGCAGCGGCGAGTGGGTGAAGATCAAGAACGTCCACCGGCAGGAGTTCGTGATCGGCGGGTGGCTGCCGGGCAAGGAGGGGCGCTCGGGGCAGCTCGGCGCGCTGCTGGTGGGCTACTACGACCGAAGCCGGGAGACCCTCGCCTCTGGCGAGCATCCCCGTGGCGGCGAACACGACGGGCAGCGCGCGCTGCGTTACGCCGGCCGTGTCGGCACCGGCTTCGACGAGCCCGAGCTGCGGCGGCTGGGGGAGAAGCTCGCGGCGCGCAGCCGTCGCACCAGCCCATTCGCCAAGCACGGCATCCAGCCGCCGCGGGAGGCCCGCTTCGTGAAGCCGGAGCTGGTCGCCGAGATCGAGTTCTCGCGTTGGACGCGCGATCGCATCCTGCGTCACTCCTCCTACAAAGGCCTGCGCACCGACAAGCCGGCGGGGGAGGTTACGCGCGAGGTCCCTGGTGAAACGGGCGAGCCGGCGCGCGGAGGTGCCGTCGCTGGCGAGGTGGCGGGGAGCAGGGGCAGACCGGTGCGGAGTGCTGCCGCGGCCCGCGAGACCGCCGAGCACGCATCGGATCGCCCCTACGAGATCGTTCACACCACCAAGCAGCACGTCGAGATCGAGGTGGAGGGCCGGCGGCTGCGACTGTCCAATCGCGAGAAGCTCATGTACCCGCACACCGGCTTCACCAAGGGTCAGCTGATCGACTACTACGTCGCCGTCGCGCCGTGGCTGCTGGGGCATCTCGCGGGGCACCCCGTGACGCTCAAGCGCTACCCGGACGGCGTGGAGCAGCCGTACTTCTACGAGAAGCGCTGCCCCACCCACCGGCCCGAGTGGGTGCAGACCGCGCCGGTGTGGAGCGGGCGCCAGGAGGGGACGATCGAGTACTGCCTGATCGAAGACCTGCCGACGCTGGTGTGGGTCGCGAACCTCGCGGCGATCGAGCTGCACCCCAGCCTCGCGCGGGCGGGCGCGCAGGAGACCCCGACGGCGCTCGTGTTCGACCTCGACCCCGGCGAGCCCGCCGGCCAGCGCGAGTGCTGCCGCGTGGCGCTGTCGATCAGGGAGATCTTCGACGCGCTCGGGTTGCAGTCGCTGGTGAAGACCTCGGGGTTGAAGGGGCTGCAGGTGTACGTGCCCCTCAACACCGCGGTCACCTACGAGCAGACCAAGCCGTTCGCCCGCGCCGTCGCCGAGTTGCTGGAGAAGCAGCACCCGCGGCTGGTCGTCTCGCGCATGACCAAGAGCCTGCGCCCCGGCCGCGTGCTGATCGACTGGAGCCAGAACGATCCACACAAGACGACGGTGTCGGTGTACTCGCTGCGCGCCCATGCCTCCCCGCTGATCTCCACGCCCCTGGACTGGGAAGAGGTGGCCCGCGGCGCGCGCCGCCGTCGCGGCGACCGAAGCCGGGGGACACTCGCCTCCGGCGAGCATCCCCGTTTCGGCCAACAGCTGAGCGTGGGTCCGGAGGAGCTGTTGCGGCGCGTGGCGCGCGAGGGGGATCTGTTCGCAGCGGGGCTCAGCCTCACGCAGAGTCTGCCGGACGTGGGAGCGCAAACCATGGGCTGACTGGCGACCCCCGTGTCTCGCGAGAGCTGCCGCTGACCGCACAAATAGAATCGCGCGCAATGTCCACGATCGATCGGAGGTCGCCCGCGTGGCGCTGAAGAAGTCCGACCTCTACCGCTCGCTGTGGCAGAGCTGCGACGAGCTGCGGGGCGGCATGGACGCCTCGCAGTACAAGGATTACATCCTTACGCTGCTGTTCGTGAAGTACGTCACGGACAAGGCGAAGTCTGATCCGAACAGCCTGATCGAAGTACCCGACGGCGGCTCGTTCGACGACATGGTCGCGCTCAAAGGCGGCAAGGAGATCGGCGACGGGATCAACAAGATCATCGGCAGGCTCGCTGAGGCAAACGGCCTCCAGCGGGTCATCGACCTCGCCGATTTCAACGACGAGGAGAAGCTTGGTGTGGGCAAGGCGATGCAGGACCGGCTCAGCAAGCTGGTTGCGATCTTTGCCGACCTTGACTTCCGCGGCAGCCGCGCCGAGGGTGACGACCTGCTCGGGGATGCCTACGAGTATCTAATGCGCAACTTTGCCACTCAGTCGGGCAAGTCCAAGGGTCAGTTCTACACGCCGGCCGAGGTCTCGCGGGTGATCGCCAAGATCGTTGGCATCGGGCCAGACACAAGCCAGGACCAAAGGGCCTACGACCCGACTTGTGGCTCGGGATCGCTGCTGCTCAAGGTCGCAGCCGAGGCACCGCGCGGGATCACGCTTTATGGCCAGGAGAAGGACAACGCCACCTGGGCGCTGGCGAAGATGAACATGGTCCTCCACGACAACGCGGACGCCGACATCCTCAAGGGCGACACGGTCACCAGTCCGGGGCATGTCGACAATGGGGTCGAGCTGCGTCGGTTCGACTTCGCGGTCGCCAATCCGCCGTTCTCGGAAAAGTCATGGAGCAACGGCCTGGAAAACGAGTACGGGCGCTTCGAGTACGGGCGCCCGCCGCAGAAGAACGGCGACTACGCCTTTCTGCTGCACGTCCTCAAGTCGCTGAAGAGCACCGGCAAGGGCGCGGTGATCCTCCCGCACGGCGTGCTGTTTCGCGGTCACGCCGAGGCCGCGATCCGCCGCCAGCTGCTCGATCGCGGCTTCATCAAGGGCATCATCGGCCTGCCGCCCAACCTCTTTTACGGTACCGGCATCCCGGCCTGCATCGTCGTGCTCGACAAGGAGAACGCCCAGGCACGCACGGGCGTCTTCATGATCGACGCCTCCAAGGGCTTCATCAAGGACGGCCCGAAGAACCGCCTACGCAGCCAGGATACCCACAAGATCGTCGACGTCTTCAACAAGCGGACCGAGATCGAGCGCTACGCGCGGATGGTGCCACTCAGCGAGATCGCTAACGAGGCCAACAATTACAACCTCAACATCCCGCGCTACATCGACTCCTCCGAGCCCGAGGACATCCAGGACCTCCACGCGCATCTGCACGGCGGCATCCCCGACCCCGACGTGGACGCGCTCGATGACTACTGGGAAGCGTTCCCCTCGCTCCACGCCGCACTGTTCAAGCCGAATCGGCCCGGCTACTGCGACCTCGCCGTCGAGCCCTCTACGGTGCAGCAGACCATCCTCGACTCGCCCGAGTTCCAGGAGTTCTCAGCCGATATCGCTGCGCAGGTCGGCGAGTGGTTCGCGGCGCATCGCAGCGTACTGGCCTCGATTACAGGGGAGACGCAGCCGAGCGACCTGGTCGCGACGCTTGGAGACGACCTGCTGGCACGCTTCAGAAAGACGCCGCTGCTTGACGAGTACGACGTGTACGAGCAGCTTCTCAGCTACTGGCACGAGACGATGCACGACGACGTCTTCCTGGTCATGCACGAGGGTTGGGTCGATGCCGCGAGACCGCGTGCTGCGATCGAGGACAAGGATCGCAAGCTCTCCGAGACGCCGGACATCGTGATCGGCAGTGGCAGGAAAGCGAGCAAGTTCAAGACCGATCTGATCCCGCCGGCGTTGGTCGTGGCTCGCTACTTCGCCGAGGAGCAGACCAAGCTCGAAGTGCTCAGTGCCCGGGCCGAGGAGGCCGTGCGGACAGTCGAGGAGTATACCGAGGAGCACGCGGTCGAGGAGGGTCTGCTTTGGGAGGCGGTCGAGGATGGGAAGGTCACCAAGGCTCTTGCGGCTGCACGGCTCAAGGAGGCGAAGAGTGAAGGTGTCTATGCCGACGAGATCGTTGCGCTGGAGCGGGCCATTGCACTGTTCAACGCCGAGTCGGAGGCCAAGAAGGCTGCGAAAGACGCACAGGCCGCTCTCGACATTGCGACACTGAAGAAGTATGGCGATTTGAGTGAGGCCGATGTGAAGGCAATTGTGCTCGATGACAAGTGGAAGGCCATCGTTTCGGCCCGAGTTCAAGGGGTGCTGGCCTCACTCGTACTCGACCTCGTGGCTCGAATTCAGGAGCTCGGTGAGCGGTATGGCAAGACCGTCAGTAGTCTTGAGGCGGAACTCAACGCGCTCGACCACCGCGTTCAGGAACACCTCAGAGCTATGGGGATGGAATGACTCAGCACGATCATCTGCCAGACTGGCAGGAATATGCATTGGGTGTGATCGCCCACCCACGGCTTGGTGGTAACTATCAGAATGCTTCTATACCCAGTATCCGTCCGCTAATCAAGATGGGAAACATCGCCCGCGTGAACATCGATTTGACACGACTCGATTACATCGTCCCGTCAGAGCGGGTCTCAGCAGAGCATCGTTTGCGATATGGCGACATTATCTTGAACACGCGCAATACCCTTGACTTGGTCGGCAAGGTATCGATCTGGCGTAATGAGCTACCGATGGCATACTACAACTCAAACATCCTTCGGCTTGAGTTCGACAACGAGTATTGTGGATGCTCATCCTACTTTGGTTATGCTCTCAATTCAAAGCGCTCAATCGATAGGATCCGGGCGCTGGCGACCGGTACGACAAGCGTCGCGGCTATATACACCCGTGATCTCTTGAAGCTCAACGTCTTGGTTCCGCCCCCAGATGAGCAGCTGAGAATAGCATCTGCCTTGACTGACGCAGATGATCTCATTGGCACTCTAGAATCCACCATTGCAAAGAAGGAAGCGCTCAAGCGGGGTGTAATGCAGCAGCTTCTCACTGGCGAGACTCGTCTGCCTGGCTTTCAGGGAGCTTGGGAAGAGCGGTCCATGGGATCACTTGGCACCACCTACGGAGGGCTGGTCGGAAAGACCAGGGAAGATTTCGGTATAGGTTTGGGTCGGTACATACCGTTCATGGCAGTGATGGCGAACGTGCAAGTGGCAACGCAGTCGCTTGTAAGGGTGCGCGTCGATAAACGTGAGAATCAGAACATCGTTAGGTCGGGCGACCTACTCTTCAACACATCATCGGAGACACCAGATGAACTGGCAATGTGTGCCGTAGCGGGAGATATCCCTGTGGACACATATCTTAACAGTTTCTGCTTTGGGTTCCGACTAACGGCCATTGACGTTGCCAACCCTCTCTTCCTCGCCTATATCTTCCGGAGTGAAGTCGGCCGGCGTCTAATGTATACTCTCGCCCAGGGAGCCACTCGATACAATCTCTCCAAGTCTCGGTTCCGGAACGTTATCGTGATGCTGCCGCCAGTCGAGGAGCAGCGCGCCATCGCCAGTGTACTCAGTGATGCGGATTCAGATATTCGCGCGCTACGAGATAGCCATGCAAAGGCCAAGTCCATCAAGCAAGGCATGATGCAGCAACTCCTCACGGGCCGGACCAGGCTTCCCGTCGCGGAAGAAAAGGAGAACCCATGAGAACCGTAGGCCGCCTGGAGCGTGAAACCCAGGACGACGTCGTCGAGCTCTTCAGCGACCGCCTCGACTTCGACGACCTCGGCGAATGGAAGTACACCGATAACAACTCGAACATAGACACCCCGCGCCTGAAAGAGAACCTCGAAGCACGTGCCTACGACACCGTCCACATCGACAAGGCGATCGAAAGGCTCCGCAAAGAGGCCTCGCTCGGCGGCGGGCGCACTTTGTATGAGGCAAACCGCAATGTGTACGGCCTGCTGCACTATGGCGTGAAGGTCAAACGCGCCGTCGGCGAGCCGACCAAGACGGTCTGGCCGATCGACTGGAAGAACCCCAACGCCAACCACTTCGGCATCGCCGAGGAGGTCACGGTCCACGGCCGGCACACCAAGCGCCCAGACATCGTCCTCTACGTCAACGGCATCGCTGTGGCGACGATCGAGCTGAAGCGCTCAAAGGTCGCGGTCTCCGAGGGCATCCGCCAGTCGATTGGCAACCAGAACCCCGAATTCATCTCGCAGTTCTTCACGACTGTCCAGCTGGTGATGGCCGGCAACGACACTGAGGGCCTGCGCTACGCGCCGATCGACACGCCCGCGAAGTACTGGCTTGCATGGCGCGAGCCGTCGGAGATCGAGAATCCGCTCGAACGTGCCCTCACGCAGCTCTGCTCGAAGGAGCGGCTGCTGGAGCTGATCCACGACTTCACCGTCTTCGATGCGGGCACCAAGAAGCTGGCCCGCCACAACCAGTACTTCGGCGTGAAGGCCGCCCAGGAGCGGATCGCCAAGCGCGAGGGCGGCATCATCTGGCACACCCAGGGCTCGGGCAAGTCGCTGACGATGGTGTGGCTGGCGAAGTGGATCCGCGAGAACGTAGAGGACTCCCGGGTGCTGATCGTCACCGACCGCACCGAGCTCGACGAACAGATCGAAGGCGTCTTCCTGGGGGTCGGCGAGAAGATCCACCGCACAGGCAGCGCCGCCGACATGCTCGACGTGCTCAACAGGTCGACCGAGTGGCTGGTCTGCTCGCTGATCCACAAGTTCCGCGGCTCGGAGAAGGAGAGCGACCGCGACGACGCCGAGAGGGAGTTCATCGAGGAACTGCGCGCGAAGATCCCCAAGGACTTCTCGCCGAAGGGGAACCTCTTCGTCTTCGTCGACGAGGCCCACCGCACGCAGTCGGGCAAGATGCACGAAGCGATGACCGATCTCCTGCCGGGCGCGATGCTCATTGGCTTCACTGGCACGCCGCTGCTCAAGACCGACAAGAAAACGAGTATCGAGCGGTTCGGCAGCTTCATCCACACCTACAGGTTCGACGAAGCGATCGCAGACGGAGTCGTGCTCGACCTCCGCTACGAGGCGCGCAACATCGACCAGCACCTGACGTCGAAACAGAAGGTAGACGAGTGGTTCGAGGCCAAGACGAAGGGCATGACCGACCTCTCCAAGGCCGCGCTCAAGAAACGCTGGGTGACGATGCAGAAGGTCGTCAGCGCCGAGCCGCGCGCCAGGCAGATCGTCCAAGACATCCTGCTCGACATGGAGACCAAGCCGCGCCTGATGGACCGCCGCGGCAACGCGATCCTCGTCGGCTCGAGCATCTACCAGGCCTGCAAGTTCTACGAGCTGTTCAGCCAGGCCGGCCTGAAGGGCAAGTGCGCGATCGTCACCAGCTACGAGCCGCACGCGGGCGACATCTCCAAGGAGGAGACCGGCGAGGGCGCGACCGAGCGGCAGCGCCGGTACGACATCTACCGCCAGATGCTGGCCGACCACTTCGACGAGCCGGCCGACGACACGATGGGCAAGGTCGAGCAGTTCGAGAAAGAGGTCAAGAGACGCTTCGTCGAGGAGCCCGGCCAGATGCGGCTGCTGATCGTCGTCGACAAGCTGCTGACCGGCTTCGACGCACCTCCTGCCACCTACCTGTACATCGACAAGAGGATGCGCGACCACGGCCTCTTCCAGGCGATCTGCCGGGTCAACCGGCTCGACGGCGAGGATAAGGACTACGGCTACATCGTCGACTACCGCGACCTCTTCAACTCGCTGCGCAGCGCAATCACGGACTACACCTCGGGCGCTCTGGACGGCTACGACGACGAGGACATCAAAGGACTGCTCACCAACCGGATCGAGAAGGGCCGCGAAGAGCTCGACAAGGCGCTGGAGCAGGTACGGGCGATCTGCGAGCCGGTCGCCCCGCCGCAAGGCGCGCTCGAGTACCAGCGCTACTTCTGCGCCGCGGAGCAAGGCAACGCAACGGAGTTGAAGGAAAACGAGTTCAAGCGCGTCGATCTATACAAGGCTGTCGCGGCCGCCGTCCGCGCCTACGGCAACCTCGCCAACGAAATGGCCGAGGCCGGCTACAGCGACTCCGAGGCGGCGGCGATCAAGGCCGAGATCGCCCGCTTCGCCGCCGTCCGCGACGAGGTCAGGGTCGGCGCCGGCGAGAACATCGACTTCACGCAATACGAGGCCGGGATGCGCAGCCTGCTCGACACCTACATCCAGGCCGACGCCTCCGAGACGGTCGGCGCCTTCAAAGAGACCGGCTTGGTCCGGCTGATCACGGAGATGGGCGCCGGGGCGCTCGACAAACTGCCGAAGGGCATCAGGAGCCATCCCGATGCCGTGACCGAGACGATCGCCAACAACATCCGCAAGGTGATCGTCGACGAACGCGCAATGAACCCGAAGTACTACGACAAAATGTCGGAGCTGCTCGATGCGCTGATCGAGGAGCGCCGCCGGGAGGCGATCGACTACAGGCAGTACCTCGCGCAGCTGATCGCCCACGCAGAGGCGCTCGGTAGGAAGGAATCGGACACGGCCTACCCCGACTGGGCCGACAACGGCGCCAAGCGGGCGCTGCATGACTTCGGCTTCCCGAGCGAGGATCTGGCGCGCGAAGTCGACGAGACGGTCCGGCGCACGAAGCCGGCCGACTGGGTCGGCAACTCCTTCAAGGAAAAGAAGATCCGGCGGGCGCTAGCCAACGTCCTGTCGGCTGACTACGATCGCCTCGACGAGCTGATGGCGCTTCTGAAGGCACGCGATGAGTACCGCTGACGCCCGCCTCACGGTCCGCGGCATCGATGTCGACGTCGTCTACAAGGAGATCAAGAACCTCCACATCGCCGTGTACCCGCCGGCCGGGAGGGTCCGCGTCGCGGCCCCGAAGCGGCTCGGGGAGGAGCACGTCAGGCTCGCCGTCATCCACAGGCTGCCGTGGATCGAGCGCAGCCGCAGACAGCTGCGGGACGCGGAACGGCAGTCCGCCCGGGAGATGGTGAGCGGCGAGTCTCACTACGTTTGGGGCGTGCGCCGCCGGTTGCGTGTCATCGAGCGGGCCGGTCCGCCGCACGTCGAGCTCGACCACGAGCGGCTGCTGCTCTACGTCCCGCCGGAGGCCGGCACGGCGGCGCGGCTGAAGCTGCTGCGGGACTGGCAGCGCCGGCAGCTGCGCGCCGCGATTCCGGCGCTGATCGAGAAGTGGGAGCCGGCCATCGGCCGGACGGTGCCGCGCTGGAGCATCCAGCGCATGAAGACCAGGTGGGGCTCATGCAACCGCGAGACGGGCCACATCCGGTTCAACCTGGAGCTTGCCAAGAAGCACCCCCGGTGCCTAGAGTACGTCGTGGTGCACGAGATGACGCACCTGATCGAGCGCGGCCACGGTGAGCGTTTCGCAAAGCTCATGGACGGCTTGCTGCCGGACTGGCGCGCTCGCCGAGATGAGCTCAACAGCGCGCCCCTGGCCGATGAGCGATGGGTGGGGGCCGCCGGTGGTCTCGATCTCGCGCGCTCCACTGCCCGGCGGTCGCGCCCGACCACCGCCTCGCCCGCATCGAGCACGCAGGCCCGGCGTACCTAACCCCCGGCGCCCGGATCAGCCATCACCTCCCGCACCTCGATCGGCTGCTGGATCGGAACGCCGCCCAGCGCGGGCGCCGAGGAGACCAGGGCCGCAATCGCAACGGCACGCTCGGGCGACTCGACGTCCACCAGGCGGTAGCCGGCGAGCAGCTCCTTGGTCTCCGGGAAGGGACCGTCGGTCACGGCCGGCGCGCCGATGCCGTTGGAGATCACGAATTTGGCGAGCGAGGGCACGGTGAGCGCCTGCGCGTCGACGAGCTCCCCGCGCTCGGTCAGCTCCCGGTTGAGTGCCCGCTGGTAGTCGATGTGCGCCTGCACATCCTCGGGGGCCCACTCACTCATCGGCACCGTGCACCCCGCCCCGCCGGCGTAGTTCTGTAGCAACATAAACCTCATGGCATTGCTCCTTGCTCGGGCGCCCAGGATGGCGCGTCACAGGTATGACGAAGCGGCAAAGCAAATCTCGACAACCTCATTAAGCGAATACAGCGAAGCGGGCGGCGCGCGACTCAACGGCCGTGGCCCTCAGATGCGTTTGAAGCCCAGTTGTTCGGCGACGGTCGCCTGAGCCTCATCGCGAGAGGCGAACGCGATCGCTTCTTTCTCGGGTGCCGCGAGCGCGGGCACGGTCAGCGAGGCGAGTGCGAGGTGCCAGGTGTCGAGCGTTCGCAGGGCGTGCTGGCGCACGAGCTCCAGGGCCTTCTGCTCGACATCGGCCGCGGGGGCGGTGAGCTCGCTGACGCGCCCGTGCTCGGCGAGGTCGCCGTCGAGCATCGCGAGCAGGTCCTGCTCGCCTGTGGCGTGACGGCCGGTACGTGCGGCGCGAAGCAGCGCCCCGGAGACCTCGATCCGGGTCCACTTCCCAGTGACGGCGACGATGTCCGGATCTTCGAGCAACGCGATGGCCTGTTCGTGGCCTTCCTCGTCGGACAGGTAAGAGCGCGCGAGGACGGAGGAGTCGAGGTAGACGATCACAGGCGGTCTTCGCGGTCTTCGGCGACGATCCGGTCCAAGACCTGTCCGAGACCGCGGGTCGAGGCGATGATGCGTTCGCGTTCGACCTGGCTCACGGGTGCGGCGGGAACCTCGCTGAGCATCCCCAGCGCGGCAGCTCTGGCGCGCAGTCGTTCCTGGGGGGTGCCGACGTCGGCATCGGTGGCAGCGTCGAGGATCGCGCCGGCGACGGCGTTCATGCTGCGGCTCTCCCTCCTCGCGCGTGCGGCGATACGCCGGTGGAGGTCCTCGGGGACGCGCAGCAGCAGCTGCCTCATAGCCACGATGATATCATATGAATGCTGTGATAGTAGCCGTGAATGTCCGTGCTGGCAGGGGATCGTCCGCGTGAGTGGTTGACATTCCCGAGTGGTGGGCGCGGGACCTCCATGTCCCGCGACCATGCGCGCGCAGGATCCAGAGAGACGTTACCCAGCTGCCCGCGCGCCCGCACGCCCTCGCGCGGCGAGCGCGTCGGCGAGGCGGTCGATCAGCTCCCCGGCGCGGGCGATCGCGCGGTCGACCAGCAGGAAGCCGTGCATCTGGTCGTCGGCGTGCAGGTGCTCGACCTCGACCCCGGCCGCCGCCAGCCGCTCGGCGTAGGCGGTGCCCTCGTCGCGCAGCGGGTCGAACTCGGCTGTCATCACCAGCGCCGGCGGCAGTCCTGCCAGATCGGGGGCGCCGAGTGGGAACAGGTAGGGGTCGCGGTAGGGGTCGGCGGGGTCGAAGCCGGAGGGGAGGTTGTGCTCGATGAACCAGTGCAGGAGCGGGCGGTCGAGCGTGTAGCCGCTGCCGCGCTGCTGGTGGGAGGGCCAGCGGCCGGGGACGTCGACCGGGGGGTAGGCGAGGACCTGAAACGCGGGCGGGGGAGCGCCGGTGTCGCGCAACAGCAGCGCCAGGGCGGCGGCGGTGTTGGCGCCCGAGCTCTCGCCGACGAGCGCCACCCGCGCGGGGTCGCCCTCCAGGCGGGCGGCGTTGGCCAGCAGCCACTCGTAGGCGAGGCGGGCGTCATCGAGCGCGGCGGGGTGCCGGTGCTCGGGCGCGCGGCGATAGTCGAGCGAGGCGAGCAGCCAGCCGGAGCGCTTGGCGATCCGGCGGCAGAGGCTGTCGTGGGTGTCGATGTCGTTGAGCGTCCAGCCGCCGCCGTGGAGGAAGAGCGCGATCGGCAGCACTCCGGGGGCGGGGCGGTAGAGGCGCAGCGCCAGCGCGCCGTGGGGGGTGGGCAGGCGCGCGTCCTCGACATGAAGCAGCGCGAGCGGCTCGCCGCGCGTGAGCAGCGCGGCGCGCATCTGCGCTCGGGCCTGCTCGACGGACAGCGTGTGGAGCGCCGGCGCCCCCACCGCCTGCATCACATCCAGCAGCGCCTGGGCCTCGGGATCCAGTTGCTTGGTCACGGCAGACGCGTAGGCTAGTACAACCAACCCGCGCCGGCCGCCCAGCGCCGAGCCCGAGCCTCAGCCCGCCAGCAGCGCCGGGGCGGAAAGCTGCTCGCCGACGACCACCCCGAGGCCCTGGTGCTGCTCGCCGGCAACCGGCGGAGCAGGGGCAAAGGCGACGCGGTTGCGCCCCGCGTGCTTGGCCTCGTAGAGCGCCTCGTCGGCGGCCTTGAAGAGGGGCTCGTAGACGACGGCCTCGCCGAAGGCGGCGGAGAGACCGAGCGAGATCGTGACGGGGATCCCCGTAGGGTGCGCCTGCGCGACCGCCGCGCGCAGCCGCTCGGCGATCTCCAGGCCTTCGGCGTGCGAGACGCCGGGCAGCACGATCAGGAACTCCTCGCCGCCGAGGCGGTAGGCGAGCTCGAAGGAGCGCAGCCGCTTGCGCAGCTCGTAGGCGACGTCGCGCAGCACCGCGTCGCCGCGGTCGTGGCCGTGGCGGTCGTTGACCTGCTTGAAGGCGTCGACGTCGCACAGCAGCATGCACACCGGCTGGTGGGTGAGACGCGCCTGGTGGGAGATCTCGGTGAAGCGGGGGATCAGGGCGTGGCGGTTGAGCAGGCCGGTGAGCGGGTCGAGGATCGCTTCGTCGCGATGGTGGAGCTCGGCGGCCTGCAGCGCCCACACGATCGACACGACCCCGGCGAGCAGCGCGAGTGCGGCGATCGGGCGGACGGGGTCCTCGATCGTGGCGGTCGGATCGACGCCGAGCGTGGCGGCGAGGATCGCCACCACGGTGAGCGCCAGCCCGACGACGACGACAGTGGGACGGAAGCGCGCGGCGACCATCGCCGCCGGAAGCACTATCCAGGGCAGCGCGGGGCTCGAGGGCCCGCCGCTGACGGCGACGCCGCCGGCGAGCAGCAGCAACGTGAGCACGATCGCGGTGGCGCTGACGCGCTCGGGGTGGGGGCTGGTGCGCATGCGCCGGTCGACGGAGGCGAAGTTGAGCGCGCAGAGCGCGAAGAGCAGCAGCGTCCACCAGCCGATCCACGGCGCGGCGGCCAGCAGCGCAATGCCGACCGCGCCGGCGCCGACGAGGCGGATCGTGCGCACGCGGTCGTTGGCGTCGATGACGCGCGTGCGGTCAAGCTCGGTGGGGCATAGCCAGGACGACGATCCCTCGCTCATAGTGCCCCCTTTCGACCGCCTGGGACGCGGGCTTGAGGCGTGGAGGAGAGCGGGCAACGCGTATTTAGCGCCGACAGCTGTCGGCGTTCCCGCAGCTGCTCACGCTAAAGCGAATAAGTCGCAAGATTGGGACCAGCGGGGTTATTTGGGAAGCCGGGGTGGTTGGGTTCCCGGCGCGCCGGGAGGGCGGCTGTGCGGGATGTCAATGAGACAAAACTTGCCGCCAGGACGGTGGGTATGCTGACGGTAGTCAACCGAGACGAACAACCACGGTCACAGAATGCGCTCCCCCTCACCCTCAGGCTCCGACCCGGACCCGGCGGCCGACTCAGACCAGGACGGGCCGGACATGGAGATCGAGCCTGCCTCGGAGTGGGTGCCGGAAACCGCCCCCGAGCTCGACCTCGCGCTCGCGGGGGAGGATGGCTTCTCGGTGGATCCGCTGGCCGAAGCGCGGCGGCTGGCGGCTTTCGACGTGTTGCGCGTGCGCGCCGAGAACCCCGGGCCGCTGACGTTGTCGGGGACCAACACGTGGATCGTGGACCGCGATCCGGCGTACGTGATCGACCCCGGGCCGGCGCTGCGCCAGCACCTCGAGCGGGTGGTGGCGGCGGTGGACGCGCGCGGGGGGCTGGGGGGGATCGCGCTGACCCACGACCACACCGACCACATCGAGTCGGTCAACGCGCTGCGCAGCCTGCGCCCGGCGCCGCTGGCGGCGGCCCGCGGGAGCGGCATCGACGTGACGCTCACCGAGGGTGTGCGCTTCGGCCCGCTGACGGCGGTGCCGACGCCGGGCCACGCGCCCGACCACTACGCGCTGGTCGCGGACCGTGTGTGCTTCACCGGCGACGCGGTGCTGGGCGAAGGCAGCGCCTTCATCGCCCCCTATCCGGGCGCGCTCAACGCCTACCTGAACGGGCTGGTGCACCTGTGCACGATCGACCTCGAGGTGCTGTGCCCCGGCCATGGCCCGGCGATATGGGAGCCCGTGGCAAAGCTGCAGGAGTCGATCGGCCACCGCTACGACCGCGAGCACCGCCTGCTGCTGGCGCTGACCGAAGGCGCCCGCACAGTGCAGGAGCTGCTGGACAAGGCGTGGTGGGACGTGCCCGCGGAACTGCGCCCCGCGGCGGCGATCACGCTGGCGGCCCACCTGGACAAGCTCGAGGAAGAGGGCTCGCTGCCGGCGGGCGTGGAACGCCCGCGGTGGGGCGAGGCGGTATGGGAGGACGACTCCTGGGCGGAGCTCTCGCGCGAGAACCCGGCCGGTTAGAAGGTGGCCGCGGAAGACTCCCCCTTCCCGCCGATCGCGGACTACGGCTTCCTGTCGGACTGCCACACGGGGGCGCTGCTGGCGTCGGACGGGTCGATCGAGTGGCTGTGCATGCCCGACTTCGACTCGCCGAGCGTGTTCGCGGCGATGCTCGACCGCGGCGCGGGGCGCTTCCGCGTGGGGCCCTACGGGCTGTATGTGCCGGCGGGCAGGCGGTACATGCCGGGGACGAACATGATCGAGACGACGTGGATGACGCCGCAGGGGTGGGTGCGGGTCGTGGACGCGTTGACGATCGGGGAGTGGCACGACAACGAGGAGGGCTCCAGCCACACCCGCCCGCCGACCGACTACGACGCCGATCACGTGATGGTGAGGGTGATCGAATGCATGCAGGGGCAGGTGCAGATGGAGATGGTGTGCGAGCCGATGCTGGACTACGGCGCGACGATGGCGCAGTGGAGCGAGGTCGAGGAGGAGCGCACGGAGAGCGGCCCGGCGCTCGACGCGAGCGACGGCAGCGATGGCGCGCGGACGGCGTTCCGGCTGTTCTCCGACATGCGCATGGGGATCGAGGGCAACCGCGTGCACGCCCGCCACACGCTGAGCGAAGGGGAGAGGCGCTTCTGTGCGATGTCGTGGACGGAGGGCCTCGGCGGGCCGCGCACGGTGGAGCAGGCGGAGGCGCACCTGAAGCGCACCAGCCACTTCTGGCGGACGTGGCTGGCGGAAGGCGCCTACCCCGACCACCCGTGGCGGGTGCACCTGGAGCGCTCGGCGCTGGTGCTCAAGGGCCTCACGTTCATGCCCACCGGCGCGCTGGTGGCGGCGCCGACGACCTCGCTGCCGGAGACCCCGCGGGGCGAACGCAACTGGGACTACCGCTACTGCTGGATGCGCGATGCGACGTTCACGCTGTGGGGGCTGCACGCACTGGGGCTGGACTGGGAGGCCGACGACTTCGTGCAATACGTCGCCGACCTCGAGCGCAACGAGGACGGGTCGCTGCAGATCATGTACGGGATCAAGGGCGACAAGGACCTGGAGGAGCGCACGCTGGATCACCTCAAGGGCTATGAGAACGCGCGCCCGGTGAGGATCGGCAACGGCGCATACAACCAGCGCCAGAACGACGTGTACGGGGCGGTGCTGGACTCGGTGTACCTGCACTCAAAGAAGCGCGACCACATCCCCGAGCGGCTGTGGCCGGTGCTGCTCGACCAGGTGCGCTGCGCCGAACGGGTGTGGCGGGAGCCCGACCAGGGCATTTGGGAGGCGAGGGGCGAGCCGCGCCACTACGTGTCCTCGAAGCTGATGTGCTGGGTGGCGATGGACCGCGGCGCGCGGCTGGCGGAACGGCGCGGGGAGGACGAACACGCCCAGCACTTCCAAGAGCTGGCGGAGGAGATCAAAGCGGAGATCCTCGACAAGGGCGTCGACAAGCGGGGGGTGTTCCGCCAGCACTACGACACCGACGCGCTCGACGCCTCCAACCTGTTGATCCCGCTGGTGCGCTTCCTGCCCCCCAAAGACGAGCGCGTGTGCGCGACCGTAAGCGCGATCAAAGAGGAGCTGACCGAGAACGGGCTGGTGATGCGCTACCGCACCGACGAGACCGACGACGGGCAGCACGGCGAGGAGGGGACGTTCCTGATCTGCTCCTTCTGGCTGGTGTCGGCGCTCGCGGAGAGCGGCGAGTGCCGCGCAGCGGTCCAGCTGTGCGAACGGCTGCTGACGTACGCCTCGCCGATGCAGTTGTACGCGGAGGAGCTGGACGCCTCGTCGGGGCGGCTGCTGGGCAACTATCCGCAGGCGTTCACGCACCTCGCGCTGATCAACGCGGTCACGCACGTGATCGCGGCGCAGCAGGCGCAGGAGTAGCTCCCGGCACCCACGACTCCTCTCGGGTTGCCGGTGGGCCCGAAAAAGACACGAAGTTGTGGCGTGCAGCTGCGGCTCAGTACCCGGGCTCGCCGGGGAGCAGCACGCGCGCGACCTCGCCCTCGACGACGACGCGCGGCTGGACCGCCTCGACGGTGCGCCCGCGCGCGTACGCGAGCAGCTCCGCGGCGGAGGTGAACGGGGAGAGCTGCTCGAGGTGCTTGATCGTGGGGAACACCAGCAGGATCTCACCGGCGCGATGCGCGTCGAGCGCGCCGGTGGGGGTGAACCAGCCAAGCTCGACGCACTCCTCGCCGTCGACGCGCGGCTCCTGGCCGGGGGGAAGCGAGGCGAGAAAGAAGTGCGTGTCGAAGCGGGTGCGCACCAGCGCGGGGGTGATCCAGCGCGAGAACTTGACGAGCTCGGCCGGGTCGGGCAGCGCCACGCCGGCCTCCTCGCGCAGCTCGCGCACCGCGGCGGCGCGATGCGCGCGGTCGTCGTCGCCCTCGGCCTGCTCGACGGCGCCGCCGGGAAACACCCACACCCCACCCATGAAGCGCGCGGCGGGGTTGCGCTTGACCAGCAGCAGCTCGAGCCCGTCGGCATCGCCGCGCAGCAGAATCACGGTGGCGGCCTGCCGCGGGAGCGTGGGTGGCCCGGGGTTGTACTCCTCGCCGGGGCCGGGGCGCTCGTCGTCGGCGACAGGCGGCTGGGAGGAGGGGGTGTTCATTGGGTCGCATCCGCGCGAGTGGTTTGCATCCCAGGCGCATAGGCGCGGGGCATCGTGCCCCGCGACCGGGCGGCGGGTGCAAGACGGCGGTGCATCCAATGACCCTACCGGGAGACGGGGTGGATCGGGACGCGGCGAAGGGCAGAGCGGGATGCGGCGGGCGGATCGGTAATCTTTGCGTCGATGACGACCCAAACGCTTCAGCGCTGGATCTGCGAGTCCTGCGGCTACATCTACGACCCCGAGGAAGGCGACCCGGACGGCGGCATCCCCGCGGGGACGGCGTTCGAGGATATCCCGGACACGTGGTTCTGCCCGGTGTGCGGCGCCCGCAAGCGCGACTTCACGCTGTACGAGGACTAGAGGGTGGCGCAGTCGGCCGAAGGCCGGCGAGCTGGGCCCCTCTATTTTTCAGACAGAACGGCCCTCTCCGAGGAACTCCTGCCCGCCGACCCCGAATGGCGGCGGCTCCTCGCGCAAGACCGCGAGCACGTGTGGCACCCATACGGCGGCCTGCCGGCGGCGAGCGCCGCGCTGCCGGTGGTCTCAGCAGAGGGGGTCAGGCTGCGCCTCGCCGACGGGCGCGCGCTGATCGACGGGATGGCGTCGTGGTGGTGCGCGGTGCACGGCTACCGCCACCCCGCGCTGGACGGAGCGATCACCGACCAGCTGGGGAAGATGGCGCACGTGATGTTCGGCGGCCTCACGCACGAGCCGGCGGTGCGCCTGGCGGAGCGCCTCGTGCAGATCGCGCCCCCGGGCCTCGAGCGGGTGTTCTTCGCCGACTCCGGCTCCGTGGCGGTGGAGGTGGCGATCAAGATGTGCCTGCAATACCAGCGCGCGGTGGGGCGCCCCGAGCGCAGCCGCCTGCTGACGGTGAGGGGCGGCTACCACGGCGACACGTTCGGGGCGATGGGCGTGTGCGATCCGGTAGGGGGGATGCACAGCCTGTTCACGGGCATCCTCCCCGAGCACCTCTTCGCCGACCGTCCCCCCGACGACTTGACAGCTTCGCTGGGCGGCGCTGGGACATCGGGTGGCACGGCCTCGGGGGACGGCTCTGAGTTCCCCCAGGACGAGCGCTGGGAGCGGTGGGCCGCGCAGGTGCGTGAGCTGGCGGCGCGCCACGCGCACGAGCTGGCGGGCGCGATCGTCGAGCCGGTCGCACAGGGCGCGGGCGGAATGCGCTTCCACTCCCCCGCCTGCGTGCGGCTGCTGCGCGAGGTGTGCGACGAGCACGGAATGCTGCTGGTCGCAGACGAGGTCGCCACGGGCTTCGGCCGCACCGGCGCGCTGTTCGCGTGCGAGCACGCGGGCATCGGCCCCGACGTGATGTGCGTGGGCAAGGCGATCACGGGCGGGTACATGACGCTGGCGGCGACGCTCTGCACAGCGGACGTCGCAGGCGCGATCTCCGCGGGCGAGTGCGGGGGGTTGATGCACGGTCCGACGTACATGGCCAACCCGCTGGCGTGCGCGGTGGCGCTCGCATCGCTCGATCTGCTCGCCACGGATGAGTGGCGGGCGCAGGTGAAGCGCATCGAACAGGGCCTGCGCGCGGGCCTCGAGCCGGCGCGTGAGCTGCCCGGTGTAACGGACGTGCGCGTGCTCGGTGCGATCGGCGTGGTGCAGCTGGAGCGGGAGGTGGACGTCGCGGCGGCCACCGCGGCGTCAGTCGAGCGCGGCGTGTGGCTGCGCCCCTTCCGCGATCTGGTCTACACGATGCCCCCGTACGTGATCTCCGACGAAGACTTGAGCACGGTCACCAAGGCGGTGGTGGACGCCGCGCGCGCCGGTGCCCGAGATGTTGCGATCCGTCCGAGGGTGGGCTAGACTTTGCTGCGGTTAGTGCGTTGATTGCGTTCAGCGTCCTCCGAGGGGCCCGGGAAACCGGGTCCCCTCCGGGTTAAGGTCGTCCCTGACGGTTGCCAGGTTTCGAAGCGTTGCGGTCCGTCTTGTGATTGGGTAAACTTGCATGCGGTCAAGATGCTTATTGACGCGGGCATGGCTCTCCTTTCTCCGGGGGTACGACTCCGGAGAAAGGGGTCCATGTAGGTCCCTTTCCAAAGTCCCTGACGGCCGCCGGGGCCGTCCTCGCTGCGACCGCCAGGGCACCTTGCTATCGCGTAAGCCGGTCGATGACCAGCAGAGCAACGAGCAGGGTGATGGCCATGATGCCCATAGGCTCGGGCATAGCTCCTCCTTTCTCCGGGGGTACGACCCCGGAACCGCCCGGGCGAAGGAGCATCGAGTCTTTAGCGTCTGACCACGTTGCCGATCCTACGTTTGGCTTGGGATGGAACGCTCGCGCGGGAGCCACAATCGCCAGGGCAGTTGCGCTCCGGTGTCGGCCAGTGCGGTCAAATCCGCAGTGGGCACGCGGGGGAGGGCCGTGACTTCGACATCGCCGAGCCGGGCGATCGTGGCGCGATTGGACTCTTCCATCGCCGCGGGGCGTTCCGGCCAGGGCGTGAGCACGACCGCGCGCACCTCGAGACCCGCGGTGCGCGCGGCCTCCAGGGTGAGTAGCGTGTGGTTGATCGTGCCGAGTTCGGGCGACGCGGCGATCAGCAGCGGTAGCCCCAGCCGGGCCGCGAGATCGCGCACGGTGAAGCCCTCGGCGAGCGGCACCAGCAGCCCGCCGACGCCCTCGACGATCAGCGTGGCGCCCTGCGCGTCGGCGCCGCGCAGCGCGGCCCCCGCGTTGGCTGCGATCCGCTCGGGATCGATGCGCTCGCCTGCCAACTCGGCGGCGAGGTGGGGTGAGACCGCGGGCCCGTAGCGCAGCGGGGCGACCTCCTCGGGGGCCATCCCGGCGACGCGTGCCAGCAGCTCGTGGTCGGGGGGCCACTCCCCCGGGGGGTCGTCGAGGCCGGTGACCACTGGCTTGTGCGCGCTCACCCGCTCGCCGCCGGCGGCGAGCGCCGCGAGCAGCGCGGCGGAGAGGACGGTCTTGCCGACGCCGGTGCCCGTGCCGGTGACGAACAGCCCGCGCACGGGGTGCTACGCCGCGCGGGTGATGGCGCCTGCGCGCTCGACGTCGAAGGGTCGTGCCTCGGGCTGGACCGCAACCTCCCCGACCGCATCCGCCGCCGCCCGTCCCGCATCCGCCCGTCCTGTATCCGCCGCGCCGATTGCCGCGGGATCCAACCCCAGCGCGTGGGCCGCCTCCCGCAGCGCCCTGGCGGCGCGGCGCAGCTCGGCGGGCGTGTGGGTCGCCATCGCGGTGAGGCGCAACCGGGCGCTGCCCGCCGGCACCGAGGGGGCGCGGATCGCCTGCGCGAACACGCCGCGCTCCAGCGCGCCCTGGCAGAGGGCGCTCGCGTCGCGCTCGCGGCCGACGCGCAGCGGGACGATGTGCATGTCGCTCTCCGGCACGTCGAAGCCCTCGGCGGCGAGCGCCGCGCGCAGGGTGCGCGCCAGCGAGCGCAGCCGCTGCACGTGAGCGGGGTCGTGCTCGATCAGATCGAGCGCCGCCAGCGCGCCCGCCACGGCCGGGGGGGCGGGGGCGGTGGAGAAGATCAGCGGGCGCGCGGTGTTGATCAGGTAGCGCACCATCTCCTCGCTCGCGCACACGTACGCGCCGTATGAGCCGAGCGCCTTGCCGAGCGTGCCGACGAGCACGTCCACCTCGCCCTCCAACCCGGCCTGCGCCACGGCGCCGCGCCCGCCCGGCCCGAGCGCGCCGGTGGCGTGTGCCTCGTCGACCAGCACGCGCGCGCGGTGGCGGCGGGCGAGCTCGACAATCTCCTGGAGCGGCGCGACGTCGCCGTCCATCGAGAACACCGAGTCGGTGGCGATCAGTCGCCGTCCCTCGCCGCTGTGGCGGCGCAGGCTCCAGTCGAGGTGCTCGGTGTCGAGGTGGCGGTATACGTGCACCCGTGCGCGCGAGCAGCGGCAACCGTCGACGATCGAGGCGTGGTTGAGCGCGTCGGAGAACACCGCGTCGCCGGGCCCGGCGAGCGCGCCGATCGCGCCGAGGTTGGCGAGGTAGCCCGAGCCGAACAGTACGCACGCCGCGCTGCCCTTGAACGCCGCCAGGCGCTCCTCCAGGCGGCGGTGGACGGTCATCGTGCCCGACACCAGCCGTGAGGCGCCGGCGCCCACGCCCCAGCGCAGCGCGGCGTCGGCGGCGGCTTCGCGCACGTGCGGGTGGTCGGCGAGGCCCAGGTAGTTGTTGGAGCACAGCAACAGCACGGGGTGGCCGTCGAGCAGCACGCGCGGCCCCTGCGCGCCGGAGATCAGGCGCAGCCGGCGGCTCAAGCCAAGCCGCTCGATCTCTGCCAGCCGCTGCTCGATCTCTCCCGCGCCCGTCATCCCGATCGTCAAGTGTCCCGAGCTCGCCGTCGCTCCTCGATGCTGCTCATGACCTCACGGCGACGTGGCGCTTCGCGCGGTAGCGCAGCTGCGTCGAGGGGTCCCACAGCCGCACGTTGAGGTCGATCTGCTCGGCGGGTGGCGCCGCGCCGATGTGCTCCTCGACGACGTCCGGGGTCTCGCCCTGAAGCCACCCCGCGCGGTTGTCCGGCCGCGGGTTGGCGCCGTTGTCGGGCTGGCGGGCCGTGTTGAGGCCGAGCTCCTCGAACATCTCGCGGTCCTGCTCGGGCTCGGCGCCGAGCGTGGTGAGGAAGTTGCCCATCATCACCCCGTTCAGCCCCGCCTTGACGGCCAGCGGCTGCAGCTCGCCGAAGTTCTCCACGCGCCCTCCGCACACGCGGAACAGCGCTTCGGGGAGGATCAGCCGGAAAATCGCGATCCACTTCACCGCCTCCCACGGGTCCATCAGTTCGCGATCCCCGAACTTCGTGCCGGGGCGGGGGTTGAGCAGGTTGATCGGCACGCTCGTGGGGTCGATCGCGGCGAGCTCGAACGCCATCTCCACGCGCTGCGCGCGGCTCTCGCCGAGGTTGAGAATGCCGCCGACGCACGTCTCCAGCCCCGCCTCGCGCACGGCCTCGATCGTGCGCAGGCGGCCCTCGTAGCGCACGGTGCTCGAGACTTCGTCGTAGTAGCTGGAGGCGGTCTCCACGTTGTGGTGCACGCGCTGGATCCCCGCCTCCCTGAGGGCCTTGGCGCGCTCGGTGGACATGTGCCCGACCGACGCGCACCGCTTGAGGTTGGTGTGCTCGGCCACGAGGCGCGCGCCTTCGAGGATCTTGGCGAAGTCGCGCTTTGACAGCCCCTGGCCCTGGGTGACCATGCAGAAGCGGTGGGCCCCCGCAGCCTCGGCGGCGCGCGCGTGTTCGAGGATCTGCTCGGGGTCCATCATCGGGTGCATGGGGGTCTCCGCCTCGGCGAAGCGCGACTGCGCGCAGAAGCCGCAGTCCTCGGCGCACCCCCCCGACTTGGCGTTGACCAGCGAGCAGAGGTCCGTGGAGTCGCCGAAGCGCTCCACGCGCGCCTCCCACGCGCGCTCCACGAGCGCCTCGATCTCGGCGTGGTCCTCGATCTCGCCCATGCGCAGGGCTTCCTCGGGGGTGATCAGTGGCGGCATCGCGGCGCTACCTCCGGTTTGGTTGGCGACGGATTTTATGGAGCGCCCGGGACGGTACTCCTATGATCGCCCGATGCGCCCGCTCCCGTCCACTCCGCTCCCGTCTGCCCTGAGTCTGTCCGTCCTGCTCCCGCTCGCCCCGAGCTCGTCTGCCCCGCTCCCGTCCAGCCCGTTCACCCCGAGCTTGTCCACTCCGAGCTTGTCCGCCCCGAGCCCATCCGCCCCGAGCCCATCCACTCCGAGCCCATCCACTCCGAGCCCATCCGCCCGGATGCCCCATTCCGCGTGGCGGTGGGGTAGGAGGCCCCACCCCCACCACCTCGGCGCCCCACCCACCCGCGCGGACGATCTCCCCGCCCCACCACTCCACGCTTCCCACCGCGCTCTCGCTCCATGAGCTCGCCCGGGGGACGGGGCCGGCTGCTCGCGATCGGCGACCTGCACATCACCTACCCGGAGAATCGCCGCGTGGTCGAGGGCCTGCGGCCTTCGTCGCCGGAGGATTGGCTGATCGTCTGCGGGGACGTCAGCGAGCTGAGCGCCGACCTTGAGTGGGCGCTGGGCGTGCTGCGCGAGCGCTTCTCCACGGTCATCTGGGTGCCCGGCAACCACGATCTGTGGACTGTCCCCGAAGACCCGGTGGCGCTGCGGGGCGTGGCGCGCTACCTGCACCTCGTCGAGGTCTGCCGGCGTCTCGGGGTGCTCACGCCGGAGGACCCCTACCCGGTCTGGGAGGGGCCCGGCGGCCCTGCCGCGGTCGTGCCGCTGTTCTTGCTCTACGACTACTCGTTCGGCTCCGCCATCGCCCCCACCAAGGCCCTTGCGCTGGCGCGCGCCCACGCGGCGGGGGTCGTGTGCAGCGATGAGCTGGTGCTGTTCCCCGACCCCTTTCCGAGCCGGGAGGCGTGGTGTGAGGCGCGGGTGCGCGACGCCGAGCTGCGTCTGTGCGCGCTCGATCCGCAGTTGCCGACGGTCTTGGTCAACCACTTCCCGCTCGTGCGCGCTCCCACGGCGGTGCTGCGCCACCCCGAGTTCGCGCAGTGGTGCGGCACCGCTCTCACCGCCGATTGGCACGTGCGCTTTCGCGCGCGGGCGGTGGTGTACGGGCATCTGCACATCCCGCGCACCACGGTTTACGACGGGGTGCCGTTTTTCGAGGTCTCGCTCGGCTACCCGCGGGAGTGGCACCGCCGCCGCGTCGCGCGGGCGCCGCTGCGCCCGATCCTGCCGCTGGAGGGCGCGTCGTGATCGAGGAGCTCCTCCCCCCCGAGGCGGTCGCGGTGGACACCCGCGAGGACCTGCTCGTCGAGCTCTTCCCGCAGGAGCGCCTGGCGCTGGGTCGGGCGGTCGAGAAGCGCCGGCGCGAGTTCATCACGGCGCGCGCCTGCGCGCGCGAGGCGCTGGCGCAGCTGGGGCTGCCCCCCTCCCCGATCGCCGCGGGCGAGCGCGGGGAGCCGCTGTGGCCGGCGGGCGTCGTGGGCTCCATCACCCACTGCGCCGCCTTTCGCGCGTGCGCGGTGGCGCGCGCCGGGGAGCTCGCCGGGCTCGGCATCGACGCCGAGCCGCACCTGCCGCTGCCCGACGGGGTCCTCGGGCAGATCGCGCGCGCGGAGGAGCTGCCGCTGCTCGCCCGGCTCGCGCGCGAGGAGCCGGCGGTGCACTGGGACCGGCTGCTGTTCTGCGCCAAGGAGTCGGTGTACAAGGTGTGGTTTCCGCTTGCGCGCTGCTGGCTTGGCTTCGAGGACGCGGTGCTGTCGATCGACCCTGCTGGACGCACGTTCGATGCTCGCGTGCTCACCTCGTGGCCTGAGCACGTGCTGCAGTCACGTTCTGTCGTGGGGGCGCGTTTTCCACAGGTGCTGCGGGGTCGCTGGCTGGTGCGCGACGGGCTCGTGCTCGCCGCGATCGCGCTGCCGGCTTCTCTCTCTGCCCCGTGATTCGCGGGCCCGGCCGCTCTGGCTGATCCCCTGGATTTCAGGCGGCATTCAGCCATTTCTACGGAGTGCGGCCGTCCCGTCGGATGTTCTATTCGGACAGGAGAAACGCTTACCGGAATATGACTATTCACCCGAACAGTTGGGGGTGGAGGGAGCGCGAATTTTCACCTCTGAGTTGACCACACGGGTCGCGTGTTCTAGTCTTCGCGCCACCATAGACAGCGGTAGGCGGAAAGGTCCAGTGCAGGTTTGGCAAGCGGCCGTGTCCCCCACGAAGGCGTGAGAAGTCTCAAACCATGCAGCTCATGATCGCGCTCGCCGCCGAAGAGGGTGCCGGAGTTCAGGCGCTGCGGCTGCTCGCCCACCGCGGACATCGAGTTGCGACGGTCTTCACGGACTCCGGCGGGGACGGGTCCTCGGCCTCGGTGGCGAGCACGGCGCAGGCGCTGGGCGTGCCCACGCGGAGGGCCTCCGAGGTGCGCCGACCCGACCTGGCGGCCTGGCTGCGCGAGCAGCAGGTGCAACTGCTGCTGAGCGTCCACTCGCGGCACCTGGTCGATGCCGAGGTGCTCGCGGCGCCCGCGCTCGGGGCCTACAACCTGCACCCCGGCCCGCTGCCCGAGTGCGCGGGCCTGAACGTCCCGAGCTGGGCGCTCTACGGGGGTGCGGAGCGCCACGGGGTGACGCTGCACCGCATGACCGCGGCCTACGACGAGGGCCCGGTCGTGTTCGCCGATGCCTTCGAGCTGCACGCGCACGACACCGGGTTGTCGGTCCTGACGCAGTGCGTCCGCCGCGGGCTGTCGCTGCTCGAGCGGCTGCTGGAGCTGGTCGAGGGCGGCGCGCCGATCCCCGCCCACCCGCAGGATCTCTCGCGCCGGCGCTGGTTCGGCGCCGGCCCTCCGGATGGCGGCCGTCTGGACTGGCGTGGCCCCGCGCACCGCGCGGTGGATTTTGTGCGCGCCTGCGACTACACGCCGTTTCCCTCGCCGTGGGGTCTCCCTCGCTGCGAGGTGCGGGGGCTCGAGCTCGGGGTTCCCCGCGCGTCGATCGAGCGTGCCCCCGCACCTGCCGCGCCCGGGACGGTTGCGCACGCCGGCGAGGGCGCCGTGCTGATCGCGGCCGCCGACGCGTGGGTGCGGGTGGCCGAGGTCGAGGTCGAGGGCCGGCGGCTGGCAGCCGCCGACGTGCTGCACGACGGGGAGACCCTGGCTCTCTTCGATCGCAATCCGGGCATCCCGGTCGCCTCATGATGCCCGTGCCACGGGTTGCGCCGGGCCGTCCGGCCCGCTTCACCGACCCGGCGCGGGTTCTGCTCCCGGGTGGCGGCGGAGTCTGTGGTGGCGGCGGAGTCTGCGGTGCGGCGGAGTCTGCGATGGTGGCGGAGTCTGCGGTGCGGCGGAGTCTGCGGTGGTGGCGGAGTCTGCGGTGGCGGCGATGAGCCTGCTGGTGCTGCAGGAATGCCTCGCACGCTCCGCCGAGCGCGATCCCGGACGAGTCGCGGTCACGATGGGCGCCGAGCGCCTCACCTACGGAGAGCTCGAGCTTGCCTCCAACCGCCTCGCGCGGCTGCTCGCCGAGCACGGCTGCCGCCGCGGCGACCGGGTGTGCCTGCTGCTGCCCAAGTCGCCCACCGCGGTCGCGGCGATGCTCGGCGTCCTCAAGGTCGGCGCCGCGTATGTGCCGATCGACGTCTCCTCCCCGGCGCCGCGCGTGGCGAGCATCGTCCGCGCCTGCCGGCCGCGGCTGGTGCTCGCCTGCGAGGAAACCACGGGGCTTGCGCAGGAGCTCGCGCTGAGCGGCGTGCTGGGCACGCGGGTCGGAATCGCGATGCTCGACGACGCCCCCGGTCCCGAGGCGCTCGCTCCGCTGTTTGGCCGCGCCGAGTGGCTCGCCGCGAGCGACCGGCCGCGCCGGCTCAAGCGCTCCCCCGATGCGCTGGCGCACATCCTCTTCACCTCGGGGTCCACCGGCGTGCCGAAGGGGGTGACGATCACCCACGCCAACGTCATCGCCTTCGTGGAGTGGGCGGTCGCCCACTTCGGCACCGTCTCCGCCGATCGGGTCTCTGGGCATCCGCCGCTGCACTTCGACCTCTCCACCTTCGACATCTACGGGACGCTGCTCGCCGGCGCCGAGCTCCACCTCGTTCCGGCGGCGCTCAATGCGGAGCCCGATGGACTCCTCGACTTCATCCGCGAGCGCGAGCTCACGCAGTGGTTCTCGGTGCCCTCGGCGCTCACCTTCATGGTGAAGTACGGTGCTTTTCACGGGGGTGACTTTCCGCATTTGAAGCGTCTGATCTGGTGCGGCGAGGTGATTCCCACGCCCACCCTGATCGAGTGGATGCGCCGCCTTCCGCACGTCGAGTTCACCAACCTCTATGGCCCCACCGAGGCGACGATCGCCTCCAGCTGGTTTCGGATGCCGGCGATCCCCGCCGACCCCACGGCCGCAATCTCGATCGGCGAGGCCTGCGGGGGCGAGCAGCTGCACGTGCTGGACGCGCAGCTGCAACCGCTGCCGCGGGGGGAGGTCGGCGAGATCCACATCGGCGGGGTCGGCCTCAGCCCCGGCTACTGGCGCGACGCGGACAAGACTGCCGCTGCCTTTCGTCTGCGCCCGCGGGCCGGCGGGAGCGAGGAGCGGCTGTATCGCACTGGCGATCTCGGCTACGTCGGCGAGGATGGGCTCTTCTACATCCTTGGGCGCGTCGACTCGCAGATCAAGAGCCGCGGCTACCGGATCGAGCTGGGCGAGATCGAGGCGGCGCTCAACGCCCAGCCCGACCTCGAGGAGTGCGCCGTCGTCGGCGTGGACGTCGGCGGCTTCGTGGGGACGGCGATCTGCTGCGCCTACTCACCCCTGGGCGGCGCCGAGGTCACGAACGCGCAGCTGCGCTCGCGCCTCGCCGAGCGGCTTCCCACCTACATGCTCCCCTCTCACTGGCTCTCGCTGGACGTCCTCCCCAAGAATCTGAACGGCAAGATCGATCGCCGCGTGCTGCGCGAGCGCTTCGAAGCGGTGACGGCGGCCGCGGAGGCGGACGAGATCGCCCCGGGGGCCGTTACCGCGGTGCAGGAGCTTCCACCAGAGCAGCGACTCGGGCCCCCGCCCGATTTGCTGGAGCTGGTGCAAACCCATGCGGCCGAGATCATGGTGCACCTGTCCGCGGCCGAGGTCGAGCCCGATCGCGCCTTCAAAGAGCTCGGCCTGGACTCGCTGGGCTCCGTGGCGCTGAGCGGCCTGCTCGCGGAGGCGACCGGGCTGCAGCTGGCGCCGACGCTGATCTTCGATCACCCCACGCCTGCCGCGGTGGCGAGCTTCCTGGGCTCGCTCATCGGCGGCGCGGAGCGCGCGCCCAGCTCCCCGCGCGCGCACACCGAGGGCGTGGAGCGCGGGCGCGGCGGGACCTCGGCGCCGCACGCCCCGGCGCGCACCGACGAGCCGATCGCGATCGTGGGGATGAGCTGCCGGTACCCGGGCGGGGTGCGCTCGCCCGCGGATCTGTGGCGCCTGGTCGCGGAGGAGCGGGACGCGATCGGCGAGTTTCCCGACGACCGCGGCTGGGACCTGGAGACTCTCTACCACCCCGACCCCGACCACCCCGGCACCTGCTACGCGCGTCGCGGCGGCTTCGTCCACGACGCCGGGGAGTTCGACGCGCGGTTCTTCTCGATCGGCCCGCGCGAGGCGCTGGCGATGGATCCGCAGCAGCGGCTGCTGATGGAAGGAGCGTGGGAGGCGTTCGAGGACGCCGGCATCGACCCCACCGCGCTGCGCGGCACCGCCACCGGCGTGTTCGCGGGCGTCGTCTCCGTGTTCACCCCCGACCGCCGCCAGTTCATGAGCTCCGAGGATCTCGAAGGCTTCTGGCTGACGGGCGCCGGCGCCAGTGTCGTCTCCGGGCGCGTCTCCTACACGCTGGGCCTCGAGGGGCCGGCGGTGAGCGTGGACACGGCCTGCTCCTCCTCGCTGGTCGCCATGCACCTCGCCTGTCAGGCGCTGCGCTGCGATGAATGCTCGCTGGCGCTGGCGGGCGGGGTGACGGTGCTCTCCACCCCCGAGGTGTTCGTCGCCTTCAGCCGTCAGCGCGCGCTCTCACCCGACGGGCGCTGTCGCTCGTTTGCGGCCGGCGCGGATGGCACGGGCTGGTCGGAGGGAGTGGGCCTCGTCGTGTTGGAGCGTCTCGCCGATGCGCGGCGCAACGGCCATCGGGTGCTGGGGGTGGTGCGCGCCAGCGCCACCAACCAGGACGGCGCCTCCAATGGGCTGACGGCGCCCAACGGCCCCTCGCAGGAGCGGGTTATCCGCCGGGCGCTCGCGAGCGCCGGGCTGTCGGCGTTCGAGGTCGATGCCGTGGAGGCGCACGGCACCGCCACCGCGCTCGGCGATCCGATCGAGGCGGGGGCGCTGCTCGCGACCTACGGGCAGGGCCGCCCCGAGGGGCGGCCCCTGTACCTGGGCTCGGTCAAGTCCAACCTCGGTCACACCCAGGCCGCGGCCGGCGTGGCGGGGGTGATCAAGATCGTCGAGGCGCTGCGCCACGGGCTGCTGCCGAAGACGCTCCACGTGGACGCGCCCTCCCCGCACGTGGACTGGTCGGCGGGCGCGGTCGAGCTGCTGCGCGAGGCGGTGCCGTGGCCTGCCGGCGAGCGCCCGCGGCGTGCGGGGGTCTCCTCGTTCGGCGTCAGTGGCACCAACGCCCACGTGATTCTCGAAGAGCCGCCGGCGGAGGAGGGCCCCGTGCTCGGTGCGGGGCCGCTGATGGAGGGTCCCGTGTTCGTCCAGGAGCCGCCGGTTGAAGGCCCCGTGCTCGCTGCGATCGACGGCGCAGAGCGCGGGCCGAGCGACGGTGCCGAGGAGGGGTCCGGCCCGCAGCGCTCCGCCGGCGCGCTGGCATGGGTCCTCTCCGCGCGCGGAGAAGAGGGCCTGCAGGCGCAAGCCGGGCGGCTGGGCAGCTTCCTCGCCGGCGACCGCGAACTGCGGGCGGTCGATGTCGCGCTCTCGCTTTCGACTCGTGCGGCGCTCGAGAGCCGTGCGGTGGTGATCGGCGACGATCGCGACGAGCTGCTTGCCGGTACCGCTGCGCTTGCGCGTGGGGAGTCGGCGGAGAACGTGGTGAGTGGCGTCGCCCGCGCCTCCGGGCTCGATGGCGGGGTGGTGTTCCTGTTCCCCGGGCAGGGCTCGCAGTGGGAGGGGATGGCGCTCGAGCTGTTGGCGAACGCGCCGGTGTTCGCGCGGGCGATCGGTGAGTGTGGGGATGCGCTGGAGCCGTTCGTGGGGTGGCGGCTGGAGGATGTGCTGCGGGGAGCGCCGGGCGCTCCGGGCCTGGATCGGGTGGACGTCGTGCAGCCGGCGCTGTTCGCGGTGATGGTGTCGCTGGCCGCTCTGTGGCGTGCCTGCGGCGTGCACCCGGACGCGGTGGTCGGTCACTCCCAGGGGGAGATCGCGGCTGCGTGTGTGGCCGGCGGCCTGTCGCTCCAGGATGCGGCGCGGGTGGTGGCGGTACGCAGCCGGGCGCTGGCGGGCATGGCGGGCAGCGGTGGGATGGTGTCCGTAGCGCTCGGGGCTCAGGAGCTGAGCGCGCTGCTCGAGCGCTTCGCGGAGCGCGTGGCGATCGCGGCGGTGAACGGCCCCGGCTCGGTGGTCGTGTCAGGCGACTCCGAGGCGCTCGACGAGCTGTTGGCGCAGTGCGAGGCGAGCTCGGTCAGGGCGCGCAGGATCGCGGTGGACTATGCCGCGCACTCGGTGCAGGTGGAGGTCGTCCGCGAGCAGCTGCTGGAGGGTTGCGCGGCGATTACGCCGCGTGCGGGTGGCACGCCGTTTTACTCCACGGTGACCGCGGGGCTCCTCGACACCGCGGAGTTGGACGCTGCGTATTGGTATCGCAACCTGCGCGAGACGGTGCAGTTCGCGCGGACGACGCAGGTGCTCCTGCGAGCGGGTCGCCGCACGCTCGTGGAGGTCAGCCCCCATCCGGTGTTGACGGTGGGGGTGCAGGAAGCGATCGACCTGGAGCGTGCGGCCGAGCGGTCCGGGGTCGATGCGACAGGTGTGGAGGACGCTGCTCGTAGAAGCGTCGCGGTGCTCGGCACTGTACGCCGTGACGATGGCGGCCTGCGGCGCTTCACGCGGTCACTCGCCGAAGCGTGGGTGCATGGTGCGCGAGTCGAGTGGGGCGCGATGTTTGGGAGCCCCGCCCGCCCGGGCGCTCGGCGCGTCACGTTGCCGACCTATGCGTTCCAGCGCGAGCGCTACTGGCTGCAGCCGGGCGCCGCCGCGGGCGACGTGAGCGCCGCCGGCCTGAGCGCCGCCGATCATCCGCTGCTGGGTGGCGTGATCGGCCTGGCCGGTGGCGGGGGATGGTTGTTCACGGGCTCCCTGGCGCTGGACAGCCACCCCTGGCTGGCCGATCATGTGTTGCTGGGCAGCGTGCTGCTGCCGGGCACGGCGTTCCTGGAGCTGGCGTTGCACGCGGGTGAGCAGGCCGGTTGCGGGGAGGTGCGAGAGCTGACGCTGCAGGAGCCGCTGCTGCTCGCGGAGGGTCGGCGAGTGCGGGTGCAGGTGGCGGTCGGCGAATCCCGCGAGTCGGGGTTCAGAGCTGTCGACATCTACGCGCGTCCCGAGGGGGCGGTCGATGGGGCGGACGGCGAGGAGGGTTGGGTGCATCACGCCAGTGGGTTGCTTGCGCCGGTGGCGTCCGTCGCGGCTGACCCGCCCCAGCGCGAGTTGGGCGGGGTATGGCCTCCCGTGGACGCGGTCGAGGTGGAGGTCGGCGACCTGTATGAACAGTTGCGCGAGCGGGGCCTCGAATACGGCCCGGCGTTCAGGGGTCTGCTGAGTATGTGGCGGCGCGGCGATGAGGTGTTCGTCGAGGTCGCGCTGCCGCAGGAGCAGCAGCGGCGCGAAGCCGATTCCTTCGGCCTGCATCCCGCGCTGTTGGACGCCTCGTTGCACGCGCTCGCGATGGGCGCGTTTGGCGACGGCGAGGGGCGGGATGCCCACCGCGTACCCCCGATGCCGTTCTCGTGGAGCGGTGTGCGCCTGCACGCGGCGTGTGCGTCGGCGTTGCGCGTGCGCCTGGAGCGCGTGGGCGAGGAAGCGTTCGCCGTGACCGCGGCCGACGGTGACGGCGCGCTGGTGGCGTCGGTGGAATCGTTGGCGTTGCGCGAGGCGCCGGCCGGGGGGTTTGGCGATGCGGCCGCTCATCGGCGCGAGGCGCTGTTGGCGTTGGAGTGGGCGCCGGCGGACCTCGGCGCGGGCGCGGGCGGGGGCGAGCGCGCCGGCGAGCGCGGGTGGGCGGTGGTGAGCGCTCTGCCCGGCGGCGGCGACGGTGCGCTGGTGGATGGGTTGCGAGAGTGCGGCGTCCGCGGGCCCGGCGGCGGTGAGCTTGGGGTCTTCGCCGAGCTGAGCGACGTGGCCGGCGGGGACGGATTGGATGTGGCGATCCTCGATTGCACCTCCGGCGGGGCCGGCGATCGCGGGAGCGAGGTGCCCGGCGCGGTGCGTGATGGCGTGTGCCGGGCGCTCGAGATCGTGCAGCAGTGGCTCTCGGAGGCCCGCTTCGCCAGCGCCCGCTTGGTGGTGGTGACGCGGGGGGCGGTGCAGGTCGGCCGCGAGGGTGTGGTGGATTTGGCGGGCGCCGGCGTGTGGGGTCTGCTGCGCTCGGCGCAGGCGGAGCATCCGGGGCGGTTGGCGCTGGTCGACGTCGACGGCGAGGATGGCTGCTGGGCTGCCGTCGTCGGCGCCGCGACGTCGGAGGATCGCCTGGAGATCGCACGGCAGGCGGCGGTGCGCGGGGGCGAGCTGTTGGTCCCGCGGCTGGGGCGGATTGCGGCCGGGGTGGGGGTGGATGGCGGGAGCGATGCGGGAGCCGGCTCGGCCGCGGCGGTGGATGGAGCGAGTGGATTGGACGTGGCCGCGGCTGTGACTGGGGCGGGTGGGTTGGACGTGGCGGCGGTGGATGGGGCGGGTGGATTGGACGTGGCGGCGGGGGGTACGGTGCTGGTGACGGGCGGCACCGGCGCTTTGGGGGCATTGGTGGCGCGGCACCTGGTGGCGCGGCGTGGGGCGCGCGATCTGGTGTTGGTGAGTCGTCGGGGGCTGGAAGCTGAGGGCGCGGGTGAGCTGGAGAGGGAGCTCGAGGGGATGGGCGCGCGGGTGCGGATCCGCGCATGCGATGTGAGCGATCGCGGCCAGCTGCAGGCGCTGATCGCGGCGATCGGCGACTCGCTGGCGATGGTCGTGCACGCGGCCGGCGTGCTGGACGACGGCGTGGTCGAGTCGCTGACGGCCGAGCGGGTCGCTCGGATGCTCGCGGCGAAGGTCGATGGTGCGTGGTACCTGCACGAGCTGACCCGCGATCTGAACGTCCGGGAGTTCGTGCTGTTCTCCTCGGCCACTGGTTTGTTCGGGAGTGCGGGGCAGGGGGGTTATGCGGCGGCCAATACGTTCTTGGACGCGCTCGCCTCGCGGCGCCGGGCGGAGGGTCTGCCGGGTCTTTCGGTGGCGTGGGGGTTGTGGGCGCAGAGCAGCGAGATGACCGGCAGCCTGCGCGCCGGCGATCGGGCGCGGCTGGAGCGCTCGGGGATAATCCCGCTGGAGACCGACGAGGGTCTCGAGCTCTTCGACGCGGCGCGCGCGAGCCCGCGGGCGCTCGTCGTCGCGATGCATCTCGATCTGCGTGCCGCGCGCGCGGCGTTGGGTGACGGCGGCGAGGCGCCGGGCTTGCTGGCGGGGCTGCTCGGGGGGCGTCCTCGTCGGGCGCGCGCCGGGCTTGGCGGGTCGCTGTCGCGGCAGCTCGAGCGCCTGCCCGCGAGGGAACGCCTGCCGGTGGCGCTGGAGCTGGTGCGTGCGCAGGCGGCGGCGGTGCTGGGACACTCCTCGGCCGAGATGGTGCAGGCGGAGCGGGCGTTCAAGGAGCTCGGGTTCGACTCGCTGGGGGCGGTCGAGCTGCGCAACCGGCTGGAAGCGGCGAGCGGTCTGCGGCTGCCCGCGACGTTGGTGTTCGATCATCCCAACCCGCTGGCGCTGGCGGAGCACCTGCTGGGATTGCTCAGTGGGGTCGGCCGGGGTGTGGCGGTCGCGCGCGCAGCGCGGGCCGAAGAGCCGGTCGCGATCGTCGGCATGAGCTGCCGCTACCCCGGTGGCGCGGATTCTCCGGAGGGGTTGTGGGAGCTGGTGTCCGCGGGTGGGGATGGGATCTCGGAGTTCCCGGTCGATCGGGGGTGGGATCTGGAGGGGCTGTATGACCCCGACCCGGACGGCCGGGGGACCACCTACTCGTGTGAGGGGGGCTTCGTGCACGGGGCGGGGGAGTTCGACGCATCGTTCTTCGGGATCGCTCCGCGAGAGGCGCTGGCGATGGACCCTCAGCAGCGCCTGTTCTTGCAGGCGAGCTGGGAGGCGCTGGAAGATGCCGGTCTCGACCCGTCTGCATTGCGGGGCAGCAGCACCGGCGTGTTCGCCGGGGTGATGTACCACGACTACGGGCGCGGGTCGGGTGGGCGGCTCCTGGCGGAGACGGAGGGGTACCTGGGGACGGGCAGCGCGGGCAGCGTGGTGTCGGGCCGGGTTGCCTACGCGCTGGGGCTGGAGGGACCGGCGGTGTCGCTCGACACGGCGTGCTCCTCCTCGTTGGTCGCTCTGCACTGGGCGTGTCAGGCGCTGCGCGCGGGCGAGTGCTCACTGGCGCTGGCGGGTGGCGTGACGGTGCTGTGGACACCGGGCGTGTTCGTGGAGTTCAGCCACCAGCGGGGGCTGGCGCGCGACGGGCGCTGCAAGTCCTACGCCGACGCGGCGGACGGCGCGGGCTTCAGCGAGGGCGTCGGCGTGCTCGCGCTCGAGCGTCTCTCCGAGGCGCGGGCCCATGGCCACCGCGTGCTCGGGGTGGTGCGTGGCAGCGCGGTCAACCAGGATGGCGCGAGCAATGGGCTGACCGCGCCGAACGGCCCCTCGCAGGAGCGCGTGATCCTGCAGGCGCTCGCGAACGCGGGTCTCGCGCCCACGGAAGTCGATGCGGTCGAGGGGCACGGCACCGGAACGACGCTTGGCGATCCGATCGAGGCGCAGGCGCTGCTGGCGACCTACGGGCGGGATCGCCCCGGGGAGAGCCCGCTGTGGCTGGGGTCGATCAAGTCGAACATCGGCCACACCCAGGCCGCGGCCGGCGTGGCCGGCGTGATCAAGATGGTGATGGCGCTGCGGCACGGCGTGCTGCCGCGGACGCTGCACGTCGACCGGCCCAGCACGCAGGTCGACTGGGGCGCGGGCGCGGTGGCGCTGCTCACCGAGGAGCGGCCGTGGCGGTCGAACGGCAAGCCGCGTCGCGCGGGGGTCTCCTCGTTCGGGGTGAGCGGCACCAATGCGCATCTGATCCTCGAGGAGGCGCCGGCGCTCGATCCCGTGCCCGTGTCGCCCGCGCCCGCGCCCACGGCTGGCGGCGTGCGTTCCGCCGGTGTGCTGCCGTGGGTGCTCTCGGGTCGCGGGGAGGAGGGCCTGCGCGCGCAGGCCGGACGGCTGGGTGGCTTTCTCGCCGAGGCGCCCGAGTTGGACGCCGCCGACGTCGGCTTCTCGCTCGCCGGCCGGCCCGCGTTCGAGGATCGCGCGGTGGTGCTGGTCGAGTTCCCGACGATCGAGTCCCCGCTGGCTGAGTTTGCGCCGGCCGGGTCCGCACTGGTCGAGTCAGCACTGGCCGAGTCCCCGACGATCGAGTCCTCGCCGGCCGGGTCCGCACTGACCGAGTCCCCTCCGATCGACTCTCCACCCACCCGGGATCGCGAGCAACCACTCGGGGCGCTCGCGGCGCTCGCCGCCGGGCGATCGGCGGGTGGCGTGTCGAGTGGCAGGGCTGGTGGGGGGCGTATCGCCTTCCTGTTCACCGGCCAGGGCGCGCAGCGGGTTGGTATGGGCCGGGAGCTGTATCGGGCGTTCCCGGTGTTTGCGGCGGCGTTTGACGAGGTGTGTGAGCATCTCGACGGGCAGCTTGGCTGCTCGCTGCGGGAGGTCGTGTTCGGCGCGGGCGAGCCCGCGGGGGAGGGCGCCGGGGCTCTCGCCGGCGAGGGCATGGCGGCGTTGGATGGCACGGCGCTGGCGCAGCCGGCGCTGTTCGCGCTGGAGGTGGCACTGAACCGGATGGTTCAGCAATGGGGTGTGCGCCCCGACTTCCTGATCGGCCACTCTGTCGGCGAGCTGGCGGCGGCGCACGTGGCGGGGGTTTTCTCGCTGCCCGACGCCTGCCGGCTGGTGGCGGCGCGGGGGCGTCTGATGGGCGCGCTCCCGGGGGGTGGCGCGATGCTCGCGATCGCCGCGCCCGAGGCTGAGGTGCGGGAGTCGCTGGCCGCGCTCGATCGCGCGGCGGAGCGCGTGGCCCTGGCGGCGGTGAACGGGCCGGGCTCGGTGGTGATCTCCGGTGACGAGGACGCCGTGCTGGAGCTGCGGGGCGTGTGGGAGGGCCGGGGCGCGAGGGTGAAGCGGCTGCGTGTGAGTCACGCGTTTCACTCGCCGCGGATGGACGCGATGCTGGAGGAGTTCGGGCGGGTCGCCGAAGGTGTCTCCTTCAGCGAGCCGCAGCTGCCGCTCGTCTCGAACCTCTCCGGTGGCATGGCCACAGGCGAGGAGCTGTGCACGGCGGCGTACTGGGTGCGGCATGTGCGCGAGACGGTGCGGTTCGCCGACGGCGTGCGCTGGCTGCGCGCGGAGGGGGTGACTAGCTTCCTGGAGCTCGGCCCGGACGGGGCGCTCGGCGCGATGGTCGAGGAGTGCATCGACGGTGAGGCGGATGCCGGTGGTGAGGCGGATGCCGGTGGTGGGGCGGATGTTGGTGGTTGGGCGGATGCCGGTGGTGAGGGGGATGCCGGTGGTCGGGCGAATGCTGGTGGTGAGGGGGATGCCGGTGGTCGGGCGGATGCTGCGGGCAGGACGCCGCGGGTGACCGTCGCGAGCGTGTTGCGCGCCGGGCGGAGCGAGGCTCGCTCGCTGCTCACCGGTGTGGGTGAGGTATGGGTGCGCGGTGTGAGTGTGGATTGGGGTGCCGTGTTCGAGGGGTCGGGCGCCCACCGCGTGGAGTTGCCCTCGTACGCGTTTCAGCGCGAGCGGTACTGGCTGCAGCCGGCGAGTGGATTGGGGTCCGGTGGCGTGGCGGGCGTGGACGGGTGGCGCTACCGGGTGCGGTGGCGGCCGGTGGGAGAGAGCGCGGCGGGGGCGCTCGCCGGTGTGTGGCCGGTGGTCGTGCCGGCGGGGCACGTCGATGCGCGGTTGCTCGAAGGCGTCTCCGCGGCGCTCGCGGCGTGCGGCGCGAGCCCTGTGGTGGTCGAGGTGGACGAGGCCGGCATCGATCGTGAGTCGCTGGCGGGGCGCCTGCGGGAGCTGCTCGCCGGGGCCGGGGTCCCGGCCGAGGATGGCGCCGCGGAGGCACGGGATGCAGACCGTGAGGTGCGGGATGCAGACCGTATCGCGGTGGGCGGGGTGCTCTCGCTACTGGCGCTAGGGGAAGTCGAGGGATCCGCGTTCGGGCCAATCGGGTCGGGTGTGGCGGGCGTATTGGCGTTGGCGCAGGCGCTCGGGGACGTGGGCCTGCAGGCGCCGCTGTGGTGTGTGACGCAGGGTGCCGTGTCGGTCGGCGCCGGGGATCCGCTCGCTGCGCCGGCGGCGGGCTTGGTGTGGGGTTTGGGTCGGGTCGTGGGGTTGGAGCAGCCGGGGCGTTGGGGTGGCCTCGTCGATCTGCCGGCGGAGCCCGATGCGCGCACGTTCGAGCGGTTGTGCGGGGTGCTGGCAGGCGTCGTGGAGGCGGGCGGAGGCTCCGCCCGCGCAGGTAGTGAGGATGAAGTCGCGCTGCGCGCCGGAGGCGTGTTCGCGAGGCGCCTGGTGCGCGCGCCGTTGGGCGGGCGCCCGGCCAAGCAGGCATACACGCCACGGGGCACCGTGCTGGTGACGGGCGGCACCGGCGCGCTGGGCGGCCACGTCGCGCGCCGGCTGGTGGGTGCGGGCGCCGAGCACGTCCTGCTGGTGAGTCGCCGGGGGTTGGACGCGCCTGGGGCGAGCGAGCTCGTGGAGGAGCTGGAACAACTGGGTGGGCGGGTGAGCGTGGCGGCGTGCGACGTCGCCGATCGTGGCCAGCTGGAAGGGCTGCTCGCGGGAATCCCGGCCGCGCAGCCGCTGGCGGGCGTCTTCCACGTGGCGGGGGTGTCCGAGGAGGAGCCGCTCGAGCGGCTGACGGTCGAGGCTCTGTGGGATGCGTTGCGCGCGAAGGCCGGCGCGGCGTGGCTGCTGCACGAGTTGACGGAGGGGCTGGAGCTGGACGCGTTCGTGCTGTTCTCCTCGCTCGCGGGGACGTTGGGGAGCGGAGGGCAGGGCGCATACGCCGCGGCGAACGCGTTCCTGGATGCGCTCGCGGAGCACCGTCGTGGGCGGGGCTTGGCGGCGACCTCGATCGCGTGGGGCGCGTGGGCCGGGGCCGGCATGGCCGCCGGCGCGGGCGAGCAGCTGCACCGTCAGGGCATCCGCGAGATGCCCGCGGAGCTCGCGCTCGATGCGCTCCAGGGGGCGCTCGCGGCCGGCGAGGGCGCGGTCGTGGTCGCCGACATCGAGTGGGAGCGCTACACGTTGACCTACACCTCCGCGCGGGCGCGCCCGTCGATCGGCGAGCTGCCGGAGGTGCGCCAGGTGCTCGATCGAGCGGCCGGCGAGCTGGAGCGCGTCGAGGGGGCCGGGCCGCTGGCCGGACGGCTCGCCGAGCTGCCGGCCGGGGAGCGCCGGCGGGCCGTGCTCGACCTGGTGCGCGAGCAGGTGGCGCTCGTGCTGGGCCAATCCCTGCCGCAGGACGTGCCCACGGAGCTGACCTTCAGCGAGATCGGGTTCGACTCGCTGGCGGGGGTGCAGTTGGCGCGCGGCCTGCGCGCCGCCACGGGAGTGCGGCTGGCCGCGACGGCCGTGTTCGATCACCCCACCCCGGTCGAGCTCGCGGAGCACGTCCTGGCCGAGGCGACGGGTGCGCGGGCGCTCGCCGGGCCCGCCCTGCCGGCGGCGCGGGCCGTCGATGAGCCGCTCGCGATCGTCGGCATCGGCTGCCGCTTCCCGGGCGGGGTCTGCTCAGCGGAGGACCTGTGGGAACTGCTCGCGAGCGGTGGCGACGCGATCGGGTCGTTCCCGTCCGATCGCGGCTGGGATCTCGAGGGGCTGTACGACCCCGACCCCGAGCACGCGGGGACGAGCTACTCGCGCGAGGGCGGCTTCCTGTACGACGCCGGTGAGTTTGACGCCTCGTTCTTCGGGATCGGCCCGCGCGAGGCGCTGGCGATGGATCCCCAGCAGCGACTGCTGCTGGAGGTGTGCTGGGAGGCGCTCGAGGACGCGGGCATCGATCCGCTGTCGCTGCGCGGCAGCGCGACGGGCGTGTTCGCCGGCGTGGGCGCGAGCGGCTATGGATTGGGAGCCCCACCCGCCCCGTCTGGCGGCGAGAGCCTCGAGGGCTACAGGATGACGGGGGGTCTCGCGAGCGTCGTCTCCGGGCGGGTGTCTTACACGTTTGGCCTGGAGGGCCCGGCCGTGTCGGTCGATACGGCCTGCTCCTCCGCGCTGGTCGCGCTGCATCTGGCCGCCGGCGCGCTGCGGGCGGGGGAGTGTTCGCTGGCGCTGGCGGGCGGCGTCGCGGTGATGGCCTCGCCGGAGGCGTTCGTCGAGTTCAGCCGCCAGCGCGGCCTGGCGCCGGATGGGCGCTGCAAGTCCTTCGGCGAAGGGGCCGATGGGACCGGCTGGAGCGAGGGCGTGGGGGTGCTGCTGCTGGAGCGTCTCAGCGACGCCCGGCGCAACGGCCGCCGGGTGCTGGCGCTGCTGCGGGGCAGCGCGGTCAACCAGGACGGCGCCTCCAATGGCCTCACCGCGCCGAACGGGCCCGCCCAGCAGCGGGTGATCATGCGTGCGCTCGCCTCCGCCGGGCTGGCCGCCGGGGACATCGATGCGGTCGAGGCGCACGGGACGGGCACGACGCTCGGCGATCCGATCGAGGCGCAGGCGCTGCTGGCGACCTATGGCCGCGAGCGGCCGGGCCACGCGCCGCTGTGGTTGGGGTCGGTGAAGTCGAACATCGGGCACGCCGCCGCGGCGGCCGGTGCGGCGGGTGTGATCAAGATGGCGATGGCGCTGCGCCACGAACGCCTGCCGCGCACGCTGTACGCGGAGCAGCCGAGCAGCCAGATCGACTGGTCGGCGGGCGCGGTGGAGCTGCTCGCCCGCGAGCAGCCGTGGCGGCGGGGCGCCCGCGCGCGCCGCGCGGGGATCTCCTCGTTCGGGGTGAGCGGCACCAACGCGCACCTGATCCTCGAAGAGGCGCCCCTGGAGGACGCTGGGTCGGTCGCGGAGCTTGCGCCGGGTGGCCCGGCTGGATCGATGGTGTCCTCGCAGGACGCCGCATTGGCGGCGGAGCTCGCGCCGAGCGGCTTGGCTGGATCGATGGTGTCCTCGGAGAACTCGGCGTCGGCGGCTGCTCCCGCACCTGCGGAGCCTCGCGACGCGGGACTACTGCCGTGGGTGCTCTCCGGTCGCGGCGGCCCCGGCCTGCGCGCGCAGGCGGGCCGGCTGCGGCGGTTCCTCATGGAGCGCCCGGGGCTCGACCCGCACGATGTCGGGCTCTCGCTGAGCGCCCGCGCGGCGCTCGAGGATCGCGCGGTGGTGCTGATCGATTCCCCGTCGATCGAGTCCCCACCCACTCGCGAGGGGCTGCTCGACGGCCTCGGGGCGCTTGCCGCGGGCCGCACGGCGGAGAGCGTGCTGACCGGGACCCCTGCCACCGGCACGGCCGATCGGCAGGTGGCGATCATGTTCACCGGTCAGGGCGCCCAGCGGGTGGGGATGGGCCGCGAGCTGTACGCGGCGTACCCGGTGTTCGCGGCTGCGTTCGACGAGGCGTGCGCTCACCTCGACGGGCACCTGGGGCGCTCGCTGCGCGACGTGGTGTTCGAGGGTGATGAGGGCGAGCTGGATCGCACCGAGCTGGCGCAGCCGGCGCTGTTCGCGCTGGAGGTGGCGCTGTTCCGGCTGGTGCAGGCGTGGGGCGTGCAGCCCGACTTCCTGGTCGGGCACTCGATCGGCGAGCTGGTGGCGGCGCACGTCGCGGGCGTGCTTTCGCTGGAGGACGCCTGCCGGCTGGTGGCGGCGCGCGGCCGCTTGATGGGCGCGCTGCCGGCCGGCGGCGCGATGGCGGCGATCGCCGCCTCCGCGGAGGACGTGCTCGCGTCGTTCGCGGCGCTGGACGGCTGGGAGGAGCGGGTCGCGCTGGCGGCGGTGAACGCGCCCGGCGCGGTGGTCGTGTCCGGCGACGAGGACGCGGTGTCGGAGCTCGTGAGCGTGTGGGATGCTCGCGGCGCGAGGACCAAGCGGCTGCGCGTCAGTCACGCCTTCCACTCGCCGCGGATGGAGGGGATGCTGCGGGAGTTCGCGGACGTGGCCGAGAGCGTGTCGTTCGCCGAGCCGCGCATCCCGATTGTCTGCAACCGCTCGGGTGCCCCCGCCGGCCCCGATGAGCTGTGCTCGGCGGAGTACTGGGTACGCCATGTGCGTGACACGGTGCGCTTCGCCGAGGGTATCGGCTGGCTGCGCGCGCAGGGCGTGGGCAGCTTCCTGGAGCTGGGCCCCGACGGCGCCCTGAGCGCGATGGTCGAGCAGTGCGTCGATCGTGAGCCGGACGTGGGCGGCGGGCGGCCGGCGCGGGGAGTGGCGACGTTGAGCGCCGGCGGGGGGGAGGTCCGTGCGCTGCTCACGGGCCTTGCCGAGGTGTGGGTGCGCGGGGTGCACGTTAACTGGGCTGCGGCGTTCGAGCGCTCCGGGGCGCGCCGCGTCGCGCTGCCCACGTACGCCTTCCAGCACGAGCGGTTCTGGTGGGCGTCGGCCCCCGCTGCCGCCGGCCCGGGTGACGTGGACGGCTGGCGCTACCGGATCGCCTGGGCCTCGGTCGCCGCGGGCGGCGCGGGCGTCCTCGACGGCGTGTGGCCGGTGCTTGTCGGACCCGGGGAGGCCGCGGGCGAGCTGGCGTGGCGCGTGGCGCAGGCACTCGATGCCGGCGGCGCGCGCGCGGTCGTGGTGGAGGTCGGCGAGGGGCCTATCGAGCGCGAGGCGCTGGCCGCGTTGCTGCGGGCAGCGCTGGCGGAGGAGCTCGAAGGCGCAGAGGTGGGCGGTGTGCTCTCGCTGCTCGCGGCGGGTGCCGGTGGGGCTTCGGGGATTGCGGCCGGGGAGTCCGGATCGCCTGCGGCCGAGCGCGCGGGCGTTTCGGCGGACGAGGGCGGCGCGGAAGGTGCGGGAGGTGCCGAAGGCAGCGCGGAGGGTGCGCAGGGCGCCGAGCGCGGCGCGACCGACACGCTGGCCGAGGGGGAGGCCGGCGCGGCCGACCTGCTCGTGCTGACGCAGGCGCTGGAGGACTTGGGCTGGACGGCGCCGCTGTGGTGCATGACGCAGGGCGGGGTGTCGGTGGGCCCCGCCGAGGCGCTCGCTTGCCCTGCTGCCGGTGCGGTATGGGGGCTCGGCCGGGTCGTGGGATTGGAGCAGCCCGCCCGCTGGGGTGGACTCGTCGACCTGCCGCCGGAGTCCGACGAGCGCGCGCTGGCGCAGCTGGCCGGGGTGCTCGCCGACGGGGCCGAGCGCGAAGTGGCGGTGCGTCCGGGCGGTGTGTTCGCGCGGCGGCTGGTGCGCGCCTCGGCGCGCGCGGCGCGGCCGGAGCGGGCGTTCGAGCCGCGGGGGACGGTACTGGTGACGGGTGGGACGGGCGCGCTTGGTGGGCACCTCGCGCGCTGGCTGGCGGGGAGCGGGGCTGAGCACATCGTGCTCGCCAGCCGGCGCGGTCTGGACGCGCCGGGCGCGGCAGCGCTCGTGGAGGAGCTGCGGGAGATGGGTGCGCACGTGAGCGTTGCCGCGTGCGACGTCGCCGACCGCGGGCAACTGCGGGCGCTGCTCGATGGCATTCCCGCGGAGCAGCCACTCACCGCGGTCTTCCACGCCGCGGGGGTCCTCGACGACGGCGTGCTCGCTGGGCTGTCGGTCGAGCGGCTTGGGGGCGTGCTGCGCGCGAAGGCCGCCTCGGCATGGCTGCTGCACGAGCTGACGCGGGAGCTGGAGCTGGACGCGTTCGTGCTGTTCTCCTCGCTGGCGGGAACGCTCGGGGTCGCCGGACAGGGCGCGTACGCGGCGGCCAACGCGCTGCTCGACTCGCTCGCGGAGCTGCGCCACGGGCGGGGCCTGCCCGCGACATCGGTTGCGTGGGGCCCGTGGGCTGGCGAGGGGATGGCGGCTGGGAGCGGCGAGCGCCTGCACGCGGCGGGGCTCCGGCCGCTGCCGGCGGAGCTCGCGCTGAGCGCGCTGGGCGGGGCGCTGGAGCGCGCTGAGCCCTGCGTGGCCGTCGCCGATGTGGCCTGGGATCGGGTGCTCGCCAACGCCGAGCTCGGGGGTATGCGCGCGCTGCTCGGCGAGCTGCCCGAGGTCATGAACATCCTCGCCGCGCGGGCGGGCGGGGAGCCGGCGGTCGGCGAGCGGGGGCTGGCGGCGCGCCTGCGGGGCGTGCCCGCCGGCGAGCGCCTGCGGGTGGCGCTCGCGCTGGTGCGCGAGCAGGCGGCGGCCGTGCTGGGGCACTCCTCGACGGAGGCGGTGCCGGCCGGGCGGGCCTTCCGCGATCTCGGCTTCGACTCGCTGGCGGCGGTGCAGCTGCGCAACCGCCTGGCGGCCGCCACGGGCTTGACGCTGGCGAGCAGCCTGGTGTTCGACTATCCCACGCCCGCCGTGCTCGCCGGATACCTGCTCGGCGAGGCGACCGGCACCACGGTTGGCATCGGGACGGTGTATGCGACGGGGCCGGTGGAGGAGCCGGTGGCGATCGTGGGGATGGCCTGCAGGTATCCCGGCCCCGCCCACGCCGCCTCCTCACCCGCCGATCTCGTCGCCTTGCCGGGCCTGGTTCCCCCCGGCGCCGGTCCCTCCTCCGCGCAGGGGCCTGCCCTCCCCGGCGCCGGTCCCGTCCGCTCGCCGCGGGAGCTGTGGGAGCTGCTCGCCGCGGGCGGCGACGCGATCGGCCGCTTCCCCACCGACCGCGGGTGGGACCTGGACGAGCTGTACGACCCCGATGCGCGGCGCCCCGGCACGAGCTACGCGTGCGAGGGCGGGTTCCTGCACGACGCGGGTGAGTTCGACGCCTCGTTCTTCGGGATCGGCCCGCGCGAGGCGCTGGCGATGAACCCCCAGCAGCGGCTGCTGCTGGAAGCCTGCTGGGAGTCCTTCGAACACGCGGGGATCGCCCCGGCCGCGCTGCGGGGCAGCCCGACGGGGGTGTTCGCGGGGATCAACCTCTCCGACTACGGCGTCGGCCCGGTCGGCGAGGAGGCGCGCGACCTCGAAGGCTACCTGGGCATGGGGGGCTCCCCGAGCGTGGTGTCGGGCCGCGTCGCCTACACGTTCGGGCTGGAGGGTCCCGCCGTGACGGTCGACACCGCGTGCTCCTCCTCGCTGGTGGCGCTGCACCTCGCCTGCCAGGCGCTACGCGCCGGCGAATGCTCGCTGGCGCTGGCCGGCGGCGTGACGGTGATGGCGACCCCCGTGATCTTCGTCGAGTTCAGCCGCCAGCGGGCGCTGGCGCCCGACGGCCGCTGCAAGCCGTTCGCCGACGCCGCCGACGGCGCTGGCTTCTCCGAGGGCGCCGGCGTGCTGCTGCTGGAGCGCCTCTCCGACGCGCAACGCAACGGTCATCGGGTGCTGGCGGTGGTGCGGGGCAGCGCGGTCAACCAGGATGGCGCCTCCAATGGGCTCTCTGCGCCCAACGGCCCCGCCCAGCAGCGCGTGATCATGCAGGCGCTCGCCAACGCCGGCCTCGCCCCGGCGGAGGTCGACGCGGTCGAGGCGCACGGCACCGGCACCGAACTGGGCGACCCGATCGAGGCGCAGGCGCTGATCGCGACCTACGGTCGTGACCGGCCACCCGATCGACCGCTGTGGCTGGGGTCGGTGAAGTCCAACATCGGTCACACCCAGGCCGCCGCCGGCGTTGCCGGCGTGATCAAGATGGCGATGGCTCTGCGCCACGAGCTGCTGCCGCGCACGCTGCACGTCGACCGGCCCTCCGCGCAGATCGATTGGAGCGCCGGCGCGGTGTCGCTGCTCACCGAGGCGGTGCCGTGGGCGCGCAACGGCCATCCGCGCCGCGCCGGCGTCTCCTCGTTCGGCGTGAGCGGCACCAACGCGCACGTGATCCTCGAGGAAGCGCCCGCCGAGCCGCTCGAGGACGCGGCCGAGCTGCTCGCGGAGGTGGCCCCATGACCGGGCCGTGGCTCGCCCCACGCGCGCGGACGCTGGACAGGAGGTCCAGCGCCCACCCGCTCGGCGCCCAACCTGCCCGCGCGGACGATCCCCAAATGACCCCCCCTCGGGCGGTGCGCTCGTGAGCGACCGCGATCCGCTCGGGCTCGCCGGCCGGGATGCCCTGCGCGGGGCGACGCCGTGGCTGCTGTCGGCTCGCGGTCGCGACGCGCTGCGCGCTCAGGCCGAGCGGCTGCGCGAGCATGTCGCGGGCGACGCTGCGCTCGACCCGCTCGACGTTGGTCTCTCGCTCGCGCACCGCCCGCTGCTGGAGGAGCGCGCGGTTGTGCTCGGCGCCGGACGCGACCAGCTGCTTGCCGGTCTGGGGGCGCTGGCCGCGGACGAGCGGGCCGATGGTGTGATCGCCGGCAGAGCCGCGCCCGACGAGGACGGCGTCGTGCTGCTGTTCCCCGGCCAGGGCTCGCAGTGGCCGGGCATGAGCGCCCCCCTGCTCGATGCTTCGCCGCTGTTCGCCCGCTGCATCGCGGAGTGCGCCGCGGCGCTCGCGCCGTTCGTCGACTGGTCGCTGGAGGGCGTGCTGCGCGGCGAGGCTGGCGCTGGGGCGCTCGAGCGGGTCGATGTCGTGCAGCCGGCGCTGTTCGCGGTGATGGTCTCGCTCGCGCGGCTGTGGCGTGCCGCCGGCGTGCGAGTGGCCGGCGTCGCCGGCCACTCGCAGGGCGAGATCGCCGCCGCGCACATCGCGGGCGCGCTGTCGCTCACCGACGCGGCGCGGGTGGTGGCGCTGCGCGCTCGCGCGCTGGTCGCGCTCGCCGGCCACGGCGGGATGGTGTCGCTGGCGCTGGACGTGCCGCGCGCGAGCGCGCTGCTGGAGCGGTGGGGTGAGCGCCTCGCGCTCGCCGCGGTCAACTCCCCCGCTTCGGTCGTCGTCTCCGGCGAGCCCTCCGCGCTCGCGGAGCTGCTGGCGGCGTGCGCGGCCGAGGGCGTGCGCTCGCGCGAGATCCCGGTCGACTACGCCGCGCACTCGCCGCGCGTGGAGGTTTTGCGCGAGGAGCTGCTTGCCGCCTGTGCCTCGATCGCGCCGCGCGCGGGCGAGCTGCCGTTTCACTCGGCCGTCACCGGGGGGCCGCTCGACACGGCCGGGCTAGACGCCGCCTACTGGTATCGCAACCTGCGCTCTACGGTGCGCTTCGATCGCGCGCTCGGTGGCCTGCTGGATCATGGTCAGCGGCTGTTCGTCGAGGCCAGCCCCCACCCGGTTCTGGCCGTCGCGGTGCGCGAGCTCGCCGAGCACGCGCTCCCCCGCCCCGATGAGGTCGTGGCGGTCGGCACGCTGCGGCGCGGCGCGGGCGGCCTCGATCGCCTGCTCGCCTCGTTCGGCGAAGCGTGGGTCCGCGGGGTGGAGGTCGCCTGGCCGGAGCTCTTCCGCGGAAGCGGCGCCCGGCGGGTGGAACTGCCCACCTATGCCTTCCAGCGGGAGCGCTTCTGGCTGGCGTCCACTGGCGCCGGCGCTGGTGCCCTGCGTCCGCTCGCCGCCGTGTCGCTGCCGGCGCCGCCCGCCGGCCATCTCCACCGCTCGCTCTTCCACGTGCGTTGGCGCGAGGTGTCGCCGGTGGCCGGGGCAGGGGCGGGGGCGGGCTCCTCCACTCCCGAGCCGGTGGTCTTGGACCTCACCGGAGAGGCCGGTGAGGAGGGTGTGGTTGCGGCGGCGCACGCCGCCGTCAAGCGCGTGCTTGGCGCGCTGCGTGAGTGGCTGGCCGACGAGTCGAGCGTGGGTCGCTTCGTGGTCCTCACCCGCGGGGCGGTCGCCGCCCCCGAGGCGCGCGGGGAGGCGCCGGGCACGGAGAGCGTGTGCGGTGAGGGCGTGCGCGAGGAGGCGCCGGGCGCGGAGGGCGTGCGCGGGGAGGACTTGCCTGCTGGGGGCGCGTGCGAGGGGGACGTGCCAGCGGAGGACGTGCGCGATCTTGCCGGTGCGGCGGTGTGGGGACTGGTGCGCTCGGCGCAGACCGAGCATCCCGGGAGGATCTCGCTGGTCGACCTCGATGCTCTCGAGGCTTCCTCCGCGGCGCTGCCGGCGGCGCTGGCTAGCGATCTCCCGCAACTGGCAATCCGCGGCGGCCGGCTGCTCGCGCCGCGGCTTGCGTGGGCCCTCGCCGATGACGCGTCGCCGGAGGTCTCGGCCTTCGGCGCCGGCACCCGGGTCCTGATCACGGGGGGCACCAGCGGTCTGGGCGCGGAGCTCGCGCGCCATCTCGTGGCCTCCCATGGCGTGCGCGAGCTGGTGCTTCTCAGCCGCCGCGGCCCGGGCGCGCCGGGAGCCGCAGAGTTGGTGGCTGAGCTGGCGGGGCACGGCGCGCGCGCTGCAGTGCTCGCCTGCGACGTGAGCGATCGCGCGCAGCTCGAGCAGGCGCTGGTGCAGGCCGGCCCGATCGACGCGGTGGTGCACGCCGCGGGGGTGCTGAGCGACGGCGTGATCCACTCGCTGACGCCGGCGCAGGTGGACGCCGTGCTGGGCCCCAAGCTCGACGCGGCGCTGCACCTGCACGAGCTCACGGCGGAGCTGGAGCTCTCGGCCTTCGTGCTCTTCTCCTCGGCCGCCGCCACCTTTGGCGCCGCCGGCCAGGGCAACTACGCGGCGGCCAACGCCTTCCTCGACGCGCTCGCCGCCCACCGCCGCGCGCGGGGCCTGCCGGCGGTGTCGCTGGCGTGGGGGCTGTGGGCGCAGCACACCGGCATGACCGGCGGGCTGGGGCCGGTCGATCGCGCACGGATCGAACGGCAGGGTTCGCAGCTGCTCTCCACCGAGGAGGGCCTTGCGATCTTCGACATCGCCACGCGCGATCCGCGGGCGGCGCTCGTCGCGCTCCCCTTCGACCTGGATGCGCTGCGCGGCAAAGCGGACGTCGGCCGGCTGCCCGCGATCCTTGGCGAGCTGGTTGGAGCTGCGGCCGGCCCTGGCGGCTTGGCGGCAGATTCGGCGGCTGGCTGGGCGGTGGGCGGGGTGGGCTCGGCGGTGGGCGCGGCGACCGGCTTGGCGGGGGGTGCCGCACGGGGTGGCGCCGAGCGCTCGCTGGGCGCCTTGCTGCGGGGCGTGCCCGAATGGGAGCGCGAGGAGCTGGCGATCGAGCTCGTGCGCGCCGAAGTCGCTGGTGTGCTCGGGCACTCCTCGCCCGGGGCGATCGACCCCGAGCGCGCGTTCAAGGATCTGGGCCTCGACTCGCTGACGGCGCTGGAGCTGCACAACCGGCTGCAGGAGGCCACGGGCCTGCGCCTGCCGAGCACTTTGGTGTTCGACCACCCCTCGCCGGTGGTGCTCGGGCGCCATCTGCTGGCCGAGGCGCTGGGCGCGCGCGCCGAGGTCGGGATCGCGGCGGTGGCGGTCGCGCGGGCCGACGAGCCGATCGCGATTGTGGGGATGGGCTGCCGTTATCCGGGGGGGCAAGCGGGGCGGGCGGGCACCGGATCAACTGGGTCGGTACGCTCGCCGCGCGAGCTGTGGGAGCTGGTCGTGGGCGGCGGCGACGCGGTCGGCTCATTCCCCGCGGATCGCGGCTGGGACCTGGAGGAGCTGTACGACCCCGACCCCGATCGCCTCGGCCATAGCTACGCGCGCGAAGGCGGCTTCCTCTACGACGCAAGTGAATTTGACGCCGCCTTCTTCGGCATCTCCCCGCGCGAGGCGCTGGCGATGGACCCCCAACAGCGGCTGCTGCTGGAAGTGTGCTGGGAGACGGTCGAGCACGCGGGCATCTCGCTCGCCACGCTGCGCGGTAGCTCCACCGGCGTGTTCGCGGGCGTCGCCTCCTCCGGCTACGGCGGCCGCCGCGCGGCCGCCGCCGCACCCGAGATCGAGGGCTACTGGCTGACCGGCGCCGCCGGCAGCGTGGTGTCGGGCCGCGTCGCATACACGCTCGGGCTGGAGGGCCCGGCGGTGACGATCGACACCGCCTGCTCCTCCTCGCTGGTGGCGCTGCACCTGGCCTGTCAGGCGCTGCGCGGGGGTGAGTGTGAGCTGGCGCTGGCCGGCGGCGTGACGGTGCTCTCCAGCCCCGACGTGTTCGTCGAGTTCAGCCGCCAGCGCGGGCTCGCGCCCGATGGGCGCTGCAAGCCGTTCGCCGACGCCGCCGACGGCACCGGCTGGGGGGAGGGCGCGGGGGTGCTGCTGCTGGAGCGCCTCTCCGACGCGCGCCGGCACGGCCACGAGGTGCTGGCGCTGGTGCGCGGCAGCGCGCTCAACCAGGACGGCGCCTCCAACGGGCTGTCGGCGCCCAACGGCCCCTCTCAGCAGCGCGTGATCCTGCGGGCGCTCGCCGCCGCCGGCCTGCAACCGGACGACATCGACGCGGTCGAGGCGCACGGCACCGGCACCGAGCTGGGCGACCCGATCGAGGCGCAGGCGCTGCTGGCGACCTACGGTCAGGGGCGCGAGCGGCCGCTGTGGCTGGGGTCGGTGAAGTCCAACATCGGCCACACCCAAACAGCCGCCGGCGCGGCGGGCGTGATCAAGATGGTGATGGCGTTGCGCCACGGCGTGCTGCCGCGCACGCTGCACGTGGACGAGCCCTCTACGCGGGTCGACTGGTCGGCGGGGAGCATCTCGCTGCTGACCGACGAGGTGCCCTGGGAGCCAGGCGCCGTGCCGCGCCGCGCCGGTATCTCTGCCTTCGGGATCTCCGGCACCAACGCGCACGTGATCCTCGAGGAGGCGCCCCTCGCGGATGGCGTGTCGCCGGACGTTGCCCCACCCGGTCCGCTGCCGTGGGTGCTGTCGGGCAGCGACGTGTCCGGCCTGCGCCGACAGGCTGGGCGGCTCCGGGAGTTCCTGGCCGGCGAGCGGGCCCATGGCGTCGCGGACGTGGGCCACTCGCTGGCGGCGCGCACCGTGCTCGATCACCGTGCCGTGGTGGTGGGCGCCGACCGTGACGAGCTGCTGGCCGGGGTCGGCATGCTGGCGCATGCGGAGATGTCGGGGAGCGTCGTCGAGGGCCGGGTTGCAGGGGAGGGTCGGCGGGTGGCGTTCATGTTCACCGGCCAGGGCGCCCAGCGCATCGGCATGGGTCGGGAGCTGTATGAGGCCTTCCCGGTGTTCCGGGCGGCGTTCGATGAGGTCTGCGCCCACATCGATGGTGAGCTCGGCTGCTCGCTGCGCGAGGTTGTGTTCGGGGAGCGGGAGGGCGCCGACGAGCGGGAGGGTGCCGACGAGCGCCTCGACGGCACGGCCTTTGCGCAGCCGGCGCTGTTCGCGCTGGAGGTGGCACTGAACCGGATGGTTCAGCAATGGGGTGTGCGCCCCGACTTCCTGATCGGCCATTCGATCGGCGAGCTGGCGGCGGCGCACGTGGCGGGCGTCTTCTCGCTCCCTGACGCCTGCCGGCTGGTGGCGGCGCGCGGGCGGCTGATGGGCGCGCTGCCTGAGGGTGGTGCGATGCTGGCGCTCGAAGCCTCCGAGCAGGAGGCGCTGGAGTCGTGCGCGAGCCTGGCGGACTGGGAGCAGCGGGTGGCGCTGGCGGCGGTCAACGCTCCCGAGGCGGTCGTGCTCTCCGGCGATGCGGACGCGCTGCTGGAGCTGGCCGAGATCTGGCGGCAGCGAGGGCGCAACACCAAGCGCCTGTCGGTCAGCCACGCCTTCCACTCGCCGCGCATGGACGCGATGCTCGAGGAGTTCGAGCGGGTCGCGGCCGGGATCTCCTACAGCCCGCCGCGCACCCCGCTGGTCTCCAACCTGTCGGGTGGCTTGGCCGCAAGCGAGGATCTGTGCAGCCCCGGCTACTGGGTCCGTCACGTGCGCGGGACGGTGCGCTTCGCCGACGGCGCCGCCTGGCTACGCGAGCAGGGGGTGGGCTGCTTCCTGGAGCTGGGCCCGGCCGGGGTGCTGAGCGCGCTGGTCGAAGAGTGCATCGAGGGCACGGGCGCCGTGGCGGTGCCGCTCCTGCGAGATGGACGCGAGGAGGCTCGCTCGCTGCTCACGGCTGTGGGCACGGCATGGGTGCGCGGCGTCGACGTGCACTGGGCGCAGGCGTTCGCGGGGCTCGGCGCCCGACGCGTGGAGCTGCCCTCGTACGCCTTCCAGCGCGAGCGCTACTGGCTGACCGAGCAGCTCGCCGAAGCGGACGGCGACAGCTGGCGCTACCGCGTGCGGTGGCGGCCGGTGGGCGAGCGTGGCGCCGGGGTGCTCGCCGGGGTGTGGCCGGTGGTCGTCGCGGCCGAGCACGGCGAGCGCGAGCTGGTCGCCGGCGTCGTCGATGCGCTCGCGGCGCGCGGCGCGCGACCGGTGGTGGTGGAGGTCGATACCGGCGCCGCCGATCGCGATGAGCTGGCGGGCCGGCTGCGCGGGCTGTGCCCGGAGAGCCACGGCGACGGCGCTACCGGGGAGCGCACCGGCGACGAGGAGGGCGCTGGCGGTGGAGCCATCGGGGAGCGTGCTGGCGAGGGGGGCGACGGCGACGGCCTGGCGGTGGGCGGCGTGCTGTCGCTGCTCGCGTTGGACGGCGAGGGACCGCGGCAGGAGGATGCCGCGCCCGGCGCGGCGGCGACGCTCGCGCTGATCCAGGCGCTCGGCGACGCCGGCGTAGGCGCGCCGCTGTGGTGCGTGACCCGCGGCGCGGTGTCGGTCGGCACGGGCGATGCGCTGACCAACCCCGCGCAGGCGCAGGTGTGGGGTCTCGGCCGCGTCGCCGGCCTGGAGGAGCCCGACCGCTGGGGTGGCCTGATCGACCTGCCCGCGCAGCCCGACCGGCAGCAGCTCGAACGCCTCGGCGCGGTGCTCGCCGGCGCGGAGGGCGAGCGCGAGCCCGAGGTGGCGGTGCGCGCCGGGGGCCTGTTCGTCAGCCGGCTGGCTCACGCAGCGGCGGGACCCACATCGGCGGGCCCCACCGCGGCGGGGGCGGGGTATGCGCCGCGCGGCACGGCGCTCGTGACCGGCGGCACCGGCGCGCTGGGCGCCCACGTCGCGCGCTGGCTGGCGCGCGGCGGCGCCGCCCACATCCTGCTCGCCAGCCGCCGCGGTCCGCAGGCGCCGGGCGCGGCCGAGCTCACCGCCGAGCTGCAGGAGCTGGGCGCGAGCGTGAGCGTGGTCGCGTGCGACGTCGCCGACCGCCCCAGCCTCGAGCGGCTGCTCGCGGAGAACGTGCCCGCGAAGCATCCGCTGGACGCCGTGTTCCACGTCGCCGGTGTGCTCGACGACGGGCTGCTCGACGGGCTCACGCCCGAGCGGCTGCACGGCGTGCTGCGCGCGAAGGCCGGCGCGGCGTGGCACCTGCACGAGCTGACGCAGGGGATCGAGCTCTCCGCGTTCGTGCTGTTCTCCTCGATCGCGGGGGTGCTCGGCAGCGGCGGGCAGGGCGCCTACGCGGCCGCCAACGCCCACCTCGACGCGCTCGCCGAGCATCGCCACGGGCGCGGTCTGCCCGCCAGCTCGATCGCGTGGGGCGCGTGGGCCGGGGAAGGGATGGCCGTGGGCGTCGCCGAGCACCTGCGCCGCGGCGGGGTGCGCGAGCTGCCCGTCGCGGTGGCGCTTGCCGGCCTGCAGCAGACGCTCGCGCGCGGCGAGCCGCACGTGGTGCTGGCGGACGTGGATTGGGAGCGGCTGCTCGCCGACCTCGGCCCCACCCGACCCGGCGGCATGCGCACGCTGCTCGGCGACCTGCCCGAGGTGGAGCGGCTGACCCGCGGACAGGACGCGGCGGCCGGGGCTGGCGGGTGGGCGCGCGGAGCGCTGGCGGCGCGTCTGGCGGCGCTGCCGGCGGACGAGCGCGAGCCGGCGCTGCTCGAGCTGGTGCGCACACAGGCGAGCGCGGTGCTGGGGCACGGCGCGCCCGACGCGGTGGCGCCCGAGCGGGCGTTTCGCGATCTCGGCTTCGACTCGCTCGCCGGGGTGCAGCTGCGCAACCGGCTGGCGGCCGAGAGCGGGCTGCGGCTGCCCGCCACGCTCGTCTTCGACTACCCCACGGCGGCGGAGCTGACCGCGCATCTGCTGGCGCTGCTGCAGGGCGACCCGCGCGCGGCGGCGGCCCCGGCGATCGCCGTGGTGGGCCGCGTCGAGGAGCCGGTGGCGATCGTCGGGATCGGCTGCCGCTACCCGGGCGGGGTCGGCTCGGCGGCGCAACTATGGGAGCTGCTGGAGCGCGGCGAGGAGGCGATTGGGCCGTTCCCCGCCGACCGCGGCTGGGACCTGGAGGGGCTGTACGACCCCGACCCCGAACGCCCCGGCACCTGCTACGTCAGGGAGGGCGGCTTCCTCTACGACGCGGGCGAGTTCGACGCCGCCTTCTTCGGGATCGGCCCGCGCGAGGCGCTGGCGATGGACCCGCAGCAGCGGCTGCTGCTGGAAGTGTGCTGGGAGGCGTTCGAGGATGGCGGCCTCGATCCGCTCGCGCTGAAGGGCACCGCCACGGGCGTGTTCGCGGGAATCAGCATCCGCGACTACGCCACCGGCCCGCTCGGCGCCGAGGGGCGCGAGGTCGAGGGCTACCTGGGGACGGGCGCCGCGGGCAGCGTGGTGTCGGGCCGCGTGGCGTACACGTTCGGGCTGGAGGGCCCGGCGGTGACCGTGGACACGGCCTGCTCCTCCTCGCTGGTGGCGCTCCACCTGGCCTGCCAGGCGCTGCGCGGGGGTGAGTGCGAGCTGGCGCTGGCCGGTGGCGTGACGGTGATGAGCACGCCCGGCGTGTTCGTCGACTTCGCCCGCCAGCGGGGTCTCGCCGCCGACGGGCGCTGCAAGCCGTTCGCGGGCGCCGCCGACGGCACCGGCTGGGGCGAGGGCGTCGGCGTGCTGTTGCTCGAGCGCCTCTCCGTGGCGCAGCGCGCCGGCCGCCGCGTGCTGGGGGTGGTGCGCGGCAGCGCCGTCAACCAGGACGGCGCCTCCAACGGCCTGACCGCCCCCAACGGCCCCTCCCAGCAGCGCGTGATCATGCGCGCGCTCGCCGCCGCCGGCCTGGCGCCCGACGAGGTGGACGCGGTCGAGGCGCACGGGACCGGCACGACACTCGGCGACCCGATCGAGGCGCAGGCGCTGCTGGCGACCTACGGCCAGGGTCGCCCCGCGGAGGCGCCGCTGTGGCTGGGCTCGATCAAGTCCAACATCGGCCACACGCAGGCGGCGGCGGGCGTCGCCGGGGTGATCAAGATGGCGATGGCGCTGAGCCACGAGCGGCTGCCGCGGACGCTGCACGTGGACCGGCCGAGCGGCGAGGTCGACTGGTCGGCGGGCGCCGTGGAGCTGCTCACCGAGGAGCAGCCGTGGCGCGCGAATGGCCGCCCGCGGCGCGCGGGTGTTTCCTCGTTCGGAGTCAGCGGCACCAACGCGCACGTGATCCTGGAGGAGGCGCCGCAGGAAACGGAGGCAGCCGAGCAAGAGATCGCGCTCCCGGTGGTGCCCTGGATGCTGTCGGGTCGTGGCAGCGATGGTTTGAGGGCCCATGCCGCACGTCTACTGGACTTCCTTGCCGATGCCCCCGAGCTCGACGCTGCCGATGTCGGACTCTCGCTCGCTGCACGCGCGGCGCTGGAAGATCGTGCCGTCCTGCTCGGTGAGACTCGCGATCGGCTGCTGGAGGGTCTTGCTGCTGTTGCCTCTGCCCAGAGCAGTGAGCGCGTGCTTGGCGCCGTCGATGGGCCACTGACCGACCTGGCCGGGACGTGGGTGGGCGGCGCGAATGTCGATTGGGGCGCACTGTTTGCGGGCACGGGCGCCAAGCGGGTGCCGCTGCCCACCTATGCGTTCCAGCGAGAGCATTTCTGGTTGGGTGGCGATCAGGCGACGGAGCGCTGGCGCTACCGCGTGCGGTGGAAGCCGCTGGAGGAGCGCCCAGTCGAACAGCTATCGGGCGTATGGCTGGTGGTCGTGCCAGCGGAGGCCAGTGCGGATGAGCTCCACACAGGTATGGTGGGCGCACTCGAAACGCAGGGCGCCAGCGCGGTGGTGCTGGAGCTGGACGAGCGCTTGGATCGCGAGGCGCTGGCGGGGCGGTTGGGTGAGTGCGAGACGCCTCAGGGGGTGCTGCTGCTGGCGGCGCCACTCGATGGCGATGGCGCGGCGGCGACGCTGAGGCTGGTGCAGGCGCTCGGCGACGCCGGCGTGGAGGCTCCGCTGTGGTGCGTGACCAGCGGCGCGGTGTCGGTGGGCGGGGGGGATCCGCTGACGCATCCCGCACAGGCACTGGTGTGGGGCCTCGGGCGCGTGGTGGGGCTGGAGCAGCCGGGCCGCTGGGGCGGCCTGATCGACCTGCCGACTGCTCTGGACGAGCGCATTTATAAGCGTCTGTGCGGAGTGCTTGCAGGCCCAGAGGGCGAGGACGAAGTGGCGGTGCGCGCCGAGGGTGTGCTCGCGCGACGACTGGCGCGTCCCCAACGCGACGGCCGCCGGCCGCCGACGACATACACGCCGCGGGGCACGGTGCTGGTCACCGGCGGGACGGGCGCGCTGGGCGCCCACGTCGCGCGCTGGCTGGCGGGTGCGGGCGCCGAGCGGCTGCTGTTGACGAGCCGCCGCGGCGCGGATGCGCCCGGCGTCACGGAGCTCACCGCCGAGCTGGAGGAGGCCGGCGCGAGCGTGAGCGTGGCGGCGTGCGACGTCGCCGATCGACAGAAGCTGCGGGAGCTGCTCGAATCGGTGCCCGGCGAGCACCCGCTATCGGCGGTCTTCCACGTCGCGGGTGCCGTGGACGACGATCCGATCGGCGAGCTCTCGCCGGAGCGGTTGGCGGGCGCGCTGGCGGGGAAGGCCGGCGGGGCGTGGCATCTGCACGAGCTGACCGCGGGGCTGGAGCTGGACGCGTTCGTGCTGTTCTCCTCGATCGCGGCCACCTTCGGCAGCGGCGGGCAGGGCGCGTATGCGGCGGCGAACGCATTCCTCGACGCGCTCGCCGAGCACCGCCGCGGGCGGGGCCTGCCGGCGACCGCGGTGGCGTGGGGCGCGTGGGCCGGGGAGGGGATGGCGCTCGGCGCGGGCGCGCGCCTGGAACGGGCCGGCATCCGTGAGCTGCCCGCGCGGGCGGCGCTGAGCGCGCTGCGCGAGGCGCTCGAGGCCGGCGCGGGCTGCACGGTCGTCGCCGACCTCGATTGGGAGCGGTACGCCTTGACATACAGCTCGGCGCGGGCGCGGCCGCTGATCGCCGAGCTGCCCGACGCGCAGCGGGCGCTGCGCGAGGCGACCGGCGAGGGTGCGGGCGCGGGCGGTGGCGCGGGCTTGACCGCGGGCGCGGGCGCGGTCAGCGAATGGGCGGCGCGCCTCGCGGAGATGCCGGCGCATGAGCGCGAGCGGGCGGCGCTGGCGCTGGTGCGCGAGCGGGCCGCCGCAGCGCTGGGGCACGCCTCGCTCGATGCCGTTCCCGCCGGCAGCACGTTCAGGGAGCTGGGGTTCGACTCGCTCGCGGGGGTGCAGCTGGCGCGCGGCCTGCGCGCGGCGACCAGGCTGCGACTGGCGCCGGCGGCCGTGTTCGACCACCCCACCCCGGCCGCGCTGGCGGCGCATCTGCTGCGCGAGGCCGCGGGCGAGCGAGCGGCGGTGAGGGTCAGCGCGCCGGCTATGCGCGAGCTGGAGCAGCCCGTGGCGATCGTGGGCATCGGCTGCCGCTACCCGGGGCCGTCCGGCACGGTGCGCTCGGCGGCGGAGCTGTGGGAGCTGCTCGCGCGCGGCGAGGACGCGATCGGGCCATTCCCCGCCGACCGCGGCTGGGACCTGGAGGGGCTGTACGACCCCGACCCGGATCGCCCGGGCACCAGCTACGCCCGCGAGGGCGGCTTCCTGCGCGACGCGGGCGACTTCGACGCGGCCTTCTTCGGCATCGGCCCGCGCGAGGCGCTGGCGATGGACCCGCAGCAGCGGCTGCTGCTGGAAGTGTGCTGGGAGGCGCTGGAGGATGCCGGCATCGACCCGCTCTCGCTGCGCGAGAGCCAGACGGGCGTGTTCGCGGGCGTGGGCTCCAGCGGGTACATGGCGGGGGCCGACACTGCAGCCGGGCTCGACGGGTACCGGCTGATGGGCACGTTGACGAGCGTCGCCTCGGGCCGCGTGGCGTACACGCTGGGGCTGGAGGGTCCGGCGGTGTCGGTCGACACGGCCTGTTCCTCCTCACTGGTGGCGCTGCATTGGGCCGCGCAGTCGCTGCGCGCGGGCGAATGCACGCTGGCGCTTGCGGGCGGCGTGGCGGTGATGGCAAAGCCCGACGCGTTCGTCGAGTTCAGTCGCCAGCGCGGCCTCGCGCCCGACGGCCGCTGCAAGTCCTTCGCCGACGGCGCGGACGGCACCGGCTGGAGCGAGGGCGCGGGCATCGTGCTGCTGGAGCGTCTCGCCGACGCTCAACGCCACGGCCACGAGGTGCTGGGCGTGCTGTGCGGCAGCGCGGTCAACCAGGATGGGGCGAGCAACGGGCTGACGGCGCCGAACGGTCCCTCCCAGCAGCGAGTGATCATGCAGGCGCTGGCGAACGCCGGCGTGTCCCCGGACGAAGTGGACGCGGTCGAGGCGCACGGCACCGGCACCACGCTCGGTGACCCGATCGAGGCGCAGGCGCTGCTCGCCACCTACGGCCACGAGCGCGCGGCGGACGCGCCGCTGTGGGTCGGGTCGGTGAAGTCCAACATCGGCCACGCCGCCGCGGCGGCGGGCGTGGCGGGCGTGATCAAGATGGTGATGGCGCTGCGCCACGAGCGGCTGCCGCGCACGCTGCACGTGGATGCGCCCTCGACGAAGGTCGACTGGAGCGCCGGCGCTGTCGAGCTGCTCACCGAGGAGCGGCCGTGGCGCGCGAACGGCAGGCCGCGCCGCGCGGGCGTCTCCGCGTTTGGGGTGAGCGGCACCAACGCGCATCTGATCCTCGAGGAGGCGCCGCCTGCTCAGGGGCTCGGCGCGGAACAGGACGCGCCTCCTGCGGCGCAGGGTGTGCATCCCGTGGCGCAGGGTGTGTCTCCTGCGGCGCAGGGTGCGCCTTCCGTGGCACAGGGTGCGCCCCCCGCGGAACAGGGTGCGCCTCCCGCGGTGCAGGGTGTGCCCCCCACGGTGCAGGGTGTGCCGCCCGGGGTGCTGCCCTGGGTTGTGTCGGCCCGCGGCGGCGCTCTGCCCGACCAGGCGCTGCGACTGCAACGGTTCCTGGCCGCCACCGAGGTGGATGCGGCCGATGTGGCGCTCTCGCTCACGGCGCGCGCGGCGCTAGAGCAGCGGGCGGTGGTACTGGTCGAGTCTCCATCTACGCAGGGTCGCGAGCAGCTGTTCGACGGACTCGCCGCGCTCGCCAATAGGCAGACGGCGGGCAATGTGCTGCGGGGCGAAGTGGTCGATGGACAGACGGCGTTTCTGTTCACCGGCCAGGGCGCGCAACGGGTGGGTATGGGCCGGGAGCTGTATGAGGTGTTCCCGGCCTTCGCGGCCGCGTTCGACGAGGTGTGCGTCGAGCTGGATCGGTATTTGGAGTGCTCGCTGCGGGAGGTCGTGTTCGGCGCGGGCGAGCCCGCGGGGGAGGGCGCCGGGGCGCGCGCCGGCGAGGGCGCGGTGGCGCTGGACGGCACGGCGCTGGCGCAGCCGGCGCTGTTCGCGCTGGAGGTCGCACTGAACCGGATGGTTCAGCAATGGGGTGTGCGCCCCGACTTCCTGATCGGCCACTCGGTGGGTGAGCTGGCGGCGGCGCACGTGGCGGGGGTGTTCTCACTTCAGGACGCCTGCCGCCTAGTCGCCGCACGCGGTCGCCTGATGGGCGCGCTGCCGCAGGGCGGCGCGATGGCGGCGATCGCCGCCTCCGAGGAGGAGGCGCTGGAGTCGGCCGCGGCGCTTGACCGGTGGCAGGAGCGGGTGGCGGTCGCGGCGGTTAACGCACCCGGCTCGGTGGTCGTCTCCGGCGACGAGGACGCCGTGCTGGAGCTGATGGGCCTGTGGGAAGAGCGCGGTCGCCGGGCGAAGCGGCTGCGGGTCAGCCATGCCTTCCACTCGCCGCGGATGGACGACATGCTGGAGGAGTTCCGGCGGGTAGCGGAAACGGTCGCCTTCAACGAGCCGCAGATCCCGCTGGTGTCGAACCTCTCTGGTGAGGTTTCGGCAAAAGAGGTGTGCACCCCCGAGTACTGGGTGCGCCACGTGCGCGAGCCGGTGAGGTTCGCAGACGGGGTGCGCCGGCTGTGGGAGGAGGGCGTGAGGAGCTTCCTGGAGCTGGGGCCGGATGGGCCGCTGAGCGCGATGGTCGAGGAGTGTCTGGACACCGAGGGGAACGCCGGCGATGGCACGGCCGAGGCGCGTGGAGAGACGGCCGGAGCACCGGCTGAGACCCAGGGACTCGCGGTCGGAGCGCCGGCTGCGGCTGTGCCGCTGCTGCGCGCCGGACACGGCGAGGCCGACGCGCTGCTCAGAGGCCTGGGGGCGATGTGGGTGCGGGGCGTGCAGGTGGATTGGCGAGCGCTGCTTGGGAGCACCGCCCGCCCGAACGCCAAACGCGTGAGGCTGCCCTCCTACGCGTTCCAACGGGCGCGCTACTGGGCCGAGTTGGAGCGGCCCGTGGTGTCGAGTGTCGATGGGTGGCGCTACCGGGTGCGGTGGCGGGCGGTGGAAGATCCCGACGAGGTGGGGGCGCTCGCCGGTGTGTGGCTCGTCGCGGCCCCGACCGGGCGCTCCGCGGAGCAGCCGGTGCAGGAGATCGTCGCGGCGCTCGCCTCGCACGGAGCGCGCCCGCTGGTGGTGGAGCTGGATGTGGCGGACGTCGAGCGCGAGGAGCTGGCCGGCCGGCTGCGGACGCTGCTGGCCGATGAGCCGGCGGAGGATGGCGCCCCCGGCGACGGCTCCGTGGAGGTGGGAGGTGACGATCGCGTCGCGGTGAGCGGCGTAAGCGGCGTGCTCTCGCTGCTGGCACTGGGCGAGGTCGGGGTGCCCGCCGTCGGCTGCGTCGGGTCGAGTGTGGCGGGCACGCTCGGTCTGGTACAGGCGTTGGGAGACGCGGGCGTTGGGGCGCCGTTGTGGTGCGTGACGCGGGGCGGGGTGTCGGTGGGTGCCGGGGATCGTGTCGTGAGTCCGGCGGCCGGGCTGGTGGGGGGGTTGGGCCGGGTCGTGGGCCTGGAGGAGCCGGGGCGCTGGGGTGGTCTCATCGATCTGCCGGTGGAGTGCGAGCAGCGGACGTTCGAGCTTTTATGCGGGGTGCTCGCGGGATCGGCGACCGAGGACGAGCTGGCGGTGCGTGCGCGCGGCGTGTTCGCGCGGCGGTTGGTGCACGCCGCGCCGGCGGGCACGCACGGGGAGCAGCGGCCGTACCGGCCGCGGGGCACAGTGTTGGTGACGGGCGGCACCGGCGCGTTGGGCGGACACGTCGCGCGGTGGCTGGTGGGGAGTGGCGCGGAGCACGTTCTGCTCGTGAGCCGCCGCGGGCTGCAGGCGCCGGACGCCGCGCAGCTCGTGGATGAGCTCCAGGAGCTCGGTGCGAGGGCCAGCGTGGTGGCGTGCGACGCCGCCGACCGGGGGCAGCTGGAAGAGGTGCTCGGAGAGATTCCCGAGGATCGTCCGTTGTCGGGGGTGTTCCACGTGGCGGGGGTGTTGGACGACGAGCCGGTCGCTGGATTGACGGTTGGACGCCTCGACGGTGTGTTGCGCGCGAAGGCTGACGCGGCGTGGCAGCTGCACGAGTTGACGGAGGGGTTGGAGCTGGATGCGTTTGTGTTGTTCTCGTCGATCGCGGGCGTGCTCGGCAGCGGCGGCCAGGCGGCGTATGCGGCGGGGAACGCGTTCTTGGATTCGCTGGCGGAGTTTCGGCGCGGGCAGGGGTTGGTCGCGACGTCGGTGGCGTGGGGCGCGTGGGCCGGCGAGGGGATGGCGGCCGGTGGGGGTGAGTTCCTGGGCCGGCGTGGCATTCGCGAGATGCCCGTGGAGTTGGCGGTGGGGGCGTTGCGAGGCGTGGTCGATGCGGGCGAGGGTTGTGTGGTGGTTGCGGATCTCGCTTGGGAGCGATATGCGCAGACGTACAGCGCCGCTCGGGCGCGTCCGTTGATCGGCGAGCTGCCGGAGGCGCAGCAGGCTCTGCGAGAGGCCGTGGACGAGGGCGAGGGCGGGGAGTGGGCGCGGCGGCTCATGGGGGTGTCCGGGTTGGAGCGCGAGCGTGTGGCGCTCGATCTGGTGCGCGAGCGGGCGGCGGCGGTGCTGGGGCATTCCTCGCCTGCGGCGGTGCCGGCCGCGCACGCGTTCAAAGAGCTTGGGTTCGACTCGCTGGCGGGGGTACAGCTGGCGCGCGAGCTGCGCGTCGCGACAGGCCTGCGGCTGACGGCGACCGCCGTGTTCGATCATCCCACCCCGGCCGCGCTGGCACGGTATCTGCTAGGTGAGGTCAGCGGCGAGCGGGCGGCTGTGAGAGTTGCGGCGCCCACCGTCGGCGGCCTCGCCGAGCCGATCGCGATCGTGGGGATGAGCTGCCGCTATCCAGGGTTCACTCACCCGGTGCGCTCGGCGCGGGAGCTGTGGGAGCTGGTCGCGCGGGGCGAGGACGCGATCGGGACGTTTCCGTCCGATCGCGGATGGGATCTGGAGCGGCTGTACGATCCCGACCCCGAAAAGCCGGGAACCACCTATGTGCGCGAGGGCGGGTTCCTGTACGACGCGGGCGACTTCGACGCGGCGTTCTTCGGGATTGGGCCGCGCGAGGCGCTGGCGATGGACCCGCAGCAGCGGCTGCTGCTGGAAGTGTGCTGGGAGACGCTCGAGGACGCCGGCATCGACCCCGCATCGCTCAGAGACACGTTGACGGGCACGTTCGTGGGCGTCGGCGCCAGCGGGTACGGGTTGGACGCGGCCGAGGAGGACGAGCTCGAGGGTTATCGCCTGACGGGCAGCCTTGGCAGCGTGGTCTCGGGGCGGGTGGCGTACACGTTCGGTCTGGAGGGTCCGGCGGTGTCGGTCGATACGGCGTGCTCCTCTTCGCTCGTCGCATTGCACCTTGCCAGCAGCGCGTTGCGGGGGGGCGAGTGCTCGCTGGCGCTCGCGGGCGGTGTCTCGGTGATGGCCTCGCCCGCCGCCTTCATCGAGTTCAGCCGCCAGCGTGGCCTGGCGGCGGACGGGCGGTGCAAGCCCTTCGGCGACACCGCCGACGGCACCGGGTGGAGCGAGGGAGCTGGAATCGTGTTGTTGGAGCGCCTCTCGGATGCGCGGCGCAACGGCCATCGGGTACTGGGCGTGGTGCGTGGCAGCGCGGTCAACCAGGATGGGGCGAGCAATGGGCTGGCGGCGCCAAATGGGCCCTCTCAGCAGCGGGTGATCATGCAGGCGCTCGCCAACGCGGGACTTGTTCCCGTGGAGGTCGATGCGGTCGAGGCGCACGGAACGGGCACGACGCTGGGAGACCCGATCGAGGCGCAGGCTCTGCTGGCGACCTACGGTCAGGGTCGCCCGCGGGACGCGCCGTTGTGGTTGGGGTCGGTGAAGTCGAACATCGGCCATACCGCCGCCGCCTCCGGCATCGCGGGCGTGATCAAGATGGTGATGGCGCTGTGCCACGAACGGCTGCCGCAAACGCTGCATGCGGAGCATCCGACCAGCAAGGTCGACTGGTCGCAGGGTGAGGTCGCGCTGCTTGCCGAGGAGCGGCCATGGACAGCGGGCGGCAGGCCGCGTCGCGCGGGGGTCTCCTCGTTCGGGGTGAGCGGCACCAATGCGCATGTCATCCTCGAGGAAGCGCCTCGCAGCGACTCCCTGCTCGCGCCGGCCGGCGCAACGCTCACTGCGGGTGGCACATCCACACCCGAGCCGAAGCTTGCGGCCCCGCCTGCGCTCATATCGAGTCCCGCCGCCAGCGGTGCGCCGGTGGTCCTGCCGTGGGTGCTCTCCGGTCGCGGCGCCAGCGGTCTGCGCGCGCAGGCAGGGAGCCTGCTCGAGTTCCTGGTACAGGCCCCGGACCTCGACGCTGCCGTGGTCGCGCTCTCGCTCACGCGCCGCCCCGCGCTCGAGGATCGCGCCGTCATTCGGGGCGGCGACCGCGCGGAGTTGCTCGCCGGGTTGGAGTCGCTGGCGCGAGGCGAGCGGGTGGCCAACGTCGGGGTAGGCGTGGCAGGGGGCGAGCGTGGAGTCGTCATGCTGTTCCCCGGTCAGGGCTCGCAGTGGCGGGGGATGGCGGCCGAGCTGCTGGACGGCTCGCCGCTGTTTGCGCAGCGCATCGCGCAATGTGCCGAGGCGCTTGCGCCTTTCGTGGATTGGTCGCTGGAGAGCGTGTTGCGAGACGCGCCCGACGCGCCCCCACTGGAGCGAGTCGATGTGGTGCAGCCCGCGCTGTTCGCGGTGATGGTGTCGCTGGCGGAGGTGTGGCTCGCGCTCGGAGTCCGGCTGGCGGGGGTGGTGGGCCATTCGCAGGGCGAGATCGCCGCCGCGTGCGTCGCCGGGGGCCTTTCGCTGGAGGATGCGGCGCGTCTGGTGGCGCTGCGCAGCCGCGCGCTGACCGCGCTCGCCGATCGAGGTGGGATGGTGTCGGTCGCGATCGACCCGCAGAGCGCGAGCGCACTGGTGGAGCGCTGGGGCGATCGAGTCGCCCTCGCCGCGGTGAACGGGCCCGCCTCGGTTGTGTTCTCCGGCGAGCCCGACGCGCTCGGAGAGCTGCTGGAGGAGTGTGAGGCGCAGGGGCTCAGGGCACGCAGGATCCCGGTCGGCTATGCCGCGCACTCTCACCACGTCGAGGTGCTGCGGGAGGAGTTGCTGGAAGCGTGTGCGACGATCGTTCCGCGCTCGGGAGAAGTGCCGTTCCACTCCGCGGTGACCGGGGGGCTGCTGGACACGGCGGAGCTTGATGCGCAGTACTGGTATCGCAATCTGCGCGAGACCGTGCGCTTCGATCGGGCTTTGGGGACACTGATTGCGCAGGGACACAGGACGTTCGTTGAGGCCAGTCCCCATCCGGTTTTGACGGTGGGGGTGCAGGAGTTGGCCGAGCATCGGCTCGAGCCCATGGAGGAGGTCGTGGCGATCGGCTCGATGCGACGCGACGAGGGCGGGTTGGAGCACCTCTTGAAGGCGCTTGGCGAAGCGTGGGTGCAGGGCGTCGAAATCGATTGGACGGAGGCCTTCCGGGCGAGCGGTGTCGAGCCGGTGCAGTTGCCGTCGTATGCCTTCCAGCGGGAGCGCTTCTGGCTTGAGAGCGCTCCGCGCCGAGGACAGGCCGGCGGGGACACGCTCGACGGGGAGTTTTGGGGCTCGGTAGAGAGTGGCGACGTCGAGGAGTTGATGCAGACGCTCGGCGTCGATGGTGAGGAGTGTGAGCGCTCCGCGCTTGAGGCGGTGCTGCCGGTGCTTGCGGGATGGCGTCACGGTCGGGTGGAGCGCTCGGCTGTGGATGAGTGGCGCTACCGCGTGCGGTGGAAGCCGGTGGGCGTGGGTGGAGGGGTGTTGGCGGGCGTGTGGGTGGTGGCCGTGCCGGCCGAGCGCTCGCGGGATGGGCTTGTCGGGAGTGCGATCGAGGCGCTCCAAGCGCATGGCGCGCGGCCGGTGTTGCTGGAGGTCGATCGGGCTCATGCAGATCGTGAGGCGTTGGCTGAACGCTTGCGGGCATTGCTTACCGAGGAGCTCGGGATGGCCGGCGCGGAGGGCGAGGCGCCCGTGGATGCACCATCCGAGAGCGGCGTGGGGATGGATGGCGTGGTGATAAGTGGGGTGTTGTCGCTGTTGGCGCTGGGTGGGGATGAGGATCGGGTGCCCGAGCTTCTCAGCGCTGCGGTGGAGGGGGATGACGAGCATGGCGTGGATGGGGTCGAGGGGTTGCTGGTGTTGGCGCAGGCGCTGGGGGATGCTGATGTGAGAGCGCCGTTGTGGTGCGCGACACGGGGCGGGGTGTCGGTTGGTATAGGTGATCGCGTCGTCGATCCGGCGATGGGGTTGGTGTGGGGGTTGGGCCGAGTCATCGGGTTGGAGGAGCCGGGACGTTGGGGTGGCCTGGTCGACCTGCCTGCCGAGTTGGATGGGCGTGTGCTCGAGCGGTTGTGTGGGGTGCTCGGGGGGGCGATCGGTGAGGACGAGGTGGCGGTGCGCGCCGGTGGGGTGTTCGGGAGGCGGTTGACGCGTGCGCCGCTGGGTGCGGCTCAAGCCAACGGCGCGTACGCGCCGCGGGGCACCGTGTTGGTGACGGGTGGGACGGGTGCGCTGGGAGCGCACGTCGCGCGGTGGCTGGCGCAGAGCGGCGCCGAGCACATCCTGTTGTGCAGCCGCCGCGGCCCCGAGGCGCCGGGGGCGATCGAGCTGGTGGGTGAGCTGGAGGCGCTAGGTGCGCGGGCGAGTGTGGCGGCCTGCGACGTCGCCGACCGGGAGCAGCTGGAGGGCATGCTCGCAGACATCCCGGGCGAGCTGCCGTTATCGGGCGTGTTCCATACGGCGGCGGCGGTGGATGAAGAAGCGATCGATCGCCTGTCGGTGCAGCGGCTGCGGGGCGCATTGGCCTCGAAGGTGGGCGGAGCGTGGCTGCTGCACGAGTTGACGCAGGGGCTGGAGCTGGATGCGTTCGTGTTGTTCGCCTCGATCGCGGGGGTGCTCGGCAGTGGCGGGCAGGGGTCCTACTCGGCGGGCAACGCGTTCCTGGACTCGCTTGTGGAGCATCGCCGGGGGTTGGGCCTGGTGGGCAGCTCGGTCGCGTGGGGCAGGTGGGCCGGGGAGGGAATGGCGGCGTTGGCGGGGGAGTCCCTGGGCCGGCGGGGGATTCTCGCGATGCCTGTGGAGCTGGCTGTGGCCGGGTTGCGCGGCGTGGTCGAGGGGGGCGAGGGTTGTGTAGTGGTCGCCGACCTGGATTGGGAGCGCTATGCACTGACATACAGCTCGGCGCGGTCGCGACCGTTGATTGAGGATCTGCCGGAGGTGCGGCGGGCGCTGCGGGAGGCCGAGGGCGAGAGCGAGCAGGAGGGCGCGGGATCGTTGGCAGCGCGGTTGGCGGGCCTGCCGGCGCGCGAGCGTGAGCGTGTGGTGGTGGAGCTCGTGCGCGATCGCGCGGCGGGCGTGTTGGGGCACTCCTCCACGGAGGCTGTGCCGCCGGGGAGGGCGTTCCGGGAGCTTGGGTTCGACTCGTTGGCGGGGGTGCAGTTGGCGCGGGAGCTGCGCGCCGCGACGGGGTTGAGGCTGTCGGCGACTGCAGTGTTCGACCATCCGACGCCGGCAGCGCTGGCCGAGCTCCTGCTGGCTGAGGTGGCGCCGGCGCGTCCGTCCGAGCGGTCCGCTGTGAGGCTCGCGGCGCCCGCCGCGGGCGATCTCGGTGAGCCGATCGCGATCGTGGGGATGAGTTGCAGGTACCCGGGTTGCGCGCGCTCGCCGGAGGGGTTGTGGGAGCTGGTTGTGAGTGGTGGCGATGCGATCGGAGAGTTCCCGGTCGATCGCGGTTGGGATCTGGAGGAGCTGTATGACCCGGATCCGGATCATCCGGGGACCAGCTATGCGCGCCAGGGCGGCTTTCTGTATGACGCCGGCGACTTCGACGCCGGGCTCTTCGGGATCAGCCCGCGCGAGGCGCTGGCGATGGATCCCCAGCAGCGGCTGCTGCTGGAAGGATGCTGGGAGGCCGTCGAGCGCGCGGGCATCGACATCGCATCCCTGCAGGGCAGTCAAACAGGGGTGTTCGCGGGTGTCTCCGCCTCGGGCTACGGAGCACGAGCGGCGCTGGCCGTGGAGCCGGGCATCGAGGGCTATCTGCTGACGGGCGCGGCGGGGAGCGTGGTGTCGGGACGGGTGGCTTACACGTTCGGGCTGGAGGGTCCAGCCGTGACGGTGGACACGGCGTGCTCATCCTCGCTGGTGGCGCTGCACATGGCCGCGGGTGCGCTGCGGCATGGGGAATGCTCGCTGGCGTTGGCGGGTGGCGTCGCGGTAATGGGGACCCCCGATCTGTTTGTCGAGTTCAGCCGCCAGCGCGGCCTCGCGCCCGACGGGCGGTGCAAGGCGTTTGCGAGCGCGGCGGACGGCACCGGTTGGGGAGAGGGTGTGGGAGTGCTGTTGCTCGAGCGTCTTGCGGATGCGCGACGCTGCGGCCACGAGGTGCTGGCGGTGGTGCGCGGCAGCGCACTGAACCAGGATGGTGCGAGCAATGGGCTGTCCGCGCCGAACGGCCCGGCTCAGCAGCGGGTGATTCTGCAGGCGCTCGCCAACGCCGGTCTGACGCCATCTGACGTCGATGCGGTCGAGGCGCACGGGACCGGTACGGAACTGGGCGATCCGATCGAGGCGCAGGCGCTGATCGCGACGTATGGCCAGGGGCGCGAGCGTCCGTTGTGGTTGGGGTCGGTGAAGTCGAACATCGGCCACACCCAAACCGCGGCGGGCATGGCGGGCGTGATCAAGATGGTGATGGCGCTGCGCCACGAACGCCTGCCTCCGACTGTCAACGTGGACGAGCCGAGCCGGGAGGTGGATTGGGACGCGGGCGCGGTGTCGCTGCTGATCGAGGAGGTGCAGTGGCCGCGGGGCGAGGTTCCGCGTCGCGCGGGAGTGTCGGCGTTTGGCGTCAGCGGCACGAACGCGCACGTGATCATCGAGGAGGCCCCGCCGGCCGAGGCTGAGCCTTCGGACTCCACGCTCCCGCGGGGTGATGCGAGCAGCGATGGCGAGCGCGCGCAGGCGTCGCTGAGCGTCTTGGTACAGGGGACGCCCGGGGATGAGGAGCAGCCGGCGGCCGGTGTGCAGCCGTGGGTGCTCTCAGGTGGGGGCGCTCAGGGTCTGCGCAGCCAGGCCGCACAGCTGGGGGCATTCGTAGTAGAGGAAAGCGATCTCGCGCTGGTGGACGTGGGGTATGCGCTGGCGGCGCGCACGACGCTCGAGGATCGCGCTGTCGTGTTGGGTGAGGGCCGCGAGGAGCTGTTGGCCGGGGTCGGCGCGGTGGCGCGCGGCGAGCCGGTCGCGAGCGTGGTGGGGGGGCGGGTCGCCGAGGCGGACCCGCGGCTGGCGTTCCTATTCACGGGTCAGGGTGCGCAGCGTGTGGGGATGGGCCGTGAGTTGGATGGGGCGTTCGGAGTGTTCAGAGCGGCGTTCGAGGAGGTGTGTGCGCACTTCGATCCTGAGTTGGGGTGCTCGTTGCGGGAGGTGGTGTTCGGCGCGGGGGAGCGCGGTGGCGAGCTCGATCGGGCACATACCGGGGCCGATCGCGAGGCGTCTGTCGAGATGGGCGTCGGTGAGGGAACGCTGGAGGGCACGGAGCTGGCGCAGCCGGCGCTGTTCGCGCTCGAGGTGGCGCTGTACCGGCTGGTCGAGACCTGGGGCGTGCGCCCCGACTTCCTGATCGGCCACTCGGTGGGCGAGCTGGCGGCAGCACACGTGGCGGGAGTCTTCTCGCTGGAGGACGCCTGCAGGCTGGTGGCGGCCAGGGGAAGGTTGATGGGCGCGTTGCCGCGGGGGGGCGCGATGGCGGCGATCGCTGCCTCCGAGGCCGAGGCGATCGACTCGATCGAAGCACTCGAGGGCTTGGAGGGCAGTGTGGCGTTGGCGGCGGTGAACGCGCCTGGCTCGGTGGTCGTGTCCGGCGACGAGGACGCGGTGCTGGAGTTGATGAGCCTGTGGGAGGACCGCGGTCGCCGAGCCAAGCGGCTGCGCGTCAGCCATGCGTTTCACTCGCCGCGGATGGACGGGATGCTGGAGGAGTTCCGGCAGGTCGCGGAGACGGTCGCCTTCGGCGAGCTGCGGATCCCCGTGGTGTCGAACCTGTCGGGCGGGTTGGCCGCGGGCGAGGAGTTGCGCACGCCGGCGTATTGGGTGCGTCATGTGCGGGAGGCGGTGAGGTTTGGGGACGGTGTGCGGTGGTTGTGGGGGGAGGGTGTGAGGAGCTTCCTCGAGCTCGGTCCTGACGGCGTGTTGAGCGCGATGGTGGAGGAGTGCGTGGGCGAGGAGCGGGACCCGAGCGACGTCGCGCCGATGGTCGCGCCGCTGCTGCGTTCGGGGCATGCCGAGCCCCGCTCTCTGCTGGCCGGCTTGGGCGCGGTGTGGGTTCGTGGTGTGACGGTGGATTGGCGAGCGGCATTCGACGGGACGGGCGCCCGAGGCGTGAGGTTGCCGCCCTACCAGTTCCAGCGCAAGCGCTACTGGCTCGGTGGGGGGCCGGCGCCCACCGACCCGGATCGCTGGCGTTACCGAGTGCGGTGGACGCGCGCTGCCGAGACGCCCGCTGCCGAGCGTGCGGTGGATGAGCGCAAGGCCGGGGCGTTGTCGGGTGTGTGGCTGGTGGTCGTGCCGGTGGGGCGTTCAGACGACGGGCTCCAAGCGGACGTAGTGGCGGCGCTCAAAGCTCGTGGCGCGCAGCCGGCGGCGGTGGAGTTCGATGAGCGTTGTGAGGACCGGGAGGTGCTGGCCGGGCGCTTGCGAGAGCTGCTCGCGGGTGAGCCGGCGGCGGATACGGGACCGACCCGTGAGGACGGCGGGGTTGTGGCTGGAGTGCTTTCGCTGCTGGCGCTGGAAGAGATCGAAGCGCCGGTGGCCGGCGATGGCGCGGGCTTGGCGGGGACGTTGGTCTTGGCGCAGGCGTTGGGGGACGCGGATGTGGGGGCGCCGTTGTGGTGTGTGACGCGGGGCGGGGTGTCGGTTGGTGTTGGGGATCGCGTTGTGGATCCGGCGTCGGGATTGGTGTGGGGGTTGGGCCGGGTTGTGGGGTTGGAGCTGCCGAGGCGCTGGGGTGGCTTGGTCGATCTACCGGCGGATCCCGACGAGGGCGCGTATGAGCGCCTGTGTCGGGTGCTGGCGGGCGGGAGCGGTGAGGACGAGGTGGCGGTACGCGCGGGGGGTGTGTTCGCGCGGCGGCTGGTGCGTGCGCCGCGAGATCCGCGTGTGGGGGGAGAGGCTTATCGGCCGCGTGGGACGGTGCTGGTGACGGGCGGGACGGGTGCGCTGGGGGCACATGTCGCACGGTGGCTGGCACGGGAGGGCGCCGAGCATGTGTTGTTGACAAGTCGCCGGGGGTTGGAGGCGCCGGGTGCGGTTGAGCTCGTGGCCGAGCTCGAGGGGATCGGCGCAAGGGTAAGTGTGGTGGCGTGCGATGTCGCCGATCGCGCACAGCTGCGGGAGGTGCTCGCGTCGGTGCCCGGCGAGCTGCCGCTGGGGAGTGTGTTTCACACGGCGGGGGTTTTGGACGAGGATCCGCTCGAGGGGTTGTCGGTGGGGCGGCTGGAGGGTGTGTTGGCGGGGAAGGCTGGTGGGGCATGGCATCTGCATGAGTTGACCGAGGGGTTGGAGCTGGATGCGTTTGTGTTGTTCTCCTCGATCGCGGGGGTGCTCGGCAGCGGCGGCCAGGGGGCGTATGCGGCTGGTAACGCATTTCTCGACTCGCTGGCGGAGTACCGTCGCGAGCGGGGACTGGCGGCGACGTCGGTGGCGTGGGGTGCGTGGGCCGGCGAGGGGATGGGGGCCGGCGCGGGTGAGTTCCTGGGTCGGCGGGGGATTCGGGCAATGCCGCCAGAGAGGGCTGTGGGGGCGTTGCGGGATGCGCTCGCGGAGGGCGACGGTGGTTTGGTGGTCGCCGACCTGGATTGGGAGCGTTATGCGTTGGCGTACAGCTCGGCGCGGGCGCGACCTCTGATCGGCGACCTGCCGGAGGTGCAGCGAGCTCTGCGCGAGGTCGCCGGCGAGGCCGAGGGTGCCGGCGAGGCCGAGGGTGAGGGGTTGGCGCAGCGGCTTGTGGGGGTGCCCGCGAGCGAGCGCGGGCTGGTGGTTGTGAGTTTGGTGTGCGAGCACGCGGCGGCCGTGCTGGGGCACTCCTCCGCCGAGGGCATTACCGCGCAGCGGACCTTCAGGGAACTGGGGTTCGACTCCCTGGCGGGTGTGCAGCTGGCGCGTGAGCTGCGCGCGGCGATGGGGTTGCGGCTGGCGGCGACTGCGGTGTTCGATTACCCGACGCCGGTGGAGCTTGCCGGCCACCTGCTGAGGGAGGCCGTTGGCGAGCGGGCTGTGGTGAGGGTGGCTGCATCGGCGGCGAGCGGCACCGACGAGCCGGTCGCGATCGTGGGAATGAGCTGCAGATATCCAGGGTTCATCCACCCGGTGCGCTCGGCGCGAGATCTGTGGGAGCTGGTCGCCCGCGGCGAGGACGCGATCGGGGGGTTCCCGGGGGACCGGGGGTGGGATCTGGAGGGGTTGTATGACCCCGACCTCGGTCGTCCGGGGACCAGCTACGCGCGCGCAGGCGGCTTCCTCGACGACGCGGGAGAGTTCGACGCGACGTTCTTCGAGGTCAATCCGCGCGAGGCGCTAGCGATGGACCCCCAGCAGAGGCTGTTGCTGGAAGTGGGCTGGGAGGCGCTGGAGCACGCCGGCATCGATCCCCTATCGCTGAGGGGCTCGCAGACGGGTGTGTTCGCCGGTGTCGGCTCCAGCGGCTATGGAGTGGGAGCGGTTTCCGACGAGGGTCTGGAGGGCTACCGGATGACGGGCGGTCTGGCGAGTGTCGTGTCGGGACGGGTGGCGTATACGTTTGGGCTCGAGGGCCCGGCGGTGTCGGTGGATACGGCGTGCTCGTCGTCGCTGGTGGCGGTGCATCTGGCGTGTGGGGCGTTGCGCGGGGGAGAGTGCTCGCTGGCGTTGGCGGGTGGCGTCACGGTGATGGTGCATCCCGATGCATTTGTCGAGTTCAGCCGCCAGCGTGGTCTGGCCCCGGATGGCCGGTGCAAGTCTTTCGGCGATCGCGCGGACGGGACGGGTTGGAGTGAGGGCGTCGGTGTCCTGCTGCTGGAGCGTCTTTCCGATGCGCGGCGTAACGGTCATCGGGTGTTGAGTGTGGTGCGGGGCAGCGCGGTCAATCAGGATGGCGCGAGCAATGGGTTGACGGCGCCGAATGGGCCGGCGCAGCAGCGGGTGATCTTGCGGGCGCTGGCGAATGCCGGTTTGGAGCCGGGCGAGATCGATGTGGTCGAGGGGCACGGGACGGGCACGACGCTGGGCGATCCGATCGAGGCGCAGGCGTTGCTGGCGACCTATGGGCAGGGGCGCTCGGGGGGTGAGCCGTTGTGGCTTGGGTCGGTGAAGTCGAATATCGGGCATGCCGCCGCGGCGGCGGGCGTGGCGGGTGTGATCAAGATGGTGATGGCGTTGCGCCACGGTGTGCTGCCGCGCACGTTGCACGCCGAGGAGCCGAGCAGCAAGGTGGATTGGTCCTTGGGTGCCGTGGCGCTGTTGAGCGAGGAGCGGCCGTGGCAGCCGCGCGGCCGGCCGCGCCGCGCCGGGGTCTCCTCGTTCGGGGTCAGTGGCACAAACGTGCATCTGATCCTCGAGGAGGCGCCGGCGAGTGAGCCCGCGCCTGCGACGGATCCGACCGTTGCGCCGGTGGTGGATCTGGCCGGCGCGATCCCCTGGCTGCTCTCGGCACGCGGCGCCGATGGGCTCCGCGCGCAGGCGGAGCAGCTGCGACGGTTCCTCGCGGACTCCGCGGAGCTCGAGGCGGCCGACGTGGCCGTGTCGCTTGCCGCGCGAGCCGGGCTCGAGCATCGCGCCGTCGCGCTCGGCGCCGGCCGCGACGAGCTGCTCGACGGTGTGAGTGCGCTGGCCGGCGGCGAGCCTGCCGGCGCTGTGGTAAGGGGCTCGGTGGTGGCGGGCCAGGATGGAGTTGTGATGCTGTTTCCCGGGCAGGGCTCGCAGTGGGAGGGGATGGCAGTCGAGCTGCTTGGGCGCTCCAGAATCTTCGCCGATGAGATCGCGACCTGTGGCGACGCGCTCGAGCCGTTCGTGGGGTGGCGCGTGGAGGATGTGCTGCGGGGTGCGCCCGGGGCGCCCGGCTTGGAGCGCGTGGATGTGGTGCAGCCGGCGCTGTTCGCGGTGATGGTGTCGCTTGCGCGCGTGTGGCGTGCCTGCGGTGTGCACGTCGCCGGTGTTGTGGGTCATTCACAGGGCGAGATCGCGGCGGCGTGCGTCGCGGGCGGGTTGTCGCTCGAGGACGCAGCGCGGGTGGTGGCGGTGCGCAGCCGCGCGCTCACGGCGATCGCCGGCGAAGGGGGGATGGTGTCGCTGGCGCTCGACGCGGAGCGGGTGGGCGCTCTGCTGGAGCGTTGGCCCGGGCGCATATCGCTTGCGGCGGTGAACTCTCCCGTCTCGGCGGTGGTCTCGGGTGAGGCGGAGGCGCTCGGGGAGCTGCTGCGGGCGTGCGAGACGGAGGGCTTGCGGGCGCGCCGGATCCCGGTCGACTATGCCGCGCACTCCGCGCGGGTCGAGACGTTGCGCGAGGAGCTGGTGGGCGCCTGCGCGTCGATCGTGCCGCGTTCGGGGGAGCTGCCGTTCCACTCGGCGGTGACGGGGGGGCTGCTGGATATGGCGGAGCTGGACGCCGAGTACTGGTATCGCAATCTGCGCGACACCGTGCGCTTCGATCGTGCGCTGGGTGGCTTGATCGAGCGTGGCCAGCGGGTGTTCGTCGAGGCGAGCCCCCACCCGGTGTTGATGCCCGGGGTGCGGGAGCTCGCGGAGCGTCTGCTCGAGCGCCCGGAGGAGGTGGTGGCGGTCGGCTCGCTGCGGCGCGGCGCGGGTGGGCCCGAGCGTCTGCTGGCGTCGCTGGGCGAAGCGTGGGTGCAAGGTGTGAAGATCGACTGGCAAGAGGTGCTCCGGGGCGGCGGCGGTGAGCGGGTGGAGCTGCCGAGCTACGCCTTTCAGCGTGAGCGCTTCTGGCTGGCGGCCAAGCCCGTGGAGCGGGTGGTCGGCGAGCGCTGGCACTATCGCGTGCGGTGGACGCCGCTGCGCGAGAACGGCGCAGTGGCGCTGGCGGGGGTGTGGCTGGTGGTGGTACCGGCCGGGCAGGTCGATGAGGAACTGCTAGCGCGCGTCGTGGCGGCGCTCGGCGCAGGCGGCGCTCGGCCCTTGGTGGTGGAGGTAGATGCGGCGCGTGCCGTGGTGCGCGAGACGTTGGCGGAGCATCTGCAGACGGCACTCGGGGACAGCGGCGTATCGCCCCAGGGCGACGAGGACGGCGTCGTTGTCGGCGGGGTGCTACAGCTGCTCGCCTCGGGCAAGGGACGGGAGCCGGCACCTGGCGAGGGCGGCGAGGGCGAGCACGGGGAGCCTGCCGGCATGTGGGACGAGGCCGCGAGGCTGTTGGTGCTGACTCAGGCTTTGGGCGACATGGGCTGCAACGCGCCGCAGTGGTGCGTGACTCGGGGCGCGGTGTCGGTTGGCGCGACCGATCCGCTGGTGAGCCCGACCCGGGGGTCGGTGTGGGGCCTGGGTCGAGTCGTGGGGCTGGAGGAGCCGAGGCGGTGGGGCGGTCTCGTCGACCTGCCGGCGGAGCCTGACGAGCGCGCCTGCGCGCGCCTCTGCGAGGTGCTCGCCGGCCTCGACAGGGAGGACGAGGTGGCGGTGCGCGCGGAGGGAGCGTTCGCGCGGCGGCTGACTTGCGCGCCGCGGGAAGGACGGCGGTCGGCGGTCGCGTACAGGCCACGGGGCACGGTGCTGGTGACCGGTGGCACGGGCGCGCTGGGCGCGCACGTGGCGCGCTGGCTGGCGGAGAACGGCGCGGAGCAGCTGTTGCTGACCAGCCGCCGTGGGTCGGATGCTCCCGGCGCTGAGCAGCTTGTGGGCGAGCTGGAGCGGCTGGGCGCGCGCGTGAGTGTGGTGGCCTGCGACGTGGCCGACCGGCGCCAGCTGCAGAGCACGCTCGGCGCGGTGCCCGCGGAGTGTCCACTGTCCGCGGTGTTCCACGTGGCGGGAGTCGTCGACGATGAAGCGATCGGCGGGCTCGCGGTGGAGCGCCTGGAGGAGATGCTGGCGGGTAAGGCCGGCGGGGCGTGGCACTTGCACGAGCTGACGGAGGAGCTGGGGTTGGACGCGTTCGTGTTGTTCTCCTCGATCGCGGGCACGCTCGGCAGCGGCGGGCAGGGCGCGTACTCGGCAGCGAACGCGTTCCTGGATGCGCTGGCGGAGTTTCGCCACGGACGCGGCCTGGCGGCTACATCGGTGGCGTGGGGCGCATGGGCGGGCGGGGGGATGGCGGTTCTCGGGAAGGACTTCCTGAGTCGGCGTGGGATTCGCGTGATGGCGCCCGAGCTGACGCTCGCCGCGCTGGGATCCGCGCTGGACGCCGGCGAGCGTTGCGTGATGGTCGCCGACCTGGATTGGGAGCGCTACGCGCCGACCTACAGCTCAGCGCGGACGCGGCCGCTGATTGGCGAGCTGCCCGAGGCGCAACGAGCGCTGCGAGAGAGCGCTGCGGGGGCCGGCGGGGGGCTGCTGGCCGAGCGGCTGGCGAGCGTGGCCGCGGGCGAGCGCGAGCGCATGGTGCTCGAGCTGGTGAGCTCGCACGTGGCGTCGGTGCTCGGGCACTCCTCGGCGCGGGAGGTGCCGGCGCGGCAGGCGTTCAAGGAGCTTGGGTTCGATTCGCTGACGGCGGTGCAGCTCTCGCGCGAGCTGCAGGCGGCGAGCGGGCTGCGACTGCCGAGCACCGTCGTCTTCGACTATCCGAGCGCGGCTGAGCTGGCGGCGCATATGCTGCGTGAGGCGCTCGGCGAGCGCCAGGCGGTGACGGTGGCGGCGTCCGGCGCGGTTGGGATCGGCGAGCCGGTGGCGATCGTGGGAATGAGCTGTCGCTACCCCGGGCTGGCTGGCGCCGTGCGCTCCGCGGGAGAGCTGTGGGAGCTAGTTGCCGGCGGCGGGGACGCGATCGGCGGGTTCCCCGTGAATCGCGGCTGGGACCTGCAGGGGCTGTATGACCCCGACCTCGAACGGGAGGGCACGAGCTACGCGCGCGAAGGCGGCTTCCTGCATGACGTGGGGGAGTTCGACGCTGCCTTCTTCGGGGTCAGCCCGCGCGAGGCGCTGGCGATGGATCCCCAGCAGCGGCTGTTCCTGGAGGTATGCTGGGAGACGCTGGAAGATGCCGGCATCGACCCGATGTCGCTGCGGGGCACCCCGACGGGCGTCTTCGCCGGGGTCGGCGCGAGCGGCTACGGCGTGGGCGCTCCCTCGGGCGAGGGCGTCGAGGGCTACCGGCTCACGGGCAGTATCACGAGTGTCGTGTCGGGCCGGGTGGCGTACACTTTTGGACTGGAGGGCCCGGCGGTGTCGATCGATACCGCGTGCTCGTCGTCGCTGGTTGCCGTGCACCAGGCTTGCACCGCGTTGCGGGGAGGGGAGTGCTCGCTGGCGCTGGCGGGCGGTGTGACGGTGATGGCGCATCCCGACGCGTTCGTCGAGTTCGCGCGCCAGGGCGGTCTGGCGCGGGATGGGCGGTGCAAGGCTTTTGGCGACGGCGCGGACGGCATGGGCTGGAGCGAGGGCGCCGGCGTTCTGCTGTTGGAGCGTCTTGTCGATGCCCATCGCAACGGGCATCGCGTATTGGGCATGTTGCGGGGCAGCGCGGTCAACCAGGATGGCGCGAGCAATGGGTTGACGGCGCCGAATGGGCCCTCCCAGCAGCGGGTGATCATGCAGGCGCTTGCCAATGCCGATCTCTCCCCTGCCGACGTGGACGCGGTCGAGGCGCACGGGACGGGCACGACGCTGGGTGACCCGATCGAGGCGCAGGCGCTACTGGCGACTTACGGTCGCGAGCGTCCGCCTGAGCGCCCGCTGTGGCTGGGATCGATCAAGTCGAACATCGGGCACACGGCTGCGGCGTCGGGCGTCGCCGGGGTGATCAAGATGGTGCTCGCTCTCCAACACGGCATGCTGCCGCGAACGTTGCATGCGGAGCGACCCACCAGCCAGGTGGATTGGTCGGCGGGCACGGTGTCGTTGCTGAACGAGGAGCGCGCGTGGCGGCCGGGCGAGCGGCCCCGCCGGGCCGGGATCTCCTCGTTCGGGGTGAGCGGCACCAACGCGCACGTGATCCTCGAGGAGGCCCCCCCGCTCGCGCCCGCACCGGGTCCGGCGCCGGGCGAGATGAGCGGTGTGTCGGCGGCCGGGTTGCTGCCGTGGGTGCTCTCCGGCCGGGCCGCCGACGGCCTGCGCGCTCAGGCCGCGCGACTGGAGCGCTTCCTGGCGGGAGCTCCCGAGCTGGCGGCGGCAGACGTGGGGCTATCGCTCGCGGGCCGCGCGGCGTTGGAGGAGCGGGCGGTCGTTTTGATCGAGTCCCCGCCCACTGGCGAGTGTGGGGAGTTTGGGTTCCAGCCCTCCGGTGACCGTGAGGAGATCGAGTCCCCGCCCACCCGTGCGAGCGGCGAGCCGCGCGACAGCTTGAGGAGGCTCGCCGCCGGCGAGCCGGCTGCGAGCGTGCTGCGCGGCAGGACGGTCAAGGGGCGAACCGCCTTCATGTTCACGGGCCAGGGCGCCCAGCGGGTGGGAATGGGTCGGGAGTTGTACAGGACGTTCCCGGTGTTCCGCGCGGCCTTCGACGAGGCGTGCGCCCACATCGACCAGCGCCTCGGGCGCTCGCTGCGAGAGGTGGTGCTGGACGCGGGCGGGCCCGCCGCGTCGAACGGCAACGGGAATGCCGGTGTGAGTCCGCTCGACGACACGGCGCTGGCCCAGCCCGGGCTGTTCGTGCTGGAGGTGGCGTTGTTCAGGCTCTTGGAGGCGTGGGGTGTGCGTCCCGATTTCCTGATCGGCCACTCGATCGGGGAGCTGGCGGCGGCGCACGTGGCGGGGGTGTTCACGCTCGAGGACGCATGTGGGCTGGTGCTCGCGCGCGGGCGCTTGATGGCCGAGCTGCCGCGGGGCGGCGCGATGGTCGCCGTGGGCGCTCCCGAGGAGGAGGTGGTCGAGTCGCTGGATGGGTTCGCGAGCCGGGTGGCGGTGGCCGCGGTCAACGCCCCGGGGTCGGTGGTGCTCTCCGGCGATGAGGAGGCGGTGCTCGAGCTGACCGACCTGTGGGCTCAGCGAGGCGCGAGGACCAAGCGGTTGCGGGTAAGTCACGCATTTCACTCGCCGCGGATGGAGGGGATGCTCGCGGAGTTCGAGCGGGCCGCGCAGGCGGTGACTTTCGCGGAGCCGCGGCTGCCGATCGTCTCGAATCTGACGGGTCGCCTCGCATCCAACGAGCAGTTGTGCTCGGCGGGCTATTGGGTGCGGCATGTGCGCGAGACGGTTCGCTTCGCCGACGGGGTGCGCTGGCTGGCGGCGGAGGGTGTGCGCAACTTCCTCGAGCTCGGCCCGGACGGGGTGCTCAGCGCGATGGTGCAGGAGGGTGCTGACGATTGGCTGGGCACGGACGGGGTCGGCGAGTCGAATGGGACCGATCAGGCCGAGGACGGTGGAGCGTCGCTCCTGGCGGCGCCCGTGCTGGCTGAGGGACGCGCGGAAGCCCGTTCGCTGCTGACTGCGCTGGGCCGGGCGTGGGTGCGTGGTGTGAGCGTCGAGTGGGGTGAGGTGTTCGAGGGCAGTGGCGCCGAGCGTGTGCGGCTGCCGTCTTTTGCGTTCCAGCGGGAGCGTTACTGGCTGCCGGTGACGGTGGGCGCCGGGAACGCCGGCGCCGTGGGGCAGGTTGCGGTGGAGCATCCATTGCTGGGCGCGGCGGTCGCGCTGGTGGATGGCGAGGGGTGGCTGTTCACCGGGCGACTGTCGCTCGACACCCACCCGTGGCTGGCCGGTCATGTCGTGCAGGGTGTGGTGCTGCTGCCGGAGACGGCGTTCGTGGAGATGCTCCTGCACGTCGGGGCGCAGTTTGGCTGCGGGTGCGTGCAGGAGCTCGTGTTGCAGGAGCCGCTGGTACTGAGTGAGGAGGGTGGCGCGCAGCTTCAGGTGGTGGTGGGCGAGCCCGACGAGTCGGGGTGCCGAACGGTGGGGATCCATTCCCGCACCGAGCGCCCCTCGAGCGATCGGCGCTGGCACGGCGGAGAGTGGGTGTGTCATGCCAGCGGGACGTTGGGGCCGGTGGAGCCCGCGTTGCGCGCGAGGCTCGACGGTGAGATGGCGCTGCTCGGCGGAGGGGCATGGCCTCCGGTGGGAGCGGTGGAGACGGGGGTCGACGAAATGTACGACCAGTTGGCTGGGATGGGCTTGGAGTATGGCCCGGCGTTTCAAGGCTTGCGGGCGGTGTGGAAGTACGGGGAAGATGTGCTCGCCGAGGTCGCATTGCCCGAGCAGGAGCGAGATCGGGCGCGGGTGTTCGGTTTGCATCCGGCGCTGTTCGATGCGGCCCTGCACGCGATGGTGGCCGGCTGGGGTGGGAGCGACGGTGAGGGGGAGGGCCCCCGATTGCCGTTTTCGTGGAGTGGCGTGGTGCTGCTTGGCGGGTCCTCGCCGGCGCTGCGTGTGCGCTTGACGCATGCGGAAGATGGTGGGGTGCGCGTGGTGTTGGCCGACGTGGACGGCAGGCTGCTGGCGGGGGTCGATTCGCTGGTGTTGCGCGCGGCGTCGGCCGAGCGTCTGGGCGCCGCCGCGGGGACGTTGCGGGACACGCTGTTCGGGGTGGAGTGGGCAGCGATGGGGTCGTGTGGGGAGGAGGACGTTGATGGGGATTTGGATGTTGAGGTGGTGGATTGCGGGGGTGATGAAGCGGCCGGTGTGGACGATGTGCTGAACGGTGTGGGCGACATGTTGCGCAAAGTTCAGGGCCAGCTCGGGGATGACCGCTTTGCGGGCGGTCGGTGGGCGGTGGTGACGCGGGGCGCGGTGGACGTCGGTAGTGAGGGTGTGGCAAATCTCGTGGGCGCCGGTGTGTGGGGGTTGTTGCGCTCGGTCCAGGCGGAGCATCCGGGGCGGTTCGTGCTGGTCGATGTGGATCACGGAGAGGAGTCCTCCGGGCGCGCGGTCGCGAGCGCGTTGAAGTTGGGTGAGCCCCAGGTGGCGGTGCGCCGGGGCGAGCTGTTCGTGCCGCGGCTGGCGCGGTGTAGCGGGGCCGGTGATCTGGCGCTCGGCGCCGGGGTTGGCGTCGGAGGAGGCGCCGATGGTGGTTGGCGGCTCGGGCTGAGGGCCGATGGTGTGGGGGTGTTGGAGGATCTGTGCGTGGTCGAGCATGCGGGCGCCGGCGGCGGAGCTTTGGGAGTGGGTCAGGTGCGTGTGGGGGTGCGCGCCGCGGGTGTGAACTTCCGGGATGTGCTGGTGGTGTTGGGGATGTATCCGGATCCCGTCCACCCGGCTGTTGTGGGCAGCGAGGGCGCGGGTGTGGTGTTGGAGGTGGGCCCGGGTGTTGAGGACCTGGCGGTTGGAGACCGTGTGATGGGTTTGATGGAGGGCGCCTTCGGGTCGGTGGCTGTGACGGATCGCCGGCTGGTGGTGAAGGTGCCCGAGGGGTGGTCCTTCGCGCAGGCCGCGTCGGTGCCGGCTGTGTTCCTGACGGCCTATTACGGGCTTGTGGATTTGGCCGGTGTGCAGGCTGGCGAACGGTTGCTGGTGCATGCGGCGGCCGGTGGTGTGGGGATGGCCGCGGTGCAGCTGGCGCGGCATCTGGGGCTCGAGGTGTTCGGGACGGCGAGTGTGGAGAAGTGGGGAGTCCTCGAAGGCATGGGGCTGGATGGGGAGCATGTGGCCAGTTCTCGGGATCTCGGATTCGCCGAGCGCTTCGGTGGCGCGGCGGGTGGCGTCGATGTTGTGTTGAACTCGCTGGCGGGCGAGTTCGTGGACGCCTCGCTCGGGCTGCTGCGGGAGGGTGGTCGATTCCTCGAGATGGGCAAGACCGAGGTGCGCGAAGCGGGCGAGCTCGGCGAGCGTTTCGCGGGAGTGTCCTACACGGCCTTCGATTTGCAAGAGGCCGGCCTCGGGCGGATCCAGGAGATGTTGCTCGAGCTTGTGGGGCTGTTCGAGCGGGGCGTGCTCGAGTGCCTGCCGTTGCAGGTGTGGGATGCGCGCCGCGTGGTGGAGGCGTTGCGGTTCATGCGTCAGGCACGGCACGTCGGCAAGAACGTGCTGGTGTTGCCCGCGCCACCGCTCGACGGTGAGGGCACCGTGCTGATCACGGGTGGCACGGGTGGCCTCGGTGGCCTGCTAGCGCGGCATCTCGTCGAGCGCCACGGGGTCCGTCACATGCTGCTGGCGAGCCGCCAGGGCCCCGATGCGCCCGGCGCGCCCGAGCTCGTTGAGGCGCTTGAGGGCCTGGGCGCTCGCGTGCGGGTGCTCGCGTGCGACGTATCCGATCGTGAGCAGGTGCAGGGCCTGCTTGGGTGTGTCGAGGAGGGGCACCCGTTGCGCGCGGTCGTGCACAGCGCGGGCGTGCTGGACGATGGCCTCGTGGACTCGCTGACGGTGGCGCGTCTGCGGGGCGTGATCGAGCCGAAGACGGGCGGGGCGTGGCACCTGCACGAGCTGACCCGGGAGATGGATCTCTCGGCGTTCGCGATGTGCTCGTCGGTCGCGGCGACGTTGGGCGGCGCCGGGCAGGCGAGCTATACGGCCGCGAATGCATTGCTCGATGGGCTGGTGTCCCACCGTCGCGCGCAGGGTCTGGTGGGCTGCTCGCTTGCGTGGGGCCCCTGGGCGCAGGTCGGGATGGCTCATCGTCTGGGGGAGGCTGAGCGATCGCGGATCGAGCGGTCGGGGATGCGGACGCTCTCACCCGAGCAGGGCCTCGCGTGCTTCGATGTGGCCCGGGAGCTCGATCGGGCGCTGGTGCTTGCGGTCGGGTTCGATATCGGGTTGCTGCGAGGCCGTGCCAGAAGGGGCGAGCTGCCCGAGCTGTTCGAGGGGCTGGTCGGGGTCCCGACGCGCGTGGACAGGGGGCGTGCGAGTGGCTCGCTGGCGGTGCGCCTGGCCGGGGTCGGGGAGGGCGAGCGCGAGAGATTGGCGTTGGAGGTGGTGCTCGAGCATGCCGCGGCGGTGCTGGGGCACGCCTCGGTGGCGGCGATCGATCCCCATGCTGCGTTCAAAGATCTCGGGTTCGACTCGCTGTCGGCGGTTGAGTTGCGCAACGGGCTGGGCGCGGAGTGTGGCCTGCGATTGCCGGCGACGTTGATCTTCGATCACCCCACGCCGGCGGAGCTGGCGAGGCATCTCGTCGGGGAGGCTTTGGGCGAGCGGAGTGGGGTGGTGTTGCCGGCGGTGGCGTCGGTGGCGGCGGGTGAGCCGGTCGCGATCGTGGGGATGAGCTGCCACTTCCCGGGTGGATCGCACTCCCCGGAGGGCCTGTGGGAGCTGCTGGCCGCGGGTGGTGATGCGATCGGGGCGTTTCCGACGGATCGCGGTTGGGATCTCGAGCAACCGTATGACCAGGACACGGCCCGCACCGGCGGTGAGTATGCGCGGGAGGGCGGGTTCGTGGAGGGCGCCGGTGAGTTCGACGCGGGGTTCTTCGGAATCAGCCCGCGTGAGGCGCTGGCGATGGATCCCCAGCAGCGTCTGCTGCTGGAGGCCTGCTGGGAGGCGATCGAGGCCGCGGGGATCGACCCGGCGGCGTTGAAGGGGACGGCGACCGGCGTGTTCGCGGGGATCGCCGGCAGTGGCTATGGGGTCGGAGCCCCTGTCGGTGGGCAGGATGTCGAGGGGTACCTCCTGACGGGCAACACCTCGAGCGTCGCCTCGGGACGGGTGGCGTACACGTTCGGTCTGGAGGGGCCGGCGGTCTCGATCGATACGGCCTGCTCCTCGTCGCTGGTGGCGCTGCATATGGCGGCGAATGCCCTGCGTCAGGGTGAATGCTCGCTGGCGCTGGCGGGTGGGGTGAGCGTGATGGTATGGCCCGACCTGTTCGTCGAGTTCAGCCGCCAGCGTGGCCTGGCGGCGGACGGGCGCTGCAAGTCCTTCAGCGAGCGGGCGGACGGCACCGGGTGGAGCGAGGGCGTGGGGATCCTGCTGCTCGAGCGCCTCTCGGACGCGCGACGCAGCGGCCGCGAGATCCTCGGGGTGGTGCGCGGCAGCGCCGTCAATCAGGATGGCGCGAGCAACGGGCTGACCGCCCCCAACGGGCCCGCGCAGCAGCGGGTGATCCTGCAGGCGCTCGCCAACGCGGGGATCGCGCCCGGCGAGGTCGATGTGGTCGAGGCGCACGGGACGGGCACGACGCTCGGCGACCCGATCGAGGCGCAGGCGCTGCTGGCGACCTACGGCCAGAACCGGCCCGGGGATGCGCCACTGTGGTTGGGGTCGATCAAGTCGAACATCGGTCACACCGCCGCCGCGGCAGGCGTCGCGGGCGTGATCAAGATGCTGCTGGCGCTCCGGTATGGCCAGCTGCCGCGCACGCTGCACGCGGAGCGGCCGACCAGCCAGGTCGACTGGGGTGCGGGCCGGGTGGCGCTGTTGACAGAGGAGCGGCCGTGGCGGGCGAACGGCAGGCCGCGACGCGCGGGGGTCTCCTCGTTCGGCATCAGCGGAACGAACGCCCACCTGATCATCGAGGAGGCGCCGGCGCTCGAGTCCTCGGCTCAGCCGGCGGCGGCTTCCAGCGGAGGGTTGTCCGCGGCTGGCGCGCTGCCGTGGGTGCTCTCCGGTCGCGGCGGTGAGGGTCTGCGCGCACAGGCGGAGCGCCTGCGCGAGGTCGTGGCGCAGGACCCAGAGCTCGGGGCGATCGACGTAGGACTCTCGCTCGCGGCGCGCGCGACGCTGGAGGATCGAGCGGTCGTGCTGGTCGAGTCTCCGGCGATCGAGTCCGCATCCGACTCGATCGAGTCTTCACTGGCCCCGGATCGCGGGAAGCTGCTCGCCGCTCTCGACGCGCTCGCCGCGGGCGAGCGGTCGGCGAGCGTGATCGGGGGTGCTGCGAGGAGCCACGGCAATGGCGGCAAGCTGGCGTTCTTGTTCACCGGTCAGGGCGCCCAGCGAGTGGGGATGGGCCGGGAGCTGTATGAAGCGCTCCCGGTGTTCCGCGTCGCGTTCGACGAGGTGTGTGACCATCTCGATCGGCACCTTGGGTGCTCGCTGCGGGCGGTGGTGTTTGGTGAGGACGGGTTGCCCGCCGGGGGGGATGTCGACGAGGGCGAGGGCGCGGAGGCGTCCGCCGGGGAGGGAGCCGGTGGCGAGGAGCTGAATCGGACCGAGTTCGCTCAGCCCGGGCTGTTCGCACTCGAGGTGGCGCTGTTCCGGCTGGTGCGGGCGTGGGGTGTGCGCCCTGACTACCTGATCGGCCATTCGGTCGGCGAGTTGGCGGCGGCACACGTCGCGGGGGTGCTCTCGCTCGAGGATGCGTGCAGGCTGGTGGCCGCGCGAGGCCGCTTGATGGGGGCGCTGCCGGGGGGTGGCGCGATGGCCGCGATCGGCGCATCCGAGGCGGAGCTGCTCGAGTCCTGCGCCGTGCTCGACGGCTGGGAGGCGAGGGTGGCGCTGGCAGCGGTGAACGCCCCCGGCTCGGTCGTGGTCTCAGGCGACGAGGACGCGGTGGCGGAGCTGGTGGAGGTGTGGCGGGCCCGGGGCCGGCCGACCAGCCGGCTGCGCGTGAGCCACGCGTTTCACTCGCCGCGGATGGAGGCGATGCTGGAGGAGTTCGAGCACCTCGCGGAGGGTATGTCCTTCGCCGAGCCGCGGATCCCGATCGTCTCGAATCTCTCGGGTCGCCCGGCCGACGGCGAGGATCTGTGCAGCGCGGGGTATTGGGTGCGCCACGTCCGCGAGACTGTGAGGTTTGCGGATGGCGTCCAGTGGCTGCTCGGGGAGCGCGTGGGGAGCTTCCTGGAGCTCGGTCCCGATGGGGCTCTGAGCGCGATGGTCGGGGAGTGCGGGGATGGTGAGCCCGGCGCGGGGAGTCTGGGAGCGATCACGGCGGTGCCGGTGTTGCGCGCGGGTCAGGGTGAGGCGCATGCGCTGCTCGCCGGTGTGGGCGAGATGTGGGTGCGTGGCGTGAGCGTGGAGTGGGGCGCTGTGTTCGAGGAGTCGGGCGCAGAACGTGTAAGGCTGCCGGGGTACGCCTTCCAGCGGGAGCGCTACTGGCTGGAGTCCTCCGTGGGCGGGAGCAACATGGTGGCAGCCGGGCAGGAACCGGCCGAGCACCCGCTGCTCGGCGCGGCGGTGGAGCAGGCGAGTGGCGAGTGGCTCTTCACCGGCCGCCTCTCGCTGAGCGCCCACCCGTGGCTTGCCGATCACGCCGTGCTGGGGAGGGTGGTGCTCGCCGGCACGGCGTTCGTCGAGCTGGCACTGCACGCGGGCGCGCATGTTGGCTGCGAGTCGTTGCACGAGCTGGTGCTCGAGGTGCCGCTGGTTCTGCACGAGACGACTGCGACGCAGATCCAGCTCGCGCTCGGCGAGCCGGACGAGGCAGGTTACCGGGAGGTGGAGATCCACTCGCGCATCGTGGGCGCCACCGTCGCGGCCGGGCCGGCGGGGAGCGCCTGGACCCGCCACGCCACCGGCGTGCTCGCCCCCCGCGAGCTCGATCGCGAGGAGGCGATCGACGCTTTCGGGAAGGAGTGGCCTCCCGCGGGCGCCGTCGCGGTGGAGATGGACGGCCTGTACGAGCGCCTCGCAGAACTCGGCCTGCAATACGGCCCGCTGTTCCGTGGCCTGCGCCGGATGTGGCGTCGCGGAGAGGAGACCTTTGCCGAGGTCGTGCTTCCGGAGGACTCTGCGGCGCGGCGTTTCGGCCTGCATCCTGCGCTGCTGGACGCCGCGCTGCACGCGGCGGCGCCGCGCGGCGATCTGGAGGGGGAGGACGCGTCGCGTGGCCCGCGGCTGCCGTTCTCCTGGAACGACGTGAGTCTGCACGCCACGGGCGCGTCACGGCTGCGCGCGCGGCTGGCGCCGGCCGGCGAGGAGGACGACGGGCTGTCGCTGACGCTCGTCGGCGAGGACGGGCGGCTGCTCGCCACGGTCGGGGAGCTGACCGCGCGCCCGGTTTCCCGCGAGCAGCTGGAAGCCGCGGAGGAGTCGCTCTTCCAGATCGAGTGGGTGCCGGTCGAGGTCGGGCCAGAGGTGGCGCTTGCCGGCGAGGAGTGGACGGTGGTCGACTGCGCGCCGGCGGCGAGCGAGGCGGCGATGCGCCCCGCGGAGGACTCCGGCGTGCGTGCGCAGTCGGCGCATCTGACGGCCAAGAAGACGCTGGCGCTGGTACAGGAGTGGCTGGCGGACGAGCGGCATGCCGATTCGCGGCTGGTGCTGCTCACGCACACGGCGGTCGCCGCGAGCACCGACGACGTGCCCGACGTCGCGCAGGCCGCGGTATGGGGCCTGGTCCGCTCGGCGCAATCGGAGCACCCGGGCCGCTTCGTGCTGGTCGATCTCGACGGGGAGGAGGACTCCGCGGGGGCGCTGCCCGCGGCGCTCGCGGCGGACGAGCCTCAGCTGGCGATTCGCGCGGGCCGCGCCTACGCTCCGCGGCTGGCGCGGGTGGCGCATCAGGGGGCCGCGGAGGATTCTCCCTGGTTCGACCCCGAGCGCACGGTGCTGATCACCGGCGGCACCGGCCTGTTGGGCGGGCTGGTGGCGCGGCATCTGGTGGGGGCGCACGGCGTGCGCAGCGTGGTGCTCACCAGCCGCCGCGGGATCGCAGCTGAGGGCGCGCCCGAGCTGGAGCGGGAGCTGGCGGAGCTGGGCGCCGAGGTGACGATCGCGCAATGCGACGTCGCCGACCGCGTGCAGCTGCGCACGCTGCTTGACACGATCCCCGCGCAGCGGCCACTGGGCGCAGTCGTGCACGCGGCCGGGGCGCTGGAGGATGGCACGATCGAGACGTTGACGCCCGAGGCGCTCGATCGCGTCTTGGCGCCGAAGCTCGACGGAGCGCTGCACCTGCACGAGCTGACCGCCGATCTCAACCTCACCGCGTTCGTGCTGTTCTCTTCCGGAGCGGCGACGTTCGGGGCGCCCGGCCAGGGCAACTACGCCGCGGCCAACAGCTGTCTGGAGGCGCTGGCGGCCGAGCGCCGGGCGCGGGGACGGGCTGGGATTGCGCTGGCGTGGGGGCTGTGGGCTCCGGCCGGAGGCATGACGGGTGAGCTTGGCGAGGCCGACCGCTCGCGGATCGCACGCGCGGGCGTCGTTGAGCTCTCCCCCGAGCGCGGCCTGCAGCTGTTCGACGCTGTGCGCGGCCTCGACCTTGCGACCGTCCTGCCGATCGGCCTCGACATTGGCGCGCTGCAGGCGCGGGCCAGGAGCGGCGCGCTGCCCGCCCTGCTGCGGGGGCTGGTGCGGACGCCCGCGCGGCGCGCCTCGGCGGAGGGCGCCGGTGGTCTGCCCCGGCGGCTGCGGGAGGTGCCGGAGGAGCAGCGCGCGGCGGTGGTGCTGGAGTGCGTGCGGCGCGAGGTGGCGCTCGTGCTGGGGCACTCCTCGGCGGCGGCGATCGACCCGGAGCGCATCTTCAAAGAGCTCGGCTTCGACTCGCTCGCGGCGGTGGATCTGCGCAATCGCCTCGCGTTCGAGAGCGGGCTGCGGCTGCCGGCGACGCTGATCTTCAACTACCCGAGCGTCGCCGCGCTGGCCGAGCGTCTGCTGGCACTGCTCACCGGTGCCGGCGATCGCAGCGTGGTAGTCGAGCAGGAGCAGGAACCGGAGGAAGTGGACGACGGGACGGATCTCGCCGTGGCGAGCGACGAGGAGCTGTTCGACTTGATCGACCGCGAGCTCGACGAGGAGTCGATCGATGGCGTCTGAGCAGGGACCACCTGAGGCGATGGAGTCCGAGCGCGGGCCCGGCGGGTCGGCGGAGTCCGAGCGCAGGCCCAGCGGGTCGATGGCGTCCGAGCGCAAGGCCGGCGGGTCGGCGGAGTCCGAGCGCAAACTCGGCGGGTCGGCGGCGTCGGAGCTGTCCGGCGGTGAGACGGCGTCCGAGCAGAAGCTGCGCGAGTACCTCAAGCGGGTCACGCTCGATCTGCGCAAGGCGCGCCGGCGCCTGGGGGCGGTCGCCGAGCGCGAGCGCGAGCCAATCGCGATCGTTGGCATGAGCTGCCGCTACCCGGGGCGGGCGGGCACCGAATCCGTGCGCACGCCCGAACAGCTGTGGGATCTGGTGGCGGGGGGCGTCGATGCGATCTCCGGCTTTCCGGCCGACCGCGGCTGGGACCTGGAGGCGCTGTATGACCCCGACGGCGAGCGGCCGGGGACCAGCTACGCGCGCGAGGGCGGGTTCGTCCACGATGCGGCCGAGTTCGACGCCGGCTTCTTCGGGGTCGGCCCGCGCGAGGCGCTGATGATGGATCCCCAGCAGCGGCTGCTGCTGGAAGCGGTGTGGGAGGCGCTGGAGGACGCGGGCATCGACGCCGCCGCACTGCGTGGTGCCCCAACCGGTGTGTTCGCGGGGCTGATGTACCACGACTACTCGACCGTTCTGCGGAGCATTCCCGCGGAGCTCGAGGGCTACCTCGGCACCGGTGCGGCGGGCAGTGTGCTCTCCGGCCGTGTCTCCTACACGTTCGGGTTCGAGGGCCCGGCGGTGACGATCGACACCGCCTGCTCCTCCTCGCTGGTGGCGCTGCATCTGGCCTGCCAGGCGCTGCGCGCGGGTGAGTGCTCGCTGGCGCTGGCGGGCGGCGTGACGGTGTTGGCGAATGCGGCTGTCTTCACGCAGTTCAGCCGTCAGCGCAACCTCGCCCCCGACGGCCGCTGCAAGTCGTTCGCGGCGGCGGCCGACGGCGCCGGCTTCTCCGAGGGCGCCGGAGTGCTGCTGCTGGAGCGGCTCTCTGACGCGCGCCGTAACGGCCACCGGGTGGCGGCGGTGATCCGCGGCAGCGCGATCAACCAGGACGGGGCGAGCAACGGGCTGACGGCGCCCAACGGCCCCTCCCAGGAGCGGTTGATCACGCAGGCGCTGAAGAGCGCCGGCCTGCGCGCGGCGCAGATCGACGCGGTCGAGGGCCACGGCACGGGCACGACGCTCGGCGACCCGATTGAGGCCCAGGCACTGCTCGAGACCTACGGCCGCGGCCGCGACGCCGGGCGCCCGCTGTGGTTGGGTTCGATCAAGTCCAACATCGGCCACACACAGGCCGCCGCCGGCGTGGCGGGCGTGATCAAGATCGCGATGGCGCTGCGCCACGGCCTGCTGCCGCGCACGCTGCATGTCGATGCGCCGAGTGGCGAGGTGGATTGGTCCTCCGGCGCGGTCGCCCTGCTCACCGAGGAGGTGCCCTGGCCGCGGGGCGAGGAGCCGCGGCGGGCGGCTGTCTCCTCGTTCGGGATCAGTGGCACCAACGCGCATGTGATCATCGAGGAGGCGCCGCCGGAGGAGCCCGCTCGGCTCGGGCATCGACGGCCGGATGTCGGCGCTGAGGAGGGCGAGCCGGAGGGCCGTGTCCGCGACGAGTCGCTGCCGATCGACGGCGCCGCGCCCGCCGCGTTTGTCCCGTGCGTGGCCCCATGGGTGCTCTCCGGGCGAGGCCTGGCTGCGCTGCGCGGCCAGGCCGGCCGCTTGCATGGTCACGTTGCGGGAGCGCCCGACCTGGCCGTCGCCGACGTCGGGCTCTCGCTGGCGGGCCGCTCGGTGTTGGAGGATCGCGCGGTCGTGCTGATCGACTCCCCGCCCACCGGCGAGCGCGAGCAGCTGCTTGCGGGTCTCGGCGCGCTGGCGGTCGGGGAGCCGTCGCCGGGCGTGATCGGCGGCGCCACAGAGGCCACCGGCGGGGGCGGCAAGCTCGCGTTCATGTTCACCGGCCAGGGCGCGCAGCGGATTGGCATGGGCCGCGAATTGCATAAAGCATTCCCGGTGTTCCGCGAGGCGTTCGACGAGGTATGCACCTGCCTGGAGGAGCACGTGGGACGCGATCTGCGTGAGATCGTCTTCGCGGTCGGAGAGGGTGTCGCGGAGGCGCAGCTGGACGGCACTGCAGTGGCGCAGCCGGCGCTGTTCGCGCTGGAGGTCGCGCTGTTCCGGCTGGTGAGCGCGTGGGGCGTGCGCCCCGACTACCTGATCGGACACTCGGTGGGGGAGCTGGCGGCGGCGCACGTGGCGGGCGTCTTCTCGCTGCAGGACGCCTGCCGGCTGGTCGCCGCGCGCGGCCGACTGATGGGCGAGCTGCCGCGGGGCGGCGCGATGGCGGCGATCGGCGCGTCGGAGGATGAGGTGTTGGAGTCGTTCGCGGCGCTCGACGGCTGGGAGGGCCGGGTGGCGTTGGCGGCGGTGAACGCGCCCGGCGCGGTGGTGATCTCCGGCGACGAGGACGCGGTGTCGGAGTTGGTCGAGGTGTGGGAGGCGCGGGGCGCGCGGACGAAGCGGCTGCGTGTCAGCCACGCCTTCCACTCTCCGCGCATGGGAGGGATGCTGGAGGAGTTCGGGCGGGTCGCGGAGAGCGTGTCCTTCTCTGAGCCGCGGATCCCGCTGGTCTCAAACCTGTCGGGGGGGCTGGCCGCAAAAGTAGAGCTGTGCACCGCCGCCTACTGGGTGCGGCATGTGCGCGAGCCGGTGCGCTTCGCGGACGGCGTCGGCTGGCTGCTCGGCGAGGGCGTCGGGAGCTTCCTGGAGCTGGGGCCGAGTGGCGTGTTGAGCGCGATGGTTGAGGAGTGCCTCGACCACCCGCCGGATGCGAGCGGCGTCGAGCGCGGCGGGTTGCCGGCGACGGCGACGTCCGCGCCGATCCTCGCGGCGCCGGCGCTGCGCGCGGGCCAAGATGAGGCGCGTGCGCTGCTGACGGGCCTCGGTGAGCTGTGGGTGCGCGGCGTCGGCGTGGGGTGGGCCAGAGTCTTCGACGGCTCGGGAGCCCAGCGCGTGGGGTTGCCGCTGTATGCCTTCCAGCGCGAGCGCTACTGGCTGCAGGCCGAGCAGGGGTCGGGCTTCGGCGGCGAGCGCTGGCGCTACCGGCTGCGGTGGACGCCGCTGCGCGATCGCGCAGTGGGGCGGCTCAGGGGTACCTGGCTGGTGGCCGTTGCGGCAGACGGTTCCGACGAGCGCCTGACCGCGGCCGTCACCGAGGCGCTCGCGGCGCATGGGGCTCGGGCCGTGGTGGTGGAGGTCGCGGGCGACGATCGAGAGGCGCTGGCGGAGCGGTTGCGGACGCTGCTGCCGGGTGAGCAGCGGCGAAGCACGGGGGCGCAGGCCGGCAGCGCCGGTGAGGAGTCGCCGGTCGGCGGCGTGCTCTCGCTGCTGGCGGCCGGTGGCGCCCGCGATCGGCAGACCGGGGTCGAGCGCGAGGACCTGCGCGCCGGTGCGGTGGAGACGCTGGCGCTGATGCAGGCGCTCGGGACGGCAGGTGTGGTGGCGCCGCTGTGGTGTGTGACGCAGGGCGCCGTGTCGGTGGGACCCGGGGATGCCCTGACGGCGCCGGCGGCGGCGCTGGTGTGGGGGCTGGGCCGAGTGCTCGCCCTGGAGGAGCCCGAACGGTGGGGCGGCCTCGTCGATCTGCCAGCGCAGGTCGACGAGCCGGCGCTGAGACGGCTGTGCGCAACGCTGGCGGGCGCGGGCGCGGGCGCAGGTGCAGGCGCGGGCCCCTCGGGCCCGACGGGCGCCGGCCACGAGCGGGAGCTGGCCGTGCGCACGGGGGGAGTGTTCGCAAGCCGACTGCTGCCTGCACCGCCGGGCGCGGGCCCGGCACCCCAGGCGTACGCCCCGACGGGGACGGTGCTGGTGACGGGCGCAACCGGCGCGCTCGGTGGGCACCTCGCGCGCTGGCTGGCGCAGCGCGGCACCGAGCACCTGCTGCTGAGCAGCCGCCGCGGGCCGGATGCGCCGGGTGCCGCCGAGCTGCGCGCGGAGCTCGAGGAGCTGGGCGCGAAGGTGAGCATGGTCGCCTGCGACGCGGCCGACCGCGCGCAGCTACAGCGGCTGCTCGCCGAGGTGCCCGCGGAGTTGCCACTGACCGGCGTCTTCCACGTGGCGGGAGTGCTCGACGACGGCCTGATCGAGAGGTTGAGCGCCGAGCGCGTGGAGGGGGTGCTGCGCGCGAAGGTTGACGCGGCGTGGCACCTGCACGAGCTGACCGAGGGGCTCGACCTCACCGCGTTCGTGCTCTTCTCCTCGATCGCGGGCACGCTCGGCAACGCCGGGCAGGGCGCGTATGCGGCGGCGAACGCATACCTGGACGCGCTCGCCGAGCAGCGCTGCGAGCGTGGCCTGGTCGCGAGCTCGGTGGGCTGGGGCCCGTGGGCCGGCGAGGGGATGGCGGCCGCGATCGGCGAGCGGCTGCGCGGCGGCGGCGTGCACGAGCTGCCACCCGGGCCGGCGCTGGAGGTGCTCGCGCAGGTGCTCGAGCGCGGCGAGCCGCACGTGGTGGTGGCGGACATGCAGTGGGAGCAGCTGCTGGCGGGCGTTGGCCCCGCCGATCTACCGGCGGTGCTGAGCGAGCTGCCGGAGGTGGCACGGATGCGCGCGGCGAGCGCGGGCGGCGCAGCGGCGGTGACGGAGGGGCTGTTGGCGGCGCGGCTGGCGGGCGCGCCCGCGGAGGAGTGGGGGCGCATCGCGCTGGAGCTGGTGCGCGAGCAGGCGGCGGCGGTGCTGGGGCACGGCGCGCCGGAGGTGGTGCCCTCGGGGCGCACGTTCAGGGAGCTGGGCTTCGACTCGCTGGCGGCGGTGCAGCTGCGCAACCGGCTGGCGGCGGCGACCGGGCTGCGGCTGGTGAGCGGCCTCGTGTTCGACTACCCGACGCCGGCCGCGCTGGCGCAGCATCTGCGCGACGAGCTCGCGGGTGTGCCGCTGGTGCGCGAGACGGTGACTGTGGTGGGGCCGGTGGACGAGCCGGTCGCGATCGTGGGGATCGGCTGTCGATATCCGGGGCCCGCCCAGCCCGGCTCCGCCCAGCCGGGAGTCTCCGGCTCCGTGCGCTCGGCCGAGGGCCTGTGGGAGCTGCTCGCCGCCGGCGGCGACGCGATCTCCCCTTTCCCGGAGGACCGCGGGTGGGACGTGGAGGCGCTGTACGACCCCGACCCCGATCGCTTCGGCACCAGCTACGCGCGCGAAGGCGGCTTCCTGCGCGATGCGGCGTGGTTCGACGCCGACTTCTTCGGGATCGGCCCGCGCGAGGCGCTGGCGATGGATCCCCAGCAGCGCCTGCTGCTGGAAGTGTGCTGGGAGGCGTTGGAGGATGCGGGCATCGACCCGCATGCGCTGCGCGGCAGCCAGAGCGGGGTGTTCGCGGGGATCAACATGCGCGACTACGGCATCGGAATCGCCCCCGAGCTGGCGGAGGAGCTCGAGGGCTACCTCGGCACCGGCAGCGCCGGCAGCGTGCTCTCCGGCCGCGTCGCGTATACGTTCGGGTTCGAGGGCCCGGCGGTGACCGTCGACACGGCGTGCTCCTCCTCGCTGGTGAGCATGCACTTGGCCTGCCAGGCGCTGCGCGCGGGCGAGTGCTCGCTGGCGCTGGCGGGCGGGGTGACGGTGATGGCGACGCCGGGCGTGTTCGTGGAGTTCAGCCGCCAGCGTGGCCTGGCGCCGGACGGGCGCTGCAAGGCGTTCGCGCAGGGCGCGGACGGGACGGGATGGGGCGAGGGCGTGGGCATGGTGCTGCTGGAGCGGCTCTCCGACGCGCAGGCCAACGGGCACCGGGTGCTGGCGCTGGTGAAGGGCAGCGCGGTCAATCAGGACGGCGCGAGCAACGGGCTGACAGCGCCGAACGGGCCCTCGCAGCAGCGCGTGATTCAGCGCGCGCTGGCGGTCGCGGGGGTGGCCCCGAGCGAGGTCGACGCGGTCGAGGCGCACGGCACCGGTACCACGCTGGGTGACCCGATCGAGGCGCATGCGCTGCTGGCGACGTATGGTCGGGAGCGTCCGGTGGAGCGTCCGTTGTGGGTGGGGTCGGTCAAGTCGAACATTGGGCACACGCAGGCGGCGGCGGGTGTGGCGGGTGTGATCAAGATGGTGATGGCTTTGCGTCACGAGCGGCTGCCGCGGACGTTGAACGTGGACGAGCCGAGCGGCGAGATCGATTGGGAGCGGGGCACGCTGGCGCTGCTCACCGAGGAGCAGCCGTGGCCGGCGAACGGCCGTCCCCGCTGCGCGGGGGTTTCCTCGTTCGGGATCAGTGGCACCAACGCGCACGTGATCCTCGAGGAAGCGCCGTCGGAAGCCGAGGAGGCGGAGGAGCCGCGCACCGCCCTCCCAGTGCTGCCGTGGGTGCTGTCGGGGCATGGCAGCGAGGGCTTGCGAGCCCAGGCGGAACGTTTGCGGGATTTCCTCGCCGGCACCCCCGAGCTCGACGCCGCCGATGTCGGGCTCTCGCTCACCGGCCGCGCGGCGCTCGAGGATCGCGCCGTCCTGCTGGGCGAGACTCGTGAGGAGCTGCTCGCGGCGCTCGCCGTGCTCGCCTGCGGCGAGAGCGCGGAGCGTGTGCTCGGCGCGATCGATGGGCCGCTCGCCAGCCTGGCCGAGGCGTGGGTGCGGGGCGAGGATGTGAAGTGGGCAGCGGTGTTCGAGGGGTCGGGCGCCCAGCGCGTGGGGTTGCCGTCGTACGCGTTTCGGGGGGTGCGGTATTGGCTCGCAACGGAGCAGGCGGTGGGGTCCGGGTCGGGTGGCAGGGCGCAGCCCGTCGGCGACCTGGGGGCGCGCCTCGTTGGCCTGCCGCCAGGCGAGCGCGAGCGGATCGTGCTGGAATTGGTGCGCGAGCAGGCGGCCGCGGTGCTGCGGCACGCCTCGACCGAGGCGGTGCGGCCCGGCCGCAGCTTCCGCGATCTCGGCTTCGACTCGCTGGCGGCGGTGCAGCTGCGCAACCGCCTGGCGGCGGCGACGGGGCTGACGCTGGCGAGCGGCCTGGCATTCGACCACCCGACGCCGGCCGCTTTGACGAGCCACCTGCTCGGCGAGCTGCTCGGCGCCCCGGTCGGGCTCGCGTCCATCTCGGTGCTCGGGCCGGTGGACGAGCCGGTTGCGATCGTCGGCATCGGCTGCAGATATCCGGGCTCCGCCAGCTCCGCGGAGGAGCTGTGGGCGCTGCTGGCGGCCGGCGGCGACGCGATCGCGCCGTTCCCCACCGATCGCGGCTGGGACCTGGAGCGGCTGTACGACGCCGACCCCGAGCACGCGGGCACCAGCTACGCGTGCGAAGGCGGCTTCCTGCACGACGCGTCGCGCTTCGACGCGGCCTTCTTCGGGATCGGCCCGCGCGAGGCGCTGGCGATGGATCCCCAGCAGCGCCTGCTGCTGGAAGTGTGCTGGGAGACGCTGGAGGATGCGGGGATCGACCCGCACGCGCTGCGCGGCAGCCAGAGCGGGGTGTTCGCGGGGATCAACATGCACGACTATGCCACGGGCCTCTCGGCCCGTGCGGTGGAGGAGCTGGGGGGGTATCTCGGCACGGGAGGAGCGGGCAGCGTGGTGTCGGGCCGCGTCGCGTACGCCTTCGGGTTGGAGGGCCCGGCGGTGACGATCGACACCGCGTGCTCCTCCTCGCTGGTGGCGCTGCACTGGGCCTGCCAGGCGCTGCGCGCGGGCGAGTGCTCGCTGGCGCTGGCGGGCGGGGTGACGGTGATGGCGACGCCGGGCCTGTTCGTGGAGTTCAGCCGCCAGCGTGGCCTGGCGCCGGACGGGCGCTGCAAGGCGTTCGCGCAGGGCGCGGACGGGACGGGCTGGGGCGAGGGCGTGGGCGTGCTGGCGCTCGAGCGGCTCTCCGACGCGCAGGCCAACGGGCACCGCGTGCTGGCATTGGTGCGGGGCAGCGCGGTCAATCAGGACGGTGCGAGCAGCGGGCTGACGGCGCCGAACGGGCCCTCGCAGCAGCGCGTGATTCAGCGCGCGCTGGCGGTCGCGGGGGTGGCCCCGAGCGAGGTTGATGCGGTCGAGGCGCATGGGACGGGCACGACGTTGGGTGATCCGATCGAGGCGCATGCGCTGCTGGCGACGTATGGTCGGGAGCGTCCGGTGGAGCGTCCGTTGTGGGTGGGGTCGGTCAAGTCGAACATTGGGCACACGCAGGCGGCGGCGGGTGTGGCGGGCGTGATCAAGATGGTGATGGCTTTGCGTCACGAGCGGCTGCCGCGGACGTTGAACGTGGACGAGCCGAGCGGCGAGATCGATTGGGAGCGGGGCGGGCTGGCGCTGCTTACCGAGGAGCAGCCGTGGCCGGTGAACGGGCGCCCGCGCCGTGCGGGGGTTTCCTCGTTCGGGATCAGTGGCACCAACGCGCACGTGATCCTCGAGGAAGCGCCGCTGGCGGAGGACACCGAGCTTGCCGAGGGGCCGGGCGCGGGCGGCGAGGCGCTCGACAGCGGTGGGGAGGCGCTTGATGGCGACGAGGCTCCGCTCGACGGCGGTGGGTCAGCCGATCGGGTGGACGTGGCCGACCGGCGCTCATCGGCTCCGTTCCCCTGGGTGCTCTCCGGCCAGGGCGACGAGGGCCTGCGTGCGCAGGCCAGGCGGATGCACGACTTCCTCGCGAACGCCCCCGAGCTCGGCGCCGCCGACGTGGCGCTCTCGCTCGCGGCACGCGCCGCGCTGGAGGAGCGGGCGGTCGTGTTGAGTGAGGATCGCGAGCAGCTGCTCGGCGGCCTGGAGGCGCTCGCCGCCGGGGCGTCCGCGGATGACCTCGCGGCCGGTGGAGTCCTGCGCGGCTCGGAGCTCGGCGGTCGCACCGCGTTCCTGTTCACCGGCCAGGGCGCGCAGCGCGTCGGGATGGGCCGCGATTTGCACAAGGCATTCCCGGTGTTCCGCTCGGTGTTCGACGAAGTGTGCGCCCATCTGGACGAGCACCTGGAGCGTTCCCTGCAAGCGGTGGTGTTCGCCGAGGAGGAGCACGCCGACACGGCGACGGGCGAAGCCACCGGCGCAGGCGAGCTGGATCGGACCGCGCTCGCCCAGCCGGCGCTGTTCGCGCTGGAGGTGGCGCTGTACCGCCTGGTGGAGGAGTGGGGCGTGCGCCCGGACTTCCTGATCGGCCACTCGATCGGCGAGCTGGCGGCGGCGCACGTGGCGGGCGTGTTCTCGCTGGAGGACGCCTGCCAACTGGTGGCGGCGCGCGGGCGGCTGATGGGAGCGCTGCCCGACGGCGGCGCGATGGCGGCGATCGCGGTCACGGAGGAGGAGCTGGTGGAGTCGCTCGCGGCGATCGACGGCTGGCGGGAGCGGGTGGCGCTGGCGGCCGTGAACGCGCCCGGCGCGGCCGTCGTCTCCGGCGATGAGCAGGCGGTGTCGGAGCTGGTGAGCACGTGGCGGGAGCGGGGCGCGCGGACGCAGCGGCTGCGGGTGAGCCACGCCTTCCACTCCCCGCGGATGGAGGGAATGCTCGACGAGTTCCGGCGAGTTGCCGAAGGGGTGGCGTACGCGGCGCCGCGGATCCCGTTGATCTCGAACCTCACCGGCAACCTGGCCGCGAGCGAGGAGTTGTGCACGGCGGAGTACTGGGTGCGCCACGTCCGCGAGCCGGTGAGGTTTGCCGACGGCGTGCGCTGGCTGCTGGACGAGGGCGTGCGGAGCTTCCTCGAGCTCGGGCCGGACGGGACGCTGAGCGCGATGGTGAACCAGTCGGTTGAGTATCGCGCTCAAGATGGCGTACGCGAACCCAACAGCGGAGGGGGCGTCAATCCACCCGCGATGGTGAACCAGTGGGTTCAGGGTCGCGATCGAGATGTCACACGCGAACCCGGCAGCGGGGGCGGCGCCGACCTACCCACAGCGGTCGCGCCGGCACTGCGCAGGGGGCAGTCTGAGCCCCGCTCGCTGCTGGCGGCCGTCGCCGACCTGTGGGTGCGCGGCGTGGGCGTCGAGTGGGCGCGGACGCTCGACGGCACGCCCGCGCGACGTGTGAGGCTGCCCTCGTACGCGTTCCAGCGCGAGCGCTACTGGTTGGAGCACGAGGCCACGGGCGACGCCGGCGCGATCGGCCAGGTTGCAATCGACCACCCGCTGTTGGGCGCGGCGGTGGGACTGGCCGACGGCGTGGGCTGGCGCTTCACCGGCAGGCTCTCGCTGCAAACGCACCCCTGGCTGGCCGACCACGTCGTGCTGGGTACGGCGCTGCTGCCGGGCACGGCCTTTCTGGAGCTCGCATTGCACGCGGGCGAGCGGCTCGGCTGCGGCAGCGTGCGGGAGTTGGTGCTGGAGTCGCCGCTTGTATTGGATGCCCGCCCGCCCCAGTCCGGCGCAGTGCAGATCCAGCTCGCGATCGGCGAGCCCGACGAGGAGGGCTGCCGGGCGATCGGCGTCTACTCGTGCGGCGAGGACGAGGCCCCCGATCGCGAGCTGACGGAGGCGGTATGGACACGCCACGCGCACGGGCGGCTCGCGCCGGAGGGACTCGCACCCGACTCGACGCCGGCACTCGCCGGCGATCGGGAGTCGCTCCTCGCGGCGGCCGGCGAGCTCGCGGGGCAGTGGCCGCCGGCAGGCGCCGACGAGGTGGAGATCGACGGCCTGTACGGCGAGCTGGCCGCGGCCGGACTCGAATACGGCCCGGCCTTCCAGGGCCTTGAGGCCGTGTGGCGCCGGGGCGAGGAGATCTTCGCGCAGGTCGCGCCGCCGTCGGCGCCGGAGCGGCAGATCGAGGCGGGCGCATTCGACCTGCACCCCGCGCTGCTCGACGCCGCGCTGCATGCGATGGCGGCGAGCGCGCCGGGACAGAGCCCTGCCGATGACGGCGGCCCGCGGCTGCCGTTCGCATGGAGCGGCGTGCGCCTGCACGCGACGGGGCCGTCGGCGTTGCGCGTGTGGCTGGCGCCGGCCGGCGAGGAGGCCGTGTCGGTGGTGGTGGCCGACGAGCAGGGCGGGCTGGTCGCCACGGTCGATTCGCTAGCCCTGCGCGCGGCGCCGAGCGCGCAGGCCGGCGCGAGCGCGCGGCGGCGGTGGGACTCGTTGTTCGGTGTCGAGTGGACGCCGGTCGAGGTGCCCGCCGAGAGCGCGCAGGGCATCGATCCGGTGGCGCTCGGGGAGGTCATCGACGGCGAGGGCGCGGCGCCCGAGATCGTGTGGACCCGCTGCGCCGCCGACCCAAACGAGGATCTGATCGATGCGGCGCACGGCGCCGCGCGGGACGTGCTGGCGCTGCTGCAACGGTGGCTGACGGACGAGCGCTTCGCGGGCTCGCGCCTGGTGGTGGTGACCGAGCGCGCCGTGGCGGTGGGGACCGAGGAGGTGAGCGGCCTGGCGGCGGCGCCGGTGTGGGGGTTGGTGCGCTCGGCTCAATTGGAGTACCCGGGGCGGCTGGTGCTGGTGGATGTGGATGGGCCCGAGATCCCGAGCGGAGCACTGGCGAGCGCGGTCGCGAGCGGCGAGCAGCAGGTGGCGGTGCGCGGCGGCGAGCTGTGGGCGCCGCGGCTGGTGCGCACGCCAGCCGACGATATGGCAACCGCCCCCACGGACCCCGGCACGGCGCTGGTGACCGGCGGCACCGGCGCGCTGGGCGCCCTGGTGGCGCGGCGCCTGGTGGAGCAGGGCGTGCGCAGCATCGTGCTGGCGAGCCGCCGCGGGCCCGAGGCGCCCGGCGCCGCCGAGCTGCACGCGGAGCTCGAGGAACTCGGCGCCCGCGTGACGGTGGCAGCGTGCGACGTGGCCGACCGCGCGCAACTGGAGGCGCTGCTGGAGACGCTGGCGCAGGAGCAGCCGCTGGGGATTGTGGTGCACGCCGCGGGGGCGCTGGATGACGGCGTGATCGACTCGCTGACGGGGGATCGGCTGGAGGGGGTGCTGCGGGGCAAGCTCGACGCCGCGTGGCACCTGCACGAGCTGACCGCGGATCTCGGCGTGCGCGAGTTCGTGCTGTTCTCCTCGGCCGCAGCCGTGTTCGGCAGCGCCGGGCAGGGCAGCTACGCGGCGGCGAACGCGTTCCTCGACGCGCTCGCGGCCAAGCGCCGCGCCGAAGGGCTGCCGGCGGTGTCGGTCGCGTGGGGCCTGTGGGCGACCGAGGAGGGGATGGGCGGCCGCCTGAGCGCGGCCGAGCGCACGCGGCTGGCGCGCTCGGGGATGGCGCCGCTGGCGGCGGAGGAGGGGCTCGAGCTGCTCGACGCGGCGCGTGCGAGCTCCCTCTCGCTGCTGCTCGGGGCGCGCCTCGATCTGCGGGCGATGCGCGCGGCGATCGGCGAGGGCGAGGTGCCGGGGCTGCTGCGGGGGCTGATCGCGGGGCGCCGCCGCAGGCGCGCCGCGGCGGCGGGATCGTCAGCATCGTCGCTAGCCGCCCGGCTGGGGGAGGCGCCCGCGGGCGAGCGCGCGCGGATCGCGCTGGAGCTGGTGCGCGGGCAGGCGGCGGCGGTGCTGGGGCACGCCTCGCCGGAGACGGTCGGCGCCGAGCGGGCCTTCCGCGAGCTGGGCGTGGACTCGCTGGCGGCGGTCGAGCTGCGCAACCGGCTGGAGGCGGCGAGCGGCCTGCGACTGCCGGCGACGCTGGTGTTCGATCACCCGAACGCGGCGGCGCTTGCGGAGCATCTGCTGGGTTTGCTCGATGGCGCGGGACGGAGCGTGCGCGTCAGCCGCGCGACTCGCGTGGAGGAGCCAATCGCGATCGTGGGCATGAGCTGCCGCTACCCCGGCGGCGTGCGCTCCCCGCAGGAGCTGTGGGAGCTGGTGTCCCGGGGCGGGGATGGGATCTCGGAGTTTCCAGCCGACCGCGGGTGGGACCTGGAGCGAGTGTACGACCCCGACCCGGAGAGGCCCGGCACTAGCTACACGCGGGAGGGCGGGTTCGTGCCCGGCGCGGGCGAGTTCGATGCGGCCTTCTTCGGTATCGGCCCGCGCGAGGCGCTGGCGATGGACCCGCAGCAGCGGCTGCTGCTGGAGGTCTGCTGGGAGTCGCTCGAAGACGCGGGTCTCGACCCGCTCGCGCTGCGCGGCAGCGCGACGGGCGTGTTCGCGGGCGTGATGTACCACGAATACGCGAGCGGGCTGGGCGGCGAGGCGCTCGCGGGGCTGGAGGGGTACCTCGGGACGGGCATGGCGGGCAGCGTGGTGTCGGGGCGGGTCGCGTACGCGTTGGGGCTGGAGGGCCCCGCGGTGACGGTCGACACGGCCTGTTCCTCCTCGCTGGTCGCGTTGCACTGGGCGTGCCAGGCGCTGCGCGGGGGCGAGTGCGAGCTGGCGCTGGCGGGCGGCGTGACGGTGCTGTGGACGCCGGGGGTGTTCGTGGAGTTCAGCCGCCAGCGCGGCCTCGCGCACGACGGGCGCTGCAAGTCCTACGCGGACGCGGCGGACGGTGTCGGCTGGGCCGAGGGCGTGGGCGTGCTCGTGCTGGAGCGCCTCTCCGAGGCGCAGCGCCACGGGCACAGGGTGCTCGGCGTGGTGCGCGGCAGCGCGGTCAACCAGGACGGCGCGAGCAACGGCCTGACCTCGCCGAACGGCCCCTCGCAGGAACGCGTGATCGCGCAGGCGCTCGCGAACGCCGGCCTGAGCGCCGCCGGGGTCGATGCGGTCGAGGGCCACGGGACGGGCACGACGCTCGGCGACCCGATCGAGGCGCAGGCGCTGCTGGCGACCTACGGCCAGAGCCGTCCAGCCGAGGCTCCCCTGTGGTTGGGGTCGGTGAAGTCGAACATCGGCCACACGCAGGCGGCGGCCGGCGTGGCGGGCGTGATCAAGATCGTGAAGGCGCTGGAGCACGGCGTGCTGCCGGCGACGCTGCACGTGGACGCACCGAGCACCCACGTCGATTGGGGCGCGGGTGCGGTGTCGCTGCTGGCCGAGCAGCGGCCGTGGCAGCGCAACGGGAAACCGCGGCGCGCGGGCGTGTCCTCGTTTGGGATCAGCGGCACCAACGCGCACGTGATCCTGGAGGAGCCGCCGGCGTCGATGCCCACGCCCACCGCCACCCCCACGCCCACCGCCACCCCCACCACGCCCTCGGCGTACCTCGCCGCCGGCGCTGACGGCGCGGGTGTGCCGGCGCACGGTGTCCTCCCGCGCGCGCCGGCGCGCGTCGCAGCCCCCGAGACGCTCGCATGGGTCGTGTCGGGCCGCGGCGAGGGCGGGTTGGAGGCGCAGGCGGCGCGGCTGGCGGAGTTCGTGGCGACCGACCACGAGCTCGGCATCGCCGATGTTGCCCTTGCGCTCGCGGCGCGCCCGCGGCTGGAGCGCCGCGCGGTGGTGGTGGGCGCCGATCGAGAGGAGTTGGTGGAGGGTCTCGCCGCGCTTGCCGAGGGCCGCTCCGCGGAGGCCTCGCCGGTGGGCGTCGCCGGCGGGAGGGTGGCGTTCATGTTCACCGGGCAGGGCGCGCAGCGGATCGGTATGGGCCGCGATTTGTACAAGACATTCCCAGCCTTCCGCGCGGCGTTCGACGAGGTGTGCGCGAGCATGGACGGGCACCTGGAGCGCCCCCTGCGGGCGACGGTGTTCGGCGAGGAGGAGCCCACCGGCGCGACGGCGAGCGGGCCGGCAAGCGAGAGCGTGGATGAGGGCGCGCTGGACGGCACGGAGCTGGCGCAGCCGGCGTTGTTCGCACTGGAGGTCGCGCTGTACCGCCTGGTGGAGGCGTGGGGCGTGCGCCCCGACTTCCTGATCGGCCACTCGGTGGGCGAGCTGGCGGCGGCGCACGTGGCGGGCGTGCTCTCGCTGGAGGACGGATGCGCGCTGGTCGCGGCGCGCGGACGCCTGATGGCGGCGCTGCCCGAGGGCGGCGCGATGGTGGCGATCGCCGCGAGCGAGCGGGAGCTGCGCGACTCGCTCGCCACTGTGGAGGGCTGGGAGAGCAGGGTGGCGCTCGCGGCGGTGAACGCGCCGGGCGCGGTGGTCGTGTCCGGCGACGAGGATGCGGTGGACGAGCTGGCGCGGATGTGGACGGAGCGGGGCCGCAAGACCACGAAGCTGCGGGTGAGCCATGCGTTTCACTCGCCGCGGATGGAGGGGATGCTCGAGGAGTTCGAGCGGATCGCGGAGGAGGTGGAGTTCGCGGAGCCGCGGATCCCGCTGATCTCGAACCTCACCGGCGCGCCGGCGGTGGGCGAGGACCTCCGCACCGCCGCCTACTGGAGGCGCCACATACGTGAGACGGTGAGATTCGCCGACGGTGTGAAGTGGTTGGCGCAGGAAGGCGTGAGGTGCTTCCTCGAGCTTGGCCCAGATGGTGCACTTAGCGCGATGGTGAACCAGTCGGTTGAGTATCGCGATCGAGAGGATGGGGTACGCGAACCCGATGGTGCGCCGGGCGCGATGGTGAACCAGACGGTTCAGGGTCGCGATCGAGATGGCACACGCGAACCAGGCGGCGGCGGCGGAGGAGGAGGCGGCGCCGACGCACCCATGGCGGTCAGGCCGGTGCTGCGCCGGGGGCAGGCCGAGCCGCGGGCGCTGATCACCGCAATCGGTGAGATGTGGACGCGCGGCGTGAGCGTGAACTGGAGTGCGGTGTTCGGCGGGATGGGCGCCAAGCGCGTGACGCTCCCCGCGTACGCCTTCCAGCGCGAGCGCTACTGGCTGGCGCCGGGGAGCGGCTTCGCGGGCGATGCCGGCGCGGTCGGGATGGAGCGGGCTGGGCATCCGCTGCTGGGCGCGGCGGTCGCGCTCGCGGACAGCGAGGGGTGGCTGTTCACCGGCCGCCTCTCACTGGAGACGCACCCGTGGCTGGCCGACCACGCGGTGGCGGGCATGGCTCTACTGCCGGGCGCCGCGCTGGCGGAGCTGCTGCTGCACGCCGGTGGGCAGTTGGGTTGCGGCTGCCTGCGGGAGATGGTGCTGGAGGCGCCGTTGGCGCTGCGCCAGGGCGCGGCGGTGCAGGTCCAGCTCGCGGTCGGCGAGCCGGACGATGCCGTCCCGCCCGCCCGCGCCGTCGAGGTGTATGCGCGCACGGAGGCTGCCACGGCCGAGGGCGAGCGGGCGCCGTGGGTGCGTCACGCGACCGGCGTGCTCGCCCCCGAGGAAGCGGCGGCGCTCGGGGACGCGGCCGTCGCCGAGCTGACCGGGGCGTGGCCGCCGCCCGATGGCGTGGAGCTCGACGTGGACGGCATCTATGACGGGCTCGCCGGCGCGGGGCTGGAGTACGGCCCGGCGTTCCAGGGTTTGCGGGGCGTGTGGCGGCGCGGCGAGGAGGTGTTCGCCGAGGTCGAGCTGGGTGAGGCGCAGGCGCGGGAGGCCGGCTCGTTCGGTCTGCACCCGGCGCTGCTCGACGCCGCGCTGCATGCCGTCGCGGCGCTGGATCCGGACTCGCCCGCCCGCGGAGCCGATGGCGGTCCGCGGCTGCCGTTCGCATGGAGTGGCGTGAATCTGCGCGCGAGGGGCGCGACGCGCCTGCGGGTGTGTCTGGCGCCGCGCGGGGAGGGCGTGTCGGTGGTGCTGGCCGACGAGGACGGCGTGGTGGCGTCGGTCGATTCGCTGAGGTTGCGAGCGGCTGCAGTTGGCGAGCTCAGCGTGACGGGAGCCGCACCCCGCGATGCCCTGTTCGGCGTCGAGTGGGTGGCGGTGGAGCCGGGCGTGCGTGAGCACGTGGATGAGGATGAGTGGGATGGGTCGGTGGTGGATTACCACGGCGATGGGACGGCCGGTGTGGACGGCGTGCACGCGGTGGTG